>NZ_JBALDF010000062.1:0-66723 GCF_036917275.1 Nostoc sp.
CAAATGCGAACGCCGAAGTAACAAATGCGAACGCCGAAGTAACAAATGCGAACGCCGAAATAGCAAATGCGAACGCCGAAGTAACAAATGCGAACGCCGAAGTAACAAATGTAGTCGCCAAAGTAGCAAATGCGAACGCCGAAGTAGCAAATGTAGGCATACCAAGGTTTTCACCTTGCTGCATCTGAGCAGTACATCTACTTTTATGCGTGCTTCCAGGCTGAATGACGGAGTTTTAACCTCACCATGCAACCAAACTAAAGGTTTATCGTTTTCATCCATGCCGTTATTTATATCAGATCTGATATACAGGACTTACGCAAAGAATTGCTAAAAAGCTTAATCTATCGAACCGCCAAGACGCCAAGGACGCCAAAAATTCGTAGAGTGTGCGTAAGTCCTAATATATTTGTAGTTCTAACAACAGGCAAACAATATTGTGGAGCGGATGACCCGGCGACCTTTCTGTTCGTTTATTTTACAGATATCTGCCATTTGTAAGCTGTACCATTAGACTGTAATGTTGACATTGAAAAATTATAAAAGTTATAATTTTGACTCTATATACTGCAAAATTTACTGTCATGAATAATTCTCAAACCTATGAAAATTCAAGTATTGTTCCACAACAGACTGGAGCAAATACGTTCCTTGATGATTTCAAGTCTCTCTTTTATCAACTTAATGCAAAGCCTGATACAGAGATCCGTTTACTTCCAGGTAAAAAGACTTTGGAACTAGGGGATATCATAAATATTAATGAACAAATACGAGCTAAACTCAGGAATCATGATCTAACTGCAAGTATCGGCTCAATTAATTTCATTCTCTCAAATAAAAAAATTAAGGACTACTCTACTTGGGCTGAATTTGAAAGAGAGAATTGGAACACTATTAATGAAAGAATTCAAACGGTTACGATACACTGGGATTTTGTAATTAAATTACCGGGCTATCAAATTCCTCAAAGACATTCGATAAAGTTAAGGCTTGGTAATTATATTCCACCTAAAGATATGTTTCAGCTAATTCTTACAAGTGATAACATTCAGGAGTTAATAGAGGCGCGATCTTCTAGTATCTGTAAAGTTGATTTTGTCAATAATATTATTGCAATCGAATTATTGAATGTCGTGATCAATTGGTATGAGGGTTTGAGAGATTCTCCTGAATCTAGCTTTGTTCAGAGGTTTTTCAAAAAGCAAGGGAAGTTCTTGAGTGAGATTATTCGTTACGCATCGCCTATCGTGCTTTTAATAATTGTATGCCAATACTCAAATTACTTGTTTCCTATTTTAGGAATCAAAGAAGAAATCTCAGTTGAAACACTACAGAATCTTTTCATATTTTTGGCAGCAATTTTTCTAACTGGGTTATTTTCAGGATTTAAAATTGAAAATTTTATAGACAAACGAGTAAATAAATTTGAGGAATATCCAAGCTTTTCTATTACACGAGGAGATGAAAAAGCTATAGAGGAGTTTGAAAATAATAATAAAAAATTGACTAGACAAATTGTTGGCAGAATTACTTGGATAATATTCAGTATATTAGTTTCTTCATCTTTGAAATTCCTAATAGGTTACATGGTTTCTTGAGACAATAGTCTTTGATATTGTCAAACCTAACACTGCGGTACACTGTAGATAGCTGCACTATATATAAGAAGGATAAAGAATAGTGTCATGATCTCGACCAGAAAATTTATCATTGCTAACTTCTAAGGGTATGGCTGCAATTTGTGCCAGAATCTCTCTAGGAGTTTTGTTTTTAGGTTTAGCCTCAGTAGAAATTACAGTGACTTCAACACGAGTTCCTTCGGCTAAGGGAATCGGCTGTGATAGCCTGAGTACCCCTTGTTCATAAACAGCTTCTATAGTTATAGTCATAAACTTTTCCCTCATGCCCTAGCTACTTCTAATCATGGCATAATATCTCATGTGGTAAAAAACAGCTAATGACTAAAACCAGTTATGAAATCTTGCTTTAAGCAAATCTGTCACTAAAATATTGACATATTAATCTAGGCGCGATCGCCTAATATGTAGGCAAAGAGTCGCCACCATGCCCTATGACAGTAACACCAACCCTAACAAAGCAGTATATTGAACAACGAGGTGAAGGTTACTGGATCGTACAGACGCGCATTTCCCTCGATTCAGTTGTGTATGCTTTTTTAAATGGAGAATCCCCAGAAAGCATTGCTCATGACTTCCCTTTGCTCTCGCTGGAGAAGGTTTATGGAGCCATAGCCTTCTATCTTGCCAACCGAGAGTTAGTTGATGCGTACTTAAAGGAGGGTGAAGCAGAGTTTGAGAAACTGCAACAGTCCTGTAGAGACAAGAATCCGCTTCTGTATCAAAAGTTAAAAGCCGCTCAAACACAGAAGCAGAACAAGGTATGACATCAGTTCGATTTCAAGCAGATGCTGACCTTAAGCAAGCAATCGTAACTGGTGCAGTACGCAGACAACCAAATCTTGATTTTCAATCAGCCTATGCAGCAGGACTTGAAGGCAAGAAAGACTCAGAGGTATTGGCGATAGCAGCACAGAATAGCAGAGTTCTTATAACCCATGATCGTAAGACTATGCCTGCTGAATTTGGTCAGTTCATTATGTCACAAACTAGTTGTGGGGTTCTGGTTCTCTCTCAAAATCTCTCAATCAGTGAAGCCCTTGAAGCTGTCATCCTGGTTTGGGAAGTTTCTACTGCTGAAGAGTGGGTCAATCAAATAATGTCTATTCCATTCTGAGGAGCAACAGGAGAGTTCATAATATCTAACATGCTAAAAAACACAGCTAATGACTAACTGAAAAATAATTAGCCATTAGTTATAGCATCTTTTAAGCAGTCCGAAAACGCGCTAACTCTTCACCAGTTTTAGCATCATGGGCGTGAACTGTACACACTAAACAAGAATCAAACGATCGCGCCACATGACCAACTTCCACAGGATCGCTAGAATCGTAAATGGGTGTGCCAATTAAAGCTTCTTCAATGGGGCCGCGAATTCCTTCACCGTCACGAGGGCCAATATTCCATGTACCTGGGGCAATCACCTGGTAATTCTTAATCTTACCGCCCTCCACTTCTACCCAGTGAGACAAGGAACCGCGTGCTGCTTCTGTTGCACCCCAACCGCGACCATCTTTTTCTTTGGGTTTGATATACCAGGGGTCGTTTAATTTGAATTCGCGCAAACAGTGTTCGGCTTGCCGATATAACTTGACAATTTCGTGAAGTCGTGCAAGCTGACGCACATGGATACTAGCGCCACCCATCCGTTTGAAGACATCGAGGATAAAGCCGTCGTAGTGCTGCCAAGATTCGCCATGTTTACCACCTGCAACTAATTGCCGCGCTAAGGGGCCAACTTCCAAACGTCCGAAGTCTTTGTGTAGGACTGCACTCGACCAAGAGTAGGCGTTATCGAAATCTTTTGTATTATTCGCAGTGGGTTTAGTGGTGCGATCGCTTGGGTGAACGTCTTCTGTCCCTTCATCGTACCAGGAGTGAGTTGTATTCTCGCGGGTAAATGACTGATCCATTAAGGTGTGAGTGTGTGTGAAGCTGTCATACACTCCACTTTTCATGATCATCGCCGCATTTCGTCCTTCGATAGTCGGCTTTTGGTATTTATCTTCATGGGCTAAATATCCCCAAGTGACATATTTACCAACACCAGCACCATATCTATCTAGACCGATATCTAAACCCATGCGCCAATAAAAACCTAAGTCGGAATCTCGATGATTTCGGTTTTCATCCAGCCAATCCCTGAAGTCGTCATAAGTCTGGATTTGTTCGTAGCGTTCTAAAGAACAACCCAACCACACTGGTTCTAACCAATTGGTGCGGAAATATTCTAGAATCGCCCAAGCGCGGGTAATGTCTGTTAAAGTCGGGGCGCACATCACGCCACCGGGAACCATGTAGCTAGAATGCGGCCATTGTCCGCCTAATAGTGCATAAATTTCTACGGGTTTAGCGGAAATTGTTATGCCTAGTTCATAAGATTTGCCAGTGAAAGCAGCAAAGCGTCTAACAGCTTCCTCATAAAAGCGACTATTGCGGTATTTTCTATTTGTTAAATCAATGGCAAACAAACCATAAAAATAGCGGGGGATGCTTTGAATTGTCTCGACAATTTGACCGAGATTTCTCGCCAAAATTGCATTGCGAGGAACTTCTGTTTCCCAAGCTGTATCTAATGCCCAAGATGCACAAGTCAGGTGAGAACCGCCGCAAATACCGCAAATCCGAGGTGTAACAATTAATCCGGCTTGGGGGTCTTTACCGCGAAGGATAACTTCAAATCCGCGAAATAGTTCCGCGTGTGTCCAAGCGTTGACTACCCGTCCATTATCAATGTCAACTCGGACATCTAAATCGCCTTCAACTCTACCGACAGGCGAAATGTCTAATGATTGAATTGTCATTTGTCATTTGTCCTTAGTCATTAGTGTTTGGTCATTAGTCATTAGTCATTGGTCATTAGTTCTTTACAAATGACAAAGAGAGAAGTCTGAGCGGAGGCTTCCTCCGTTCCCCGAAGGGGTTGCCGCAGGCATCAGAACTTCGGAAACGACTGACTAATGACTAAACTGTGAAAAAGTCTTCTTCTGCCCAAGCTGGTGCAGCATCTTTGGCAATCATTGTGAGTAAAGCGTAGTCTTTTTTGTTCACCCCTGGCGGTAATTCTTTGGGAACTCCCATCACTGTTTGGGTTTTAAATACGGTTCCGGGTTTGAGGTCAAAGAACGGAAATTCTGGTTCGGTGCAACCTAAACAAGGCATTCCGGCGCGAGTTTTGGAAGAGACGCGGTTCCATAAGATGCGGTTGCAGGAAGAATGGGTCATGGGGCCGCGACAACCCAAGTCATAAAATAGGCATCCTTTACGCTGACCAAATTCGGCGGTTGATGCTTTGTAAGCAAAGTGGACGTTGCGGGTACAACCTGTTTGGGTATAACTGTTGAAGAAGGTTTGGGGACGATTTAGTTCATCTAAAGCAATGTCTGCTATGCGTCCAGTAGCGATCGCAACTAATATCTGCGTAATCCAGTCGGGATGGGAGGGACATCCAGGTATATTAATTACAGGTAATCCGGCTTGAGACAAGAAGTCTTTACCTAAAAAGCCGCCTTCTTGACGCTTGAGAAATTGCAAACCTTCCGACTCGGTGGGGTTTGGTGACATGGCGGGAATTCCTCCCCATGTGGCACAGTCGCCCACAGCTACGATAAAATGAGCAACTTTGGCGAGGTCTGCTAACCAATCTTTCATGGCGCGATCGGCAAACCGATTCCATTCGCCTGTGCCATTGGGGGCGTTAACAACACTCCCCTCAAATACCAAGATATCTAAGGGAATTGTGCCAGAAATGCAATCCCACAGCATTGTTTGCAAGTTGTTGCCTATTTCTAACCCCAAGGATGGATGCCAAAGTAAGTTGATGCCAAAGTCGGCAATTAAATCGCAGACTGTCGGTTCTTCGGCGTTGAGAAATGACATGGTGTTGCCTGAACAAGCACCACCCTGTAGCCATAGTACGTTAGTCATTAGCTAGGTGTTTTTCTATTGTTTAACATGCATGATGTAGGTGATAATGCTTGTAAAACCTCACCTGGTTATCAATATTTATTTTTCAATTCTAAGATATTTTTTGATTTAATTCATTTTCATTAAAAAAGAATTAATCATTAACAACAAGTTAAATTATCTCAAAATTATTTTCAAGGGCTATATTTGTTATATATGTGACACGTTTAATAAATGCAAAATAGTAAAAATAAAAACTACCTTTTTTTTAAGTTTTGACCTTAGCAAACTCAACGTGCTTAATTTATCCCGGTTAAAAGTCTGTGATTATTAATAATAATTACTATCAACTATTAATTGTGTGAAGTGGCGAGTATTTTAAGCCATCAGATTTTCATATAATAAATGATCCAAAAATAGGGGCACAAAACTTTGTGCCCCGTTAGCTATATATCAGTTGTTTTAGGATTTTGGTTGTGCAGATCGCCTAACAACTTGTTCCTCCAAACCTAACGCTTGAGCTATCTGCTCAATACTTAACCCCAGCGCTAATAACTGAGGTATCGTTTCTAACTTCCCTTCTTGTTTACCTTCTGCAAAAACATCTTGGTAAAATCTAGTTTGCTTTAATTCATTCGAGCCAAACATTTTCCCAATCTCTTCCTGTTTTAGGATTTTGGTTGTGCAGCTTGCCTAACAAGTTGTTCGTCCAAACCTAACACTTGAGCTATCTGCTGAATACTTAAACCATACCCTAATAACTGGGGTATGGTTTCTAACTTAGCTTCTAACTTACCTTCTTGTCTACCTTCTGCAAAAACATCTTGGTAAAATCTAGTTTGCTTTAACTCATTTGATCCAAACATTTTTCCTATCTCCTGCTGGCTCAATCGCGGCAACTTATAGATTAATATTGTCTCTATCAATTGTATAATTTCCCTAATAGTAGCAACATCTGGAATTTGCTGTCGGGCACTGTTGACTATTTCTATAGCTTTTATTGTCGCCGTTGATTCAGGTTCGATGATCAGTTTAATTGTCTCAATGCCGATTGATGATGCTGAATTAGAGCTTAATTCGTCAAGATAGACGCGAGTCACGCGTTGTGAGTTGAGTAATTCTGCATATCTTTCGGTATCTCCAGTATCAACGCTGCGGTTGGGAAAGATGACAACACCACGCCAATTGTTGGTTAATTCGGTTTTGTCAAGATAGTTAAAGATTTCAGTAAATAAACGTGAGTATAACTTTTTATCTGGTTGAAATTGCACTTCGGCAAAATAAATGGGCAATTCTACTGCATTTGGGAGAAAAACACCATCGATTCTAAACGCCAGTTGTTTAACTTCTACTGAAGAAAATTGGTAAGCACTAGCTAGTTGGGGCGGTTGGTTAATCAGTTCAAAGAAAGTGCTAGGGATACTCTGAAAGATCCGATAGAAGATGCTGTCTGTTTTCAAGGGAGCTTGTTTTACAGTTGATGAATGTATTTTACACTTCGACGATCCCGTGGCGAATATTTAAAGTACACTAAATATTATGTATGTCAATAATTCAATAAAAAATATTTAAATTGTATAAGATGATGATACAAAAAGTATTTAAAAAATATTAGGTGTTTAAAGCTGACATTAATATTAGCAATTTCCCCCTAGAATTTTAGAAATAGGGTGTTTTATATTTTAATGACTGGGAATTGGGTATTGGGTACTGGGAAAACTCTTCCCTAATCGCCAGTCCCTAATCCTAGCCTCAGACAAAAAAGGGGAATTCCGCCTAAAGGACTCGAAGCCTGCGTAAATCAGTATGGCCCGTGATTAGATGCGAAAGCGTGTCTTGATCATTCGTGGGCGTTGACAGACTCAATTCCCAATTGGCTAGAGTACGGCAGAGTTATGACCCCTAGCATTACAGATTCAGCGGTGAAGGCTGCGTTAGCAGCTGTTGCATCGGAGTCAGCCTCAACAGAGGAAAAAATCCAGATGCTAATCGAGATAGCACAGGGCTTTCAAAAAAAGCCCAAAGCTGCCCAAGACTTGCGAAATGCAGTTGGGTTATATTACCGGGCCTATGAGATGTGTGCTGAGGAATATCCTTTGCTGAAAGCCCGCGCCCAAGTGGGCATGGCAGGGACATTACAGGCAATACCGGATGCTGATTACCAACTGCTGCTGCAAGCGAAAGCAGGTTATGAAGAAGCGCTACCGATTTTACAACAATTAGCAACGCCAGAGGAAGTAGCAGAGACGCAGATGAATTTTGGGCTGGTGTTGCAGTCGCTTGTACCATTCAATTTGGCACGGATAACCGACAGCATCCAAGCTTATCACGAGGCTTTGCGGGTGTTTACTTGGGACGATTACCCCCAAGAATACGCGATTTTATATAACAATATTGCGATCGCTTACCTTTCTATGCCCTTAGCATCGGAACGGGAATACTTGCGTCAAGGGTTAGCAGTGCAATCATTTGAGGTGGCGCTGAAGCATATTAATTTGATTGACCATCCCAGAGAATATGCAATGTTGCAAAACAATTTAGGTAACGCTTTGCAATATTTAGTGAGTTCCCATCCTGTTGAGAATAATTTAAGGGCGATCGCAGCTTATGACGAAGCGCTAAAAGTGCGTAATCCCAAAGATACACCTTTAGAGTACGCTAACACAATTTCTAACAAAGCTAACGCCCTCTTCAACTTACCAGACGACCAGGATAAACCAGAAGCTGGTAATCCTAAAAATCTTTTGCAAGCGCGTATCTACTATCAAGACGCTTTAGAAATATTTACGAAATATCAACAAATGGAACAAGCAGAGGTAGTAACCCAAGCGCTACAAGATGTGGAAGCAGAAATGAAGGGTTAAGAATTATAATTTATGGATCTAATTTAATTCCTAACTCTTCACTCTTCACTTTAATCAAGAGGACAAAACAGCATGAGAGATATTTTTACCTATGCAAATGTGATAAATTTTCTCACAAGTTTAGCAGATGGTGATCTGAACATAGCAACAGAATTCGTGTGGGTAATCATAGCAACAGCCTTATCTATGGTCGGCGGTGCAATTGGTGGAATGCTGTTAGCTGGAAAAGATATAGGCTATCAGTTTTCAGCAATGCTTGGTGCATTATTTGCTCCTGCCGGTGCAATTCCTGCCATCATCTTAGGGCTTGCTTTATTAAACTTTTTGACAAATTATTAGGAGAAAATATGTTAGAGATAGGATGGTTTTCTGTCAAGTTATTTTTAAAAGGAAAGCTACTACGCGACCCAATATTTTTTATCAAGCAAACTACTATTGGTGTTGCTATAGGTTTCTTGCTACTAGTGTTACTCGCACAAGCCCCAATTCCTTTATACTTCCCAATAATATTATCTAGCTTAGTGACAGGCATGATTATGCCATTTCTCCTTAAGGATTTCAAAATGAAGTAAATTATCCTTTGTGAATAACTAATGCCTAAATAGATACGCGCAAATAATTAGAAAATGGTGAAAGGTATGTTACGGCTTGCGTAACGCACCGAAAACCTGAAATGGTACGTTACGCTAACGCGGTAACACACCCTACAGTTACTAAAGCCTAATGCCTAATCTACCAATGACTAACCTTGAAGAATTAGTTCAGGAAATTAACCGCTTTGAAGCAATTATATCCCAATGGGATGAAAGCCAACGGTGTGTAGCAGTAGGTTTAAAAAGAGCAATTGAAGCTTTGCATAAAGCTGCATTGACTAGTTTGATTAAAAGTCTAAAACAAGAATCAATGTCAGCTTTACGTCATGCTGTTACTGATGAAGTAGTGTATGCAGTGCTACTGTATCACGAACTAGTAAAACCACCAAAACTACCATTAGCACAACGTGTTGAGACAGCACTTGAAGAAGTTCGCCCAGGTTTAAAAAGCCATAATGGGGATGTAGAACTAGTAGCAATTAAGCCACCAGATACAATAGAAGTTAGATTAATCGGAACTTGCAGCAGTTGTCCGGCTTCTACTTTGACTTTATCTCAGGGAGTAGAACAGACAATCAAAAACCATTGTCCCGAAATTACCAAAGTAATTGCAGTCAATAATAACCCTACTGTTAATAACGCAAATTCTGGTTTAATCAGTCCTTTTTCTTCAAAGATAACTTCTGCTTGGATCAAAGTTGCGACTATTAATCAAGTTCCTGAATTTAGCGTGTTGGCAGTACAACTTGCTGGTAATTCACTAATTTTATATCGTCAAGGTGTTACGGTAAAATGTTACCGTAATGCTTGCACTCATTTAGGATCTCCCCTAGAAGAGGGTAAGGTTGAAAATAGTATTATTACCTGTCCTTCCCACGGATTCCAGTACAAGTTAGAGACAGGTGAATGCTTAACTGCACCTGAGATTTCGCTTCAATCGTATCCAGTAAACATTAAAGACGATAAGGTTTTTGTAAAACTGCAAAAATGATCACGCGAAGGTAATATCTCATCAAATATACTTGCTGATTAGGAAGTCAAGGCTACATTGCCTTTAAATTTAAGTATTTCGCGCATTCATTTGAGTGTTTTGTGCAAGTAAAAAGGCAGATTGCTTTCTCAATATACCTGAATTATTTCTCATTTGTGTAATTCGCTTATTCATTTCAGTGTTTTGAGAAAGCAAAATGGCTAAATGCTTTCTCAAAATGTCTAATTGCTTTCTCATTTCGGTAGATTCAGCAAGCAAAAAGGCATATTGCTTTCTCAAAATGCTTGATTGCTTTCTCATTTCAGTAGATTCAGCAAGCAAAATGGCTAAATGCTTTCTCAAAATGTCTGATTGTTTTCTCATTTCAGTACATCGCGCACTCATGACAAATATCGCTGTGTAGCAAAAGCCACTGGAGGTTAGCAAAAATTTTTTCAGATTGATTAATACGGAAGTTGATTAAAGATTTTAACTTAATTGAAAATAAAAACATATCCAAAATTGTTACTGTTGTTACATGCTATTCAACATTAATGTTTTTAAATAATTATCAGCGTCTATCTGCGGTTCATGGATATCCCAATCAAAATTAATCCCATATCACAATTACCGCTAGAAGCAACAGAAATTTCTCAATATTTACCTCTATCACCTCAAGGTGCAGAGGTAATTTTAGGTAACATTATTGAACCACAACAATTAGTGATACCTGTAGCACCCAGTCCCACAACAATGTTCGGGCCTCGTGCTGCTTGTTTGTTATCAGAAACTGGCCCCTTATGGGTATCAGATACGGGACATCATCGATTATTGGGATGGCAGAATTTACCCACGAGAGATAGTCAACCTGCTGATTGGGTAATTGGACAACCTGACTTTTATTATGAGGGACAAAATGCTAAAAGTTCACCAGGAAGGGCAACTCTAAGTGTACCAACTGGGATTTGTGCTTGCGACAAAGGATTAGCTGTAGCAGATGCTTGGAATCATCGGGTTCTGATTTGGAAAAACTTACCTGAAGATAACAATGTTCCGGCAGATTTGGTGTTAGGGCAAGTTAATTTTACTGATAATGAACCAAATCGAGGAAATCAAGCAGCATCAGCTAATACAATGCACTGGCCCTATGGTGTTTTCTATCATCAAGGACGGCTATTTATTGCTGACACTGGTAATCGAAGGGTATTAATTTGGCATCAGTTACCAACAGAAAATGGTCAACCTGCTGATTTAGTTTTGGGACAACCAGATATGATATCTCGCAATGAAAACGGCGGTGCTTCTGCAACCGCAGCGAGTATGCGTTGGTGTCACGATATCACCTTTTGGGGAGAAAATCTGGTTATCAGTGATGCAGGTAATCACCGGGTAATGATTTGGCAGGGAATACCAACAGAAAACAATACCCCTTGTGCAGTAGTTTTAGGGCAACAAAACTTTGATTTTGTGGAGATGAATCAAGGAGTTTATTATCCTAGTGCTAGTAGTTTGAGTATGCCTTATGGTGTGGGGATAACTGAGGATTGGTTAGTAGTTGCAGATACTGCTAATTCCCGTTTGTTAGGATGGAGAAAACCAGAATCAATTTTATCACTGCAAGGTGCAGTAGCAAATGGGTTGGCAGGACAAACAAGTTTTCAAAGTAAAGGTGAAAATCGTAATTTCGGATTACCTAAACGAGATAGCTTAAATTGGTGTTACGGAATAAAAATTTGTGGCAATACGGCGATAATAGCTGATTCTGGAAATAACCGAATATTGCTGTGGCAGTTTAACTATGCCGACTGAAGAAATTAGAGTTCGTGGCACTGTTCAAGGAGTAGGATTTCGCCCTACTGTATATCGTCTTGCTAAAGCCTGCGGTTTGCAAGGAGATGTTTGTAATGATGGTCAAGGTGTTTTAATTAGGGTATCTGGTAGTGAGGAAGCAATAACCAAATTTGTTGCCAGATTGCAAACAGAATGTCCACCGTTGGCAAAAATTAATCAACTAACAAGAATTATTTATGAACGTGAATTGAAATTTGATAATTTTGTGATTTCTACTAGTGTCAGTAATGCCATAAAAACAGAAATTACCCCTGATGCAGCCACTTGTCCGCAATGTCAACAAGAAATATTTGACCCCTTTAGCCGCTTTTATCGTTACCCCTTTACTAACTGCACTCATTGCGGCCCCCGCCTGAGTATTATTCGTGCCATTCCTTACGACAGATGCAATACCAGTATGTCTGCGTTTGCCATGTGTTCAGAATGTGCAAAGGAATACCACGATGTCGAAAACCGCCGTTTTCACGCCCAACCTGTAGCTTGTTATGCTTGTGGCCCCACAGCTTGGTTAGAACGCGCCGATGGTAAATCAGTTACTGCTTCCATGTTTTCCATGATGGATGATGTTGATGCCGTTTGTACCCTGTTGCAAAAGGGTGAGATTGTGGGAATTAAAGGGTTAGGTGGTATTCATCTGGCTTGCGATGCAACTCAGGAAACCGTTGTACAAAAACTGCGTCAGCGCAAAAGGCGCTATCACAAACCCTTCGCTTTAATGGCGCGAGATATTGAGATAATTGAACAATATTGTACTGTCAACGCCAAAGAAAAAGAATTATTGACAAGTCCTGCTGCACCAATTGTTTTACTACAAGCGACAGGGAAAAAAGTAGTAGCACCATCGATAGCATCGGGGCAGAATACCCTTGGTTTCATGCTACCTTATACGCCCTTACATCATTTAATTCTGCGGCGAATGAATCGCCCAATTGTTTTAACAAGTGGCAATCTTGCAGATGAACCACAATGTATTGATAATGACGAAGCAAGAGAAAAATTAGGGACAATCGCTGATTATTTTCTCTTTCACAATCGAGAGATTATTAATCGGGTAGATGATTCAGTTGTGAGAGTTATCGGCGATAAAACCCAAACAATTCGCCGTGCCAGAGGATATGCACCCGCACCTATTAGTCTACCACCAGGATTTCATGATGTACCGCAAATTTTAGCAATGGGTAGTGAGTTAAAAAATACCTTTTGCCTGTTGCGTGAAGGAGAAGCAATTCTCTCTCAACATATGGGAGATTTAGAAAATGCTGCAACTTTCAATGCTTACCAAGAGACTTTAAATTTATACTTAAATTTATTTGAACATCAACCAGAAGTAATTGCCATCGATAAACATCCTGAATATCTCTCAAGTAAACTTGGTAAAGAACTCGCAGATACAAATCAAATCAAAATTCATCAAATCCAACATCACCACGCGCATATCGCTGCTTGCATGGCTGAAAATGGTATTCCTCTAGATTCACCTCCGGTATTAGGTATCGCTTTAGATGGTTTAGGTTACGGTGATGATGGTACACTCTGGGGCGGAGAATTTCTTTTAGCTGATTACCGAAAGTTTCAGCGATTAGCAACATTTAAACCAGTAGTAATGATTAGTGGTGAACAAGCAATTTATCAGCCTTGGCGTAATACCTATGCTCAATTAATAACTGCTAACCTTTGGAATGATTGCCAACAAGAATATAGTGATTTAGAAATAGTAAAATTTTTAAATAAAAAACCACTAAAGCTACTCAATCAACTTATAGAGAAAGGGATTAACTCACCTCCAGCTTCCTCCGTGGGGCGGTTGTTCGATGCAGTGGCAGCGGCTATCGGTATTTATAGAGATGAATGTAGCTATGAAGGACAAGCTGCGATCGCAATGGAAGCTATAGTAGATGTTAGCAGCTTAAATAATCATAAAGAAACGCCAAAATATCCTTTCAATTTTATATTTTCAGATAGTATTTATTGTATAGACCCGCGCCCAATGTGGCAAGCCTTACTCAATGACTTAAAACAGCAGATTCCACAACTAGTTATAGCTGCAAAATTTCACAAAGGTTTAGCTAATGCGATTGTGGAAATGGTTAAGCATCTTTGTCAAAAAAATCTGATTAATCAGGTTGTCCTAACAGGAGGAGTATTTCAAAATTGTATATTGTTAGAGCAAGTTACCAAAGGATTACAAACCTTGGGAATAAAAGTACTCACTCATAGCTTAATTCCAGCTAATGACGGCGGATTATCTTTAGGGCAAGCAGTTATTGCAGCCGCACAATTAATCAGAAAATGCTGATTTAGAATAAAAACTTCTCTCACGCAAAGCCGCGAAGAAAATAAAAATGTGCTTAGGAATCCCCGGACAAATTATAGAAATAACCAACGTTAACCACAAATTAGCCATAGTTAACATTGGTGGTGTTAAGCGAGAAGTAAATATTGCTTGTATCGTAGATGAACAACATCCCCCCGAAGCTTGTATTGGGGATTGGGTACTAGTACATGTTGGCTTTGCCATGAATCGAATTAACGAACAAGAAGCAGCAGAAACATTACAACTCTTCCAAGAATTAGCAGCAGCACAAATAGAGATTAGTACTTAACTTAACGAACCACAGAGGCGCAGAGAAGCCAGTGCGTTGGGCGGGTTCCCCGACTTGTTCGCGCAGCGTCTCCCTTAGGAGAAGCAACTGGCGCGGCACAGAGAAAAGAAATACTTAACTGTGCTGTATTGACGTAAAATTTACTATTCCCTAATCCTTATGAAATATGTTGACGAATTCCGCGAACCTGAAAAAGCTGAAGCCATCCACCGCGAAATCGCCAAATTATGCAATCGGCTAGAAAAACCTATCAAAATCATGGAAGTATGCGGCGGACATACCCACTCCATATTTAAATATGGTATCGAAGAAATTTTACCCCAAGCCATTGAACTAATTCATGGGCCTGGTTGTCCAGTATGCGTAATGCCAAAAGGGAGATTAGATGATGCGATCGCAATCTCTCAAAATCATAACGTCATCTTTGCTACTTTTGGCGACGCGATGCGAGTTCCTGGTTCCAATACCAGTTTACTGCAAGCTAGGGCACAAGGCGCAGACATCCGTATGGTGTACTCTCCCCTAGACAGCCTGCAAATTGCCAGAGATAACCCCGACAAGGAAGTAGTCTTCTTCGCCTTAGGCTTTGAAACCACAGCCCCCAGCACCGCCTTCACCATTCTCCAAGCAGCAGCCGAAAAAATTTATAACTTTAGTATGTTTTCCAATCACGTCCTCGTGGTTCCCGCCCTGAAAGCACTATTAGATAATCCCGACTTACAACTAGATGGATTTGTTGGCCCTGGTCATGTCAGCATGGTAATTGGCACTGACCCATATCAATTTATTTCCCAACAATATAATAAGCCAATAGTCGTCTCAGGATTTGAACCCTTAGATATTCTTCAATCGATTTGGATGCTATTACAACAGCTAGTAGAAAATCGTTGTGAAGTCGAAAACCAATATAACCGAATTGTCCAAAAAAGCGGGAATATAGTAGCGCTACAAGCCATAAATAAAGTTTTCGCCATACGAAATAGTTTTGATTGGCGTGGCTTAGGTGATATTCCCTATTCAGGATTACAAATTAAACCTGAATATGCCCAATTTGATGCCGAACTTAAATTTACCATTCCTAACCTCAAAGTAGCCGACCATAAAGCTTGTAAATGTGGAGAAATCCTTAAAGGAGTCTTAAAACCTTGGGAGTGCAAAGTATTCGGTACAGCTTGCACACCAGAAACACCAATCGGTACTTGTATGGTATCTTCCGAAGGCGCTTGTGCAGCCTATTACAAATATGGACGACTCTCCACCATTGCCAAAAGAACAATCGCCCAAAAACCAAAACTAACTATAACTCAAGAACCTCTCCCCGCCTGTGGCTTCTCCTCAGACTAATACTACAAATACTCTGCGTACCTTTGCGCTTCCCTCTGCGTACCTTTGCGTTAAAAAAAAGTTAATTTTAATATGGATTTATCCTCCAAGAATCAAGTACAAAATCCTCTATTCCAAAAAATAGAACAAGTCCGCCGTCGCCAAAGAAAAGTGCAAGACACTCATATAACTCTCGCACACGGCAGTGGTGGGAAAGCCATGCGTGATTTAATTGATGATATCTTTGTTAGCAGTTTTGATAACCCGATTCTTTCGCAATTACAAGACCAAGCTAGCTTCAACTTAGCCCCTCTCATACAACAAGGAGACAGACTCGCATTTACTACAGACTCTTATGTTGTAGACCCGTTATTTTTTCCCGGTAGTGATATAGGAGAATTAGCTATAAACGGCACAGTTAATGATTTAGCTGTCAGCGGTGCTAAACCTTTATATTTAACTTGTAGCGTAATTTTAGAAGAAGGATTACCTGTAGAAACTTTGCGGCGTGTCGCAGCCAGCATGAAAGCAGCCGCAAAAGAAGCTGGTGTTCAAATTGTTACTGGTGACACAAAAGTTGTACATCGTGGTGCTGCCGATAAACTCTTTATTAATACTGCCGGTATTGGTATCATCCCGCGAGGAATTAGTATTTCTGCCCAAAATATTAAACCTGGAGATGCAATAATAATTAATGGTGAAATAGGCAATCATGGGACAGCAATTTTAATTGCTCGTGGGGAATTAGCCTTAGACACTAATATTGAAAGTGATTGTCAGCCATTGCATAGTTTAGTAGAAACTATTCTCCATGTATGTCCTCAAGTTCATGCTATGCGAGATGCTACACGCGGTGGTTTAGCTACAGTATTAAATGAATTTGCCCTCAGTTCTGATGTGGGAATTCGTCTCTTTGAAGAATCTATTCCAGTAAGGGAAGAAGTCAACGGAGTTTGCGAAATTCTCGGTTTAGACCCGTTGTATTTAGCTAATGAAGGTAAGCTAGTTGTGGTAGTAGCAGCTAAATATACAAAAACTGTTTTATCTGCTATGAAATCTCATCCTGCGGGAAAAGATGCTTGTATTATTGGCGAAGTTATTCCTTCACCCCCAGGTATTGTATTGTTAAAAACAGTTTTTGGTGCTGAAAGGATTGTTGATATGTTGGTAGGCGACCAATTGCCACGAATTTGTTAATTTTTAATAGATTTTATCGTATGCACGAACTTGGAATTACTCAAAATATTGTCGCAATTGTGACTGAACACGCCAAAGGTGCAAAAGTGCAGCGAGTTTTATTAGAAATTGGCAAACTTTCAGCCATTATGCCCGACGCTATCCGATTTTGTTTTGATATTTGCACTCAAGGCACAGTTTTAGCAGGGGCGACGTTAGAAATTTTAGAAATTCCTGGCTTAGGGCGATGTCGCCAATGTGGTGCAGAAATTGCTTTAGATAAACCATTTGGTATTTGTAACTGTGGAAGCGTGCAATTAGATTTAATTAATGGTGAAGAACTAAAAATTAAAGAAATAGAAATAGAGGAATTATGTGTGTAACTTGCGGTTGTTCTGATGATAGCGAAACTAAAATTACTAATCTGGAAACAGGTGAAGCTGAACATAATCACCATCATCATACTCACACTCTACCAGATGGGACTATCATCACTCATTCCCACAGTCATGACACTCATATAGAAGCACCTCAAATTCATGCTAAAATACACAACACAACGATATCTTTAGAACAGGATATTTTAGCAAAAAATAATCTGCTAGCAGCCCAAAATCGCGGATGGTTTAAAGGTCGAAATATTCTTGCATTAAATTTAATGAGTTCTCCCGGTGCAGGTAAAACAACTCTTTTGACACGAACTATCAATGATTTAAAGCATCAATTATCTATCAGTGTTATTGAAGGCGACCAAGAAACGGCTAATGATGCCAAAAAAATTAAAGAAACAGGCTCTAAAGTCATCCAAATAAACACCGGAACAGGCTGTCATTTAGATGCATCAATGATAGACAGGGGTTTACAACAACTGAATCCGCCACTAAATTCAGTTGTGATGATTGAAAATGTGGGAAATTTGGTTTGTCCAGCCTTATTTGATTTGGGAGAAAATGCAAAAGTCGTTATTCTATCTGTCACGGAAGGAGAAGATAAGCCGCTAAAATATCCGCATATGTTCCGTGCTAGTGACATCATGATTCTCACTAAAATTGATTTGCTACCTTATGTAGATTTTGATGTTCAAAAGTGCATAGAATATGCTAAACAAGTAAATCCTAAAATTCAGATTTTTCAGGTTTCTGCAACTACTGGTGTAGGGTTGGATAATTGGTATGCGTGGCTAACTATATCGTTATAACAAAAGCTCTGCGCTTCCCTTTGCTACCTGGAGCGTTTAAACTAAAACCTATAATTCGTCTTTGCGAGTGCAACGAAGCGAAGCAAGCGCAATGTTTTGGAGATTGCTTCACTTCGTTTAAACAGAAATGGCACAGCTAGCCGTTGATGAACTGAAAAAAATTCCTGAAGTCAACGCATTATTTACAGAATGCTGACTCTCGCTGTTGGTATTGAGCATTAGAGGCTACTATTCCAGTATTCAAGTCCTGTAATAGTAGCTTCTTCTAACCACTCATTAAAACGGTTTACCAAGTTATCTTCTTCATCTGCATAGGAAAATTGAAATGGTGACTCAGTTAATGGTT
The DNA here is from genome assembly GCF_036917275.1 of Nostoc sp. Lineage (GTDB taxonomy): Bacteria > Cyanobacteriota > Cyanobacteriia > Cyanobacteriales > Nostocaceae > Nostoc. The sequence goes on from NZ_JBALDF010000062.1 coordinate 18,468, forward strand.
GAATATCACTAATATTGCGATCGCCTTCTTCTGTCTCATCCCTGTGATAAGCACATACAGAACATACCAATAAACCTAAATATTCCCGCCCCAAAACATGAAATGACAACAATATCACTGTCGGTATTTTTTCTACTATAATAACCAATTGCACCCAACTGTGATAGCTTTGGAGATTAGCGAAGTAACCTTGCTGTTTTGCTGTCTCCACAATTTGATAACGATGATAATATGAACGCTCGTCCCCGGCTGAAGCTGATACTGTAAAAACTTGAGGATCTTCTACTAAATTTTGTACAGATAGCTTGATTTCTTCAGAAAGATTTTGCAACTGATTGGATGCTATGTTAAACAAATTTTCGGCAAATCTCTCAGCTTTTTGACATCGTTCTGGAATGGACGATAACTGACGCTGTTTAAGTTTATCAGTAATAGATGCAAGGATAGTACGAGTCTGCCTTGTTTCTGACAGAATTTGTTCTGACAAGCCCAGACTGCGGATAAATGACTGTTTCTGACTTTTAGCAAACAAGTGAATCAAACCAGAAAGTTCGCCTTGATCTGCTTGTTCTAAAGATGCAATATAAGCTGAACGATCATCACGAGTAAGTACAAGAGGAAACCATCTAGCCTGTATAAAAACTAGGCTAGCAAGACAGCGAGCAACCCGCCCATTTCCATCTTGAAATGGATGAATTTGAGTAAATCGATGGTGTAGCCATGCAGCTTCAACTTCTGGCGCAACTTTGTTTTCTTGATGCTGATGATGCCATTGAATAAGATTATCCATCTCAGATGCTACCTGTTCTGGTGGACAGTACTCATCAATGGAACCATCTGTTCTCAATGGATTATTAGGCCACTTCTTCCAATCACCTCGAATTAGAAAAACACTAGTAATTTTTCCTGTGGATTGATCTAACCCTTCGGTATGAGTCTGATTTTTGGTAAGCAACTGATGCAGTTCTCTAACATAAAACGGCGTTAGAGAACGTTGACCACCTACAAAATCAAATAATCCCTCAATAGCCATTTCTTGATCTTGAATCAAAGCTACAACTTGCTTAATAGGTCTGTCTGTAAGTCCATGTGGGATTAGTGCCTCATTTATACCCTGCTCAATAAGTAATTGGGTAATACCTCGGTCAATTGTATACAGTCGCTCTATAATTCCGGTTTCAATTGCTATTTCCCGGCGCATCTTTTCCATAAAAATCTTGAATGCACCAGAGTTCCGAAGGCGGTCAGCTTGTTCATTCCAGACAGTAACTAATGGTGGTAGCTCTGAGCTAGCCAATTTTTGCCAATCTTGCGGTAAATTATCTATAGGTTGCCAGCGCATACACTCTGAGTTATCTGAAATAACAATAAAACAAGGATTATATTGTAACTTTTATAAAATTGCAACACCCTGCACTTTAGGAGTACAGGGTGTAAGACAGCTATATTTTGTGTGATTCCCAGTTTCTATTTCCCTCAAAGCCAATCTCGATAAGCTGATATTTCATTTACGCTGATTTCAAATGGCATCCCCTTACCAAATGGCGGATAAACGCGAATTTTACCATTGCTAGCAAACCGCTCTAATCTATTACCCAACTGGGCAATATTGCTGACTATATGCCAGTAAGATAATATGTCAGGGCAGTCAATAATTAATGTTAGGATGCTAGCATTTGTTGTGAGATACCACTGACAATTAGATAACAGGACTCGCGTAATGCGATCGCAAGCTTGATAAAAGCATCTACCAGTAGATTGCTCTAGCTCCATCTGCAACATTCCATCCTGTTTTGTTACCTCAGATGGAGGTAAATCATCGGGAGGAAGCAGGTATAGTTTAGAAGACATAATTTCGCACCTCTTGGTTGTAGCGCGTCAAACTCTCTAGGTTTTTTTGCAGATCCGAAGACGAGGGTTTGAGTGCTAGCGTACCTAAATCTAATTCGTCCTGAAATTTCTTGATTTTGTCTCGACAAGTCTCCACATCACCGATAATTGAGTTCTCAATCAAATAATCTTCGTCGAAACAAATGTTTGTGCGATCAAATGGTTTTTGGTTGGGATTCGCACTATTCTGCAATAATTGAGCCGAATTAGCTTTCATTTTCTGGCTAAATTGGCGGATGAAAGGTAACGCTTCACTCACTGCTTCATCAAATGTTTTGCCAACATAAAAAAAGCGTGCCAACACGAAGTTTTCCGCACCACTAGAATTTAAGGCTCGATATTTAGTAACAGTATCCTTCAATCTCTCCAGAGAAAACGGTGGCCCACCCATCAAGCTGAAGGAATGTTTAGCGGCAAACTCGATACCGTCATCCCCGCCAGTGGCAACATACACTGGTATTTGACTCTGCAATGGTTTTGGGTAAATTGTCAGGCGATCGCATTGAAAATACTCGCCATTAAATGATACATCAGTTTCATATAACAGCTTGTGAATCAATGCGATCGCTTCTAGCATCTTAGGACGGGATTCACTTGGGAGTGTCGCAAAATGCTTGTTTTGTTGGGGGAAGGGGCCGCCTTTGGCAACTCCAAATAATAATCGTCCATTGCAGAGGTTATCCAGAGTGGCGATATCTTCTGCTACTCTAATCGGGTTATGAAATGGCAGTAACACCGCCGCAGTGCCTAATTGGATGGTTGAAGTCAATCCTGCTAGGTGTGCCATTAAAACCAACATCGACGGGCTGAGATTGGATTCACTAAAATGGTGCTCACTCACCCAGGCTTCCTCAAAACCTAAGCTTTCTGCCTGTTTTATCAGCGCGACTTGCTCAAAGATGGCACGACGAGCATCTTGGTGATAATTATCGTAATTGCAGAAAATTCCAGTTTTCATTACTTGTTTGTGATTGCTATTTTAGGTGGCAACCCACTGCAACTCCAACCATAGGCGTGGGTTATTTTGTTTGAGCTTCGACATCGGATCGCGCAACAATCGCTTGGCATTCATGCAGACTACCTGCATTAGACCCATGTTGTTTGCTACTTCTCTGAGTATTTCTTTTTGAGCTTGCACACAGGAAATCATTTCGTTAGAGCAATAAATTCCTATATATTGCAAACGTCTGGCAGGTCGTCCCCAAAAACAGGTGATGACTTTCACATAACACCCATCCAGCAATTCCCCAACTTGCGGGTAGTAATGGTTGACGACTCTTGTGAATTCTTTGGCTAAGATATCTTCAGCAATCATTGGAACTGATATTTCTGTAGCGTCCATCACGCTATTTAATATAACATAATTTACCAACTAAATATGACAAAATAGCTTATACAATTTGAATAAAATATTAAATATTCAATATTGAATTATACAAATATGAGGTACACCTTGTTTGGGTTTACCTCATATTTATATCAAGCACTTTTATTAGATGTTAAATATAAAAGTATTGGGGTTAAGGCATAAAACAGCTATCCTGAAATTACACAATTCCCAAACACAAATTACATTCAATTTAAATTATGAATTCAAGCAAAGTGCATTTAAATAGCACACTTAAATTTTGAATTCCTAATATTTAGTTATTAAGTCTTGTTATCGAGTATTCCGTTCACAAACTAAGACCTCTGCTACAATATCTGGCACATTTTTGACGTCTGTGAATCCTTCCGAACCACCGATAGGTGATATAAATGTATAGTTTGGATCACATACTCCATTGTCATATACTTGAAGAAACCATCTATCTGGAAATCCTTGTACACCTAGTTCCACAGTGTACCAACTTTCGCCAATCAGACGAGAGTTAAAGATTGTGAACCACTCCCTATTCTCTTCTGAAATGTTCCAATCTGCCATGAGCAGTTCTAAAGCTATTTGTCCCGCATCCGTTGAAGTCAACAGCATTTTTACTCCTTATTCGCAGCTTCAGGATTTGCAACTTCAGTATTGGGAACTTCCGGGTATAAACCGAGTTCTTTAGCTAGCTCACGCCCTACAAAAAATAAAAATTGTGCACCATCTTGATTACCTTCATGGGCAAACATAGTTGCTACTTGTAACATTGTTTGCACTAAGCCAGAATCAATCAATTCTGGGTGAGATTGTAAAAGTTCTGGTTCCTGACCATTAGGGCATTTAAGTAACTCATCAATCAGATTAAAATACAGTTGTTCGCGTTGTTCTGTCATGGTTTTTTTGTTGATTTGAGTGAGTAAATTGCGAATTGGTTACTGTTCAATACTTTGCTGCCACAGTCTTTCCAACATTTCAACTTGTTCTTTTAAAACAGCCGCACGATGAACAAGATATCTGTCGTAAAAGAGAATCCCAAACCCAATACAAATAGGGGTTAACAAGAAGAACCATTGTAGAATAGTGGCAAATTTATATTGTTCAGCAACAGTCAGCATTTGATGAACCACATTACGGTCAGAGGATTGGATGCTAGTCTGAGGGGAATGTGTACCTTCTGTCTGGGGAGCCAAGGTGGGAGCATCTGTACTAGTCTTGTTAACTTCGCAGGCTAAATTCTGGAATTTTACTAACTCCAGATGTCGCTCCCAAACTATACCAAATACTACTAGTTCTGGAGAAAGCACTGCTAAGGTAACTACGCAAACTATAAGAACATTTAAAAGTTTGGCTTTCATCTTGGCTCTCCCTTGCTAGGTAGTATGCACCCAGTAAGAAAATATCTTTTGCTGTTTATCCAAAGTAGCTATATATTTCTACCTCTCAAACAGTTTTGATATTAAAATATATGTAGTAGGTAATTTTCACAATCATTAGTGGTCAGTTATTTTTCTAATTACCACTGATCACTGACTACTGATCACTCAAAAGTTACCAACCTTTTCACAAAATGTAGGATTATTTAGTCATAAATAACGCACTCAGATTCAAATAATCTGGTTTCATCCTACTCTCAAAAGAGAGATTAAGAAGTCCCCCCTAGTTCACTAAGCTTTCGCTCAGGAATGTTGGGGGGTAGAGGGGAATCTCTGCGTAAATCCTATACGATTTATATCAGCCGCTCTCTACAAAACAGTTTACTCTAGCCCCGTTAAGATTATTAAATTTATTAGAATAGTACTCAAAGCTTGTAATTCCCATCTGATAAGTCTTACAAAAATTTATTGGGGTATGGGTACTAGTGTTTTTAGGACGGGGTTCTAGTATTTACAAAGTGGGGTTCTGGTATTTCTGTACTCAACCTAAAAGCAATGTAAGCAACGGGTAAGGACTGTTTTTGATGCAATTTTGAGCCAACTAAACCTGCACTCAAAATCAAATATCATTGTCTCTTGATAAAGATAGACTAATAAATTCAGAAAAGCAATTAAATGTTGTGAAAGTAAATTATATTTCTGTAATAAATAGAAAATCTTGAAAAAAATGGTAAAAGTTATGCATATATACAGAATGACAGAAATTGAATCTCAGCCTAAGAGGCAATAGTTAGTAATTCTAAATGGTAAAATAGAAGTATGGCTTGCTAGACCTCTGGTGAAGTGAGAATGAATGGGATATCTGATAAAAGTTCTTCCTAAACTTTCAGATTTTGTGGTTGAGTTAGAATATATAGTATATGCACTCATGCACACTAAACTAAAAATTAAATACACAAAAGCTTATTGTTATAAGTAAATACTCTGTACTTGAATTTAGGATTTTAGGAGTTAAATAATGCGAATTGCTCAAGATGTGACAGAACTTATCGGACGAACTCCTTTAGTTCAATTGAACAAAATTCCTCAAGCTGAGGGAGTAGTAGCAAGGATAGTTGTCAAATTAGAAGGGATGAACCCAGCGGCTTCGGTGAAAGACCGCATTGGGTTAAGTATGGTACTCTCAGCAGAAGCAGCCGGCTCAATTTTCCCTGGAAAAACCATTTTAGTAGAGCCTACCTCAGGTAATACAGGAATTGCTCTAGCGATGGTAGCAGCGGCGCGTGGCTACCGTTTAATTTTGACAATGCCAGAGACGATGAGCCAAGAACGACGAGCTATGCTCAGAGCTTATGGTGCGTCTTTAGAATTGACACCAGGTGCTGAGGGGATGCGGGGGGCTATTCGCAAAGCCGAAGAAATTGTGGCTAATACTCCCAATGCTTTTATGCTGCAACAGTTCCGCAACCCTGCTAATCCCAAAGTTCACCAAGAAACCACCGCAGAAGAAATTTGGGCAGATACAGACGGGGAAGTGGATATCGTCATTGCTGGGGTAGGTACTGGTGGGACGATTACTGGAATTGCAGAAGTAATCAAACAGCGTAAGCAGACTTTTCAGGCGATCGCAATTGAACCCAGCAACAGCCCAGTTCTCTCCGGTGGTGAAGCGGGGCCACATAAAATTCAAGGTATTGGTGCCGGATTTATCCCCGATGTTCTCCGTCTAGAATTGGTTGATGAAGTAATAAGAGTCAGCGATGAACAAGCGATCGCCTATGGGCGACGTTTAGCAAAAGAAGAAGGCTTATTGTCTGGGATATCCTCTGGTGCAGCTTTGTGCGCCGCAATTCAAGTCGGTAAACGTCCAGAAAACGCCGGACGTTTAATCGTGATGATTCAGCCTTCCTTTGGCGAACGTTATCTCAGCACACCTATGTTTCAAGATTTGTCCTTAGAAACTGCTAGCGTCCGCTAAGGAAACTTGAACAGATCCAACAAGTTAGGAGCCAGAATTCACGAGTCTTCTGGCTCCTAAATAATATTTACATATACTTTCGACTACCTAACTCTACTGTTCAATTAGCTATATACCTTAACGGTGTTTTTGGGCGATCGCTAGTTAAACCCCAACATTAGTTGACGCCAAAATGAGATTTTTCTATACCTTAAGATAGATTTTAAAAGTTAACAGGAAGAAATATGCTGTTACCAGCAATATTTTTGTTCCTGATAGATTATTTATAAAGTAAATTTTAAAAGCTTAACTGATATTTATTTTTACTTAGGTTGGTGTTCCCGTATCCAGCAAAGTTAAATAAATGATTAGATTTTGGTTTTTGATAATCAAAGTCATTTTAGTCTGGCAACCTGTCTAAGGTGCTGGCTCCCTAACCTACCAGGCTTAATCTTTACCTTATAAGTCATCTTTGATCATAGCGATCATTTAGATTGTTCTTCAGTCTTTTTCACGACACATTTAGTATTTACTAAGCACTGGCAATCATGAAAAATTCGTTCTTTCTCAAGAGTGCATCTGTTGCATATCTGCTTGCTTTGACTGTTATTCCAGCGGCTTATGCTCAGGTTCCCAATCAGCCTGATAGTGTACGCTTCAACCCTAAAGATACTTTCACGAATCCGCAGTTTCCAACAAGCTTAGATGATTCGCAGATTGTTGCTCCTACTGCTCCCAACTGGGTGATCCCTCAGAATCCGGTGAGAAGATTTGACAAGTTCATCCTTCCCCCACCGCCCTCTAATACCTCTGTCCAAACCGCAGATGAACTGAGGGAATTGAACCAATTGGCAGCTACTCGTAACAATCCTGATGTTATCAAAATTATTACTCGCTGGAACTTTGACCCACCTGCTTCAAACTATAACTACTATTTTGACCATTTAGCTCAACTTTATAAATATAGTCCACCCTTGGCAGCGCGTTGTAGCGCCATGCTGAACGAAGGCATTTATGCTGGTCTTCTATCTGCGTGGTACAACAAATTCATGTACCTGCGTCCCCGCCCTGATCAAGTGACTGGTTATACTTTCCAAGCTAATAATCCGAAGTTACCTACACCTTACCACCCATCTTACCCCTCCGGTCACTCCACCTCCGCTGGCGTATTTATGGCTGTGGGTTCGGCATGTTTTCCTGAAGAACCAGTGGAGAACTTCGTTGCCTTGGGTAGAGAAGCCTCCCTTAGCCGCAGGCAAGGAGGTGTACACTACTACTCTGACTCAGTAGCTGGTGAAGCCTTGGGGTATACCATTGGTAGTACAGTAGTGAGGGGTTATAGAGACGACGGTTCTCCACTTGGTGGCAATACTGCTGTTTCTGTGTATAGTCGTCCACCATCCTTTAATTCTAATGGTACGCCGACTACTACACTCGTGCAAAAGAGAGCCACCATTACTGTAGGGCCACAACTGAGTTCAGACCCAAGTAATCCTGGCAAGCTGAGGATCATCTTGGTACCCATCAGACAAAACGGACAGTTTTCAACTGCTCCTGTGGTGAAGAATCCACCTGACCCACTGATCAATATCCCAGCAGCTAGTACAACACAACTTGGCCCCGTCGCACCAACAACTGTCAACCCGACTGGAAGAGAAAGGAACGCCCCAGCTAGTTTCTCTGATCCAAAACCAGCCCCCGGTACAGTTAATCTAAATAATTCTGCCCCTCTGGCCCCCTTAGATCAGGTAGATTCCGCTCCCTCAAGCAAATAAATTTCCCAAAGCATTGGTTTATAAGCCGTTTAAAATCAGCTGCTGTGTATTTAATTGGCATACACAACAGCGTTTTAAAGAAAATTAGGAGTGAAAAGTTAAAATTCTTGAATTTATAACTCTAACTCCTAACTCCTGTACAGACGCGATTAATCGCATTTCTCCTTACTATTAACTTCCATACAAAAGATCATCCCAATGAAATTGCGGCTTCACTTGTGCCTTGTGGCATTTAGTCTCACAGCTACCGCTATACCCTCAATAGCTCAAACTCCTGCCTCCAGACAGAATCAAGTTCATACTGAGTCCCAAGCTGATCACAAACCGTCCTTTTTGCCGAAAATCCTCACTGATATTAAGATTGAACGTCAACCACTTAAATCTAGTTTGTTATACGAAGGTATGACAGAAACTGAGATTGAAAAGGTGATGGGAAAACCAACTGATATCAAGGTGTTCTCCAACTCAGATTTGCACATTGAAATCCTGAATTATCGCCAAGAGCCAATTATCACCAAGGTCTCAATGATTGATGGTTATCTGTCGGGCGTTACTAGTGAACTCAAAACTATAACTACTAATAATATTCCTCGTTTTGCTCAGGGCATTAAAATTGGGATGAGCCGTCAACAAGTCCTGAAGTTGATGGGCGAGCCTTTGTCTGAGCAGCGCAATGACATTTCTATTTACAAGCTTGAGCGACTCGCATATCTAAAAGATGGCCAGGCACCAGTAAATATAATTCTCACAGATGGTCGAGTCGAGGGTATGAACGTTGGATTGGAAACTCCAGACAAAATTTTGGGAGTCATATTGCCAGCAGAACCAGCCATGCCCAAAAGCGGGCCTGTTTACCAACGCATCCGGATTGGGATGAACCCGCAGCAAGTAATATCAATTTATGGTCAGCCTACTTTTGTGCAACCTTCAGTGTTTAAGCAGCAGCAGGTAGTAGACTTCGTGTACGCGACACTCAATACAGATGCTTCCACTAGGTTTACATTTATCAACAACGTGCTGACACGCTTCTCTTTTATTCCCCAAGCAAATTTATACCATTCTAAGTAGTGGGGTGCGAGTAGCAAATTCGGTTTATGTCGGATTCTCTCGTTCCTATGCTCTGCATGGGAATGGCTGATTAGAGGCTCTGCCTCCAATCAGACATTGAGTCGGAGCCTCGATGAATGCATTCCATGCTCTACATGAGAACGAGGAAAGCCTCATCAAGCTAGGTTTTTAGGACTTGTGTGTACACCGCAGGCTTGCGGGGAGTGGCTGGGGGTGGGGTGTTAGGGACTTTTGCAAGAAATCTAATGACTACAGTTGCCTTGCTTTTGATGTTGCTGACCATGATGGTTACAGTCACCTTGTTTCTTAGGCTGATTATGACCGTGGGAGCAGTTTTGCAAATCTTGCTTCATCAGGTTTTCGCTCATTTCCTGCAAGGATTCGTCCGCAGGCTTTAAGCCAATCCAAGCATCAATTTTTTGTACATCGAATCCTACCTCGCGGCGATCGCCTATTTCTAACAAAGGACGGCGAATTAACAGTGGCTCTCTCAACATCAACTGCAAAGCGGTTTCTGCATCAGTTTTTTCGGGAACTATTTCACCAGATTTTACCTTTGGGGAGGAAGGATTAAACCATTCGGCTACGGGGCGATCGCCAAAGAATGAGCGCAAACGTTCAACTGTCCAAGGTTCTGTTAACAGGTTATATGCTACCACCTCATGACCGGCAGCTGTGAGCAAAACTTTTTGCTTAGTACCACCTTGACAGCCCGGTTTGCTATAGAAAATTACCCTTGCCATATTAACTACCTCCTAATTACTCAATTGTTTGTAGTTAACGCTTTAGTACTAAAGCGTTAACTATGAAATTAATGCTGATATCATGTCCGGTAAATTACTTATGATTCCTACCTGACCCCTCCCATAGTAGGGGCTACGGTGTACACACAAGTCGTATCACTCCCCTTAATCCCCCCTTATAAAGGGGGGAAATGAGATAGATTGATTTCCGGTTCCCTCCCCAACACATCAGGGAGGGTTAGGGTGGGGTAAAACCTGTCTTCTTCAGCTATTTTCAGACTTATGTGTACACCGTAGCTTAGTAGGGGAGGGGAGCCTGTAGCTTTAGCTATAGGCAGGGTGAGGTTCTTTTATGATGACCAATTCAGCGGACATGATATGACGATGCCTAATTAAAAATTCCTAGCCTTATCAGTAACTGAGTCAAACTCAAATCTCTCTTTCGGATCAGTTTCGCCGTAAACATTAAAAGTCACAGTTGGTTCATCACCGACTGCTTCTACACTGTGAATTGCATCGGGAACGAAGCTGATAATATCCCCTGGAAATAGAGTTACCTCTCCCGTCGGTTCAATTTTGTCCTGAAATTCTGGGCTATGGGTGCGTCGCCAAAAAGTATTTTTTTCTTGACCTTTTAACACCGCCACTATTCCCCATGTCCCATGATTATGAATGGTTGAACGGGTTCCCGGTGCAAATGTTACTGTTTGCACTGTCAACGGAAAACCCAATTCATCGTATAGGAGTGAAACAGAGGTTCCCGTTTTGGGCGAAGGCTCTAAATATTGACTTCGCACCCAGTAAGAATTTACTATCAAGCGCCTTACGAGCATCTGAAGTTCTGGTAGACGACTGGCTTCATCGTCAACGCTATTGAGAACATCTTCCACCTCAGTTAAAAATCGATAAAGGCGGTAATTTTCTCTCAATAAATCCCATGCTCTCACAGATTTACAGGCTTGATACTGACCGTCCCCCGTTAGCAGCCAATCCTTACCTTTCATAACTTTTAAATTGATAGCCGATAAGATTGAAGGACAAAGATTGGAGAAACATTAGGAAGACTGCCTACGTCAAGTTTAGTAGGTATCTTAATAGGAGAAATGATAGGGTTACTATTAGTACCCGCTCCCAAGAGGGAGTAAGAGGAATATGACGTAGTAGATAACCAATTGTTCATGACTGTTCACCTTAATTGTTGACTAATTAATCATCTTCTTCTGCTGGACGTGTCAAAATATCCAGGAGAATTCCGGCTCCAAAATCATTCTTCTCGTCTATTTGTTTGACTTTCGTGCTAATTTCTTTTGCTTGCTCAATTTCACCTAAATTCGCTAGTACTAATCCAGAAGCAGCATAAGTATATAAGTACAATCGGATTTGTGGGTCTTCTTTGCGATTGACTAATATAGGCTTAAGTTGCTCCCAGTCATCGGGAAGTTTCTCTCGTTCTTTAATTTTATCTAATAATTTGACTGTTGTTTGCAAAGCAAGAGAATAATTATTTTTATAATAGAAATATCTATATGCTGCTACCAAGACATCTGTATTTTCACCAGTTTCGGCTAAAGCTTGGTGAATATACTTTTCCGATTCTGATGTATTCTCCCAGCTTTGTGCAGCTAGAATTAATAAATTTTTGATGTCCTCTGGAACCTGGAACCATGAGAATTTGTTTGCATCAAGTTGCATAATAATCTCCTGAATGGGGAGTAGGGGGGATGAGGGAGATGAGGGAGATGAGGGAGATGAGGGAGAAGAATTAACGCCATGTGCGACTTTCTCTCAAACCTAACCCCTAACCCCCCTTGCAGCGTTAGGGAGCAAGAATCAAAGCCTCTCTCCTTTTAGGAGCTACCGTGTATACACAAGTCTCAAGTAGTTGATAAATCTCGGTTTTACCCCACCCTAACCCTCCCCTTATAAAGGGGAGGGAACAAGATTTTTTCTGTTTCTCCCCTTATAAAGGGGAGGGAACAATATTTTTTTCTGTTTCTCCCCTTATAAAGAGGAGGGAACAATATTTTTTTCTGTTTCTCCCCTTATAAAGAGGAGGGAACAATATTTTTTTCTGTTTCTCCCCTTATGAAGAGGAGGGAAGAACATTTTTTCTGTTTCTCCCCTTATAAAGAGGAGGGAACAACATTTTTTCTGTTTCTCCTCTTATGAAGAGGAGGGAACAACATTTTTTCTGTTTCTCCCCTTATAAAGAGGAGGGAACAACATTTTTTCTGTTTCTCCCCTTTATAAGGGGGGATTAAGGGGGGTAATAGGACTTGTGTAACACGGTAACCTTTTAGAAGAGAGGAATGGAAGTGAGGTCAAAATATTAAGTCGCATATCGCGTGAATTAATAACCAATGCTCCATGCCCAATTTAAAACAATGTGAGAACGTACACTAGGGTAAATAGAACAATCCAGATAATATCTACGAAGTGCCAGTAAATTTCTGTCATTTCGATGAAAGTATGATTGGTTGCCGAATATTCACCGGGACGGCGCGATCGCCACAATACACGTAATATCAATAACAGTCCCACAAAAACGTGCAAACCGTGGAACCCAGTCATGATATAAAAGCAGTTGGCGAAAACGTTGGTAGTCAGACCATATCCTAAAGTTGAGTACTCATAAACCTGACCACCTAAGAAAATCGCACCCATGATTGCAGTAATTCCATACCACAGTTGCATTCCCTTGACATCATTCTTTTTAATCGCCGTATCACCGAAGTGAATGACGAAACTACTAGACACCAGAATAATGGTGTTAATCGTCGGTACAAGTAGTTCTACTTCGCTTCCTTCTGGAGGCCAAACTGCTGTAGTACCTCGGAAAAACAAGTAAGTGGCAAAAAATCCCCCAAACATCAGCGATTCAGAGGCGAGGAATGTCAACAGTCCCCAAACTCTTAAATCTGGATGTTCTTCGTGTCCTACACTGTGATCTTCGCTTGTGGTTGTAGCTATAGTCATAGATTTTTAATCCTTGTTTAGCCAAACTCTTGACTTGTTCAGGAATTTTGAAAATTCCGAGTTTCGTTTATTGAATTCGGGCATCCGTTTATTGAATCCGGGCGGTCGTTTATTGAATTCGGGCGGTTGTTTATTGAATTCGGGCGGTTGTTTATTGAATTCGGGCGGTTGTTTATTGAATTCGGGCGTTCGTTTATTGAATTCGGGCATCCGTTTATTGAATTCGGGCGGTCGTTTATTGAATTCGGGCGGTCGTTTATTGAATTCGGGCAATCGTTTATTGAATTCGGGCAATCGTTTATTGAATTCGGGCGTTCGTGTTCCAAGCTTGAAGTTTTGAGTTCCAAGCTTGGAGTTTTGAGTTCTCAAATCTAATGACTAGAAGTTTCAGTGATTTTAAGTGCGATCGCACTTAAAATCACTCTACTAACTAAGCACTAGCTTCCGGCGTTGCAGATGGCTGTATTTCAATCCTGTTACCATGACCGTAGTCATAAGGCCCATGAGTCACAACCGGCAATACTTCCCAGTTTTCAATTGCAGGTGGTGAGCTAGTTGTCCATTCTAAGGTCAAAGCTTGCCAAGGATTATCACCAGCCAAAGGCCCCTTCAGCCAACTATAGATAATATTGATAGCAAAGGGAATTACCGATATCCCCAAAACAATTGAACCATAGGTACAAATTTTATTGAGATCGATAAATTGGGGGTCATACATTGCCACTCGTCGCGGCATTCCTTTCAAACCCAACTCGTGCATGGGTAAAAAGGTGAGATTAGTGCCGATGAAGGTGAGGGCGAAATGAATCCGTCCCAAGTTTTCATTCAGCATTCGTCCGGTCATTTTGGGGAACCAGTGATAAATACCGGCGTAGATGCCAAATACGGAACCGCCAAACAGAACGTAGTGGAAATGTCCTACTACATAATATGTGTCATGGATGTGAATATCAAAAGGGGCTGTTCCCATCGTCACACCGCTTAAGCCGCCCATGACAAACATGGACAACAAGCCAATAGCGAAAAGCATCGCGCTGGTGAAGCGGATTTTACCACCCCAAAGGGTAGCAACCCAGGCAAAAATCTTCACACCTGTGGGAACTGCAACTATGAGAGTGGAGATGGTGAAGAACATCCGCATCCAACCGGGTGTGCCACTGGTAAACATGTGGTGTACCCAGACGAACAGACCGACAGCGCAGATTGCTACACTAGAATAAGCGATCGCTTTATAGCCAAAGATTGGCTTGCGGGAGTGAACTGGAATTACCTCCGACATGATGCCGAAGATGGGCAGAATCATTAAATATACTGCCGGGTGAGAGTAAAACCAGAATAAGTGTTGATAAATTACAACGTTACCGCCCGCATCTGGTTTAAAGAAGGAAGTACCAAAGTTGAGGTCGAATAACAGCAGAACTAAACCGGCTGCTAATACAGGTGTGGAGAGAAGTGCCAGCAAGGAGGTTGCCAAGATTGCCCAGCAAAACAAGGGTACTTGATCCCATTTCATGCTAGGAACCTTCATCAACAAAATGGTGATCACAAAGTTCAGTGAACCCAAAATTGAGGAAGTTCCGACTAAAACGATCGCAAGTATCCACATAGTTTGAGCGATTGGTGCTGTCACCAAGCTCAAGGGTGGATAAGCTGTCCAACCCGATTGCGAACCGCCAAAAATGAAACTACCTAATATCAGCGCCCCTGCTGGTGGATTTAACCAAAAGGCGATCGCGTTCAGCTTCGGGAAAGCCATATCCCTAGCACCAACCATCAACGGCACCAAAAAGTTACCAAATCCCCCAATGGCGCTGGGGACAATCCACAGGAAGATCATAATCGTCCCGTGATTGGTCATGAAAGCGTTATACAGATTGGGGTCGAGTACGTCTGATTCTGGTGTTGCTAATTCGACCCGCAGAGCGATCGCCATCAGTCCGCCGATCAGATAAAACACGAACGCCGTTACTAGGTATTGGATACCAATAACCTTGTGGTCAACATTAAATGTAAAATAGTCTTGCCATTTCCACGCCTGCGGGTGGGAGGTGTGGCTAGCCACCATTTTCGGTTTATTTTCTTCTGGTGGAGTATTCCGGGGAAATTCTACCTGCGTCATATTTTTTACCACTATGCCGAGTGTAAGGTCAAACGTCCAAAGTAATTACAGCAGTTTTCAAATGAATAGACCTCACTTCCATTCCTCTCTCCTTAAAGGAGAGAGGCTTTGAATTTTCCCCTTCCCTATTACGGAAGGGGGTAGGGGGTTAGGTCTTTTTTTTTGTAGTCTACTCAACTAAAAATCCCTGTAAATGTGACTAATGACGAATGACTACTGACTCTAGAGTTGCTGCACTAATTCCCATATCATGGGTGTGGGGCGCGAGAAACTCTGATGTTGATAAGTCGGCTGGATTAACTGCAACGACTTGATTTAAGTTTTCCTTTTGAGCAATCTGATTTTCTGTCCGCCAGGTTTTATAGTCTTCTGGTGTGTGGACAATTACCTGTGTCCGCATTGAACCATGATAACCACCGCACAACTCAGCACAAACTACAGGATATGTACCTGGTTTAGTGGCAACAAATCGTAGTTCGGTAGGGATACCAGGAAGCGCATCTTGTTTCAAGCGGAAGTTTGGTACCCAGAATGAGTGAATTACATCTTGTGCTGAAAGGTTGAGTTGCACATCAGCACCGACGGGAATGTGCAATTCCCCAGAGGTAATGCCACTATCAGGGTAGTTAAATAACCAAGCGTATTGTATGCCTTTGACATCAACAACTAAATCGGCTGGTTTGTCTAAGGTTTGAGGAGACGCACCGATACCAATTGTTGGGGCAGTTGTTGCTTGGGAAGTATCGCTGAGTGTAGCAGCAATCGCACTCCCCGGCGTATGAGCAACATGAGCTGCTGAATGAGGATGACCCGCAGGATCAAAGCCTCCCATTCGGTTAAAAACATCTACACTGTAGATGCCCAAGAGGAGGACAATCACTGTAGGAATTGCTGTCCAAAAGACTTCTAAGGGCAAGTTACCTTCTATTGGCACGCCATCGGTATCGTCACCCGGACGGCGACGAAACTGAATCAAAAAAACTACAATTGTTCCTTCTACCACTAAGAAGAGTGCGATCGCAATGGTAAACATGACGTTGAAAAAACCGTCTACCAAAGGCGCTTGAAGCGAAGCTTGCACCGGCATGAGAGTGTGGTTTTGACCAATCCAAATGCTGATTGCTGTAACTACTATCCCAGCAACCAGAGTCCATAGTGAAACAGGAACTTGTTGCATACATGCTACCTGCTTTGTAAACCGTCTTTTAAGGTGTGATTTTCTGGGTTTTGGGCATTGGGTATTGTTATCCATTCCCTATTCCCTATTCCCCATTCCCTGTTTGTAACTACTAGGTTTTACATTTTCACAGGGCAGCGTTTTTTGTTTTCACTTATTAACTTTCTAACGTGCAGCCATAAAAAATGGGGGAAACTTCCAGATTTTTTCCATATCTTTCCCCCAGAAACTTACAAATTATATTTCCACTCCTATGAAAAAGGTAGCCCCCTGCTTCCAGAAAAGCTAGTTGTTCCAAGAGGGCACTGTTAGTCCTAATATTGATTAGGCTATATTAGCAGCAAGTTTAAATTTGTTAATAGCTAACAATTTGCGATTCACGGATTTGTTCACTGTGAACTTTGTATCTAGCTCCAGTAAATATTTAGTATTCCCCTCAAGTTACCTTGCCTAGCGCATTTGCGCTTTATGCAAACAGTGCCTCTTTGAATGAACAACAATTTTCACTAACTCCAAAAACCTTAATTGCTTAATTCAACATGGGTGTAGCAGTTCTTGGGGCAAATCCGTGAACACGCTTCACAACCAATACAGTTATCTGGAGAAGTAACTGCCATTACTTTGCGTTCAACTTCTTCTTCATCTTCATCTTCTACAAATTCACCTTCTTCATTGAGTGCCTTCAAACCTAGCACATTGTACCCGCATACTTTAACGCATCTGCCACAGCCGATACATTTTTCTTTGTCAATTTCCTGAGCAAACTTTGGTGTCCAAGCCTTACCGCCAAATGTCAACCCTGTTAGTTGTGCCATGAATAAATCCTCGGCAATTTTGCCTGTCAATCTGTTTGTGCATTAATCATCATATTATCCTAATCTTTTATTTTTTTCTATTTAAAACTTACTTTTGTCTCATCAAAATTCGATGACTTTGAACACAATTTTACATCCTTTTTTATTTCAAATATTAGATGAAACTTATTCCCAATAATAATTACGGATGTTTGAATTTTCCTCGTTCCTATACTCCGCATGGGAACGCATTTATAGAGTCTCTGACTCAATATCTGACTGAAGCAGCCCTCAATGAAGCATTCCTATACTCTGCATAGGAACAAGAGAAGGAAAATTGAGGGTTTGCAAGCTACCTCTGTGGGTAAAGCCTTATGTAGATGCAGTTTCTAACCCCCGATTTAACTATTATTTCTAGCAAATGCAACTATATCTATAAGAGTAATGATATTGTTTTTCAAATATATTTATATTTTGGCAAATAAATTTAGATAAACAGTATATCTATATACAAAATTAAATGTTTTTTAGTTACAATTTTATATATGCAGTATGTATTTTATAAAGCAATAATAATCATCAATTTATTTTGATTTAAATATTTAGATAAATGCTGACAAAACAAATATTACTTTTTGCCATAAACAAACAAAATCAATTTATAAATTAACTGTAATTTTTATGGCAGAATATTATCAGGTATTAAATATTAAAATTATTAATAAGTCAAACAAAATCTAATTAGAATAGACTTAAATATTTTCTATAAACAGTTTGTAGTCAAAAGTAAAATGTTCATTCAGTACGTAATTAAATAAATGTTAAGTTTTTTTTCTAAGCTCAGGACGAACAAACTCATCATTTTTTTTATGAAATGTATAGTTAATAAAGAAGTTTTCTTAGGCTAATTTTTCAAGCCTTAAATACCTTTTAATTGGATACAAAGTAAAAATATGGATGTGGTGAGTGAGTGTGGTGAGAAAATATTATTCTCGCCAGAAAAATAATGTGGTAGCGAGTCATGAATAAACAGGACTCATCCAGGGGAGACCTGAGCCAGACATCTCAACGATTAGAGTGGGAAAAGAGCCATATGCCTTATACAATTCCTAACAACAGTTGCGTTGGATGTGACAACTGCCGCCCCCAATGTCCTACGGGTGCAATCAAAATAGAGAACAATGAATACTGGGTTGATCCTGGTCTTTGTAATAATTGTGAAGGCTATTATTCAGAACCACAATGTGTGATAGCTTGTCCAACTAATTCTCCAATTCCCTGGCAGGCGAAAAAGGGGAGATGCAAAGTTGAACCTAGAGATGCTACCAGCTTAGACTTGTTTTCTAACGGCAAGAATAACCCATTTGCTTCGGCGATCGCTATTTGGGAAGCTTGTAATGTATTGGCGCAACGCACATCGCTACATTGGGAAACTGATGAAGAAGGCTACCTATCTTATGGGCGACAAGTCAACCAAGGCCGAGGTGCGATCGCTTTTCACATCCAAGATCCATTTAAAGTCAGCGACAAGGCCACAGATTTAGCAGCAATTGAGGGACTTGACATTAGAGCCGCTTGCATACATCTGATTTTTGCAGCTTATGCCACAGCCTTAGAGCAACCTTGGGAGCAAGAATTTGCGATCGACGAGCGACAAATTGAGAAATATTTGGGGATGGAGAAACGCAAAGATTTGAGCAAAGCTGCCAAGCTGGCTTTAATGAAAAATATCGTTCAACAAGCTTGCTCCCTGATTATCTCCATTGATTGGCCTCAACAAGGTCGAATTAACGGATTCTCTGTTACAGGCAGCCGCTTATGGCACTTGGTGGACATTCAGCACCACTTTCAAGAAGACAATCTTGGATGCAAATATCTTGTTGGGCTAACTTTTAAAGTCAAAGCGGGCATATGGGCGCAATATTTCTTAAACAAACAAGCATGTAAAGAGCGAACTGCATTCTATCAATACGGCAGTCTCCCCAAAACCCTACTAACCACAGTCATGAGCATTTGGCAGCAACATGAAGGCGCAGTCCGACTAATGTTATGGTTGCTGTTTAAAACCAAAATGGGCAAAGAACAACGCATCACCATTCCTACCTTGCTGCGGATTGCTTACGGTGAAGAAAAAGTTGCCCTTGCATCCAGACAACGGGAAGAACGCAAACGTCTACTGCGAACTTTTGAAAGCGATTTAGAAATTCTCAATCATTATGGAATGAAACCACTTTTCGATCCAGTTACTTACCCACCAGAAATTCAACCTTTGTGGGCGAAGTTAATTGATCTTCCTGAAGATCCAGATGAAGCATTAGAATTTTGGACTAATGACGGTGGTGCTGAAACTCGCCTCACAGACACAGGCCCCCGTGGGAAGTGGAATCTGCTAATGAATGCGCGGATTTTGGCTTTTGAACTCCCACCAGAATGGGAACAGCAAATCTCAGAATCAGAAAAGAAGAAAACAAGAACTGCTAAAGCCAAAAGGAAGCCCAAAACTACAAACGATTTGCTGGGTGAACAGATTTTGCAGGCGCGAAAAAATTTGAATATCTCCCAAAGGGAGTTGGCAAAGCTCACAGGTAAAAGCCAAAGCTGGATTCGAGATATAGAAAATGGTCGTTTAAAAGCTAAATTAGAAGACCAAGTACTATTACGAAAAGTGCTAAATATGGCTCAATCTTGATTTTGGATTTGGAATTTGGATTTTAAGTGAGGAGTTATACTAATTTTTCAAAATCAGGCTACAGATACAAGCCTAGAAACCCAGATGAAATCTGACTAACTAACTTTCTTAATTACATTAGCGAGTCTGCGTACCACTACGGGAAAGTAAGCTACACGCAGCGTCTCATAGAGAGGCTTATTACGAATTACGAGTTACAAATTAGGTAGATGCATACCCCTAGCTTTTTATGCACTATAACTCATCACCTTACTAGAACTAAGCCAAAGACTAGCTACAGCATATTTTGTGACGATTAACTCTTGTGTAGCATTGCATGAACTCTTCAGTTGTTGAGTCTTAGTTTCATCTTTCACAAGTTTAGCTTGGTAAGTGTAGAGAGAACCAGAAGGTTGTTCAAAACTTAGCTCACCCAGAATAGTATTATTGTCTAAACTTTGCTCCAAAATTTTGCCTGCAACTTTGTAGTTAAACCAATCCCATCCATTGCAGAGGATTAGTTCTCTTTCCAAAATCTGAAGTGCAGCAGGCAGAATTCCCCAGCCTCGATAAACTTTATTTAAGCATTGAATATCGCCAGTCCGAGTCAAAATTGATCTAAATGAAGCTTGATCGATACGACCATAGTATCTTCCTTCTGGCAAGTCTATGACTGTTGGTGCAAACCGATGTCCACCAAAGTGCGATGATTTCCAAACTCGCACATTGTCCAAGCACAAATCAGCATTACTCGCTGTAACATTGAAGTAAAAGGGAGCGCCATATCTGGCACAGCACTTATCATGGCTACCGTGGGTACACACTAAAATATCTTTAGTTGCACTGGTTTCTACCTCAGAATTAGAACTGATACCCCATAACCATTTTTGGACAACTGCTGCTACTTGCTCAATATTTGCTAGCTTAAACTCTTGCTTCTGGTATCCATTACTTAGTCCCTCTTCTTTTTGATAAATCAAAAGCGTAGTGTGGTTTACTTTATGTGATACATCATTAGCAATTAAGAGGAATCTAATCGGTAGTTTAGCACGCTTCACTTCCTTTACCAAAATCCTCAAATTCTCAGGCACCCATTTGGAATTAAAGGCTTCTGATGTCCAAGGTAAAGGACATTCAACTAAAATATAAGTTTGATAATTGGTGGCGCTACCAATAACATCTTCTCCCGCTTGCAGTGAATTGTCAGAACAAAAAAAAGTATTCATCTCGCTGTACTCATTAGCATATTTTCTGGACAAAAGGTATTACAAAATACAATTGTGTTCTTAGCTACAATACCCTTGGCTAAAGGAGATAAAAAAGAACAATATTGATTTCCCAGTTCAAACTAGGTAGCCACTTAATAACATCATTATTGAGCGAGGTCTTTCCGGTTAATAAATTCTCCACAATAAAGATAAACAGTGTCAAGATAGATTTTTCCGTATGAGCGGTGTTAATTTTGTATGTAGTTTTATTACTATTTGGTATTTTATAAATTTTCACTTGTTGAAACTCGGCTTTTATGAACTTGGTTTCTTTCCCAAAATCAAATATGTTCAATTTTGTGCAATCCCTTGGAGAGTAATAGGCAATAAACTCGCTTATAATATCGATGTAGCTGATATTACAATCAAAAATATTCCTATAGCAACATAGTTATCTGAAGTTTTGCTAAAATTATCTACATAGCAAGTTAAAGTGCCTGTTCTTACACATAAATCTCTAATTTTCTACTATTTTTGTAATGAATATATTTCTAAAGATAGATGCTATAATACATGACAAAAATAAAATTTTTTACTAGCCCAATACTGTTTTAAAACTTTTTCCCCACTATCTCCTTTTAATCTATTTATCCATATATTTATATTGCAAATAATTCTCAATTAACTGAGAAAAATAAAAACAATTAAGTTAGGGGTAAATGCTTTAGTGCCCCGTACTTCATGCCTCATAAATATAATGTTCAAAACTAGTGACTAATTATTAGCAGCGTCACTGACATCAACATTAACAAACCTGTTATTTACCCTTTTACCTAATCTAACTTCCTGAAGCTCATGTCAGGGTTTGATTATATCCATCTGCTTTGACTGTAACTGAACTCAATAATAAATGCAAGTGTTTGAGAATCTTTATAATTTCTTTATACTTTGTCGCCTCTAGAAGGTTGGTTAAATCAAGGTTAACAGGCATTTTATCCTGGAGATAGCTCACTTGAGTAAGCATTGATTCTTTGAATACAATAGATAAAGTTTAGCAATTGTGACAGAATTGTTGCCAGTAAGGGTACACACCTGTGCTACCCTACTAATCCAAATATCTGTGGCTATGGCGATCGCATATTTCTATTTTCATGCAGAATTGAATCATTTTTTACCACGGCATCACAAGCAAGTGAGAATCTCCCATTTTTTTGAGGAGAAAGCCTCAATTAAGGACATGATTGAGTCTTTGGGTGTCCCTCATCCAGAAGTTGATTTTATAAATGTTAATGGTGAATATGTAAATTTTTATTACATAGTTTCGGATGGAGATACGATTAATGTTTATCCAATTTCAGCTAGGGGTGTTATTATACCAAGCGTTTCGGTTCAACCAAAACCGCTCAGTATTATCCGTTTTGTTTTAGATATTCATTTGGGGAAGCTTGCGACATCTCTACGACTTTTAGGTTTTGATACTTTATACCGCAATGACTACGAGGATGAGAAATTAGCCCAAATATCCTCTAGCCAAGGGCGGATTCTCTTGACTCGTGATAAAGGTCTATTGATGCGTAGTTTGGTAATGTATGGGTATTACGTTAGAAACACTAACCCTCAACAACAAATCCTAGAAGTACTGCAACGCTTTGACTTGTTTAAATTAATCTCACCATTTAAACGGTGTTTACGTTGCAATGGATTATTAGAATCTGTAGATAAGCAATCGATCATTGACCAAGTGCCAGAAAATGTGCGATCGCAAATAGATCAATTCCAGCGTTGCCAAGACTGCGATCGCATTTATTGGAA
This sequence comes from Nostoc sp., assembly GCF_036917275.1. GTDB lineage: Bacteria > Cyanobacteriota > Cyanobacteriia > Cyanobacteriales > Nostocaceae > Nostoc. The sequence goes on from NZ_JBALDF010000062.1 coordinate 41,391, forward strand.
AGGTTCGCATTATGAACGATTACAACAGTTTATTGATGGAGTACTTGACTCCCAAAGAGGTGAGTAATTTAGTCATGATAATTATTTACCCAGCTGAAATATTCCCACTAATTATTTGACTACCCCCAATTCTGGGATCTTTATCTTGGCGATTCAAATCATCAGGAGTGGGGTTTTGCTTACTCTGTCCACTAACTTCGTCTGGTTCAATGACATCTGCCTCTTGAGCTTTATCCATATCAATAGAGCGAGGAGGTTCTTTGGCGTGAGATAAATCGATGAGTGGATTGGGTTGATTGGGAGTCATAAGTTACTAAATTATTATGCTGTTTTCTTTAGTAGTATTTAATTTATTTTGCTTGCAAACATCTTTCTTGAGAAATAAACCACGTATTGTCATAATTCAAAAGAGGTATAAAAAATTATGACATTAATTTTAGCTCTCGATTTTGGCGGAACTAAGTTGGCAGCAGGATTGGTAAATATCGGTTCTAGAAAGTGGTTGCGTTATGAACGTCGTCTCTCACCAGTGAATGCAAATGCTAGTACTGACTTGGAAATTATGCGATCGCTCATTTACTCTTTGCTGCAAGACACAAAACCTGCTGCGATCGGTGTCAGTTTTGGGGGGCCAGTTGACGCTTCCACAGGGACGGTGCGACTATCTCATCATGTCGCTGGATGGGAAAACATTCCTCTCAAAAGCTTGTTGGAGGATGAGTTTGGTGTTCCTGTTGGTGTAGATAATGATGCTAATGTTGCTGCTTTGGGAGAACATCGTTTTGGTGCGGGACAGGGATACGATAGTTTGTTTTACATTACTGTCAGCACTGGCGTGGGTGGTGGTTGGATACTCAACGGTAAACCTTGGCGGGGTGCTGGTGGAATGGCTGGCGAAATTGGACACATGGTTGTAGATCCTGCTGGGCCAGTTTGTTTATGTGGCAAGCGGGGATGTGTGGAACGTTTGGCTTCTGGGCCTTATATGGCGCAAAATGCTAGGGAAATTTTGGAAAACATAGACGCGCTAGCGGCTTCCCGCAGGGTACCGCAGAGGCGCGGAGGACTCAGAGATGGAGAAGTTTTAAGGGGTTTGGTGGGGGATAATTTAACGTTATTGACGGGGCAGTTGATAAGTGAAGCGGCGGCGGCTGGGGATGATTTGGCCAAGGAAGTTTTGCACAAGGCTGCTTGGGCGCTAGGTGTAGGTATTGGCAATGTGGCCAACTTGATGAATCCGCAGCGCTTTGTGTTGGGAGGTGGTGTGACGAAGGCGGGGGAGGATTTTTGGCAGGTGATGCGTCAGGTGGCGCGGGAGACGGCTTTGCCGGAAGTTGATTTTGAAATTGTGCCGGCGGTGCTGGGTGATGATGCGCCTTTGTGGGGGGCTGTGGCGATCGCTTCTATGTTAGTCTGACATCTGCTTTAAAGGGATGCTAATTCTTATGGTGAAGCAGCGAAGGGACTAATAAAAATTGTTCAACTTCTTCTATATAAAATTCTGTATTGACGCAAAGGTTATTATCCTCAAAATAACTGTATCCAATTGTTGCTCCGAAATTTATTTTATTTCCATCTTAAGTCAAAACCAAATTATCCCGGTGAATCACAGTTTCTACGCCGGCATAACCTAAAATTGTCGAAATTTCCCGTGAATGATGTCCACAAATCTTTTGCAGTTCATTGCTGTTGTAATTCACAAGTCCTCTACCAATTTCGTTACCGTTGGTGTCACACAATTGCACAGCGTCTTGTGCGTCAAACTTTCCTTCTACTGCCTTAATTCCAGCTGCTAATAACGATTTTCCCGCTAGAGAAAGTGCCGCGATCGCACCTTCATCTAAATACAATTTACCCGCAGGTAGAAGACCGTAAGCTATCCAACGTTTACGCGCAGAAGTTGGTTCAGGTTGCGGTTCAAAATGCGTCCCAATAAGTTCACCTTGGATAATTTTTTCTATATTTCGGGGAAATCGCCCTTGGGTAATTACAGTCCGCACTCCAGCAGCAATGGCAATCCTTGCAGCCGAAATTTTTGTTACCATACCGCCAGTGCCCCACTGAGAACCTTGGGAACTTGTTTGTATCTGTAATTGAGCCAATTCTTTAATGCTACTAACTAAAGCGATCGGTTGAGCATCTGGCACGGAACGCGGATCGGCTGAGTACAGCCTATCGACATCGGTGAGCAAAAATAGCCAATCTGCTTTTACTAGGCTAGCAACCAATGCCGAAAGGGTGTCATTGTCGCCAAATTTTAGTTCGTCTATTGCTACGGTATCATTTTCATTGACTATAGGAATCACTCCCAGTCCCACCAATTCCTTAAAAGTATTGTAGACATTGAGATAGCGGCTGCGCTGTACCAAGTCAGTCCGAGTCAGTAATACTTGAGCAATTGGCTGTTGTAAAGTAGTAAATAAATCATCGTATACCCGGATTAACCTGCCTTGGCCGACTGCTGCTACAGCCTGTTTTAGAGCGATCGCCTTGGGACGTTCGGTTAAGCCCAACCGCGCACATCCCACCCCCACAGCACCAGAAGAAACCAAAATTACTCGATGTCCCTGGCGTCTTAAATGACAGAGTGTTTCCGCCAAAGTGGCAATGGTAGAAAGTGCTAATTGTCCTGTTTCTGGTTGAGTTAGGCTAGAAGTGCCGATTTTGACAACAATTGTTAGTGACATCTTTACAATTTTAGATTTTAAATTTTAGATTTTAGATTAGACATCTTGCATAAGTTTTTTTAGACTGCCCTAAGTCACACGCTACGCGAACAGACTAAAGTCTATCAAAACAGCCTTTTAAGCTTTAATCCACCTACAGAGAAGTCTATTTTAGATTCAATCCAAAATCTAAAATCTAAAATCCAAAATTGTAAAGCGCCAATCCCTCTATAGTGAAGGTTGACGCTTTACGGAAGTATATTTACTTAGTATGAGTTAAGGTCTTTTTTGGCTGACCTCATGTTATTAATACTTATGATCCCCGACTTTTGAATCACATCCAGATTCCTTAATCATTTCTTTAGATTTACTTTCCTGACGATTTCTCAACTTTTGTGAATCTTGGTTTTCTTGGGGGTAATAGAGGCTCCGAGAATTTCAGATATCCAAACTTCAAAGTTGCGGATAGGATGAGAACGGAGAGCTGCATCTACATGGACAATCGGTTCGACTAAAATGGTAAACATCCCCAAGCGATTACCTGCTAAAACATCGGTAAATAAGCGATCGCCTACCATCCCCACTTGATGCACTGGTAGATCCATTGCCCTAAGCGCTGCCCTAATTTTGCGTCGGGAAGGCTTGGCTGCACCTAAGTAATAAGGTAGATTAAGCGATCGCGCAATTCCACCAATTCGCGCTTCACTGAGGTTGTTACTCACCAAGCACAATGCAGTACTGGCACGAATTTGCTCTACCCAGCGTTGTAGTTCTGGTGAAGCCACCCCTACTCTAAAAGGTACTAAGGTTTCATCTACATCCAATACCAGTCCCTTCAGACCGTATTTTTGGATAATATCTGATGTTAGGTTCAACACTGAACCCTCTAAAATCAAGTCAGGCTGTAAAAGATTGTTCCAGATCATAGTCAACAGTCAAATGTAGATAGCTCAGACAAATGAGCATAACCCAATATAGTTTAGTTAATCGAACTCCATCCTGGAATATCTCCCTGAACACTTTAAGATAAAATCCCTAAAATCTTATCTATCTCTTTGATGTAATAATTACTCAAATCAAGAAATATATCGTTTTCTTCTAACTTCAAAAACTTCCAAATATCCTTTGTTGTTAACGCACCGTAAATTTTTCTGATTTTATTTCCTTCTTATTGATTAAACAATTGTGCTGCCAACATTGCGGCCGCACATTGACCTAATCCACCTTATCCATAAATCAGTTTCTTCACCAATACGGATGCTAAATGACTTTTTAAATTTACTTAGTGTAAAGTCGCTATAAGTCATTTTCAGCACCTCATACCAATTTTGGATTTTGGGTCGCACCTTTGATGCGCTTCCAGCGCAACTTGAATTTTAGATTGAAAATCCTTGCCAAAATGCTTTTTTCAAAATCTTAACTAACACAAAATATCCCAATTTATTGTCAATGTTTCATTGCTTCCACATTTAATCGGACATGACAAAAGGTTTAAGTAGATTTTGATCACAATGAAAATTCTCAAGTAAAAAATTCAAAATGAAAATGTTACATTTTGAATTTTTATCTTATTCCACTTCATTAAAAAGATGTTCCTCTAACAGAGGTTGCACTTGGCGAAACTCCTCTGGAGAGAGTAATTCAGGTTCACCTGTTTTTGCTATCCGTGCAAAAAACAACAGGGGATCGAGGGGTGTATAAATTGCATACTCCTGATCTTCATCATAGAAGCTAGCGAGTAGCTGTAATTGCTCTGGCTCTAAATCTGCCTCTTCATCTTCGATTTCTAAGGTGAAGAGTTCTGATTCTTCAACTGGCGGTAAATCACCTGCAACTGTCAAAGCGTAGGCTGTGTTCTTCAGTATCAGGTTCTGCTCAGATAGTACAGCTTGGGCATTAGCAAAAATTTGATCAATGGTGGTGTCATCTTCTACCAGAACCGCTTCTTCTTCCTCGCCGTCACCTTCCCAAGAAAAAATTTCTACAGGTGAGTCTACAGGAAGAAGCAAAACGTATTCTTGTCCATCTACCTCCAGGGAATGCTCTATGTAACATTCGAGCGATCGCCCTTTGTCATCGGTTAAAGTGATGGAACCTGCATGAGCGTTATCATTTTCTTCAGGGAATGGAGAGGAAAACATAGCCGAAATGTATAAATTTAATAAATACCAGCAAGTTTGGAAATTGCTCAACTATTTAATCACATATTATGTCTATCAAATAGCTTGATACGTAGATACAACTGCTGGCTAATCGTTTTCAGAATATCATGTTAAAAGGTATCAATACTCAATAGCCGCCATTGAACTGCGGGATTTAGCACGCTTAACATCTAGCCATTGTTGTAAAATCAAAGCGGCTGCCTTGCGGTCAATCAAACCTTTATGGCGTGACGGGGAGCGGTTCTCAGCTATCAGCAGTTGCTCTGCTTGAAATGAAGTTAATCGCTCATCCACATATTCCACAGGCAGTTTCAGTACTCTAGCAAGTTTTGTAGTAAATTTCTGAACTTGACGTGCCTGAAATCCTATTGAGCCATCCATTGAATAAGGTAAGCCCATAACTAGGATTTGCACCTCACGTTCATTAACTATTTGCCGGATTTGCTCAACATCCTGCTCAAAAGATGTACGATCAATTGTGGTGATCCCCGTGGCAATTAAACCCGTGCGATCGCACCCAGCCACACCAATCCGCTTGCGACCAAAATCTAGTCCCAACGCTGAAATAAACGGTTTTGGCTGCTCCTGCGATCTCATTCATTCTCCTGCTCTGCATCTGCTGATTCTGGAATCGGCGATACTTCTATGCTAGGGTTTTTTACCGAAAAGTTAATTGGTTCTGACAAGCTTTGCAGTGGTTTATCTGAAGATGGCAGCTTTCCTGGTTGTATCCATGACATTCCACCGGGTATCGGTTTACGTGCTGGTTGTAAACCTTGCAGCATATCAGTCCACTGAATCCCTTCTAAGGAGACAAATTTAGACTCCCGTAGCTTGTGCCACACAGAGCGAGACATAACTAATGTATGCTTTATGCGTTTTGCGCCAATTCGTTCCAAATATTCTTCTCGCTCCGCCTGATAGTCTGAGGAGGCAAGTTGTAACCCTTGCTGAGGAAAATCTTGGGCAATCCGAGCCAGTTGAGATAGCAATTCTGGATACAGCCAGGTGTAAGCAGGATGAACTGTCAGCGTTGCAGAGTGGGGAACTTCCCCCTTCCGGTCAAGTTGCACCTGAAAATAGCCAATCGCAGCTTTGCGTTGGGGTTCAAATACATAACCACTGACTACTTCTGTTTTGGTCAACCATTGCTTCACAGCATCAGTTAAAGCACCAAACAAACTGGTTTTAAAATCGCGGGTATTGCGGTCAAAAACCTGACGTACCAGAGGTGGCATAGATGCTGTATCTAGTTGATATAGCAACTGGGCATCAGCATTACTCACTGGCAAGAGATTGGGCAAATCTGGTTCTGCTTGTGTCAATTCAGCCAGTAATTCTGGCCCAATTTCCCAATACGTCATTTCTGCAAGACGCTGGAATCCATTTTGTCGATATAGTGCCAGCGCCTCAATATCGTTGATGTTAACTTCCAGTAGCCAAGTGCGAGCTTCCAAAATCGATTCAAAGCAATGACGCAAAAGTTGCGAGCCAATTCCTTGTTTATCGACACCACGCTCTAACAATACTTGATCAATGCGCCAAGTGCTGCGTGTCCGGTTAAAGGGTGATACTTGAATCATTCCTAGAAGCATCCGCCCTTGTTCTGCAACATAAGCACAGAGGCGATACTGGAGCGGGTTGGGGAACCAACTCAAAAATTTGAGTAATCCATACCAGCGACGCAGCATGAGCATCTGGCTGATGGCAAAACCTGCTCCTTGGGGAGTAAGGGCTGCGAATGACTCTTGAGTTATGCGCTCAATGCCGTCCAAATCCCGGTATTGGACTGGTCGGATAACAACGCTGAGGTTTCTGGGAAGTAATGAAGTCATTTTAATTCGAGCCGCTATTTAGCCTTAATTAACTGCTCTTCAAAGGAACTGCTGCAATAATATTAACTAGTTTCTGCCCTTTCATAATTGGGCCAAAAGGGTGATTTTAGTAACTCAATACTTAAAAAAGGCAGAAAAAGCAGACCTTGTGAGAACACCATTGGCATTGACCCAACAACATCTGCCTTTATTTTATTTGAATTTTGATTAAAATTTGTATATATTTACAGCCCTTGTCGAGAAACTAGCTTTTCAAAGTGGGCTTGGGTTTGATGGAGTAATTGCTGGCGACTATCTACCAGTGTTTGCTTCAGGGTTGGAACAAGATTGCGAGCTTGCAGAGTCATATGAAGTTGCAGGTTGGCGACATATTCACTGAAATCTTGATTCACTTCATCTGCGCCCGCATTTGTCAATAAATTTGATTCCATTGCCACTGTGTTCTCCTGTGTTAATCCTGTGCTGTCTCTCTTCAATAACCAAAAACTATCACGTTGTTTGGACTAACTTATGAATTTGCAATGAACTTTAACGCTTTTTAGGGATAGCGATCGCTCAAGGGTTTTCATCTGCCCATTAAAATCTCAAACCTACACCACCTTGTACGGCGATCGCTGTACCACCGCTATCACGGTAGGCATCAAAAGCAATGATGGCGTTGCCAAAAAGGACAGTATTACTATTTGGGATCATATAATCAATGCCCGGTTGTAAAGCAAAGCTAATTTTGTCCCCTACAGGAGAAGAACCACCACCACCAGCCAACACTAACCCAGCACCCAGGTAGACATCAGCTTGCCAGTTAAGAGGGAAATCGTAAGAAACCGTTGGCACAACTGCCGTATTATTACCAATTAACACTTGGGCACGGAGGGAAATTGGCGCTTCCAAAAGCTTGTAGCGTCCCGCTATAACTCCCCCAAATTGGATACCATCAGTAAAACCAATACTGGGGCCTATACCGATATAACTGCCATAGGCTACCTGAGCTTGTGCTGGTTTCGTACTCGCCAGATTCAAGACCAAACCAGCCCCTAAAACTGAAACCAAATATGGAATATACTTCATAACCGAATTCCTCACACCATTTTGTTATTGGGCATTGGGCATTGGGCACTTGTACTGAGCGGCGTCTTTGGCGCGGCTTTTCGTAGAGAAGTATGGGGCATTGGGAATAACTTTTCCTCTCCCTCATTCTCCCCTGCTCCCCCTGCCCCTCTGCTCCCCTGCCCCCCTCCATTCTACGGGCAACGGGGATGAATGCCTCCTTGAGTACAAATGTACGCTAATTGCTTGGCATCTAAATTTTTGGCTTGAGAAAAATCAACGCCTTGGACTACGGCAGATACTGAGCCTAAATCTGGAGTTTGGACAAATTGATCTGCTGGATCTTGTTTGCTAGGGGCGAGAATTGCCCCCTTAAAATCTGCTCCTGCTACATTTGCCCCTCGTAAATCTGCAAGACTCAAGTCGGCATTTTGTAAGTTGACGTTTTCCATCTGGGCAGAGCGCAAAACGGCACCAGCCAGACGTGTGGCACTCAGGTTAGCATTACTGAGATTAGCACGATCCAAATAGGCTCCTGATAAATCTGCCCCTTGCCAATCAGTGTTAGTTAAGTTGGCAAAGGATAATTGTGTTCCGATAGCAGTGACGCGACCTAAACGCGCAGCGTACAGATTTGCTTCGTTCAATTTAGCGTCGCCTAAATCTGCTCCAGTCAAGCTGGCTTTTTCCAAAACTGCGTTTCGCAGATCGGCTCCTACTAGTTGGGTGCTGTTGAGTTTAGCGTCAAATAGACGCGCATTAGATAAGTTGGCTCTGTTGAGAATGGCGCGGCTCAAATCGATCCGGTTCATCAAGACGCGACTGAGGTTAGCATCAGTAAGATTGGCTTGCTGCAACTGAGCTTGGCTTAAATCAGCCATCACATCGTCATAGGTATCCCAACGTCCATCCTCACCCGCACTCCGGAAGCGGCTACCCTTCAAACTGGCTTGGTTAAGATTTGCAGACTTTAACTTAACTCCTGATAAATCAACGTTGTCTAATACCAAGTTAAAAAAGGAACTTCCCGGAGTACCGCTTTGACCTAATTGGGTGCTACTAAGGTCAACGCCCTCGATTTTACCGCTGTAAACAGAGAGAATCTTGTTGATCGTCCGCTGGTTTCTTTGTAGCCGCCCTTGCCGCAATTCCCGCTCTTGGCTTGCAGTACTACCCACAGACTCCAGTTTACCCACTAAAAATAGATTCTTATTTTTTAGTTCCGGGATGGCTTTGGGCCCGACAGTTGTCAAAGCTTGTTGAATCGTATCTACGAGGCTGGGGTTGGTTTCGCTAACTAAGAGATCCGCCAGAAATTTAATAGATTGTGGGTCATTAAGACCACCCATAGCCAGAATTGCACTTTGGCGTTGTTCATTACTCGCCCCAGAGTTGGGACTCAATTGTTTGACGAGTTCGAGAAACTGTTGGCTGTTGATTTGCTTAGTTGCTCGCTGGGATTGTTGAATTTGGATGTAGACTTGAGTGCCGATTAAAGTTGCCAACACAGCAGTCATGCTTGTAAGCCCTACCCCAAACAAAGTCAGATTAGGATTTTGCTGGATCTGCCGCCATAGATTAGGCGACTGGTTGGTTTGGGCTGCTGCTAATTCTTCATTTCCCTCTTGCCATTCTTCTGCTTGATCATTACCGCCAGCAGACTGAGCTTGTCTGTTGTTAGCTAAGAGTGAGGATGGCAAGGGGCGAGCCGCATCTATTGTATAAGTGCCTGCAAGTTGATCATGTAGTGCGCGACGCCCCCGGCGCGATGGTAAGCCGATCCCTTCACCCACAATCATTAACAAAGACAAAAATGTGAATAATCCTAAATTAGGAAAAGCAAAGCTGTAGCGCCACAGTAGATAGGCGATGGAAATGGGTACAGTCCAACGCCCAACTCCTTCTCTAATTACAACTGCCCCCAATCCCGGTGGCTTGCCTTGCTCGTTGACAACCCGCACCTTTAACCAACGTTTAGGAATTGTGCTACCAGTCTTAGCCAGTAAATACAATTGCCACCACGAGAGAGTTACAGGCGCTAACAGGGCGATTGTCCACAAAATATTAGTCGGCCATGCTACGTTACGAATGCCATAGCTTACAGGTAGAGCCAGGGGTCTAGCGATCGCTCTTTCGGTGACTACCAGTATGGGGTTAAGGGGCACTCGATTAAAATCGCTTCTAGAATTGGCATAGACACCAATGCCGAAGGGAATCAACCCACTGGTAACTATTAGTGTGATTTCAGCCGCCCAAGCAGCAAAACGCCTACTTGATAGCAACAGCGAATTGGCTCTTTCCGGTTTTTTTGACTGACCAGATTGATTACTTCTGTTGAGAATTGGTGTCGTCATCGCATAATTCCCTTTGACATTATTTCTACGCCGCGATCGGCACAATTAAAATAGACTAAGCTAATCAGCAAAAACAAAAGCATATTGAAATAGAATTTAGAAGTCATAAGTCAGAAGCCTTTTGTATTCTGGCTCCTGACTTTCATGACTCCAGGCAGAGTGCAAAGTAAATGCATATTAACATCAATTATTGCTTACCTTGAAAGCTATTAGATGCAAAAAATTTGTATCCAACATACACTAACACTGCCAAAAATGCCAGACTAATTACAGATGCAACTAGTTTAAACACTGCTTGCAGCATCGCCAAGCCTACTAGCACCGTCACACCCGAAACTACCAGCTTTTTCGCCCCAGATAAGCTGTTGAACCAAATCTGAAATCGCTCCAGTTGCAAGTTCAAGTTGGCAAAAACAGACTGACGTACGTGTTTTTGTTCTTGTGGTTGGGGAACCACTTTAGGCGAAGAATTAATCTCTGCCTCTAGCTTATCGAGGCGACGCTGCAAGTCTTCTTCTCTTTGAGGATTCATCAATTTTTTATACCTCAGCTAGGTCACTTATTCGACAGCAAACCAATCAAATTTTATTTTTGGTGCTTGTCTTAGTGATTTTAGCTAATGTCTGTGTGTGCAATGCCTTTCTGACGGGTAAAAATTATGATGATTTATGGAAGATTAACGTGTTACGGATTGAAGTGCGAAATGTCCGGTGAAATCTTTTGGTGTAAAAGCGCCATAGAACATAGATAATTTGCACGATTGATGGGTGTAGAGACCATCAATCTTCACAAACAATCCTTAAATGAATGGTATTGCTTTATACGACAGCTTTTGGAACCAAGACGGATTGCTGTCGTCTATTAAATCAGACTATATAACATTGCTCTAGAAAAAATCTGGAGCATTAATTAAAATGAAAACGCTTAGGCTACTTACAATTGTTCCCACAGCTTTGGCGATGAGTTTAGTTTTCACTGAGGCTAATTTGGCACAGACACCAACAATCCAAATTAATCGGAATCTCCAATCAGATCCACTAATTTTGAAGGGAAACTCTGGAGGAACAGTCAAAAGTAATTGTGGTAATATTACCACTGAACCTAGTCAAGTGATCCAGGTTACAGAATCACTTCCTTATTTGCGATTGACAGTAGAGAGTCAAGGCAAGCCAACGCTGTTGCTCAATGGGCCTGGGGGGCGCTTTTGTGTAATGGCAGATAGTTACTCAGGAGGCAAGTCAGAAGTTTCTGGTTACTGGCAGGCAGGAAAATACTCGCTGTATGTGGGCGAATTATCCAAGCAACAGTATAGCTACACCCTCTCAATCTCGCAACAAACAAAATAAATAGTCATTTGACCAGTGAGCAGCAATCCTTGACTAATCTTCCAGTGATTGGGCTGGAACTTCGACAGCAGTGACATCAATTGTGCCTTCTGGTGCGAAGCGCTGGAAATGACTATTTTGTACTAACAGCGACTCTCCACAGTTAGGACATTGCAACTGACTGTTATTTAAACCTGTAAATTCATATTCACAGACGGGACATTGATCAGCAACCAAGTTGCGTTGCAGCCACCAACGAAAGCCAAAAAAAGCCACAATGGGTGCCAACAACAGCAACCCGAAAATAATTAGTAACGAATTAACCAACCAACCCAAGCCCACTGATGCCAGCAACCAAATAACTGCTAGTAGGGTGAGCCAAGGGCGGAGATTTAAAAGATTCAATTGAAATGACTTAAGGCTCATTTTTTAAATGTCGTCCTGCTGCTATACAAAACTTGACTAAACTTTTTCAGAGCTAGTCATTCAACTAAAGAAAACTTTAGAGGGTCTGCTTCTTGTTTCAACCAAAGGAGTCAACTCCTTCTTGTCCACAAGCGTAAATTCGGGTGTAGCCCACCCTACCTTTATCTTATTTTAACGAGTATTTTTTTTAAGCTTTTAGCCATTGTTTATCCATTATTTTCAGCTTAGTTTTATTTTCCCTCCCTCTAAGATAGCGATTTTAGGCATAAGTCATTTGGACTTAAATGGATCTATTACTGAGGATAGAAGCATTTTTTGCAAGTGCTGTTGGAAGGCATCTATACCAAACAGAGCGATCGCTTGTTCTCGCAGCCACTCTTGATCACAGCGCTGGTCATCCCCTTGAAGCATTTCTATACAAGCCGCTGCTACAGCATCAGGACTGCGGTGTGGTACTCGCCATCCCAGTTTACCATCTTGTAAGGGGTCAGCGGAGCCATCGTCGTCACCGGATAATACAGGTACTCCACAAGCCATTGCCTCCAGATAAACAATGCCAAAGCCTTCTTGGGAAGGCATAATGTAGGCATCAGCAAGGCGGTAATGCTCCATTAATTCTTCTGTAGCAACGAAACCAGCAAACATGACGCGATCGCTCACACCTAAATTTTTTGCAAGTTTAGCTAATCGCGGTTGGTCATCACCGCGACCAATTACCAAATATTTCACTTCTGGGAAAACCTGAGCGATTTGTGGTAATGCCCGAATCGTTACATCTACACCTTTGTAAATATCCCCTGACCATAACCGCGCGACTGTCATTAATACCTTAGCACCAGTTAAGCCATACTTCTGGATTAATTCTGGCTGCTTACAACCAGGAGTAAATTTATCCCCATCAATTGCACAAGGCATCATTTCTACGATTTTGGGGTTTAGAGCATTAGCAAGACAAGCGCGATCGCGGCTGTAGCGACTAATTGTCCAAATTCTATTTGCTGATGTCAGGGCGTGACGTTCTTGATTTTTCAGGGGTTCCCAGACTTCTTTGCCGTAAGTTAGTACGGTATAAGGAATCCCCAAGGGCTGGCAAAGAGTTTGTACTAATACTGCTAAGTTAATATGACCGCAGAAAACTTGCTGCGGTCGGCTTTGCAACAGACACTTAAGTAAAGCTGCTGCCATTTGCAGTCTCCCCAAATAAGGAGACTGATTTTTAAAGTAATGAAATTTTAAGTTCTCGTCTTCAAACGGATTTAAGCTATCAGGACTATCTCGCAGCAAAAAGACTTCTGCCTTGTAGACTTGGCTAAATCTCAGATAGGCGCGAAAAATATCTTTTATATATGATTGAATACCACCTTCGTGGGCAAAAATTTCTAAAAACACAAAGACATGGTTAGTCTTTTTGTTAACTTTATCACCTAACTTTAGGTTTTCTGTCACTGGAGTGATACGCATGTTAGATTATTTACACTCGCGGTAAAGGCGCGATTATACCGCTTTGTAACCGATCTAAATCTGTTTTTACCATTTTCTCTAAAAGTTCTTCAAAGCTCACTTGGGGTTCCCAGCCGAGGTTTCTTTTAGCTTTACTGCGGTTAGCCACTAGTTGAAAATGCTCATCCTTTCGCAATAAGCTGGTATTTTGGACTACATGATGCGTCCAATCCAATCCCACAGACTCAAAGGCTGTGGCAACTAAATCTCTAACACTGTGTAGTTTCCCAGTGCCAATCACATATTCTTCTGGCTGATCAACTTGCAACATTAGCCACATTGCTTTTACATAATCTCCTGCAAATCCCCAATCGCGTTTGGCATCTAGATTACCCATTTCTAAAGTGTCAGTTAAACCTAATTTAATCGATGCAACTGCCAAAGAAACTTTGCGGGTGACAAACTGAGGTGGTCGTAGAGGGGACTCATGGTTATATAAAATTCCACTACAGGCAAATAGTCCATAGCGCTGTCTGTGATGCACCATTGTCCAGTGGGCGTGCATCTTGGCCGCAGCATAAGGATTTTTGGGACGAAAAGGAGTTTCCTCATCTTGAGGCGAAATAAATACATCGCCAAACATTTCCGAACTACTAGCTTGATAAAACCTGGTAGACAAACCAACCTGTCGTACTGCTTCCAAAAGCCTGGTAGCCGTACCAGTTATCAGATCCAGGGTTGCCAACGGGTCGTTCCAAGAGTCGGGTACAAAACTGGGAGCCGCCAGATTGTAAATTTCTTGGGGACGCAGCTGTTCAACTGCGGTCAACAGCGCCGCATTATCTCTCAAGTCAACCGTAAAAATTTCTACCTGATTTGCCAATATTCCCAGTTTTGTCAAATTAGGTTGTCGATGCGGGGGTACTAATCCTACAACTCGGTAACCTCGGTTGAGAAGCAAATGGCTGAGATAGTAGCCATCTTGACCAGTTATTCCTGTAATTAGGGCTGTCTTAGTCATATGTCCCCTATCTCCTCTATCTCTATGAAGCACTAAATTGCACTTGTTAGAGAACAAAAATTAAAACTCTCAACACTGCTGACAAATCTTAACAAGGGAGCTAGTATAACTCGAATGCTATCTTTACTGTATTCGTTAATTCTTTTTATACAACAATATTCTTTGAGGCTTTACAAAAAAATCATAATCACTAAGCAATTTTACGTAAAAAACATATTATCCCGATTTACATCACATATTCTTGAAAAATAAGTACGCTTTTATCAATCAAATAACTACATATTTGAGCAGAGACTTATTCTGCTGATGCTTTTGTTTTGAAGTGAGTGGCTCAACTCAGGGTAAAATCTCCGTACCTACGTAAATATTTATACGCATAATACAACAGTGACCAGAGGAGAAGTTCTGCTTGTCTTACTCCTAAATATAATCGAGCTACGCGCAGCATTTCCAAGAGTTGACTAGTACAGGTCGGTGTCAGTTTGCCTACCTTGAACAAGGGATTTTGCCCCAAGTCTTGTCAATTGAGATGGTAGGAGGATTAACGCGCCCGATGCTGGTACTCCTTTCCCAAAACCGAAAATTGGCATCGGAAATATTCTACCTTCCTTTAGCCTTGACTGCTTCACTTTTACTTTTGTGCTTCTACAGAGTATTTGACGATCAAAAGACAATTTCTACCATCTGTACCACGTTCGTATACAACACGGTCAGCCAACCGCCGCAGGAGAAACCATCCATACCCGCCTACTTGCAGAGTCCCTGGGGCTGGTTCTGCGATCGCATCAGGATTAAAAGGTTTTCCATAATCCCAAATTCTAATCTCTAGTCGGTCAATCCACAGATAAACCTTAATCTCAATCGTTGTTTCCGGGGGTAAAGCATGATGAGCGTGACGAACAGCGTTGGTAAAGCCTTCTGCTAATGCTAAATTCAGGCGATCAAGTTGGGTTTTTGACCAGCCAAGTTGAGACAAATGTTGCAGACAAAATTGCTCGAACCATTCTTGCACCTGGTTTAGGAGACTGAGTTCGCTCTTAACCGTCAGATGGTCTTGCTGCACTATACTAAGCATTAACTGTGACTTAAGTACAAGTAAACCCAAGTTGCTAGTTATTAAATTTTGCCAATAGCGCAAAATTTCTCTGATATAGGAAAATCTCAATTGAGATATAGATATTCTGTGTACCAAAATACAAAGCATCAACTATTTTGGCGCTTCCAGGATTATAACTAGCAACTTACGTTAAGTAAGTAAAAAATGTTTTTATTTGGTGACTTTTGATGATTTTGGATTTTGGAATAGCTTTTCAATCCAAAACTGAAGATCCCGAATGCAAGCTGGACTCTTAAAAAATAATCCAGAACTCAGGAATCTTTTCGTGAAGAATTTAGAACTGCCACTAAATTCTTTTACACCAAATTTTCAATTTGGCGTGGTGTTTCACCGTTTATTCAGGAGTCCTTCAATCCCCGTATGACTACGGTTGACGCTGAAAGACTTGAAGAGGATGCGTTATCCCCCAGACTACTTGCTACAACTTTAGTGATATGAGCAAAGCAGTCGTTCCCCTTGGGTGATGACACGTTGGCGCAGCCTCCAATTGAGGTTGGGCTAATGAATTGTTTATTGTTAAAATTAACGCCTGTAAATTTATTTCAAAAGCACATCTGCATATTCTTTTGAAACTCACAGGCGTCAAAGCACTTTGTGGTGACTAATTTAGAATAGTCCCAAGGTCAAAGATTTATCCAATGGTAAGGCAGCACCAATACCCAGCCACAGGGTGACAAGGGTACCAAAGAGGAATACTGTGGTTGCAACTGGACGGCGGAAAGGGTTTTGGAACTTATTGACGTTCTCAATAAAGGGAACGAGGATTAGCCCCACTGGTACCGAACCCATTGCTAACACTCCTAAAAGTTTGTTAGGAAGCGATCGCAAAATTTGGAAAACTGGATACAAGTACCACTCCGGCAAAATTTCCAATGGGGTGGCGAAAGGATTTGCTGGTTCACCGGTCATAGCGGGATCTAGCACAGCTAGAGCCACAATTGCAGCGAACGAACCCATGATTACGATTGGAAATACGTAAAGTAGGTCATTAGGCCAAGCGGGTTCACCATAGTAGTTGTGACCCATGCCTCTAGCGAGTTTAGCTCTTAACTGAGGATCGCTCAGGTCAGGTTTTTTTTGTGTTGACATTTTGAAATGTGCTCTCCTGCTTAAGTTAAATTAAAGCATTTGTGAAAGCTATCAGCTACTAGGCAACCCTAACAGGCGGTAAACAGCGTTTCGTTTGCCCTGCCGGTCAGCCGCCTGGAGGGTTTCTACAGCTTTGGGCTTCAGATACAAATTTTTGTTTTTGGAACTTATGTGCAATTAATTTCTTGTGTTTCATAAGTTTAGAACAAACAACTTGATCTGAAAACTGATAAATGTTGCCTTTCACTAATAGCTGAGATTATAAAGGACCGGAAATACCTTGCTTGCGGATCATCAAGAAGTGAAACAGCATGAAGACTGCAACCAACCAAGGCAGCACAAAGGTGTGGGCGCTGTAGTAACGAGTTAGTGTTGCTTGACCAACACTCGAACCGCCGCGCAGCAGGTCGGAGATCAGAACGCCAACCACAGGAATTGCTTCTGGTACGCCGCTAACGATTTTCACAGCCCAGTAGCCAACTTGGTCCCAAGGTAAGGAGTAGCCTGTGACTCCAAAGGAAACTGTAATCACAGCCAGGATGACGCCACTTATCCAGGTCAATTCGCGGGGCTTTTTGAAACCACCTGTCAGGTAAACCCGGAAGGTGTGCAAAATCATCATCAATACCATCATGCTGGCAGACCAGCGATGGATGGAGCGAATTAGCCAACCGAAGTTCACTTCATTCATGATGTACTCTACTGAAGAAAAAGCTTCAGCAACTGTTGGCCTGTAGTAGAACGTCATGGCAAATCCAGTAGCAAACTGGATGAGAAAGCAAACCAAGGTAATTCCACCAAAGCAGTAAAAGATATTGACGTGGGGAGGGACGTACTTGCTAGTGACATCTTCGGCGAGTGCCTGAATTTCCAGGCGTTCCTCAAACCAGTCGTAAACATTGGCCATACAATCTCAAGTCCCTAAGAATCGGTTGCGGTTGATAAATCCCGAAGTTCTAAATCGGCGACCAAAGTTCCGATAGACCCAAGCCTCGGCATCCTACGGATTCGCCTTTAGGCTTTCCTGTTCCCCATTGGCGATAGCGTCTTTGCTGGAGTTGTCGTTACCGAGGAGTAGGGTAGCAGCAGAATTGTCTACGGACTTCTCAGAAGCCGCCGCTTAGACTTCTCTCCCAATTAGCAATTTTGGGATTTTAGTAAAGGAGAGTTTTTTGTTTGCTTGTCAGCTTTCAGCGTGCTAAGAGTCTTCAGAAACTTTACACTCTGTAAAGAAGGAATATATTGCGATCTCTTCACGCCCCTGCACAGAAAATGGTGGACACAAAGTAGATTTTATCCTTTGGTGAGTGGATACAACGCATCAGTTGAGTAAACAACTTGATGAGAGAAATGCACCACTTCTATAAAAAAAGTAACATAATCGAGAGATAGATTTCATCAACAACAGGGCAAGTGAGCATTTCTAGGCAATTTGGGTTGAGGTGGAATTGATAATGGGGTTCATGAACAAACAAGTCTTTCGGGTTGGATTTTCATTGTTAATGGCGTTTTGGCTGGCGTTTGGTACGCTCACCCAGCCAGTGATGGCTTTGACGACGGAACAAAAGCTGGTTTCCGAAGTTTGGCGAATTGTTAATCGCACTTATCTAGATGAGACGTTTAATCATCAAAACTGGGCGGCAGTCCGGCAAAAGGCTTTAGAGAAGCCGCTATCAGATTCAAATGCCAGTTATGCGGCAATTGGGAGGATGCTCCAGAGCCTCGATGATCCTTTTACCCGCTTTTTAGATCCGGAACAGTACCGCAGCTTACAGGTCAATACTTCTGGGGAACTGACTGGGGTAGGATTACAAATTGCCCTAAATGCTAAGACTGGGAAGTTAGAAGTAGTGGCTCCTATAGCAGGTTCACCAGCAGATAAAGCGGGGATTAGACCACGCGATCGCATTCTCAAAATTGAAGGCACCTCCACAGAAAATCTCACCCTTGATGAAGCTGCAACTAAGATGCGTGGACCGAGTGGCAGCCTTGTCACTCTCCTGATCGAACGGGATGGAGAGGCAGAAACAGAAATTAGGCTAACACGCGATCGCATTGCTCTTAACCCTGTGGTTTCCGAATTGCGTGTTTCCACTAAGGGTACGCCCATTGGCTACCTTCGCCTCACTCAATTCAATGCTAACGCCTCAACGGAATTGGCACACGCTATTTCTAGTCTAGAAAAAAAAGGCGCTGCTGCCTACATTCTCGATTTGCGAAATAATCCTGGGGGACTATTGCAATCAGGAATTGAAATCGCCCGTCTGTGGTTAAACTCTGGCACTATTGTCTACACTGTTAACCGACAAGGCATTCAAGGTAGTTTTGAAGCGTCTGGATCAGCCCTGACAAACGCTCCTCTGGTTATTTTGGTAAATCAAGGAAGTGCCAGTGCTAGTGAGATTCTGGCCGGCGCACTGCAAGATAACCGTCGTGCTCAGTTGGTAGGTGAAACCACCTTTGGCAAGGGACTAATTCAATCCTTATTTGAATTGTCAGATGGCTCAGGCTTGGCAGTCACAATTGCTAAGTACGAAACTCCTCAACACCGGGATATTAATAAACTAGGTATTAAGCCAGATAAAGTGATTTCTCAAGACCCAATTAACCGCGAACAGATTGGCACCCCAGAGGATTTGCAATATCAAGCAGCAATGGAACTTTTGGTTAAAAACTCGGTGGTGGCGGGAAAGACTTAAAAAGCTGCTAGAAGTTAGGAGTTTGCCTTGTTCCCAGTCTCTGACTGGGAATAACCGAATAAATTGTTATCCGATAGCTCTTGAACGTATTGCTGCCTATAAATACGAGCATATCTAGACCATAGAAACCAGAGTCTTCCATCAAACGCAACAGCTTTTTGTGCTGAACTTGCTTTTTGTCAGTAACTATGAGATATTTTATCTGAGATTTAAAATACTGTATTACTATCGAATTACTGTAAATTACTGATAAGTACTAAGGTATATTAACTTTTTGACATGAATTTAAGTTTTTTCAGAAAGCATCCACTGTTGTTTGTCATAATAATTTTCTTTGGGCTTTTTTTCAGTAGTACAGTAGTTGCTGCCAACTTAAAATTGTATTTCGCTGCTCATAACTCTGGATCACTACAATCAGCAAATCCTCAAGCTATTACGATCGCAGATCAACAAGTACCTGTAGATAAATTATTAAAATTGATCCAGCAGCGATTGTTAATTGCACATGATGTAGCCCGGTGGAAATGGAATCACAAACGTCCTATTGAGGATCTAAAGCGCGAACAAGAGTTACTTTTAAAGGTTAGGCAACAAGCAAAAATCTCTAGTCTAGAACCCGATCCAGTTGTAGCATTTTTTAAAGCACAAATAGAAGCAGGAAAACTCATCCAAACAGTTGATTTTAAAAACTGGCAAAAGCAAGGCATTAAATCTTTTCCTAACGCGCCAGACTTAAACCAAACATTACGACCATCGTTAGATAAATTAAACACAGAATTTGTCTTTGCTTTAACAGAAGTGACTTCTGTTCTAGGTTGTCCGCAGATAAAGGAATTAATTCAGTCACGTTCTCAGGTGATTATTCAGGGAGATGGTATTGATCAGCAAGTACAGAGCCTAGCAATTTCACCCCTGCTGAAATTTCCAAGCGCTTCTTGCAAAGTGCGTAACTTCCGTTGATCGGGCTAGTGACACTTTAATACCAACGCGAAGTAAGCCAATTCTATCCCTAAAGGGAGTGCCAAAGCGCACTGCCACGATTCAGGGAGGCAGAGCCTCCTAGTATTGTGTTAACTGTTGAGCAGAGTTCTGGGAATTTCGATAAAGTTGGGCATTTTGCAGAGAAATTGCAGCTTGGGCGCAAAGTAAGTTGAGCAGTTCGACGCGATCGCTGGTAAATGCTCCAGTTGCTAAATTGTTTTCTAAGTACAACACGCCCAACAACTTACCTTGATCCAAAATCGGGCTACACAAGACACTCTTGGGCTGCTGTTGCTGAATGTAGGGGTCATTGATTAATTGTGGATGCACCGTGGCATCAATAATTACTACTGGTTGTAAGCTGCGTTTGACGGTATTAATTAAGCTAACTGGCAGATCAACAGAGTCTTCAACAGGCTCTGGATTGAGCAACATTGGGTAAAAATTGATGTGGGTAATTCCCTTGTTCTGTAGAAAGGAAAGCTGTGCTGACGCCTGAATCAGTAAACGACCTGACTCCAAAAGCATGAACACACACTTATCAGCTCCCGCATTTTCAATGACAATATGTAGCAATACTGAGAGCAGTTTTTCGAGTTCGATTTCGCCAGAAAGGGTTTGGGAAGCTTTGAGAATAGTAGCTAAATCCAAAGCAACAGAGAGGCTACTACTACTAGAAGTGGCAGAACTGGTAGAGGTGACACTTTCTAATGTAAAGATAGTTTCGTTGGTTGAAAGGGGAGAACGGGTTTGCTGGAGGATGGGGGCGAGTAATTGGGGATAGCGTTTTTCTAGGTCGGCGACTTTGGCTTTAGCACCCCAACGAGCATAGCCATAGTAGGCTTGGGTCATATAGTCTTGAGCAATCAGTTCTTTGCCCCAGTTGAAGTAAAATTTGGCGGCTAGTTCATTGGCAAGTGCTTCTTCTTGGATGTAGCCTTGTTCTTTGGCTCCTTTGATGGCGCGATCATAATAGTCTATTGCTTCTGCCTGATTGCCTAAGACCCGATACCGCTCGGCTTCCACTAAATCAAATTTGTGTTGAAAATTCATCGGTGCATGGGCTGCCCAGTGGTTGAGTTTTTCTTGGTTGGCAGCGATGCATTCCTTTATCTGCTGCTGTTGTGGGGCTGAGAGTTGCCCAAACCATGCTAGTTGGGCTAAAGACTCATAGAAATGAAAGATGGGTACATAAAAGAAAGCAAGGATAGCATCCAAATACTGTCTTGCCTGCCCAGCCTGTTCTACGGCTTGTTCAAACTCTGAAAACAGATAGGACACAACCAGTTTGTTAATCCAGAGCAATGCTAATCCGGTGCGATCGCCCATTGCTTGATGTAATGGAAGTTGATGCTGTTCATTGTAGGCTGCACCGCTTAACACCACAACGTCATCCGCATCCCCGATTAAATTCAGCAGAATTTGTCGAATCAACTGGGAATAGGTCAGAGTTAGATTTTGCTTGAGGTGCTTGAGCGCTTCACAGTATTCGGCAATTTCCGACTCTAGTTGCCTTAGGTTCTGCCCTGTAAAATAAGAGTAAAAACCGTAGTTATACGCAGAGTAACCGGCGAAAGCCAGATCGCCCACGTCTAAACAACTGCAATAGGCAATCTGTAAGGGGTGTAATGTCTCACGCAGGTGCATTTTCCAATGCCTTGTGTACATACAGACTAGTAATAAAGTTTTCCCCTTCAATTCTGAATTTTGATAACGTGATAGCAGATTCAGGGCAAACTGACCAAATTCATAACCTAGTTCAACCTTTCCCAACACACCACACATCAATATCCCATAAGAGGCATAGCTAAAGGTCGAGGTTGATTCATTGCCATACACGACGGACAGATAAACCTTTTTTAAAATCACCAGTAAATACAGCAGTGGCTGAAACAGATAAGCGCAGGGTGCTATCGATGTCAAAATTCGAGCCGCCGCCAGGATGTTTGCATCCATTGCTTCGCTGAGGTTGAGTAACTCGGCAGGTAAGCGCTCTCCAATCACATCTGAGACGTTACTAAAGGCATCCGCCACGTCGTCCTGGGTAGGCGCTGCGGGCAGTTCTACTCCCAATTGCTTTAAGATCGCAAGTGCTGCGGCGATCGCTTGGGCAAACTGACCCTGAGCAGTTAATGCCTCAATCTTCACCTCATAAATGCTGATTTGATCTAATGGAGTTTTGGCGTGCTTTAGGACAAGGCTAGCGAAGCCTGCCATCTGCTCTAAGTCACCGCTCAGATAGGCGGCTTCTGTGGCAACTTGATGGAGTGCTAGGGTCAACTCATACTGATGCTGCCAACTGTTTTGCGAGAGTAACTCAATGCCCACCTGGGCATATTTGTAGGCAGCAGTATAGGCGATCGCTGCTTTTGCCTTGCGGCTTGCCATCAGGTTGAACTGGGCGAGGGTTTGACGTTCTGCGGATTGGATCAATTCAGTTGCAACGTTGAGTTGACTGACGATTTCAAAAATGCGTTCTTCCCGGTTGCTTTCGGGGGTGTTACTCAGGAGTAACTGTCCAATCTTTAGGTGAATGGGTTGTTTTTCTTCGGTGGGAATCAGGGAGTATGCCGCTTGCTGGACGCGATCATGCAAGAATTTGTAAACACAGGTGTCAACCTTCTGTAGTGATATTTGGATGGGAACTGATGACTCGGTTTGATAAAACTTGTAAACCTTATTGCTTGGAATGACAAATCCTTCTTGCAATGCTTTCCACAAGTCCAAAGCGGTTTCTGTCTGCGACTTCTGATAAACGATCGCCAGCGTTGCTAAATCAAACTGATTGCCAATACAGGCTGCCAGTTTAAGTATCGCTTGCGTTTGGGTGGGCAACTTTTGCAGTCGAATTGCCATGAACTCTACGACATTATCCGTTAGGGCAAGTGATGTCTCTTGACTTGTCGCTGCGCCTCTGGGCACAAGTGCCAGATCAAACTGCCACAAACCTGTATGCCAATCAAAGGTAATTCCTCCTTCCTCATGTAATACCTTGAGAAACTGGGTTGTAAAAAAGGGATTCCCTTTGGCTTTTTGATAAACTAATCCAGTTAACGGCAGGGCAACTTCTGTTGAACAACTCAATGTATCGGCAATCAAACGATTCACATCTGTCTGACTCAAAGGAGCTAATGTAATGGTGCTGACTGTGGCTCCCTTCTCAATCTCTTCCAGGGTAAGCATCAATGGATGAGCCGCAAATACTTCGTTATCACGGTATGCGCCAATAATTAACAGATAACCCCTCAAGGTTTCACCCATCAACAGCCTGATCAAATTCAGGGATGCTGAATCTGCCCACTGTAAATCGTCGAGGAACAACACCAACGGATGCTCTCTTGTGGTGAACACCTGAATAAACTTGACAAACAGCAAATTGAAGCGGTTCTGTGCAGCATTACCCAATAATTCTGGTGCGGGCGGTTGCTTGCCAATAATCTGTTCTAATTCTGGAATCACTTCAATCATCACCTGTCCACTCTCAGACATTGCAGACAGAATTTTGTTTCGCCACTGCTCCAGTTGAGCATCGCTCTGAGTGAGTAACTGTGCCATCAAATCGCGGAAAGCTTGCACAAAGGCAGACAGGGGAATGTTGCGATTTAACTGGTCATACTTCCCTTTGATGAAGTACCCATTCCACCGGACGATGGGCTTATGCACTTCATTTACCACGGCAGTTTTGCCAATGCCGGAGAAACCTGCTACCAGCATCAATTCTGATGCACCATTGGCAACCCGCCCAAATACCTCCAGCAAGGCTTTTACTTCTGGTTCCCGTCCGTAGAGTTTTTCTCTGATCAGAAAGCGATCGCTATTATCGTGCTGTCCTAAATCAAACCAAGTATGTTTGCCTGTTTTCCACCATTGTTCTAAGCAGGTCACTAAGTCATATTTTAGTCCCAGCGCACTCTGGTAGCGGTCTTTGGCGTTCTTCGCCATCAACTTGCAGATGATCTCTCCCAGCATCAAAGGCATTTCGGAGTTGAGATTACAGATAGAGTCAGGCTGTTTGGCGATATGGCAATGCACCAACTCCATCGGCTCGTCGGACTCAAAGGGCAGTTGTCCACTCAGTAGTTCAAAGAAAGTCACACCTAATGAATAGAAGTCGCTGCGGTAGTCAATGCCCCGGTTCATCCGTCCAGTTTGCTCTGGCGACAGATACGCCAGCGTTCCCTCCAGTCCGTTGGGACTTTGGATCTCTTGGGTTTCTCGTGGTAAAAGTGAGGCAATACTGAAGTCAATCAGCTTAATTTCTCTGGTGTCAGGATGAATCAGGATGTGGGCTGGCTTGATGTCTTTGTGAATGATGTGCTGTTGATGTAACTCGTGTAAAGTGTCTATCAGTTGCAGCGCAATCGGGAGGAATCGCTTTAAAGTCAGTGATCGTCCTTGGCTAAATTCCCGCAGGGAAATGCCACCAAAGTCTTCCATGACTAAGGCGTAGCCGTTTTGATAGAGTTCCAAGCTGTAGGGTTTAATGATGCTGGGAATATCTAGGTTTTTGGCGATCGCATATTGGTTGCTAAACTGTACTAATTCGCTGAAACTGGGGTATTCTCGTTTTAAGAGCTTGATGATCACTGGTTGGCGATCGCATTCTCGTATTGCCCGATACACTTGAGTGCGAGAACTTGAATAAAGTCGCTCTCCGATTTGGTAGCCAGCGACCCTTACACTTCCATCAAGTTTTGCGCTCATAAATTTTTACGAGAATTCCTCTGTACTAAGGTTAGAATTCCCCAGAGAACATCTTTTTTAACTTATATTTTACACCAGTGATTAACACCTTTTATACCAATTATCTATGGGTTGCATAGAACAACGAGATTTTGCCCCAAGTCTTACCAAGCCTGATTTTGTGCAGTTTCACAAAGAATTGGTATAAATCTTATAAGTTAACAAACGTTGGAAAATTTGCAGCATTGAGGATTGAGAACTTGGGATAAGTTTTTGAACTCCGTGAATGAGTCTTTGAACTCCGTGAACGAGTCTTTGATACTCGTGAACGAGTCTTTGATACTCGTGAATGAGTCTTTGATACTCGTGAACGAGTCTTTGATACTCGTGAATGAGTCTTTGATACTCGTGAATGAGTCTTTGATACTCGTGAACGAGTCTTTGATACTCGTGAATGAGTCTTTGATACTCGTGAACGAGTCTTTGAT
>NZ_JBALDF010000063.1:0-22653 GCF_036917275.1 Nostoc sp.
TGCTTGGTCGTAGGATGCGATCGCTTCTTCAGTGCGTCCTAAATTTCTTAGCGCAATGCCGCGATTGTACCAAGCTTCGTGGTCATCTGGTTTAATTTTCACTGCTTGGTCGGAGGAGGCGATCGCTTCTTCAAAGCGTCCCAAATCAGCTAGCGCAATCCCTTTGTTGTTCCAAGCTTGGTGGTAATCAAGTTTAATTTTCAGTGCTTGGTCGTAGGATATGATCGCCTTTGTATTATCTTGTCCAGCAAAGTGCAAATTTCCCAGCTCAAGCAGTAATTCTGCTTGGTTACTAGTTCCTTGATAATTTTCTGCAAGCAATTCCTGAATTTCTAGTATTTTTTGAGTTCTTTCTTCTGGTGTTAGCGTGAGATATTTTTCATAGTCTCCATCCTGGAGTATACGTGATGATTCCTGCTTGAGAGTTTCTGGAGCTATAGGAAAATCAAACAACCCCGAACGCCAGTCAAAGAAGTCTGGGGCGCGTTGAATAAAATATTTAATAGCAAATAGAGGTAGAAAGAAAACAAAACAAATATTAAAGCTATCTCTAAAACGTTCTCGCTGTTGATTTAGGTTAATTAAAACAGGCGGTACACTCTTCCAACTATATGAATAAATATCTCTACTATTCCAGTCTGTCAATCTTTTAGACTCTTCATATTCATAAAATGAATGCTCTAAACCTGTAATAAATAAAATATTTATCTGTTCTTTATTATCTAATTTATTTATGATTTCATATAAGTTAGTAACAGCTTGCTTTAATCGCAAAACCTCAATATTTTTATTAGTAATATCTTCTTTAACTTTGCCAATTAACTGCTCACCTTCAGATGGAGAACAACGAGCAAATAACAAACCAAAGCCTTCTGTAAAGTTAAGAGTACGGACTAAGGCTTGATATTCTTCATTTGGTTCTGTTGGTAAATCTTTATCCCAATCAGTCAGTTCCAGTTTCATCAAGCTGTGTCTCACTAAAGTTCAAATTAGCAAAAGTATCCTGAAATTCTTTAATTCCTTTAATTAAAGGATGAATATCATACCAACATTGAATTTGTTCTTCTTTATCACGGTAGCGATATTCCAAAATACAGCGATTGAATAATAAGTTACGGTGTTGTTCATCGTTTACTATCTGTTTAGAATGATAAACTTTGGCTAGTGGTTGCCATTCATCTGCATAAACTGTATTGCGGTAGGTAATTCTAGTTTCGCTGATTGACCGTTGTAAAGCTTTATTCGTAATCGGTAGATTATCAGTATATTTAATTGCTTCCTTCATTAATAATAGCAAATTCCGCACATGACCTCCACTCATTAAGCATAGTTGCTGTAAAGCTTCTGGCTGCTCAAACATATTTGTGATAGAAAGGTTAGGGTCAATCTGACTCACCCGCTTTTGCAACAATTCCTGGACTTTATTAATTCCTCGTTGATAACTTTTATTTTTAGGAGTTTGCACCATAATCATTGGTAAAACTTGAGCATCACTACCATAAATATCTCGTAAATCTGTAGCGCGGTTAGAGAACACCAATGAAATCGGTACTGTATAAATTAGATGGCAATTTAAAGCTTTGAGTTGTTCGCTACGATCTAAAAAAATATGTTCGTGATTGCTGCGTCCATCTTCCTGGGGTATGGGTACAATCCGATCTAGATTATCAGCGATGACTACCAATTGAGAATGTTCGGAAGGTAAGCTTTTTTTTGCATCTTCAATAAATTGATTCAAAGCCAAAATCAAAGTTTGGGTGTGGGGGTTAACTCGTTCGCGGATTTTGTGGCGGAGACCGGGTTCGGTTCTCAATTTGGCTGTGATTTTGGCAAAAAGAGGAATTTCCTTCTCTACCTCCAGACCTTCTAAAGATACGTCAGGTAGCAAATCTTTTAAATCATCCCAGCGGCTTTTCAACCATGACACCAAAGGTTTAGAATCACCCTTATCTTTTAATGCTTCTAATAAACGTCGTGTACAAGCAAGGAGAATATCTGTATATTGGGCATCTTCTGGCTCGATATCTTGTTCATCGGCGGCAAAATAGACAACAAAACAACCTTGTTCATTTAAATATTTCTGAAGACGCAGCAATTCTGTTGATTTGCCTGCACCACGATGACCAGCATAAAGTTGACAAGTCTTTCTGTCTGACAACAAAATCTCTCTACCCACCTCTACCAAAATGTCGCCATCTCCTCGCACTTCCTGACAATCGACATAAACCGGATCTCCTGCGGGCAAAGGTCGAAATGGGTCAAAAGCGTTGTATATCTTTTTTAAAGTTGCAAAATCCTGAGCCATAGGTAGAATTTACTAGATTAGTGCGATAATAACCCAAGTTTACATAGAGATTGGGTAATCAGCAGCCCTAAAATTCATTAATGAAGCTCAAAGACTCATTAATGAAGCTCAAAGACTCATTAATGAGTAAAAAAGACTCATTCACGAGTATCAAAGACTCATTAATGAGTATCAAAGACTCATTCACGAGTAAAAAAGACTCGTCGGCGAGTATTAAAGACTCATTAACAAAGACACTAACAGGGAAGGAAAAATCTTTACTTGTTTGTCATCACACAAGAAAAGCCGGAGTTAAAGTTTTTCGCCACCGATTCACCGCTTTTTGCAATTCCCCGGACAACCAGCCATCAAACTGGGGATATACTGGTAAACGCGCCATCAACTCCCACCCCGCAGGCTGTAAAATTTCTCTTAATGCCTGTTCCTGAACATGAGGATAATCGGGATTCACCTCATCTTTTGGCCCAATTCCGCCCAAATCTCGCGCACCAGCTTCGATACAAGCAAGTAACCATCGGTCATCTTTAACTAAATTCGGCGGAATTTGAATCGTAATATCTGGCGATAAAATCTGACGCGCCCTGAAAATGACTTCTGGTAACTGATGGGGGTTGAAAGGTGGTGCATCAAAGGTTTGTTGATATCCTGGACTATGAGGTTGCAGGATAACTTCTTGAATGTGGTGATAACGTTGATGCAGTTGAGATATAGCTGTTAATGTTTCCCACCAATCATCAACTGTTTCTCCAATTCCCAACAGTAACCCAGTTGTAAAGGGAATCTGCAACTCTCCCGCCCAATGCAATTGCTGTAAACGAACTTCTGGTAATTTACTCGGTGCGTGCCGATGTACACTATTTAACAATGTTGGCGTTAACTGTTCCAACATCAGCCCCATCGAAACATTCACACGCTTGAGCTTTTGCATTTCTTCAAAACTCAGTGGCCCCGCATTCGTATGCGGTAAAAACCCCATTGAAAGCGCTAATTCACACAAATCATAAATCCGCTCAAACCACGCCTGACGCTTTGGCGAATGGGGATGCACTTCACCGCTGAGTATGAGGATTTCACAGACTTTTTCGTTTTGAAGTGGTTTTAAAATACTGTCTGCATCTGAAAGACTCATCCAGGGACTTTTACCCGGTTCACTGCGAAAGTTGCAGTAACTACAGCGATTAAAGCACTCGTAAGTGGGAACGATTGTATAAGCAGGGCTATAGGTGACAAGACGAGAATTATTAATTGCCATAAGCAGGATAATCTAACTATATAGATTACCATGTGACTCTTGTTGCCATAATATTAGATAAACAATAACTATTTTGCTTTATAAATTTCTGGTAACTGCCACCAAGTAGCATGGGGATATTCGTGATGTTCCTCATGGTAGCCAAAATGATAGCAGGTGATAAATGACCACCAGATTGGACGGCTAATTGTTTGGGCACGATGAGGCTGAATATAACCTCCTATGGGTTCGCTATGAGGTAGAAAAGTACCAAAATAAAATAATTGGAATGAACTTAAAAGCGAGGGAATCACCCAAAAGGTTGTTAGATTATCGTGAGGTATATGAAGGATATAATTAGCAAAGTGATAGATAAGAGTCAGAGCAATTATTTGTCCCCAACTCCAGTAACCCTTCATAAAATGAAAATACCAAGCAAAGAAGTTTTTGTATTTACCATTATGGAAATCTGGGTCTGTTTCACTTGCTGGATTATGGTGATGCACCCAATGTTTTTTCAATAATTTTTTATATGGTAAAAGACCATAAAGAGATAGGGTTAATGTCCCAATAAGATGATTAATCTTGGTGTTCTGGGGAAACACTACCCCATGCATAGCATCATGTGATGTAATAAATAATCCCGTATATAAAAATGTTTGCCATAAGATAACAGGCGATAACATCCACAATTTTAAATTGGAGATGTCAAGGGAAAGTAATAAACTCAGGCTAATTATCCATGCGCTAACAATGACAATAGCAATGAAAAGTCCCTTAAACTGAGATTTACTTTTCACTACTGGGGTCAGTTGTGTTTGATGACTGGGTGGTTGTTCTAATTGAATCACGCTTTTACTCCGCCTAGTATTCAGGTAAAAATTCCTAAAATATAGTCACCACAAAAAGTACTAACCACGAGCCAGAAAACCCTTTTAGTGGTCAGTGTTTCGCATTGGACAGTGCCAATACTTGAAATTGTTTATAAATATTAAGATACTTTAACTATTATTACACATGCAAGCCGATACCAACAAATATTTTTGGTTGAGAAGTTGGAAAATCTAAGTTATTACACTGTACCAATTAGTATATATAAAAACTAGTATTTATCATATAGTACTTTCTAAATAGCTAAAGCTGGCGAAAAGGATGCAACACATTTTGCTATCATGATTCGCACTCCCTTTTAGTCACATAGTGGCGATAGCGAAACATTGCTTCTAGTTGCACTTGCACTAACCAACCGCTGACAAATTCAACTGTTCCTCCCCCAGGCATAGAGAAGGAAATAGCGTCGGTTAATTTGGTTTTGCCATTTTCCAGTTCAAATTCATGTCGATGTACCCAAGATTCAAAAGGGCCAGATATTTGTTCGTCGGTAAATAGGCGATATTTTTCACATTCAGTATGACGCGCTAACCAAGTTAAGGGTAATGGGCCGAGAAATAGGCGAAATTCTGTGATAGCGCCCACGTTCAGCCCCCCCTCACGACGAACTACTTGGACTGGCTGCCAAGGTGGATTCAGCAGTTGCAAAATATCTGGCCTTTCGTGAAATTTCCAAACTACTTCTGGTGGGGCATTAATTACTGAGGAATGTTTAAAGTGCAGCATGGAAAGAAAAACCTAAAATTCAACTTTCGGATTCGGTATCAATCTCGATATCTAGAGTATCTTCATTAACCCGCACATACAAAATATTGGGGTTACAGCAAACTTGACAATCTTCAATGTAAGATTGTTGTCCTCCAGCACTCAAATCAATAAAAGTTAAGTTCGGTTCGCCGCAATAGGCGCAGTAATACTCCGCTGTGTTTTGCATCAAGTTTTCAGCTATGAATTCAATGGCTGTAATTCCTTTGGGGATGGGTTGATATAACTCTTAGCATCAGCCAAATGCTTTAGTAGTGTAGACTGTGGCAGAGGCCCTTGCAAGTGACTCCAAGGTAATACTTGTTCTGTTGACCACTCGGCGTGGACGTAAAAATCTAAATCAGGGATTTGTCCTTTGAGTTGTTTGAAAGCCCGTTTATAGCTACCCAAGGAGTCACCAAAGTGACGAGTAAGTTGGAGAAGTTGGGACACTCTGCGATCGCCTCTCGACAACAAAGCCTGTATAATCGACCAATTATAGCTTTCTGGGCGAAACTCTATCCCCTGCGGTTTTAGCTGTTTTTGCAAAAACTGCAACCGTTTTTCTGCTTGGCGATTCACCCCAAACCATTGAAACGGTGTGTGTGCTTTGGGTACAAAGGTGCTGCATCCGTATGTTAACCGTAATCCCGGTGCAGCTTTTTTGATATTACGCATCATCGCCACAGTTTGCTCTAAATCCTCTGGTTCCTCACCGGGAATTCCTGCCATTCCGTAGAGTTTCAAGCTTTTTAATCCGCCAGCTTTGGCATTTATCGCTGCTTGGATAATTTCGTCGTTATGCAGCTTTTTGTTGACGATTTGCCGGATTTTCTCAGAACCACTTTCTACTGCAATGGTAAGCGATCGCGTGTCTCGTTTCGTCAAAGTTTCTGCTAACTGGACTGTTACGGTATTGGTTCGCACTGATGCAATACTGAGACGGACATAATCGTATTTTGGCTGACTAATATAATCTAGTAAAGTTTCAAACTCTGGATGCTGAGTTACAGAAGCCCCCAATAATCCTAGCCGATTTGTGACTTCTAAACCTTTTGCGATCGCTGGAATTAATGAACTTTCAAGACTAGCTGTTCTAAAAGGCAATGTGAGATAACTCGCCAAACAAAAGCGGCACATTTCTGGACAACTTCTCACCACTTCCACCATATAAATATTTTCCCATGCGGCTTTTTCGGTGACTACAGTCGATGCCGAGAGAGTATTTCCCCGATAAGTTTGCTTTTGCACCACTGCGGGAATTTCGGGAGAAATTGGTTTAATAGACTTTACTGCACCATCTATGCTGTGATATTCGACTTCATACAAACTGGGAATATAAATTCCTGGGACTTGTGCAAGTCTTTTTAGTTGAGTTTGTCTAGAAGCATTTCTTACTTCTTTGTAAGCCTCAATGAAATTTCCCAGGAGGTTTTCGCCATCCCCCAATAAAATTACATCAAAAAAATCTGCAAAAGGTTCGGGATTAGCTGTGAGAACGGGGCCACCACCAAAAATTATCGGATGAGAATCATCACGAGAAGTTGCCAAAATGGGAATTTCTAAAGATTCCAGCAAATTTAAAATATTCACATAATCCAGTTCCCAGGAAATCGAAAATCCCACAATTTCGGGTGTTCTGGGGAGTTGTTCGTGAGTATCTGTAAACAGGCGACTCACCTGCACATCATTACGCATTGCCAAAGTTGCCCAAACTACCTGATAGCCAAGGCTAGTGATACCTACGCTATATTCATTAGGAAAGGCGAAGATTATAGGGATAGCGTTGGTATCTGGGGTGGTGGGGGTGAACAGGAGGCGTTCAGAGTTAAATACAGATGATGTCACAGGCGTTTTTTAAGGAGGTTTGAATAATGTAGTCTCATAGAATTCGCGCCTACAGAAGCAAAACTCACCTCTGTGGGTTTGATTTAAGTCTACGGAGGCGGATGAGAGTTTGTGTACTTAGGGCTTCTTTATCTATATTTAATTTTAAGCCATAGAATTATCAAGTTAAAAAATAATGTCACGCTATTAGCAAGAATAATTGGTAAGGATTGTAGATATATTCCATAAATTAACCATAAAAAAACACCACTTATGAATGTGACCAGCGCAATTAAAGAAACATCTTTTGCCGATTTTGTTTGCCAAGTTTTAAACATCTGTGGCAAAAATGCAGTGGTAGTTAGTGTAGCAGCAGCTAATCCTATAATTGTCAAAAAATCCATTTATGCAAACCTATAAAATAAAGTTTTTATTGGTTAAGAATTTCAGAGACTGATTTCCATAATACTGCATTAATGTCTTCATTTTTAATCGGTTTTACATTGTAATATGAGGTAGAAAGTGGAAAAGGGAAAAAGTTAAACTCTTTTCCCCTCTCCTTGAAGTCTTAACCTAATCATTAAAGTAGAAGTTTTGCTGCAAGTTGTACAGCAATTTTAACGCTGCTTTTCAGAAAGGATTATCTGAAGTAAATGCTTATAGTTCGTCAATTACTTGCTTTTTAAGGTTCCTCTACTGATGATTCTCAGCTATAAGGTTTCTCAGATAGAAGGCATTAGTTATGAACAAATCTAGTCATGTTGGCAGTTTTGTGATGCAAATCAGTTTATTTACCATTATATTGCGGCTTTTTGAGATAAGACTTAGCCCAAGAGTAGCGTTGTGAATCTTTTTTTAACAGGTACTCTATTACTTCTCGACGCTTATTTTCATCCTTAGCATTTTTCACGACTCGCTTGATTTCAGAATCCATATCTCTAGGATTAGCCCCACGTTTGATTGCTTCTTGAAACCAATATTCACCATTTGAATATTGATGCCGTTCAAAACAAATAGCTCCCATCAAGGTGTAAGGGTGATGGCTTTTTGGCTGATATTCAATAGCTTGACGAGCGCAATTTTCGGCTTTATCTAGTTTTTCAATATCTCGAAAGGCTCCACCTCTGCTAGTTAGCAAAGCTGACTTGAGTTTATTTTCTTTGATTTTGTCAAATTCTAAATTATTTGTCAGTTGCAATGCCTGTTCTGGTTCATCTGCTTTACGCCAATGGCTGCTAGCATTTGCTAAGTTCCATTTGTTGTCAGTGCGCTGAAACTCCTGCTCATAGAAATTTGCTTCAATTGTGTGGTAAGCAATCCAAATTTTACCAGAGACTAAATTCTTCTCTTGATACTTAGGCTCTTTTTGCCAGCTATAATAATTATATGTTGGTTGAAGCACTTTAATTTTAGTCTCTTGTAGCCAAGCAAACTCTGTTGGTTCAAGTCGCTCTTTTAATTCAAGTTTTTGCAAAATTGTGTATAAAAAACTAGTGTGTGATTTATCTTGATAAGCTAAAACATCATATTTTGATTTCAAAGCTGCAAAGTGCTTTTGTTGTGCGAGAATAATTATATCTTCTCGTCCATTATTTTTCAGCCACTCAATTTCTAATTCATTTAGAGCTTTTCCTGATTCTATATTTAACTTGAGATTATTAGCGTATTTATCGTGATAAATTTCTATTGTCTTAGTCAACTTACGCTTTCTCAAGAAGTTAATATCCTGTTCACCTAAGTGATGTGATAAATCAAGTTGTTTGAGAACTTTATACAGGTGACTCTTAGGCGATAAATCATCATAATGAGTGACCTTATACTTAGCTCTCAAGGCAGTAAATTCTCGTGTTTGTTCTAAATTTTGAGCAATGGCAATTGTTTCGCTAAATCCTTGCTGTTCTAGCCAGTTAATTTCTGAACAACTCAAATTATTTTTTGCGTCAATGTTTTGCAGTATTGGATATAGTGGACTCGACAATGATAAATCGAGGTGTTTATTAGCTTGGTATTTATCTCGTAATTGAGCAAAGTGAGTTTCTTTTTCTGACTCTTGTTGTTGAAAAATTTCTGCTGTTTCCAAGAGTTGGTTATTGAGCAGCCAATTATATTCAGAATCACTTAAACGTTCTGTAACCTCTAACTTTTTTAGTATTTGATGGAGGAAACTATCAGGATATGAGTCTTGATATTGAGTAGCTTTGTACTTAGATTTGAGTTGAGTAAATCGGTTTATCTCTTGAGCAATCTTCTTCGCTTCAGATAAATCATTTTCTCTCAGCCATTTAACTTCTGAATCAGTAAGTAAATTCCCTGAATCAATTTTCCAAAGTATAAAATACAGATGACTAGATTGCCAGGAAATACCATGCTTTGTAGCTTTGTACTTAGACTTTAATTTTGAGAATTCAACCCCTAAATTTACAAAGTCCTTTAATTTATCTTGCTGTTCTTGACATAGAAATTCAAGCTCATGTTCTCTCAACCATTCAATTTCTAGTGTAGTTAGTTGAATTCCTAAGTCAACTTTTTGCAGGATGAGATAAAGAAGACTAGAGGGTGATGAATCGGGATAATTAGTTGCTTGGTACTTAGACTTTAAAGCAGCAAAGTGTTTTAAGCGATTTTCAGACTCTTTAACCATATTGATAGTAGATGCGATCGCACTTAGATAACGTGTCATCCGCTACTATAACAATCTCAGTAAAAAACGGCGAGTCAGTCACCCATCATTCTTACTTGCGGTGCTTGCTGCTGTTTAAGTCGCCTGAAATTCATCGTACTGACATAAGCTTACAGAAAATCGGGAATTAAAATCTTAGCAAGAGGCACAATAGTAACTGGAACGATTTTTATAACATATCGTTAAAAATCCCGTTGCCTTTAAGCTAGGCGAATGTCGAAATTCAATAAAATTACATGAATGCTGAAGAATTCTTAAACCAAGGATTAAACCACAGTTTACAAGGGGATCATCAAAGAGCGATCGCAGATTTTAATCGCGCAGTAGAAATCAATCCCAATTTGGCCACAGCCTACTATCACCGAGGTAATGCTCGTTACTTTTTAGCCGATTATCAAGGAGCGATCGCTGATCATAACCAAGCATTACAAATCGATCCCAATCTAGCCCAATCTTACCACAGCCGGGGTAATGCTTACTTTGCCTTAGAAAACTACGACAAAGCGATCGCTGATTATATCCAAACAATAGAAACTAGTACCCAATTAGCTGATAATATCAATATTGATATTGCCAACGCTTATCATAATCGGGGTGTAGCTTGTTTTGAGAGCGGCGATCATCAAGGAGCAATCGCAGATTTTCAACAAGCTTTACAGTGGCATCCCCATTTTGCCGCAGCTTACAGCAATCGGGGTAATATTCATCATATTTTAGGAAATTATCACGAAGCGATCGCTGACCACGACCGAGCATTACAATTAGATCCTAAGTTGGCGGAAGCTTATCATAATCGAGGTAATGCCTACTACTCTTTAGCAGACTATCAAAGTGCGATCGCAGATTACAACCGCGCCCTAGAAATCAATCCCAAGTTTGCCGGAGCATATTATAATCGGGGTTTGGTTCTTGCTCATCTCAAAGAATATCAAGGAGCAATTGAGGATTTTAACCAAGCATTAAATTTGAATCCTGATGATGTGCAAGCCTATTGTGAACGGGGTCTTGTCCGTAGTACTCTTGAAGACTATGAAGGTGCGATCGCAGATTATGACCAAGCGTTACAAGAAAATCCGACTCTAGCTTTACTATACGGTTTTCGGGCGAATGCTCGTCGCCGACTGGGAGATTATCAAGGTGCAATTGAAGACAGCAATCGCCTATTACAACTCAATCCTAGTTTAGCTGAAGGATATTGCGATCGCGCGGCGGCTCGTCGTTCTTTAGCAGATCATAAAGGAGCAATTAAAGATTACGATCAGGCATTACAGATTAATAATAACTTAGCCGCAGCTTATTATGGTCGGGGGATTGCCCGTGAAGCCCTGCAAGATTTACAGGGAGCAATCGATGATAACACCCAAGCAATAGAGCTTGTGCCTGAATTTTCGCAAGCGTACTGCAATCGAGGAAATGCTCGTCGTCTTTTAGGAGATGAACAGGGAGCGATCACAGATTATAATCAAGCATTAGAAATTAATCCTGATTTAATTGAAGCATATTACAACCGAGGTTCAACCCACTATGCTTTAGAAGAATATGAAAGTGCGATCGCAGATTACACCCAAGCTTTGGAAATTAATCCCCAATCTGCTGCATTTTACAGCGATCGCGCTAATGCTCGCTATGCCCTAGAAGATTATCAAGGGGCAATAGAAGATTATAGTCGAGCGATCGCGAGCGACCCCAGTTTTGCTGAAGACTGGTACAATCGGGGTCGTAGCCGTTCTTTATTAAAAGACTTACAAGGAGCGCTTGCAGATTTAAACCAAGCCTTACAGCGTCAGCCTAATTGGGCTTCTGCTTACATCCTTCGGGCAGATGTCTACCAAAATCTGGGAAACTCTCAAAAAGCAATTGCCGATTTCCAGAAATCCGCAGATTTGTATTATCAAGAAGGAAATATCCAGTATTATCAACAAATTATTGAGCTAATTGAACAACTTCAATGAAGAAATTGGGCATTGTCACGCTGCAATAAATAAATTTCCAGATTTTGAATTAGTTGTTAAGTTTGATGTCAAATCCGATGTAAATAAAATTGTATACGCCATGACAATTCTACACCGCTAGCACCACCCATGATCGCAATGCTAATTGGTTCTTGAGGATTTTTACATACAACTTCAATTAGTTCATATCAATTAGGACTTACGCAAAAATTGCCAAAAAGCTTAATTTATCGAACCGCCAAGACGAGGCAGTGCGTTGGGCGGCTCTGCCGACTTGAAGCAACTGCCGTGCCAAGAACGCCAAGAATCGTAGAGTGTGCGTAAGTCCTATCAATGTTCTAATAGCTGCGATCGCATATTCTGCTGCACCTGATACAGACACTGTAGCCGGAGTGCTGGCAATATCAATAGACAGCATATCAAAATCTACCGCAAGTCCGTTAGCACAAAGAACTTTGTTATTATTCCAAGTCTAGGGCAACTACTCTGTTAATATACAACTGTGCTTGAGCAAAGGTCGTAAATCAATATGGCATTCCTCGTGGCTATTAAATCCAGCAATGTATCCTGGTAACATTTCAGAGTCGGCTGTCTTTTGATTTGCAGTAATCAACGTCAAACGGACTTTGGGTAACGGCTTGATTCCAAACATTACCCTGACAATTGCATGGCTGTGACTGCCACCAATCAGCACTAAGTCTTGAACTATCGTATGTTGACAGTAATCATTAATTCTTTTCATACTGTAAAAAATATTTCAAAAAATATTTCATCAACAAAAAACAGTCAATTCTCAAGAATATGTCTGGGGATACATGCTTTCCAGCAAAAAGCTAACCAAACTCAGTATAATTCACAAAAACAATGTTTAAAAATAGCAATTGAACAACTAGGGAATAAGACAATAGAAACCAGTCTCGCTGTAATTAATGATTTAGAGCAAATTGCCCATAATTATCCACAGTACCACTGGATAATTATGGAGATTCTTACTACTTTTGTCCGAAAAAATGCTCATTACACGCCCCAAAAGGAAGTAACAAGCAATATCGGGGCAAAAGTTCGTGCAGATATTCAAGCAGCCCTTACCGTTATCGCTAGAAGAGATGTAAGTAAATCGGCGGGAATAAATCAAACTATGTTAAGTAATGTAAAAACATTGATATTGGCTTTTAGTAGGGGCTTTAGCCCTGATGTTAAGGCTAAAGCCCTGACTAAAAACCGGGAGTTATTTATGTCGAGCTACTTAAATAAAGACTTAGAAAATGAGCAACTTGATTTAAGTCACGCCGACATGAGAGGAGCAAACCTGAATAGGGCGAACCTAGAACAGACGAATCTCTATCAAGCTAATCTTGCTGGGGCTAATCTCAGAGAAGCTAATCTAGCTGGGGCAATCCTCAGTGCAGCTAACCTAGAAGGAGCTAACTTATATCTAGCCAACCTAGAAGGGGCAATTCTCAGTGCAGCTAACCTAAAAGGAGCTAACCTATCTGGAGCTAACCTGCATTGTGCAAGCTTATATCTAGCTAGGTTGGATGGGGCAATTCTCGATGATGCCATACTTGATGGGGCAAATCTTAGGGAAGCCAAATTTTCTAAGTAAAATACTAGTACCGCAAGGTGTAAATCCAGCTACCATTTCAATTAACAAGACTTGGGGCTTAACAACGGGCAAAATCACCTTATTAAAAGTAGTCAAACTTCCGCCATAGCTTATTATAGCAGCCCTAAATGATTCGTAAACTTCTTCCTTCTTCTTTTGGCGTTCTTGGCGGCTTGGCGGCTTGGCGGTTCGATAATTTTTACAACTCAAATAAGATTGCTATAGTACGGTTTATCTACAATACGCTACGCGTTCACCTCTAGTCTAGGTAGATAAGGCGAAATTCGTCATTCATAATTCGTAATTCTTGTACCACAAGCGTTTCATTGTTTTGGAATGGGTGGTTTATTTCTGTCGGAACGTATAAGTATATTCGATGTCATTCCTTAGTTCAATGAGTGTCTTGACACCTATTATAATTTTTTGCTAAATGCTATACTATTTTGCCCAAATATCTAAGTAATAATTCTAGGTTGTAAGGAAAATCTTTACCATGTCTTCTAAAAAGACAGACGCTCCGTTGAATTGGTTGATAACTATAACAGTTATATTTGGCTTCTCATTGACTATAATTTTATTCGCGCTGTCCAGTATTAAGGAGTTGTCAATTCAGGAAAAAATCCAATATAGAAACCAAGCATTAACAACTACTGCAATAGTTTTTCTAGCATCGGCAGCAATATTTAATACTTATTATGCATCGAAGCGTGCTCAAGCGATGCATAAAAATGCGATCGCAGCTGAGAAAAACCTGGAAATTGGCATTCAGAATGCCAAAATCAATCAAGACAGATTGATTTCAGAACGCTTTATGGGGGCAATTGCCCAGCTTGGTCATGATAAGATTGAAACCCGAACAGGTGCAATTTATGCATTAGAAAGAGTTGCTCAGGATTTTCCTACTGAACACTGGACAATCATGGAAATTCTCACTGCCTTTGTGCGAGAGAATGTACCTATCCAGCAGGTGAAGGTAGAGCAACAAAAGCCGGAATATTCACCAGCAGATTACTCAGGTAGGCGTAGAAGTGGGTCGCGTCCGACTCAGCAGTTGGAGCAAAACCTGCATGAAGAATTGCCAAACATCCGCACCGATATTCAAGCAGCCCTAACTGTTATCGGCAGGCGTAATTTACTCGAAGACCCAAAAGATCAGAAACTTGATTTACGCAATATCGACATCAGACGAGCAGACCTGCTAGGAGTTAATCTCCAACAAGCAGACTTACGTGGTTCTGACCTGAGTGGGGCTGACCTGCGTGGAGCCGACTTGAGTGAGGCTGACCTGAATGGCGCTAAACTCGTTAGGTCTATTCTTTATGAAACTAAATTACAAAAAGCTAGCCTATGTGGAGCAAACCTTTGTTGGGCTAATCTCAACCGCGCTAATCTTTGTGGGGCAAACATGCGTTCAGCCAACCTCTGTGGCGCAAGTCTGCGTATAGCTAATCTGCAAGGAGCAAACCTCTATAAAGCTAACTTGCAACAAGCAACCTTAAAAATGGCCAATCTCTCTGGAGCAAAGTTGTTTCTCGCTAACTTGCAAGCAGCAAAACTGGGTAAAGCCAATCTGCACATGACGGGTTTGATTGGTGCTAACCTTTCAGGGGCTAACTTAAACGGGGCCAATCTTTCAGGGGCTAACTTGAATGCAGCCAAACTTCACCAAACAGAAGTCTATTTTGCCAACCTCTCAGAAGCCAGCTTAACGGAAGCTGACCTGCATCAAGCAAACCTCATCGGAGCAAACTTGTATAGGGCAACCTTTTATCAAGCTAACCTGACTCAGGCAAACTTGATGGGAGCTAACTTCTCAGAAGCTAACCTCAGTGATGTCAAACTGGAAGGGACAATTTTAACAGGGGCTAAAAACTTAGAGTTGCAGCAGATTAGAAAGGCACTTGGCGATCGCAATACTCGCCTACCTGATTATATAGAAGTACCGACAGATTGGCGGCAGTCTGGTTAAGTTATCTCAGCATCTTTAGTTATTTGGGCGCATTCTACCGTTGTCACTTAATGCTATAGTTTTTACCAAAAGTCTCCGTAACAATCTGGGAGATGAAAAAGAAACATAATTTATGTCTGATAACAAGACAGACGCTCTGAGAAATTAGTTAATAGTTCTAACATTTATATTTATTCTTTTTTTAATTGCTGTTTTTTAGCCTTTGTGAATGTTGACGGGTTATCAACAGAGCAAAGATTAGATTATGGAATTAAAGCTTTAACAACTACTGGAGCGATTTTTGCTGGAATTGCTCTAATCATCAATGCGTTCTATGGAACCAAGCGTGCAGAAGCTATGCATAAAACTGCTGAAGCTGCACAAGACAGGCAAATCTCAGAACGTTTTGCGAAAGCTATTGAACAGCTTAGATTAGAAAGCTCAAGTTTCACCCTTTTAACTTCAACGTTGAGCCTTTTAACCTCAACGTTGAGCCTTTTAACTTCAACGTCGAGCCTTTTAACCTCAACGTCGAGCCTTTTAACCTCAACGTCGAGCCTTTTAACCTCGACGTTGAGCCTTTTAACCTCAACGTTGAGCCTCTGAACCTCAACGTCGAGCCTTTTAACCTCAACGTTGAGCCTTTTAACCTCGACGTTGAGCCTTTTAACCTCAAACGTGACCTTTTTAAAATATAAGATTGGCTAGAGTGACTGCAAAACCTAACTTATTGGTATAACCTTGTAAATATTCCCTAAGCGAGAGATAAACGATAGGACACCTGTCTTATCTTAGTAATTTTATGGGAATAGGAAAAGGAGATGTCTGTAACAAAAGGACTAAGAAGTTTAGATTTAATTCGGGAGCTTCGGCAGCAACTCAATCTTTCTCAGAAACAGTTTGCTGCTAAATTAGGAGTTTCATTCAAAACAGTCAATCGCTGGCAAAATGGGCATACAGTGCCTTCACAGATAGCATTAAAACTAATAGAAGAAATGTTACGGAAAATGGGTGAACCTGGTCAAAGGCTGCTAAACCAGTATTTTCCAGAAGCAGAGTAGAGTTATGACTCATAAAGTGAGGACATCTAAACCAAAAGACATCTTTGCTGGCGGTAGTAACAAGGGTGCAATCATTCGGGAGCAACTGTTGCACTATACTATTGCTTTGCTATCCGTAGCCTTAGCACTGGGAGTAACGCAGCTGCTCCGTCCATATCTGAGCGCAACGCCTTCTGCACTATTTTTCGCAGCGGTGATGGTGAGTGCCTGGTACGGGGGTTTCGCACCAGGACTAGTTGCAACTGTTTTGTCTACTTTGATAGTCAACTACTTGTTTCTTCAACCGCTCTATCCGCTGTACATTACACATCGGGATATTTTAGTCCGGCTGGCCGTGTTCATAATTACAGCAGTGTTAATCATCTGGCTCAACGAATCACGCCGCACAGCCCAAAAAAAAGCTGAAGCGAACCTCAAGTCCCTACGCCAAAGTGAGGCAAGGTTTGGTCGCTTAACAGAGTCCAATAT
Source organism: Nostoc sp. (assembly GCF_036917275.1). Lineage (GTDB taxonomy): Bacteria > Cyanobacteriota > Cyanobacteriia > Cyanobacteriales > Nostocaceae > Nostoc. Next base: position 16,714 of record NZ_JBALDF010000063.1, read on the forward strand.
TATTGGAATCATTATGGCTGATCTGAACGGCTCGATCATTGAAGCCAATGATGCCTTTCTGCAAATGCTCAATTATACACGCGAGGATTTGCGCTCTGGTCGAATCCGCTTGGGCGAGATTACCCCGCCCCAATACCTTGAGGTGAGTGAGCGATCAATTCAAGAACTGAGAATTGCCGGGAGTTGTAAGCCCTTTGAGCAGGAATACATCCGTAAAGACGGCTCTCTAATTCTTGCCTTACTTGGCTTTGTTAAACAGGAAGAGACTATCATTGGTTTTGTTCTTGACTTGAGCGAACGACAAGCCGCGCTACGCGATCGCAACCAGGCAGAAGCAGCGTTGCGTGAAAGTGAAGCCCGTTTTCGTCATCTGGCAGACACCACTCCCGTACTGGTGTGGATGTCTGGCACAGACAAACTCTGTTATTACTTCAATAAACCCTGGCTAGAGTTTACCGGGCGGACTCTGGAGCAAGAGATGGGCAACGGGTGGGCTGAAAATGTTCATGAGGATGATTTTCAGCATTGCTTAGACACATACATCAATGCCTTTGATGCCCGACAAAATTTTAAAATGGAATATCGCTTCAGACGCAATGATTCCGAATACCGTTGGATTTTGGATACTGGTGTGCCTCGGTTTACACCAACTGGGGAATTTCTTGGCTATATTGGCTCCTGTGTTGATATCCACGATCGCAAAGTTGCCGAAGCTGCCCTGCAACAACTGAACGAAATGCTAGAACAACGGATTCAAGAGCGCACCCTCCAACTCGAAGCCGCTAACAAGGAACTCGAATCTTTCTCCTACTCAGTCTCTCACGACTTGCGAGCACCGCTTCGCCACATCGCCGGATTTATAGAATTGCTTCAAAAGCGGCATAGCTCAACAAGCACGTTAGATGAAATGAGTCAGCGCTATTTAAGAATAATTGCCGAAACTGCCAAACAGGCAGGAATACTAATCGATGAGTTGCTCACATTTTCCCGCATGGGGCGCAGCGAGATGCGCTACATCAATCTCAATATGGAGCAATTAGTGCAAGAGATAAAGCGCGATTTGGTCAGCCAAACCCCAGGACGTACAATCAATTGGCACATAAAGTCAGTGCCAGAAGTACAAGGTGACCCCTCGATGCTGCGGCTCGTCCTTCGCAACCTCATAGGCAATGCCATAAAATATACCCAGACTCGAAACCCAGCAGAAATTACTATTGGAAGTACTGACAATGAAAACGAAGTTGTCTTTTTTATACAAGATAACGGCGTAGGTTTTAATATGCAATATGTCCACAAGCTATTCGGAGTATTTCAACGCCTACATAGCGATCAACAATTTGAAGGTACAGGTGTTGGATTGGCAAACGTGCAACGCATTATTCATCGACATAATGGCCAAGTCTGGGCAGAGGCCGTAGTTGACAGTGGAGCCACCTTCTATTTCTCACTACCTAAACTGTCCAAGAAGGAGGGCGAATGAAAGAACTTAAGCGAATTCTGCTGATTGAAGACAGTGCTAACGATGCAGAGTTAATATTGGCCGCCTTGTCAGAAAATCATCTCGCCAACGAAGTAGTGGTAGTGCGTGATGGAGAGGAAGCACTAGATTATCTCTATCGCCGGGGGCTGTTTCGGTTAAGAATGCAGGGGCATCCGATTGTCGTGCTGCTCGATTTGAAACTGCCTAAAATCGATGGACTAGAAGTACTGGCAGAACTAAAATCTGACCCAGCAATGCGAGTGATTCCGATCGTAGTACTAACTTCTTCCCGTGAAGAGCCAGATTTAGTTCGATGCTACGAGTTAGGTGTAAATGCGTATGTCGTCAAACCTGTAGATTACCATGAGTTTGCCGATGCTATGAAGGGTCTGGGACTGTTTTGGGCAGTAATTAATCAGCCACCCCTTGGTGCTCTACCTTCTGCACCTCATCGTCAACAGGAGATTAAATGATGAATGTCCTGCGTTTTCTGCTTTTGGAAGACAGTCTCTTAGATGCAGAGCTTACCCAAGCGATATTAACTGAAGGGGGAATCAATTGCGAACTGATTAGAGTCGAAACCGATGCTGATTTCCTGACTGCTTTGGAAACAGAGACTTTCGACTTAATTCTTGCCGATCATGCCTTGCCTTCTTTTGATGGAATTTCTGCTCTACAAATTGCCCGAAATCATACTCCTGAGGTTCCTTTTATCTTTGTCTCTGCCGCATTGGGCGAAGAATTAGCGATCGAAGCCTTGAAGAACGGTGCAACGGATTATGTATTAAAGCAACGATTAGGACGGTTAGTTCCCTCGGTGCAACGGGCATTGCGAGAAGCCAAGGAGCGCCGGGAGCGCCAGCAAGCAGAGGAATTGCTACAGAAGAGTGAAGCCAAGTATCGCAGAATTGTTGATACCTCTTATGAGGGAATCTGGATGATTGACTCTCAATCACGAACTGAGTTTGTAAATCAACGGTTCTGTGAGATGTTAGGTTATGCGGCTGAAGAGATGCTCGGTCGTTCCATGTTTGATTTTATAGCTCAGGCTGATGGGATAGCCGAAGAAACACTAAAGTGGCTAAAACGAGAAGAGAGTGATTTAAAAGAAGGTCAATTGCGCTGCAAGGATGGTTCGTATATCTGGACGCTGATTTCTGCTAGAGCTATTTTTAGTGAACAAAATGAGTTCTTAGGCGCGATCGCCATGCTAACTGATATCAGCGATCGCAAACACACTGAATCAGAACGCGATCGCCTTTTCCAACTTGAGCAAACAGCCAGGGCAGAAGCAGAGGCTGCTAACCGGATAAAAGATGAGTTTTTGGCAGTACTTTCTCATGAATTGCGATCGCCGCTGAATCCGATTCTTGGTTGGGCAAAACTGTTACAGAGCCGTAAATTTGATGATATAGCGCTCCAAAAAGCCCTTGAAACCATTGAACGCAATGCTAAATTACAAGCTGAACTAATTGAAGACTTGCTCGATGTTTCTCGTATTCTCCAAGGCAAACTCAATCTCAAGATGATACCAGTCAATCTGGCATCCACCATTCAAGCAGCAATGGAGACAGTACGTTTAGCAGCAGAAGCTAAAACTATTCAAATTGAGATGATGCTTGATCCGAAGGGGAAAGTTTTGGGTGATTCAGCCCGCTTACAGCAAGTTTTCTGGAACCTTTTATCAAATGCCGTCAAATTTACACCGATTGGCGGAAAAGTAAATGTGCAATTGGAGTGCATCGACGCTCAAGCGCAGATTACCGTCAGCGATACAGGTAAAGGCATTCACTCTGACTTTTTACTTCATGTGTTTGACTATTTCCGTCAAGGTGACAGTACAACAACTAGAAAGTTTGGTGGGCTAGGGTTAGGTTTAGCGATCGCTCGTCACTTGGTTGAGATGCACGGTGGAACGATTTCGGCCGAAAGTCTTGGGGAGGAGCAGGGAGCCATCTTCACAATTAAGTTACCGCTGCTCAAAGATAGTGTAACAATCGAGGATGACCCGAATGCTGATTCCTCAACTGCCATTTTTGCCTCCTCTCCCCTGATGGGTGTACAAGTCCTGGTTGTGGATGACAATACTGATAGCCGCAACTTTTTCAGCTTTGTGCTGGAAGAGTTTGGAGCGATCGTCACCGCAGTCGGATCAGCAGATCAAGCATTACAAGCGCTAGCACAGTCAAAGCCAGATATCTTACTCAGCGATATTGGGATGCCAGAGATGAACGGCTATATGCTGATACAACAGGTGCGGAATCTGGAAGCAGAAGTAGGGGGAAAACAGATTCCAGCGATCGCTCTGACTGCTTATGCAGGCGAAATCAATCAGCAGCAAGCACTAAAAGCCGGGTTTCAACAGCACATCGTTAAACCTGTAGCACCAGAGGAATTGCTCATGGCGATTTCTAATTTAGTCAGATGTGTTTAGGTGTTTGTGATAAATCTGAGTAATTAGATAAACCTCGTGAAAACGTTAACCGAACCATATTGGATGCGATCGCCCACTGAAGGGATTGGTAACAAATGGGTTGGTTAATTTAAAAAACAATTTAGCAAAATAACTTTCAGGAGTGAAATATATCACTAAAAATTATAAATCTATCAAATTCAAAGAAATTTTTTAGTGATTGAAGCTTATTTATTTTTCCTGATAAAAAATATTTCCTGATAACTAAATTTCCTCTGATTGTGGGCGCTGTTACAACGCGTAATTTGCGAAACGTTTACTATACCTGAGTACTTTCAAAAAACAAAAGTAGTTCATCAAGAACATAAGTCTTTTAATACTGGAGAGTAATATCATGTTCACCAAATTACCTATAAGAAAAGAACCCACCCTAACCCTCCCCTTATAAAGGGGAGGAAACAACATTTTTTCTGTTTCCCCCCTTTATAAGGGGGGATTAAGGGGGGTAATTCGACTTGTATGTACATCGCAGGCGGGGAACTTAATTTATTTAGTTTTTTCTGCGCCACTAGTTAAGAGGTAATCTATGGTGCGAAACTCAAAGCTAGGGTACAGAGCGTTCCCTAAGTTTATTCTGCGTCCATCCGTTGCTATAGGTATAATTGCATCTTTATTGGTTTGTGGAATAAGTTTTTATATAGTAAAACGCTGGCATGATGCAAATTCAGAGGCACAAATGCCAGCAACACAATTGCCACAGTTAAAAACAGTAACAGCTTTAGGGCGGATTGAACCACAGGGAAAAGTAATTAAACTCTCTGCTGCGGTGTCTGTGGAAGGAAGTCGGGTAGAAAAGTTGTTAGTGAAGGAGGGGGATAGGGTAAAAGCAGGACAGGTGATTGCGATTTTGAACAGCCGCGATCGCTTGCAAGCAGAATTAAAAGAGGTGCAGGAACAAGTGAAAGTAGCCCAGGCAAACCTAAACCGCATACAAGCAGGTGCTAAACGCGGTGAAATTACTGCCCAAAAAGCTGCGATCGCTCGACTCAAAGCAGAACACCTTGGCGATATTAATGCCCAAGCAGCAACAATTGAGCGATTCCAAGCCGAAGTGCGTAACGCCCAAGCAGAAGACGAACGCTATCAGCAACTATTTCAACAGGGTGCAATTTCCACCTCCCAAGGGGATAGCAAGCGTTTAAACTTGGAAACTGCCCAAAAAAGCCTGCAAGAAGCACAGGCACAGTTAAATCGCACCCAATCAACTAGCCAGCAAAAGATTAAAGAAGCCACTGCAACACTTGATGAAATCGCCGAAGTGCGCGGAGTGGATGTAGAAGCTGCTCAAGCAGAAGTTAATCGTGCCATAGCAGCGATGAATCTGGCAAAAGTCAATCTTGAACAGTCCCAAGTGCGATCGCCCCAAAATGGACAGGTATTTGAGATTCACACCCATCCTGGGGAATTAGTATCAAATGATGGCATTGCAGATATTGGACAAACTAGCCAAATGTATGTCATAGCCGAAGTTTACGAAAGCGATATCGGCAAAGTACATTCAGGGCAGCAAGTACGAGTATTTGGTGATTACCTCTCGATTGAATTGCAGGGAATCGTAGATCGCAAAGGCTTGCAGGTGCGACGGCAGAATGTCATTAACACAGATCCCGTCAGCAATATCGACAACAGAGTAGTAGAAGTCCATATCCGACTAGATCAAGCCTCCAGCCAAAAAGCTGCCAACTTAACCAATATGCAAGTTAAGGCAGTAATTGAACTATGAAAGGGCATTGGGCACTTGTACTGAGCGGCGTCGTAAAGCCTGCGGCATAGCTACGCTTAGGGCGCAGCCTCTCGTAGAGAAGTATGGGGCATTATGAATGGAGAGATAAGGTGGATGAACGAGTCTTTGAGGTGGATGAACAAGTCTTTGAGGTGGATGAACGAGTCTTTGAGGTGGATGAACGAGTCTTTGAGGTGGATGAACGAACCTTTGAGGTGGATGAACGAGTATCTGAGGTGGATGAACGAGTCTTTGAGGTGGATG
>NZ_JBALDF010000064.1:0-75178 GCF_036917275.1 Nostoc sp.
ATGTACAAAGGTTCGGCATCGCTGTACTTTCCCTGTGAATTGTAGAGGAATGCCAAATTGTTCAGGCTACTTGCCACATCGGGGTGTTCATCCCCCAGCAGGCGTTTTCTCATCGCCAAAGCTTCGATGTACAAAGGTTCGGCATCGCTGTACTTTCCCTGTGAATTGTAGAGGAATGCCAAATTGTTCAGGCTACTTGCCACATCGGGGTGTTCATCCCCAAAACGTTTTCTAGCAGATGATAAACTTTGTTCGTACCAAGGTAAAGCTTGCTTGTAGGCTCCTTGACCTTCGTAAAATCTACCCAAGCCCAAAAAAGGCCAGATTAAATCATCATCGCTTAACCAAGCTTCGTAAACTGTAGCGGCTTCCGCAAGGTGAGGGATGGCAAGAGTTGCTTGAGCAATTTCTATCAATGTGGGTGTCTGAGGAATATCTTTTACTACTGCTACCATTGCTTGACAATAGCCGCGCTTGAGTTCGTCAGCTTCCGCTAACTCTTCTAACTTCTGCCGTAATAATTCCTGAATGCGTTCGTGAACTTGGTAGGTGTCCTCTGCCAATTCTTGCAGCAAATAACGCTCAACTAAAATAGTGCAGTTAGCTTTGAGGTCGAATTCCCAATCGCTATAACTTGCTGCTGATTCTACTAAAGACCAAGGGATAGGAGCCAAGGCAAACAAGCTCAACAGACAAGCCAATTTTTGCGCCTCTGGTTCCAAGCTTTGCCAATTCAACTCAAAAGCTGCTGCTACACCAGACTCGCCTGCTGAGGCTTGCTTTTGTAGCCGTGCGAGAATGTCTGCTAACATAATTTTCTCCCTGGCTCTCGGCACTCTGCTGCTATTAGCCTAAGTGCAAGAGGTACATAATTCGCAAATTTGCAAAGTCTTTTAGCAAACTCTAATTCCTTTTCAACCATATCTTTTCCCAGCAGGGTTGTTAATAATTCTAAGGCTCCATCTGCTGACAATTTACCTAACGGCAGTGATGGATATGCTAACCCTGTATTTAGACGAGTGGTAATTAACACCTTAAACGGAGAACCTTTAGGTGGTAGATAGGGTTTAATTTGCATCCAGTCTTTAACATCATCAAATACTAATAAAACTTTGCCAGCTTGCCACTTCTTCCAGCAATAAGCAACTTGACTTGCTAGGCTTAATCCATCCGGTGGATTAAAGTCAGGTAAATTCACAACTCCAAACTCTACTACCTGGGTTCCCAAATCAATACCTTGGGGATTTAACCAACAACACCCGCCAGAATAATCTTCCAAATATTGCCAAGAGTATTGAATAGCTAACTCTGTTTTACCCACGCCACCTTGCCCAGTCACATCGCTAATTGCCACAACATCATTTGCTTGCAATAGCTGATGTAATTGTTCTATTTCCTCATCCCTGCCAACAAACTTACGAGCTTGACTTTGTTGGATATTATGCGGGATATCAAACGGGTTGAAATGAGATTTTTCAATATCTCCATCCCAACTGCGGGAATAAAAATAAGTCGGCAGTTGTTTTTTATCTAAACCGTTAAATCGCTGCTTCACTGCCTCGGTAACTTCCCTCATATCCGGCGGAAAACTCCCATTAGCTGATGCTAAAGCCTCCCGCACAGCTTGAGAAAAGTATCCTGTTTTATTTTCAGAATTTACATTAGCTTGCTCTCCTTCCCGCGTAGCCAGTAACACAAATTGTTGAGTATCTGTCCTTGGCTCACCACTCAAAAAAACTTTGCCACCTAAGTTAGTTGGTCTTCCATCCAACTCTAAAACATAATTGGCACAGGTATCAATAATACAAATATGATTGCGAATCTGAAATTTATCGGAACCCAACAAATCTAATAAAGACTTTAAATCTAAATTCTGCCAATTCTGTTTATTTGCATCAGCACAAATCAACCGACGCTCTCGTTCTGAGGTAATCAAACCATGTCCCGCCCAAAAAATGTAGAGTAAATCCCCCGACTTTGGGGATAAGAAGTTAGTCACAATGTCGGAGATATTTTGCTCTGTTGCTAACTCTACAGTTAACCCACATTCCCCAATTAACTGATGATTTTCTTCCAGTGCTGATAAACATAACCGAATATTCTCCTTCGGTACACCGCGCCGATGCAGCCAATCAGCAAATTTCAGCGCGTCATCAGCTGGCCCGCCACCCGTCACATTCCATTCAGATTCGTGGTACTTTTCAATACCCACAATTAACCCAAAAGTCCGCTCAGGTTTAGCCGTCAACTGCATGATGATTTAGTTTCTCACCTCGTATGGAAAATGACCTAACCCCCTAATCCCCTAACCTCCTTCCCTAGCAGGGAATCTACCGTGTACACACTTGAATTACCCCCCTTAATCCCCCCTTGGAAAGGGTGGAAAAAAGAAATCTAGTTCTTTACATAAGTCAAATTACCCCCCTTAATCCCCCCTTATAAATGGGGAAAACAATAAATCTAGTTCCCTCCCCTTTACAAGGGGAGGGTTAGGGTGGGGTAAACCATTATGGCAACCTCGGAATAATCGCCTCCCAGGTTTGATCTTCTTCCCAATAAGCACCGTGAGAACGGGGAAAGGGTTGTCTGCTATCCACTCGCACATCCTGCACTCTATCAGGAAAAATTTTATTACCCACGTAACTGAGAAAATCCCGCAAATCGTAGATATTCAACCATTCGGGGAAATGCTCTGGCAATAACTGCCCATATTCTAAGCTGTAGAGGGCGTTAATCTCATATAAAAATGGTGCTTGGGAACCAACTGTTACCAATAATTCCACCTGAGACAACTACTGCTGCACTAGCAAATCTACACAAGCGATACCTCCCAAGCTATGGGCGATTAAAACCACAGGCGGTTCTGCTTGTTCAATTTGTTCCTGGATAAACGCCCTGATTTTTTCACCCCGCGTCTGATACAACAAAATATCACCAGGCATAGGCGAAATTTTATCAGTTAACTCAAGGCGGTTTCCTCTGACATAATTCGTTCCGCCGTACTGCGCTAGTTCAACAAATGGCTTTAATAACCAGCCACCCAATCCTAACTCCGCCTCTGTCAAAGCCAGAGTCAGCAATTCCACAACTTTATCCCGCAATTGGGCATCGGTGAGTATCGGGGGAAATTTTTCTTGCTGTTCGCTAATAAACATTGCTTGAGCGACAAATGCTCTAGCTATTGGTGCATAATATTCACTCAAATCAGATTCGGAAACTGTGAGCAATGCCCGTTTATACGGTTCACTGCGGATAACCGCCTCTGGTGCTTGTTCAAATACCTCTGCAATTCCCGCCTCTTGCAACTTAGCTTCCAGTTGAGATGTCGGTGTGAGACTCGCTACACGAGATTGTAAAATATCCCTTGGTTTTTTCCCAAAAGCATTTCCTGACTTAATAGGTTTCAAAGACAACAGCCGCAATTCATAAAGAGGGTCGCGGTATAATTGCCCCCATAGTACAATATCTGCGTCTTCTTCTGGCTGAGATAAAGCCAGTGTCGCATCCTCCAAAGGTACTGATGCCCGATTATCATTGAACTTTGCACCTAATGCACCCCAAAGGCAGGGAGCAACTTTGATGTCAGGACGTTGAGCGTGAATCTTTTGCTCAATTATCTCAAAGGTATCGTTGTATTCTCGTTCTCTAATGCCAGTGCCATGTACAAATATTACAGTAGTCATTGTTGTAAGGTGGCTAGCGATGCCTACGCAAAGCTTCTTTTCTGTATTATTCATGACCACGTTATCTGATACAAGAGGACTTACCGTGAAAAGTCAGGTATTACAGCGGTTTTCAATTGCGTAAACTACAGCCAACAGTTCATCATAATAGGGTGGGCATTGCAATGCCCACCCTACTTAACTGTGGTCTATTCAGATAAAATCTGCTGTATGGCTATTGAAAATGCTCTCAGTTAACCTTAAACCTTAGACGTGAGAAATCTTGATATCTCCGCATGTGCCAACACAGCACCAGGTTCGCGCTGGAGAGCGTTGTAATACTTTCTCTCGAAGGTATTGCCCGTTTCTAACGGTACAATCAGCGTGCGGACATTAGCAATCAACTTTTCAAAATCATCCATCGCTATCGGTTCATCTGCTTCGAGCATTTCATCAACTTGCACAACCACCTCAGAAATGCGATGTAGCCAAGCAAATTGTTCATGAGCGATAACTAGCTGAAGTAGTTCTCCGCTTGATACTCGTCCACTAACCTGTTCGTAGGCAATGCGTTCTGTCTCCAGCAACATCTTGTGAAGGTGGAGTAATTTGTTTCGTAAATCACGTAAATATTGATGTTGACGTATTCTTTGTGAAAGTGTGTTAGAAGTCAATGTTACCCATCCTCTCATTACAATAGTCTTCAAATGGCTTAAATAATTTCTGCGTCAATATTTTTATCACGAATAGACTGTAGCGAACAACTGGTTTGTTGAGTGATACACTAGCGATGAGTAGCATATCCAATGGTGGCATAGAGGCTCACCAGGAGGCTTGCCGCTCTGATCAGAACTTCTCACTTCTCTTCTCTTGACTGATGCTCCACGTAGCAAGATCCCATAGGGTTACGGAAGCGGCACTCAAAATACATCGCTACTTGATCACTCTCTCGTGCAAACACCACCATTAGCCATCTGCCTAACCTCAGTTCATGTATTCGGTTTCTTTGTTAAGACGCATGACAATCAACATATCTTTTTATAGTCGTTATATCTTATATTTGATTAATCATATATTAGCATAAACTTATAAGAAGTACATAGTCATAGAATCTATCGAGAAAATGTCAATTATGGGAAAACCGTCTTAATGTCGCTAGCATATGTAATTCTAGGTCTTCTTCAGCAGCAAGAAATGACGGGCTACGACCTGAAAACGAGCTGCTTTGATCAATACATTGCCCATTTGTGGCCAGCAGACCAGGCACAAATTTACAGAACTCTCGATAAGCTAGTTGAGCAAGGCTGGATTACCTGTAAGATTGAGATTCAGCACGATCGCCCTAACCGCAAAGTTTACAGTGTGACGGAGCCAGGGAAAGCAGAATTTGCCCGATGGCTTGGGACTCATCAGCTCTTACCGACTATCCGAGAACCAATGCTCCTCCAGTTGCATTTTGCAGATCAGTTGTCAAATGAAACCATTATTCACCTACTGGAGCAACAACTGGCAGCTCGAAGCAAAAAGCTTGCTGAATCTGAAACCATCGATTTACCATCACTCAGTGATCAGTCTGCCAACCGTGAGCAAGTCATGCAAAGGCTCGTGCTGGAGTTGGTGATCCGAAGAGAACAGACTTATATTGATTGGTTGAAGATAGCGATCAGTGTGATTAATCACCAAAAACCATATGTATCACATTACCAGATTCTATAAATCAAGACAATGGTAACAATAGCAGTTAATCCTTATCTTAATCGCAATTTTGCTCCAATCCGTGAAGAAATCACCACCAATAAATTGCCAGTCATCGGTGAATTACCCCTTGACTTATCGGGGATGTTTGTGCAAAATATTATTTTTCCCTATACCTCCCAGCGTAGTCAATTACACAGATTGTTCTGTATGATTTGTGAGTTCCATAAGCAACGCCAGATACTTTAAAAGCACCATTAAAAATATTTTTTCTATGACCGCGATCGCTCACACCATCATCAATAATTAACTGCATGACGATATCTTGAGCAGTCTTTGAACCATAACTAATATTTTCGCCTGCGGTTGTTTGCCATCTACCATAGCGGTTGATGCGAGTAAAGGGGTTGCTACCATCGCTACCATCATGACCTACGGCACCTTTTGGGCCTTGGTCTTTAACGTGGTCTTTTGCTCCTAAAGACATACCTTTAGATGCAGTCAACGCTCCCACAGGCCGTGCTGATTTCAGAAATGCGATCGCTTCATCGACTGCTTTGACTCCTTCTTGAGTCTGTAAATAAAAATTATTAGAAATTTTGACTCGGTTACCTTGGAAGCGCTTTTTATAGTTTTCCAGAATCGGGAGGTATGCTTTGGGATTTGTTCGTACCTTATTTGTTTCAACAATTACCTGTTGTTCCAGTGGTGAAAGATAACTCGCCTTTGCTAATAAAGTCGGACTGGCTGATTGAACTACTGCTGGGTTAGAGTTTGTCACAGATGGGTTAGATTGAAACATTTGATTTGAGCAGCCGAATATCAAGGTAAATGGCAAAAATACCCAAAATTTCAGGCGACGCATTCATTACCTCACAATTTTTCTATGGATTAATTTAGTGAATTAGCAGAAAATTTTAATTTTCAACTTCTTCCATCTGCTTTCAAATTTACACCTTGAGAAACCAACGTTGTCGATACATCAGAACACCAACAACCCACCACAAGAACACGGTGACTATGGCAAACAACAGGGAACCATTCAGGACTCCCGCCCAAGATGCGAAAAAATTCTGGTAAATCCAATTATAGGTATTAGGAGCATCTTTGCCTGTGCCGATAGTGGTTTTCACTAAAATTTTAATCAACAAAACGGATGGAACGAAAAGAGCGATCGCATTTAAGCCCATAATTTCAAAAGGTTTACTCCAGCGACGATTTAGCCGGACTTCGATGAGTTCATAACAAGCTGCTAGCAAAAGTAACGCCCAACCGCTGGTGAAGATTACATAGGAACTTGTCCACAGCTTTTTGTTGATAGGGAATGTCCACCCCCACGCCCAACCGATAATTAAACAACCAACTCCAAATAATCCTAACCCTATACTTATGCGTGATTGTACAGGTTGGCTGCGTATCCATTGTCCAGTGAAGTAGCCAGCGAGGACGCTTACTATCGCAGGAATAGTACTGAACAGCCCCTCTGGATCTCCCATAAAATTAAAACCATCACCCTTATATAAATGTGCTTTGGGAATAATCAGGCGGTCAATATAAGCGCCGAAATTACCTTCCCGTGTCAGCACTCCCGCACCATAATCGGGCACTGGTAGATACATCATTGTTAGCCAGTAGCCGATGAGTAGCACTGCTGCTAGTATCCATTGACCTTTACGCGGCAGGTTGAGAACTGCCAAAGAAGCCAGCAGATAGGTAAGGCTAATGCGCTGCAACACTCCCAGAATACGGATACTACCCAAGTCAAAAGTCCAAACACCCTGATTCCAAAAGCCATTTAATAGTAATCCCAAGGCAAAGAGAATCGCAGCGCGGCGCAATATCCGCCTGTAAATAGTTGAGGTTGGTTTGTTATCTTCGGTGTACTTTGACAGCGAGAAAGTCATTGCCACACCGACAATGAAGAGAAAGAAGGGGAATACCAAGTCAGTTGGTGTGCAACCGTGCCAATCGGCGTGGGCTAAGGGAGGATATACATCATCTGCGACTCCCGCCATATTAACGAGAATCATCCCAGCGATCGTAATGCCGCGAAAAACATCCAGTGAAGTCAGGCGCATAAGCGGAATTTTATGTTAGATGAGTATCTAAGCTACTCCGCTTGATGCACGTAATCAAGCAAAATTTATAGACTTGGATACAAGTTAAAATTTTATTAAGTAATTACCACCACTCGTTATGCCAATCAAAGTTGGAGATACCGCTCCTAATTTCACTCTACCTGCCCAAAACGGCTCAACAATTAGCCTCCAAGATTTTCGCGGCAAAAAAGCTGTTGTCCTATATTTTTACCCCAAGGACGACACACCCGGATGTACATCTGAATCCTGCGCCTTTCGTGATCAGTATGAAGTATTTAAAGCCACTGGCGCTGAAGTTGTCGGCGTGAGTGCTGATTCTAGCGAATCTCATCAGCGATTTGCTGCAAAGTACAATCTACCTTTTACCCTGTTAACTGACAAAGGCGACCAAGTGCGGAAGCTATATGGCGCAACAGCCGCTTTTGGCTTATTCCCTGGTCGCGTTACTTATGTCATTGACGAACAAGGAATTGTGCAATACGTGTTTGACTCAATGTTTAACTTTAAAGGACATGTTGAGGAAGCACTGAAAACTTTGCAACAGCTTGCGGCCAAGTAAAAAGTTTTTAAACGCAAAGGTTAATGCAAAGAATACTCTGCGAACCTTTGCGTTAACCTTTGCGTCCCTTTGCGTTTTAATTAGACTTTATTCGAGTGCGACTTTTCCGGCGTGACAATATTAGTGTAGGTTGACTTGCCATTCTTGCCATTAGTATGACCGTTACTATTGCGGGGATGGATCACACCATAACCGCCGTGGTTACGTTCGTAAATTACATTAATCTCTCCAGTTTCAGAATTGTGGAACATATAAAAGTCGTGTCCTACGAGTTGCAGTTGTTCTAAGGCTTCTGCAAGGGTCATCGGCGGCATGGAAAAATATTTTGTACGGACAACTTCGTTTGGTAGTTCAGGGGTGCGATCGCCAATTAAATCTGTGACTAACGACTCTGCAACAACTACTTCTGTTGGTTGGGCTTGAGTTTTCTGGTCTTGACGCCGTTCTTTATATTTCCGCAGTTGACGAGCAATTTTATCTGCAACTAAGTCAATGCTGGCATATAGGCTTTCGCTGCTTTCCTCCGCACGGATAACGTTACCATTTGCATAAATAGTTACTTCAGCCGCTTGTCTAGGACTAATGCGGGGATTACGGGCTACGCTAAGATGCACATCCACTTCATTTGTAATGCTCTGAAAGTGACTAACTGCTTTTTCAATTTTTTGATGTACATATTCACGAATTGCATCGGTGATTTCAATATTTTTGCCGTGGATGACAAGCTTCATGTAAACTCTCCCGGTGAATATTTGGATGTATGAATTTGCTTTGTATGAAAAGAAGTTGCGGTAAAGTCTATTACTGCCGCCAAAACAAATTGTGAACTCTTTGTATGTAGTGCTGGTAAGCTGTCTCTAAGCTTCCTGCATCTGAGTTGTTGTCAAGTATACCTTGATTTCCCTCCTCATCTCTGCGCTGATATCCAAATTGGATTTCCACATAGAACTCTTTTGTGAGGAAATTTGAGTCGTAGCTCCCGTGACTACCTTCTCTTTTCAAGGAACGCTCACAGAACTGTTGATAGTTGCTCCTTCTATGTTCGATTGAGGTTTGCTCACTGTTGAACAAGAACACGAGTTTTTGTGGAAGTTTGATTCTGTTTTAAATGCAAACAATATAATTAGAGTCATCAGCCAGTACATTCGTTCTTATTGTCTTGGCGTGATGCTTATTTAGGACTTACGCAAAAATCGCCCAAAAGCTTAATTTGTCGAACCGCCAAGACGCCAAGAACGCCAAGAGTTCGTAGAGTGTGCGTAAGTCCTATCATTGTAGAGAATTCCTCCTAAAAACCTATTGAGGTTAATATTCAAGCTAGCACTTTGTATTTTCTAATGCAGCTTCCCTTGACTTTCCTTTAAAATCCTTTGCAAAGCTTGACAATTGTTGACTCAAATCTTCTAACTTGAAATATATTTTGTTCCCAATATCAGTTGATTTTTGGCATGATCCATAGTATAAAACCACACCAAAACCGTTGTTTGCTGTATAACCAAGGATTAATGCCTTACTTGGATGCTCATGGATGGCAGCGATCGCTCCTGACTGAGCGTATCCATGACCCCAGTCTAGATGACGTGTTAATTTTGCTAGAACATCCACCTGTCTATACTCTGGGACAAGCAGCCAACTCAGATTTTCTCAAATTTGATATTGACAAAGGTGAATATGATGTGCATCGAGTTGAACGAGGCGGTGAGGTTACTTACCATTGTCCCGGTCAACTGGTAGGGTATCCTATTTTAAATCTGCAACGTTATCGTAAAGACCTTCATTGGTACTTACGGCAACTCGAAGAAGTCATAATTCGCCTATTAGCAGTTTATGGATTGCAGGGAGAAAGAATTCCGGCTTTTACTGGTGTTTGGTTACAAGGGCGAAAAGTTGCGGCTATTGGGATTAAAGTTAGCCGTTGGATTACCATGCACGGCTTTGCATTAAATGTTTGTCCAGACATGACAGGCTTTGAGCGCATTGTACCTTGCGGTATTTCTGATAAATCTGTAGGCAGTTTAGCTGAATGGATTCCAGGAATCACTTGCCAAGAAGTGCGTTTTTATCTAGCCCAGTCCTTTGCCGAAGTCTTTGACGTGGAATTAGTCGAGTCGCAGCCTGAAGGATTTTTCCGGTTTGAGTAAATTCAGCTTGTAATTATGTAATAAATACTATAGCAGTCCTATTTAAATTGTGAGACACTCATGAGAGTAGTCCATATTTAATAGTATCAAAATAACTATTTAACTTCGGTTATCAAAGCTATAATCTGATTATTTACAAATTTTTATACTAACTTTTTACGGCTCTCAAGCACAATTTTGCGCGTGAATTACTCAAATAATCTCCAGGTATATGCCCCATCGTTAACGTTTCTGAGAGAAGGTGATTGGATAGCTTTGATAGAACTCTTTGATAGAGACGACGGTGATGAAATTGAAGCCGATATCAACAGTAGTTTATTTTGGCTGATACCTGAACCTTGTTGGGAAGATGATCCCTTTGATTTCTTGCGCGAGTACCTTTAAATAGTTATGAGTGAAAAGTTATGAAAAAACCTTTAATTGACAACTCCTAACTCCTAACTATCTAACATTGAGGCGACTGAGGAAAATACGTAGGCGATCGCTCTGCGGATTGGTCAATACTTTATAGGCTGAACCTTGTTCTGTGACAATACCTTTGTCTAAAAATATCACCTGATCGGCTACTTCCTTTGCAAATTGCATTTCATGGGTGACAACCACCATTGTCATCCCTTCTGATGCCAATTGCTGCATAACTTGCAAAACTTCGCCGACGAGTTCGGGATCTAGGGCGCTGGTGGGTTCGTCAAATAGCATGATTTGGGGATTCATGCATAAGCTCCGAGCGATCGCAACTCGTTGCTTTTGTCCACCAGAAAGTTGTTCGGGATAAGCAGAGGCTTTGTCATGTAAGCCAACTTTTTCTAAATACAATCTCGCTAGTTGGGCGCTTTCCTTCGGTGTTTTTCCCAATACTTTCCGAGGGGCGAGTGTCATATTTTCTAAGACACTGAGATGGGGAAACAGGTTGAACTGTTGGAAAACCATACCTACTTGTGTTCGTAGTTGCCGCAGTTGGTTATAGTTGACAGTGGGTCGTGATAAGTTGATCCCGTTGATTATTAAACGCCCCTTGTTAATGGTTTCTAGGCGGTTGAAGCAGCGTAGTAGGGTACTTTTACCACAGCCGGAGGAACCGATAACTGCAACAACTTCTCCCCGATTGATTTCCCCTGTGATTCCTTTGAGGACTTTTAGGGAACCAAAGTTTTTTTCGATATTGTCAAAAATAATGGCGGGGATGGTATTGTTCATTACTTATGTCAAGCTGTTCTACAGTTGATTGTAAGGTTTTTTATGTATACGTGCAGTAGTCTTAAAAAACGCCTCAGAATGAATTCTGAGGTTAATAGCTCAAGTCTTCTTTAGAAGACTAAGTAAGGGTTTTAGTCTATTGAAGTAGACTTTAGCTAAAAGCCTGTGAAATTTATTTATTGGCGGGAACTTGAACGAACCGCAGAGGCGCAGAGAGCGCAGAGGGGGAGAGAAAATAATATGGCTAAATTTAGTTTTATCTGTTGGCTGCGCTGGTGTGTGGTTGTAGGTTTTAGCTGTTTGTTACTGGCTGGCTGTGGTGTGAATCCTAGTGCTGGGAAAACTCTACGGGTTGCTACTGAACCGGCGTTTCCACCTTTTGAATTTAAAGGACAAGGTGGTGAGTTACAGGGTTTTTCCATTGATTTGATGAATGCGATTGCTTCCTCTGCTAACTTTAAAGTGGAATTTCAAAGTCTGCCTTTTGATGGCATTATCCCAGCTTTGGGAGCCAAAACGGTAGATGCGGCGATTAGTTCGATCACGATTACAGAGGAGAGGGCAAAGACGATTTCTTTTTCCCGCCCTTATTTTAAAGCTGGGTTAGCGATCGCAATCCGCGCAGATAATCAAAATATTACTGGCTTTGACAGTCTCAAAAATAAAAAAATTGCGGTACAAGTTGGTACAACTGGGGCTGCAAAGGCTAAGAGTATTCCTGGAGTGCAAATTCGCAGTTTTGATTCAGCACCTTTAGCCCTGCAAGAATTGCTTAATGCTAATGTGGATGCGGTAATTAATGATGCACCTGTGACTTTGTATGCTATTAATACGGGTAATCTCAAGGGAATTAAAATAGTACAGCAATTGTTGACGGAGGAATTTTACGGGATTGCTACAGCTAAAAATTCCGCGAATTTGGCATTAATAAACAACGGTTTCGATCGGGTGCTGAAAAATGGCACTTATTCCCAAATTTATCGAAAATGGTTTAAAGCCGAGCCGCCATCATTACCAGTTAAATCACCATTTGAGAATCAGACTAGCGCTCGCGCACCTAAAATATTAACCTCAATTGGCGTGATTTTGCAGGCTTTTCCGACTTTATTACAGGGAGCTTTGGTAACGTTGCAATTGACAATGCTTTCTGTAGTGTTTGGTTTAATTGGGGGTTCCTTAATTGGTATTGTCCGCCTTTCTCATGTTGCACCTTTGCGTTGGGTGGCGAGGGCGTATGTGGATTTTTTCCGGGGAACGCCTTTGTTAGTGCAAATTTTTATGATTTACTTCGGTTTACCAGCAATTTTACAAGAACTTGGTTTGACATTTACTTTTGATCGTTTGGTAGCTGGAGTAATTGCCTTAAGTTTGAATAGTGCTGCATACATTGCCGAAGTTGTCCGTGCTGGGATTCAATCAATTGAAACAGGACAAGCAGAAGCTGCACAATCGTTAGGTTTGAGTTCTATGCAAACCATGAGTTATGTAATTTTTCCCCAAGCTTTCCGGCGGATGATCCCACCTTTAGGTAATGAGTTTATCAGTTTGTTGAAAGATACAAGCTTAGTTGCAGTGATTGGTTTTGAAGAATTGTTTCGCAAAGGACAGCTAATTGTCGCCGATAATTATCGCGCTTTTGAAATTTACGCGGCTGTAGCTTTGGTGTATCTATGCTTGACGTTACTTTCTTCACAGGCATTTAGTCGCTTAGAAGTGTGGATGAATCCGGTTAAGCGGCGGAGGAAGTACGATACCTAATAATTTTTAAGTGATTTTTCAGACTTACTTTAATTTAGAATTGCCAATGTCAATTAACTTTTAAGGTAAGCACTAAGTACAGTTTTGCGTAAAAGCGTAACGTTTTTAATGCAGCCGACGCATTAACGATGTAAGCTGACACATTAACGATGCAGCCGACACATTAACAATGTAAGCCGATGCATTGACAATGTAAGCTAACGCATTAACGATGTAAGCCGACGCATTAACAATGTAAGCCGACGCATTAACAATGTAAGCCGACGCATTAACAATGTAAGCCGACGCATTAACAATGTAAGCCGATGCATTGACAATGTAAGCTGACGCATTGGCATTGCAGGGTATTGCCCAATCATTTTACCTAGAGCGATCGCACAAAAACTTAAATTCCACCAAACAAGAAGCAAAAACAAGTTTAAACCTCATCTATGTTAAGAACCGTAGTTTTTGCCCTCGCCCTAAATCCGTCTCCCAAGTAAGGGGAGAGGGACTTCTTTCCGGCTCCTCTTCTCCCAAATTTGGGAGAAGGGGCTGGGGGATGCGGGTTTTTTGTTTTCATACGGAAAGAACTACAATTTTCAAAGTGGACGCGGTTTAATATTGACTAGTACTTACGCAAAATATCTCTCAAACTCTCATTTCTCCCTTCGGGTTCGCAGTCGCCTACGGAGGGAAACCCTCCTACAGCGCTGTCTCACCGTGTCGCGCCAGTTGCTTCTCCTAAGGGAGACGCTGCGCGAACAAGTCGGGGAACCGCAAGGGCGCACTGGCTTCTCTGCGCCTCTGCGGTTCGTTATTCCATAACTCGTGCGTAAGTCCTATTGACGTTAAAAACTTTTCCCCCGCTAGTTAATCGCTATCCTTTGATTATCTTCCTAGCGACAAAAACTCTCTTGTTTATTATCCTTTACAGTATTGCGATCCCAGAACTTGTGATAAATGCGGGATAAATGGTGCTTTCCGAGTCGTAGACAATTTCCAATCTCCCACAGCAGAAATTGATATATATAAATGTCTTCTCAGCCAAAAGTTAAATAATTATAACTATTGTTAGTATTTATACAAATATGTATCTATATCAAGAAAAAATATCTTAATTGTTTAGCATTATTTTCTAGGTACTATAATATTGGCATAAATATCTGTCTTATAAATAAAAACACTTAAATTCAGTCATTTAGTAAATAATTATATTGACGGAATATTAACACACTGAGGCTAATAAAGATAAATTAGATAAAATAGAAATTAAAAATTAGTAATCATAACATTATAAGTATTGACAAATGAATTGTTGATAAAGGTCATAACAACTTAAACACATAGTCAACTTCAACCAGAATACATTGATGCGGATAATTGGAACTATCAACTATAGGACTTACGCACACTCTACGATTCTTGGCGTTCTTGGCGTCTTGGCGGTTCGATAAATTAAGCTTTTTGGCAATTTTTGCGTAAGTCCTAAACTACAAAAGGTACTACCCATGAGTTCCCGCGCACTGCTATTAGTAAATCGTCATGCCCGCCAAGGCCAAAAGGGTCTGTTGGAAGCAATTCAATATCTGAAGACACTCGGCTTTGATTTAATTGAGGAGTTTACAGAAGACCCCAAACATCTTGCTGAAGTTATATTTCGCTATCAGTATCAAGTTGACTTGGTAATCATTGGTGGAGGAGATGGGACTCTCAATGCCGCAGTAGATGCTTTAGTTGATACTCAGTTGCCCTTGGGAATCTTGCCTCTAGGAACTGCCAACGACCTAGCGAAGACTTTGGGAATCCCGAATTCCCTCAGCAAAGCTTGCAAAATTATTGCCTATGGAAATTTACGCCGCATCGACTTGGGTTGGGTGAACGGCAAGCACTTTTTTAACGTTGCCAGTATGGGATTGAGTGTAAAAATTACCCAGCGACTTACCAAACAAGTCAAACGCCGTTGGGGAATATTTGCTTATGCTGCCACTGCATTGCAAGTAATTTGGGAAGCTAGACCTTTTACTGCGGAGATCGTGATCAATGGTGAATCAGTTCGTGTGAAAACAGTGCAAATTGCTGTGGGTAACGGCCGCTATTATGGGGGTGGTATGGCAGTGGCTCACGATGCCACAATAGATGACCAAAGGCTAGACCTTTATAGCTTGGAGATAAAACATTGGTTGCATATTATACCAATATTTCCGGCGATGCGAGAAGGGCGACATATACATTGGCAAAGTGTACGCTCTCTTCAAGGTGAAGAAATAGAGGTGCATACTCACAAACCGCACCCTATCAATACAGATGGTGAAATCACTACCTACACACCTGCTCATTTTCGCGTTATACCTAAAGCTATAGCTGTTTTAGTGCCTCCAGAAGTCATGAGTTAGGAGTTAGGAGTTATTCTGCCCTATCTACCTCTGCTAAAAATGTGGGAACTCGCATCAACTCACGCCAAATGCATCTGAGATTTTCTCAAGATATAAAGTCCCTGTTAGAACGCCTAGCTGAACAACCGCTGACTCTAGGTGATGTTCTGGCAGAAACCTCAGAACGAGGGTTCAGCCTGGTAATTACATTATTAATTTTGCCCTTTTTATTTCCTATGCCACCGGGATTAACTGGCCCTTTTGGTGGTGCTTGTTTACTGTTGTCAGTGCAAATGGTTTTAGGGAGGCGATCGCCTTGGCTACCGAAAAGAATCGCCAACTACAAATTTCCTCGTCCCTTTGCCCAGTTACTTTTGCAAAATTTGGGACGTCTTACCAAAATCTTGCAGAAAATCGCCCGTCCCCGATTGGCAAAAATAGCCCATAATCCTTTGATTTGGCGAATTAATGGGTTTTGTATCTCTTTGTTAACAGTATTACTAATATTACCAATTCCGTTTACAAATCCCATCCCCACTGTGGGTATTTTACTTTTGACTGTTGCCACCATCGAATCTGACGGTTTATTAATTTGCATCAGCTACGGCATTACTGTCCTAATTACCTTGCTGTTTGGATTTCTTGGTTATGCAGTATGGTTAGCTCCCAGTTTACTGCCATCTATATTTAAATAATAAAAGCCTTCAACTAAAAGCTGAGGGCTGTAATTTATTAGGGTGCATCTACCATTTATTAATCCGCTTTATTAATTGCTATATCCGGGAATATTTAAATTATGTACAAAGTTATTTTCTTCATATATTAAAAAACATCAGCAATAAAAAAGCCTTCAACTAAAAGCTGAGGGCTGTAATTTTTAAGGTGCATCTACCATTTATTAATCCGCTTTATTGATTGATATATCCGGGAATATTTAAATTATGTACAAAGTTATTTTCTTCACAGATTAAAAAATATCAGCAATAAAAAAGCCTTCAACTAAAAGCTGAGGGCTGTAATTTTTAAGGTGCATCTACCATTTATTAATCCGCTTTATTGATTGCTATATCCGGGAAAATTAGACTTATAATAATAAAATAAATTTTATTGCCATATTAAAAAATATCAGCAATAAAAAAAGCCCTCAGCTAAAAGCTAGGGGCTATAATTTAATTAAGGTGCATCTACTATTTATATATCCGCCTTAGTTATTCCTACATCAGGAAGAATTGAAAAAAATGGATGGCTGTGGAATTGATTTCGTTAGCCATAAGGGGAGTACTAGCCTCAATCAGGATAACCTACGGTTTTTGACTAGGTAATCATTGACCAACTTCACAATAATTTTACAATTACCCCGAATTCCTGCTGGATACACAAAGTTTCTGTTAATATCTCTGATGCTATATCCGCAATAGTACGAATTTAGTTTATTAGTTGGGTATATGACTATGAAAGTTAGATGCACCCAACTCGATGAAGCGATCGCAATTTCTCTTGGCCCTTGCTAGTTTTAGTATTGTCGGGGGAAGCTTTTTTATGAGAAGAAACTTTAGCAATACTAGCGAACCTAAAATAATAACTGATACATCACGCTACAAAGAAATTCGTAATCAACTATGGTCTAATAATGACCAAATAAAACATTTTCCTAATGAGATTCCCACTGATGCTAAAGCCGTTCGCATTGCTTACTCTCCTGAATTTTTGCAAGGAAGTAGTTTTTTTCAAATTAGGCTGAAACAGCCACCAAATAAAATAGAAAAATTACTTTCACAATACAGAAATAGTGCAAAGCACCAATATAGGGGTGGTAACACAAACGACCACATAAACCAGCCTAACGGTGTGCCGACAACTTTCTTCTACACCAGTGACTCTCATACGGAATCTTTTCCAGCTACTTATGAAATACTGGTATTAAATGCAGATAACAAAGGTAGACCTGGCTTCAAATGGAATCATGGAGATAGCTACGGCGTTGCTATTAATAGTTCAGCTTCAGAAATTATCTATTGGTATGAAAAATGGTAATTAACAATTCAAAGGTTTGGTCGTGTAAGGACAGAGAACTACCAGAAAAAATCGACTCGTCTATTTAATGTACAGATGAAGATGATTTAAGAATCTCCCATATTGGTGTAATTGGAGAATTTATATAGCTTCCGAAAGTCAAGTTTTAAGGAAGGAGAAGTTTTGAGTGGAGGAAGTCTCCACTCAGATTTCAGCACTAGGTGCTGCTTTTACCCTTTTGGATATATCACTTTGGGTAGTTAAAACTTATAGCTAACATAGCTAAGATTTATAAGGTGTCTAAAAACTATCTTAATATGTATAATGCCAACTGCTTTGATTACTGGTGCCTCTAGTGGTATTGGTAAAGCTTTTGCCCAAGAACTAGCTGCACGCAAGACAAATCTTGTACTAGTTGCTCGTTCCGAAGAGAAACTAAGCCAATTAGCGAAACAATTACAAGAACAATACAAAATTCAAGTAGATGTTATAGTCAAAGACCTTACAGAATCTAATGCAGCATCTGCTGTCTTTGATGCCACTAAACTAAAGGGATTAACTATTGACTTATTAATCAACAATGCTGGTTTTGGTTACTATGGCGACTTTGCTGAAGGAGATGGAGAAAGACAAGTCAAAATCGTACAATTAAACATTTTGGCATTGGTAGATTTAACACATAAATTTCTTCCCTTGATGCGGCAACGTGGTTCTGGAAGTATTATTAACGTATCTTCTATTACTGCATTTCAACCGATACCATACCTTTCTGTTTATGCTGCCAGTAAAGCTTTTATCCTCAGCTTTAGTGAAGCACTATGGGCAGAAAATCGTCAATATGGTGTTCGTATTTTAGTCACTTGTCCAGGGCCAATAGAAACAAACTTTTTTGCAGAAGCTAATTTTCCTCCAGCGCTGGCAAGTAGCACAGAGAAAGTATATTCTTGTGAAAAAGTGGTTCGGGAATCTTTAGAGGCTTTGGAAAAAGGCTATCCAACCGTTATTAGTTCTAATACTAACACTCAACTTAGAAGCAAATTATCTCGGCTCGTACCGCGCAAACTTCTGCTGAATATGTTAGCAAAACATTTTAAAGCCTAAGTATATAGTTAGGAGTTAGAGACGCGATTAATCGCGTCTCTACAGGAGTTAGGAGTTAAAGAAAGTGGTAAATTTAAAACTCCTAACTTTTCACTCCTCACTTCTGACTTTTAACTACTTACTCCTCACTTATTAGATATATCTTGTTAATTGAACTCGGTAGCGGTCTTTTTTTGTAACGGCAATTTCTCCAACTTCTAAACGCCCTTTAGAGCGAATAGCGATTAAGTCGCCGGATTTAAGTTGAGAACTAGCTTGGGTAACTTCCTTCCAATTGACGCGGACATCACCAGCATCAATGAAATCAACCATTTTGCTGCGGGACATGCCAAAACCAGCAGATGCGATCGCATCCAATCGCAAAGAAGCCTCCACAGTAGTTAATTCTTTTTTCTTTGGTTCCCGAACCTTTAATTCAGTTACCTCAATCTGTTGAGTTTTCACAGGAACCGATCGCACCTGTTTAAGACTCATTTCCAAAAATTCTACCAACTCTGGTGCGACAATCGCCTGCGCCCCCCGTTCTCCCAATACTATAATATCTCCCGTTTTTTCCCTAACAATTCCCGTTCCCAACATTGCGCCTAAAAAGTCTCGGTGAGAGGCGGTATCAAACAGGAAATTACCAGCAATTTCCACGGCGACAAGGCTGACTTGAGATGGATCTAAGGGAAGTTCCGAACGAGCGATCGCAATTCTTTGGCGTTCAGCTTGCGGATATCCACCCCATACAACTAATTGCACTTCTGTTAATCGGTTAAACACCCGTTGAATTTCTGCCAATTCTGGGGGAGATAGAAAATCGGTCAAAATCACTTCCCAAGTTTTGATGGCTTGCTCTGCTTGATCAATTACACGAGCTACACTATCTCGATTTTCAACACCTTTTAAAAGTTCTTCTCGTGGCAACATTCTTAAAAATTATGAGTTATGAGTTGAGAATTTATCTGCAAAAACTGTCTTGATTCTAACTTTAATTCCCATTTGGGCAGGTTTTCATCTCTACCAGTTTGTTGCATTCCTAATTTTTTCAGAATGCGAATCGAGGCAGCATGATTGTCTGGAGATTGAGCGATAATTCTCTTAAGTTATCGCCGACTAAAGGCAAATATAGACCAGTGCTTCTGCTGCCTCAAGGGAAGTAACTCAAGTCGCTGTGTCGTAATGTGTAAACTATGATTTATTACACGCTACTTGTGTCAGCATAACCTTGGATATTTTCTGGATCAAACTGACGTAATATTCGGGTTGCTTGCCGAGTGAGAGTTTCAGAACCTTGAACGGCAACTAAGTATTTACCCGCATCTAAGCGGTTGCGATAAGGTAATGCATCACCACTACCCACGAGTAAACCGACTCCACCACCCACTAAAACACCACCCATAGCACCACTAGCAGCACCCAGCAGTCCACCAATGATGTGATTGCCAACTTCACCCGCCCAGGCAAAAGTATCTAAACCAGTGATCAGGCTGAATGTAAAACCTGCAAAAAAGCCAAATGGTATCAGCCAGGTTGCCATCAGTTGTGCTTGGTTTTTGGCTTGGTCTTTGGGGTCAATTAAGCCAAACTCGTCAGCCGTTTTATATCCCTTCCCCAGGATAGTACTCTTTATGCCTTCTTCTTCTAAAGCTAAGTAAGCAGCTTCGGCTTGAATGCGGTCTGGTAATACGGCAACAAGGTAATTCATTGATTTTACAATTTGTCTAATAGAAGTTTTGCCTTAATTAACAGCGTATCAGTCCTGGTGGAATCAATCTTGCATTGGGTAGGAGTACAGACGCGAATAATCGCGTCTGTACAGGATGGAGAGGCTTTGATTCTTACTCCCCAACCCTTGTAGCGTTGGGGTTGGGGGTTAGGTCTGTATTGAACTCAACGGCAAACCGTTATAATACAAGTTAAATATACATGGGCTAATCACTTTAGCGAATCTAGTGGCTCACAAAAATTGTTCACGCCTTGCTTGAGGACATAAATCAAAACTGGCGTTGCCAAAATCTTAGGAAACGTCGGCGTTGCTTTTAGATGTTCCATCATCTTTTGAAGTGAAGTATTAAGCAAATCTTCTCGATATTCTTGTTCGCAAATGACCACACGCCATTTTCTAGCCAAGGCATCTAACCACTCGGAATTTGCTCTTTCTGGTTGTTGTCCTGCTCGGATAGCTAGCGTCATTGCCGCATCTTCTAAATCTCCATCACAGTCTTCAATCAAATCCAGCGCTTCCATATCGCTGGGATTATCTGCCAATTGAGAGCGAAACTGTGCAATTTCTTGAGATGTTACTTTAGTCATGAGTCTTTGACAAGGCGAGCAATCGAACACTCAGTTATGTTAGTCCAATTTTGACTAATCCAATAGACCTGTTGATAAAAGTCTTGATTTGAGACTTTTTATGAATAGTGGCGTTTTTGACAGCGTGTTGAGAACCAGAATAAAATTTGCTTTTCGAGTAACTTTCTTGCAACTAAACTCTCCTGCGATTGCCTAGTTTGGGTGGGTACGCGATCGCAAACGAATCCTTTTGTCAACCTCAAACCATTGCAGGGCGATCGCATCATATCAATAATATAGCAAGGGACTGGGGACTGGGGACTGGGTGAAAAGCCTTTTTGTGTCTAAGTTTTATCATCTGTTAATGTCCTAACCACCTTGGCTATTGCTATAGTATTTTATTCTCAACAGACTAGAAAAAATATCATTAACTCTTGCTTATTGCTAAAAATTTCAGCGTAGACGTAGGGCGTGTTTTCAAAGTCTTAGATCCCTCCAACCGCCCTGCTGTCGCAAAGAGAAAGAAGAAATTCTTAATTAAACTGTATTGAATTATCATCCACAAGCGATCGCTAAAGGACTTCTAAAAAATAAAAATTTCCACTACTGCTTTTACGACTAAAAAGCCTCATTTTATCAATGTATTGACTGATAAAATAAGGCTTGTGGTAACTTTTGCTCAAAAACACTACTGGACTTTGTAATGCCTTGAGGGCAGGTGCAAAGTGCATTACAAAACACAACAGCAGTCAAAAGTATTGACAGTTGAGTTTCGGCTAATTAGCGTAGTGCTCTGAGAGTAACAGACCGTTGTAACTGAGCTAAAGCGCGGTTGTAATCCAAAATTGCTCTGACTCGATTACCTTCAGCTTGTGTGAGGTCGTTTTCAGAGTTAATCACATCAGTTTGAGTCCCTACACCAGCTTGGAATCGCAAACGCGCTAAACGTAGAGCTTCTCTAGCTTGTTCTAAAGCGGTATTAGCGGTTTGAACATTTTCCAAACTAGATTGCTGGGTAGAATAGGCTTGTTCTACCTGAAAGCGAATTTGGTTACGCTGTTCAGCAAATTGAGTTTCTGCGATCGCAATATTAGCTTTTGACTGATCTGCCCTTGCTCTTGCTGCTCCTCCATCATACAAATTTAGGGTTGCCCTAACTCCCAATGAATAACCATCAGTAACGCTGACATTATCATTGAACTGATCTAACAGGTCGTAGCTGGCGACCAAACTAACTTGAGGACCCAGTTCCGCAAGGGCCTGCCTACGCTGTTGCTCACTGGTATTGCGTTGTGCTAGCTGCTGTTGCAGTTCCGGACGATTTTGATAAGCTAGCACAATACTTTGTTCTAGCGTTGGGTTCCAAAGACCAGCTAACTGTACAGGATCGGCTGCACTGATATTTATCGCCTGCGGCAAACTTATCCGAGTTGCTAATTGACGACGGGCAATTGCCTGCTGCGATCTAGCATTAGTCAAATCTTGTTGGGCATTTGCTAAATTCACCTGAGAGCGTAGCACATCGAAGCGAGTACCAACCCCAGCTCGCTCTAAAGCTTCTGCATCACGCAAACTAGCTTGGGAGTTCTGCACAGCCGACTGAGCAATACGTACTTGTTCATCCGCTTGTTGCAGATTGTAGTAGTCAGTAGCAACATTTAGACGGATTGTCTCAAACTCAGTTTCTACAGCCAACTCATAGAAACGTACCTGTTCTTCAGCCGCTCTGATTTGTGCTTGCACTCTCCCAGAAGTATAAAGATTATATGAGAGTTGTGCTTGACCGTTGAAACCTGTACTGGGTTTATCTGGGGATGATATACCCGTCTGTTGTTCTTGGAGTTTCGACGCGAGCTGATTACTAGCAGACTGACTACGAGTAATATCAGTGCTAATTCCCAGAGTGGGCAATAAAGCAGCTTGCGCCTCGCGTAGAGCCGCTTTATTTCGTTCTAGCTCCAATTGGGATACCTGTAAATCCCGATTATTCCGCCGTGCTAGCTCCAGAGCCTGTGCCAAAGTAATCGGCTGATTTCCCTGAAATGTCACTTCCTCTGGTTTAGTGGGAAATTGCAAAGGATTTGAGCTAGGAATCAGGTTATCGGGAATTTGCACCGGTCCTGATGGCACAGGAGTTACGGTTCTCGGCACAGTTGGAGGTTGCACTGAACCCCCTGGTGCAGGAATTACGGTTGTCGGCACAATGGGAGGTAGCACTGAACCCCCTGGTACAGGAGTTACGGTTTCTGGCACAGTGGGAGTTGGCGTCGAATCTGTCGGAATCGGAGTATTACTCTGAGCCACGCGGCCAATAGCACTTTTTTGTAAGCAGGCGCTTGAGGCCATTACCAAATTAGCCAACGAGTCAGTCTTACTTTTTCCCAATTCCTGTGGACACCTCTGCGCTGACAGCAGTTTTGCTGCTCCTACACCTGTAGCTGAAGTTTGTAAAAATGTCTGCAACTGAGTAACAGTATTTAGCTTTTGAACCACTGGCTGCTGTACAGAAGACAGGGACAAAATTTCTTTTTGGACAGAAGGGGATTTTGAAGTGTAGTTGGGAACTACTATCCTCTTTGATTCCTGCCCATAAGCGCTTGAATTACTCTGTTTTTGATTATTTGGAGCAGAACGACTGACATCAAGCTGTTGGGAAGGATTAGAGGTAGGTGTCAAACTGAAAAATCTACCTTCATCTTTCTTAAGTAGTTGTTTTATTGGTACAACAGTATTTCCAATCGTGAACACTGGAATACTGTTATTACTTAAAGGCTTCATGCTAAGTTTAGTGAAACCAAAAGCAGGTACTTGGGTTGGAATACTAACATCTGCACCGTTAGGCAGTTGGGTATTCATGGTGTCCACAACCGAGTCTTGACCATAAGTAGAAGTCAAAACACTAGGAGAAGACGCCAGATATACCTCAGTTAGTTTCGCAGTACCAGCCCAAACAGGCTGAGTTGTTAAGACCGCTGCCGTCACACTAGGCAAGAAGCTATAGAATAATTGCTGTCCTTTCACCGCATCCCTCACACGAAAATCAATCTAGCGGCAGAAAACCTTTCTTCACCACAGAATATAGCACGATACTAAATTTAGGAAAGAATATACTACGATACTAAATTCAGGGTTCGGAACTCTGTTTGTCTTCAAAACGTTTAACAATGCGAGAAAGTTCCGCCTTTTCATCGATACTAACGCGAGTAGGAGCACCGCTGATAATCCGTTCGTAGTTCCGGAAAGAATCTTTAATGTCGGGACCATCAGCAGTGATATTATACTCACGAATGCCCTTATCATGCCAAGACCCTCTCATTTTGAACACGTTAATTGCCCGCGACATTTCTCCGCGAATTTCTACGTACTGTAACATGATAATTGTGTCGGTAATCGTGGAGATATGAGAGTCAGTAATCGAATGCGCTCCCATAAATTGGTCAGTTGTGTTGGTAAAGAAACCAGTAATTTCTTCTTGTTTAGCATAACCCGTCACACCAATCACAAACTGCCGAAATGCATTATTGCTCACTCCTCTAGCTAGTGCTGATAAAGAATCAATGGCGATGCGAGCTGGTTTGAAGACAGCAATTTCAGATTTAATAATTTGTAAGTGGTCTTCTAAACCAGTTGATTCAGGATAAGTACAGATTATTTTGAGTAAACCTTGATCCTCTAATTCTTCAAAATCAATCCCCCAAGAGGAAGCATTGCGAGATAGTTGGGCGCGTGATTCTTCATAAGCAAATAATATTACCTGTTCTCCATTGAGGCAGCCATCTTGAATAAACTTACTGACTAAAAGGGTTTTGCCAGTACCTGTGGCTCCTGTTGCCAAAATAATTGAATCTTTAAAGAAACCACCACCGCACATTTCATCTAAGGTTTTGACACCAGAAGATACCCTAACATTGGAAGACCGTTGAGTTAAACGCATTGCTCCCAGTGGGAAGATGTTAACTCCTTCATTAGTAATCGTGAAAGGATATTCGCCTTTCATATGAGTTGTGCCGCGCAACTTGAGAATTTCAATTGTGCGACGGCGGCGTTCTCCTTCTAAAGCGTTGCGAACAATTGCTACATTATCGGAAACAAATTCTTCCACACCAAAAGAGGCAACGGGGCCATATTCTTCACTACGTTCAGTGGTAATCACAGTGGTGACACTTAGTAGTTTGAGACGTGCTACTAGGCGAAAAATCTCGCGTCGCACTACTCCCATCGCTTCATACTGCTGAAATACTGCTGTTATTGAGTCGATTGAAACTCGTTTAGCTTTGTATTTGCGGATGGCATATTGCAGGCGCTCAATTAGTGCAGAAAGGTCAAAATTACCAACGATATCTTGACCTTCTGGATCGGGAGATGCATCAAGAATAAACAACTTGCCTTCTTCGATTAAACGTGGCAAATTCCAACCAAAAATATGGGCGTTTTTAATAATATCACTGGGTGATTCTTCAAAGGTAACAAATACTCCTGCCTCATCAAAGTAAGTGATACCGTTATAGAGAAACTGAAGAGATAATAAAGTTTTGCCTGTGCCGGATGTACCGCTAATCAAAGTAGTTCTACCAAGTGGTAAACCACCATGAGTAATATCATCAAACCCTTCGATCATCGTGCGAATTTTTTCTACACCCCTAATTCTCGGTGGTTGCTTTGATTCTAGTTGCTCGTTTTCATTCATTGCTTGATAATAAATTGGTATTAAAACCTATTTTTTATTACTAAAGTTTGGACTCAATTTCTTCGAGAATATTTATAAACTTTCATATTAAGTAGGGGAGGTAAAAGTAGCTCAGGCTTCCTTAGCTCATAATTGTTGTTGTGTTACCACACAATCTGACTAAAGATAGCGAGAATAAATATTTTTGCTGTAACGCACGATTCATGTCAGTGCGTTACGCTTCGCTCTA
This sequence comes from Nostoc sp., assembly GCF_036917275.1. Lineage (GTDB taxonomy): Bacteria > Cyanobacteriota > Cyanobacteriia > Cyanobacteriales > Nostocaceae > Nostoc. The sequence continues at coordinate 25,773 of NZ_JBALDF010000064.1, forward strand.
AAGAATAGGTGCTACAACTCTCTTGACTAGAGCAACGTACTGGCTCCCCTACACAATTAAAATTTCCTTTATAAATGGTCTCTTGCATAATTAATTATTTTACTCTTCAAAATCATCTTCACTCAGTTCTTCATAGAGCAAATCTAATCCAATCAATACTCTTTCTCTATCTGAAAGATCCCCGATAATTTTGCGGACGGGTGGAGGCAAAATTTTAGATAATGTCGGCGTTGCCAATATTTTATCTTCTTCCGCCAGTTGTGGGCTTTTCAGTACATCGATCACTTTTAAAGCATAAACGCCTTCAAACTCCTGTTCTAAAATATCTTTGAGTGTTTTTAATGCCCGGACTGAATTCGGGGTGTTCCCTGCTACGTAAAGCTTGAGAACGTAGTTTTTGTTGGCTTTATTCATATACTTAATGCCTAGTCATTATAATATAAATACAAGATGCGATCGCGCATTGAGACTAACTAACAGTAGTGGCTTGTTCCAAGTTAAACATCAATAAATTTAATTTATTTAGAAATCGAACTCCTATAGACTTCGCACAGGTGAGCCAGGATTTCTATCAACGTCAGGCGGTAATCAAGTAATGTTTCATTGCTCCTTCCTTCTAATTTTAGCTGGTGAGAAAATTCTTCAATTACCTCCATGTGAATTTCGATCATTTGGGGCACAGGAATATTAGCATAAAATATAGTATTGATAAATTTATCAATTTTTTCCTTGAGTGTTTTGTCTGTGGTAAAATAATTTATAATAATTAAACTGTAATCTAACTTAAGCTGTCTTAATAATTTTTGCCGTTCTGCTGAAGTCATCTCCTGAAAATGCTGTTGGCTTTTTTGGGTGTGACAGGCAAATACATAGATGTACTTGTCAGTGTATGCCTTATTTGGATTTTGTTGCAGCCAATTTGGCAAATAGTTGATTTTTCCAGAGGTAGTTGCAACAACAGGTAGGTAGTAAAATTGGGCAATAATCGCGTCAATAAATTTCCACATCCACCTGCTCAAACCTTTTTGGTTGTCTAAGTCAACTGGATTATCTAAACATTTATTAACATCAGGTTGCAGAATCAATATCGGTAATAACATCTATTCTTGAATATATCTCCTTAATCGCCCTGACCAAGAAACGTGGGCTGATAAGTTTAGTTAACGCTTCTAGGGTAATACTGGGTGTAGAGTAAACTGGTGATCCACCCCAAAAAAATAACGCTCTGTGTTAACAGATAGTGTTAGCCACTCAACAACCTAGTACAGCAACTGAGTGTTAGGACTTAGTAGGTCTTTAATGATCAGGTATCTGTCGGCATAACAAGACAGAGTAGCTAATTTATTATTTGTATCTCATCTATATATAAAGAAATAGATAAATTTTTTATTTTGCTCCTTGATAAGATACTTAAACGAACTTAAAGGATTGTCGCATTCTAAATCATTATAATTCCTCAAGGTTCTAAAGCGAACCTTTGGGGCCATAATTGTTGTAGCCGTCGCTATCGATCAGGAGTTTAAATACCAGTAAGACACTGGGGAGGCTAGTTGCTAGAAATGAGAAGCGGCAAAAGTAAAAGTCGCCTCTTGGAAAAATGCACTCGTTCGCAAGTAAGTGTCCGTGAGGGGAAATCCCGTTGTTTTAATGGCGTTGAAATAACCAGAGTTGCTTATATGAGTCTTCTTAAAGGATATGGCTTCAGGCGAAAAGACCATCAACAGTTGGCAGATGGAGATGCCGGAGGTTTCCACAGGAAGAAGAACCCCCAAAGCCCTATGTTAATGCTAGATTACCCGCTTTATGACTTTCAGGCAACCGTACCTAGCTGCCCCCAAACAAGTTCTTTGGCAGTAGTGCTGGAGATTTTTGAGCAAGAGCAGTGCGATCGCTTGGTAGTAGTGAATCAACAGCAACGCCCCATAGGATTGCTGTATTCTGCCCGTTTAATCCAAATATTATTAGCACATAGTGACGATAAAAATCTAAATTTACACCAATCACTCTCCACCTGGGGTCAAGGTCTAATTGAGCCAATACAGACAATATTAGGTTCTGAGCCTGTAGAGCAATTGAGCTTGCGCTTGGGTTATCAACAAGCCGAAAAACACTCCTCCTTAGATTGGGCATTGATTGACTCTGATGGTCGATATTTGGGGCTACTGGATAGTTCACGTCTGTTGCGATTGTTGGCTAAGGAACGGATAGCTGGGTCACTAAGCTCAGGCATCCAGAGGTCGTCTGGTGAGCATCGCCATGAGTATCATGCTAGTGTGCAGACACCAAATGAACCCAAATCATTGGGACACCAACCACTGGTACAGTTGCTGGAAAGACTGCCTTGGCCTTTGATGTTGCAAACGGGTACTGGCGAGGTGGTAGCACGAAATCCCGCCTGGTGGCAGCAATTAGGAGTCTTGAAAGATCCAGAAGGAGTTAGGCAACAGGTTGAGGCAATACTTGTCCCGAAGCCCTCCGAAAAACCCGAATATGCCAGCCAACGAGCAATCACGGTTCATCCCAATGGTAGGGAGAATGAGCATGGTGGTGCAGAGGAACCGACCCAGCAAGAAGCATCACCAGATACTGTATACAGTCGCTGCTATTTGGATAGTCAGGTGGGTACTTGTACCTGCGTTGTCGAAGTGCAAAATGGTCAGGAGCGAATCTGGCAATTTGCCAAAATTCCATTAGATAGTCCTGAGTTTAAAGTCATGAGTGCAGATTCAGAGGTTGCACTCAGCAATGATTTGTGGTTGGTTTTAGCTACTGATGTCACTGAGCAACAACAGCTTTGCAAAGAACTGGCAGCAAAGAATGCTGATTTAATTCAACTAAATCGGTTGAAAGATGAGTTTTTAGCTTGTATTAGTCATGAACTCAAAACTCCCCTAACTGCCGTTCTGGGATTATCACGGTTGCTTGTGGATCAGCAATTGGGAGAACTTAACGAGCGTCAAGCCCGTTATGCGGGACTGATTCATCAAAGCGGACGCCACTTAATGAGTGTAGTTAATGACATTTTAGATTTGACCCGCATGGAAACGGGACAAATGGATCTGACATTGACGCCAGTAAAAATTCAGGCTGTGTGCGATCGCGCCCTATCAGAAGCCAAAGCCATCCACATCCAACCTAGCAAAGCTACGTCCCAAACTCAACAAAATGCCCGTTCATCTGCTTCCCAATTCAGCCTATCCATTGAAATAGGCTTAGATCAGATAGTGGCAGATGAATTGCGCTTACGCCAGATGCTAGTACATCTACTTTCCAACGCCTTTAAGTTCACCGAAATATCTGGCGAAATTGGGCTGCGGGTGAGTCGTTGGGAAGGATGGATTGCTTTTACAATTTGGGACACAGGCATTGGCATTCCTGAACACCAGCAACACTTAATCTTTCAAAAATTTCAACAACTAGAAAATCCCCTCACCCGCCAATTTGAAGGCACTGGTTTGGGGCTAGTATTAACTCGGGCCCTGGCTCGCCTCCACGGAGGAGATGTTAGCTTTTTATCTCGTGAAGGTAAAGGTAGCCAGTTTACACTACTTCTGCCACCCAGTCCGCCGAAAACAGGCTTTTCTGAGCCAGATGTGGGAATCAGAGAAGACGAACAGACGCGATACCAAAAGACACGGGAAAACTCTGTGGCAGATCGTCAGCATGTCAGTACGCCCACACAGCATCATCCCGCTAGTTCACAACGGTTGGTCTTGGTAGTCGAGGCAGTAGCTCGATATATTGAAGACTTGACCGAAAAACTCAAAAGTTTAGGATATCGGGTAGTGATTGCCCGATCGGGGACAGAAGCAGTCGAAAAAGCTCGGCGCTTGCAACCAATAGCGATATTTTTGAATCCGTTGCTACCCCTACTATCAGGCTGGGATGTGCTGACTTTATTGAAATCTGACAGCGCAACCCGTCATATATCTGTAATTGTGACAGCGACGGCAGCCGAAAAGGAGCAAGCATTTGCTAACCGAGCCGATGGTTTCTTAAGTTTGCCAATAGAGCATCAGGTATTAGCACCAGTTCTAGAAAAATTATGTACTGCACAAGCAGTTTTGCAGCTAGGGTTAGATAATAGCGCAATTATCCCAACTAAGACTCCACTGCGAATTCTCAGGTTGGTGAATCCCCATTTGGAATCAGTCAATCCCCACCCCTCACTTCGAGAACACCGGGTGATTGAAGTAGATGACCTAGATCAGGCAGAACTCTTGGCGCGGGTATGGCAGTTTGATGTAATTTTGCTAGATGTTGAAAGTACCACTGCCCAAATTTATCTGCAACAACTAATTGGGCATCCACGTTTAGCGGCTATACCACTGGTTACTTGCGATGTTGCAACCACACTAATAGCTTCTAAGATACCAGGGTTATCTGTATTTCCTTACTTAACACCATTTGCTAAAGACAAAAGCAGTCGCACTGAGAAAACAGATGCCTTACTATCAGTACTGCAAATTGCTTCTGGTATTTGCTGCCCTGCCAACATCTTGGTAGTGGATTTGACAAAGCTACGTGATTTTCCACAGGGAAGACGCAAGCAAGTTAACGGTTATCAGACAGAAAAAAATTGCTCAATTAGTAGTGAAACTGCTAAACGGGGGTCTGAGTGGTTCCAAGCTTTAATTCAGTATCTACAAACAGCAGGCTTCAAAGCGGCGATCAGTCCCTGTTGGGCAGAAGTGTTACAACAAATTCGCCACCAAAGCGTTGACTTACTACTAATTTGTTTAGGAGAATCCGCTATCCATAAAGACGTGCTAAAAGCACTGAAAACATTGGGAGATTCGCCTGACAAGTTACCACCAATTTTGGTACTTAATCAGCGATTAAATCGCCCGGAAACTATTTCCCAGCCAGGGGTAGCTTACGAGAAAATTGACAAGCAGAAGAAGAATGGTTTGGAATCTATAGAAACTGTTGTGGGTGCGATCGCTACTCAAATATTACCGCGATCGATATCAATGGAAGACCTCTTAAACCAAATCAATCAAGCTTTAGCTGTCAATGGTTACAATCACAAGTGTTAATGGGGAATGGGGCAGAGGAGCAGAATTAATAACCAATGCCCAATGCCCAATTATGATATATCTATTTTTTCCTTTTTCTTTTTCTTAAAAGGAATTCTAACCAAGTTATAAGCACCCTTGGTTGATAAACTCTTGTAATCATCTGGCTGTAAGTCCATTTGTAAAAACTTTTTTTGTTCAGCCAACACCAGCACTGAGGCAGGTTTTAGTCCTTTGGCAGCCTGGTTTTTAATATGCTCTACAGCCTGTTGGGGAAATCCTAAATAATTTACATGAATGTGGCTGTAAAAAACTACACTAGGCTTTTTGAAGCCAAGCATGATCAATTCTTCATCTGGTTGTTTTGCTTGTAGAATGACCGCAGACAACTCTCTTAAGGGTAATTGACGTTCTCGATCAATAAAGAACGAAGTAGGCGTTAAGACAAAAATTATAAACGCCACAAATCCTATTAAATTAATACTGCTAATGTAGTTCCAACGGCGACTCAGTAATAAACCTGCAACTAAAACAGCACAAACCAGCCAAATTACGGCGGCTATTAGTGGTAAACCAGATCGTTGAATTAATTCGTGGAAGTTACTTATAGCTGGATCAGTACCTAATATGTGGGTGATGTTAAACAGTGCTGTTGCCAAAAATGATAAAAACACTACATTCACCCAACCACTCCAGAGGAGTAAGGGGGGGATGGAAGAAGACGCTGGGAGATGATTAAATCCTCTCTCTGTGTCTTTGTGTCCTTGCGTCGTGCTGTCATTTGGATTATCCGTTTTTGGTAAAAGGTCGCTCCACAACAGGGTTACCAGGATTGCCGCTGCTGGCATTAAAGGCAAGACGTAACTAGGGAGTTTGGTAACAGCAATGGTGAAAAAGCCAAAGACACTAGCAAACCAGAACCAGGCAAATAAACCAAACTGCTGAAAACGTTCAAGGGATCGCCAGTGCGATCGCTGCCAAAACTTTAATCTTACTATAGAGACTGGTAAATACACTGAGTAGGGCGCAAAACCCAGCAGCACGACTAAAAAGTAAAAATACCAAGGTGCTGAGTGACCGTTAACTACTTCTGTAAAGCGATCCAGGTTGTGATAACCAAAAAAGGAGTTAATGTAATTCCAGCCATTGCGCCAAATTACTAAAGCATACCAGGGTACTGATAGACCTAAAATTATCAGTATACCCATGAGAAAGCGCATTTCCCGCAACACCTCTCGAAACTTTCCTACATAAAGCAAAAAGGCCGCAACAATTAGCCCTGGTAAAACAATTCCCACTGGGCCTTTAGTCAAAATTGCGCCTGCAATCAGCACATAAAAAGCTAAGTACCACTTATTAGGGAATGGGGCACTTGTACTGAGCATTTCGGCTTCTCTACGAGACGCAACGCGATCGCTCGATGGAGCCGAAGCCGTTGGCGCAGCCTCTGCAAGAGTTGTATTGGTTATTAATTCTGCTCCCCTGTTCCCTTGCTTTCCTGCGTACCCTAGAAAGAAACATAACAAAGCTGATGCCATACATCCAGTCAGCAGCATATCAGAGACACCCGTTCTCGCCCAAATAATAGTTTCGGGATTGAGTGCCATGAGCGCTGCTACCATAAAAGATGTTAAATAGCGGCGAGTAGGACGTGAAACTTGCTCTAATTCGTCTTGTTCAGCCGTATACCACTGGATAGTGTAAAAAGCTAAACAAATTAAGCCTAAGGCTGCGATCGCTGAAGGAAGGCGTACTGCCCACTCATTCACCCCAAAAATTGCATAGGCGATCGCCTGACACCAGTAAACTAAAGCAGGTTTATCGAAACGAGTGTCACCATTAAAAAATGGGGTAATCCAATCACCTGTGACGAACATCTGGCGGGAAGCTTCGGCAAATAGCGGCTCTGTCTCATCAACCAAGCCAGTATTGCCCAAATTGCACCCAAAAGCTATCCAGCCAATCAATATCAACCACAAAATCGACACAGTTAGACTAAGGGCTGGATTCTTTGCTATTTTGTTGAACCACTGATCAACAGTGTGCTTAACACTCAATTTCATTCTCATTAGTCGATAGTCAACAATCACTAATCAATAGTCGTTGGTTATCTATCTTTTGTTCTTCAGAGTTTTAAATTTAACAATTTTCTTCTACTCAGTACTCTACACTTTTTCCCGTTCAGTAACGACAGTTGCTCCAAGTCACCAGAGAAAGTTCTCTAATACACTAGTACACTATGGCGTTTACCTAACTTAGAGGATGTTTGAAAAGTCCATAATGATGTATAAAATATTTTTTACCCCTCCCTAACCCTCGCCGATGTATTGGGGAGGGAACCGGATTTTTCTTATTTCCCCCCTTTATAAGGGGGGTAACAACGCAATTAAAATCACAACCTCTTAGACAAGGGGATTTTGCCCCTTGTCTAAGTCCTTTGTCTGGGTGATAGTAGCTGAATTTACGCGCTTGCCGGATTGTTTCTTCAGTACTATTGAATATCAACTATGGACTCAGCACTAGTTGCCATTCTCTGTTTTGGGAATTCCACTTAGGTAATTGAGTTTCCCCAACAACATAGGGGCCCCAGTAACGACGGGAGCCATCTTGTGCAAAAGCAACTAAAATATCTCCCTTCTCAAGCTTTAAATTATTCTGAGGTAGAGATAGAATCAGTCCCTTATCACTACCTTCTTGGGGAGCAAAATCCCAATGTGCCGGTACATCATAGTTAATCTTAGTACCACCTTTTGCTACCGACTGTCGCGCCAGTAGAGCCAGGCGCACAGGCTGATTTGTTTGATTGCTCATTCGCAAAGTCCCTTGCTCGTTGGCAATGCTTGCTGATTTATCACGATCTGCCAAGACAGGATGAGTATCTCTAATACTATGTTCTACTTGATTGGTTGGGGTCGCTCCTAGAGTCGATAGATTAGTGGAAATACCTTTTTCAGGTGAAACCGGTGTAGACGAAGTTGTATTCCACTGGGTAGTTTCAGTTGGCAGTTGTGAAGATGTATCTGGATCAGTGGACTCTAAGGATATGCTCACTCCAAACCATCCCATTAGAGTAACAAGCAGTCCCAAGCAACAAGCTGTAACACCGACGTTGCGATACACTGAAGATTTCATATTGATAATTTTTAGAAATAAATATTTTGTCTAGGCTTGACCAAATAGTAGCCTATTATCACAAAAGGCAATCATAGAAAGTGGCCTAATATAAACTTTCCTAAAATTAGGCATACCAATGTGTTATAAATATCATTTTGATTAGAAAATATTCGGAGTAAATTATTTACTTGATGACAAAAAATGGGTATAAACACCCACTAATTTCTATCTTGACCGTAGGTTTAGATAAAAATAAGAAAATTATAAACCGAGCCTGCCAATTCATTTGGATAAAAAAATCAAAGCTTCTTAAAACCGCTAGCGGCCTCAACAAAGCATCCTTTGCCAAACCTTAGATAAATCTAAGATGTATATTTCATGTTGCGTTATAATAACCACCCTTTTAAGGACTTGTACTTCCCTAAAGATGATCGGATGTGCAAATTTAAATCAACACTGGAAGCCCAGCATATATCTATAATATTAACAAACAAGCTTAGGCTCAAACCAATATCCTCTTTGAATATAAAGATATTTCAAGATATCTTGACTTTTGCTTAGAAGTCTATTTGATGCAAAACACTCGTCTGAATAACTTGTTGGATGCCATTGCTACACGCTTGGGGCAATGGTTTTTAAATCCTTGGCGGCGACTATCGTTGCTGATAATTAGTTTTTTGTTCGGTTTTTTTCTGGGAAACGCAGTCTCCACTACAGCCGGTCAAGAAGGTGTATTGGACATTGTGGTAGCTGCTTTTTTAGTACTGCTGACAGAAATTACTAGTAGGATATTTTATAGTCGCAGCTTTTTGGAAAAGCGATCGCTCTTGGTAGACTCACTAAATCTCCTCAAAGTTGGTTTCATCTATAGCCTGTTTCTCGAAGCCTTTAAGCTGGGATCGTAGTGAGATGGGGAATTTATGAATTTGTGGGTGGATGAAATTTTGGCAACGGATGCGGTGGGGGAAACTTTGCAGCAGCAAGCTAGAGTTGCAGTGCTGGCAGATACGTTAAGGGCTAAAGCTTTTGGGATCACGCCGGAAAATGTCGATGAAGTGATCAAAAAGCGATCGCATTTACTAAAATCTATCTTCCCAGCCTTTAGTCAATTCTGCCTAACTAGCCTCCAGATAGAACCCCAGAAAATGTTACAGGTATTGTGGGACTTGTGGCTTCCCTTGGGGATCAAACTCGCATCCCAGCGCCAACAGTTGGGACGCCCCCTGATTCAGGGAATATTGGGAGGACAAGGCACTGGGAAAACCACAATGTCTAATGTTCTCAAGTTGATTCTCAATCAGTTGGGATACCGGACTCTGAGTTTGTCTTTGGATGACTTGTATAAAACTTACAGCGATCGCTTAGTTTTAACACAGCAAGATCCCCGCTTGATTTGGCGCGGCCCACCAGGAACCCACGATGTAGATTTAGGCTTAAATGTACTAGATCAAATCCGTCAGTTGCAAAGTCCAGTGATGGTTCCCCGCTTTGATAAATCTGCCTATGGAGGCGCTGGCAATCGCACGACTCCAGAAATGGTAACAGATGTAGATATTGTACTATTTGAAGGTTGGTTTGTGGGTGTGCGCCCAATTGACCCAAATATATTTGATACTGCACCACCGCCAATTATTACAGATGAGGATAGAGCATTTGCCCGTGATATTAATTTTCGCCTCCACGATTATTTACCACTGTGGGAGCGATTAGATAGCTTAATTGTGCTATATCCCACCGATTATCGCTATTCTTTGAAGTGGCGCAAACAGGCGGAACAGCAGATGATTGCTGCGGGTAAATCGGGGATGATTAATGCAGAGATCGAGCAATTTGTCAATTATTTTTGGCGATCGCTTCACCCCGAATTATTCATCAAACCGTTGGTAAAAGATGCAACAGAAGTTGATCTAGTGATTGAGATTCATGCTGATCATAGCTTTGGTCAAGTGTATTGCGATCGGACTAATTCGTAATACTCGCCAAAGGTGAAAAGCAAGCTACGTATTAATCTTCAAGAAACTCCTTTTTAACTTCGTGACTCTGTGTTCTCTGTGCCTCTGTGGTTAAATAAAAAACTTTTGAACCGCACAGACGCAGAGAAGCCAGTGCGCCCTTGCGGTTCCCCGATTTGTTCGCTTTTAGCGTTCCCGCTCTTTAGCAACTGGCGCGGCACAGAGATAAAAAGAGATGTTAAAAGTATATTAGCCAAGCCTTTTTTTAACTTCTTCAGCCAAATCTACCAGTAGCACTTCTACTTGCTCACCTGTTTTCAAATCTTTCAGCGAGGACTTATGCATTGCTGCTTCTTCAGAACCAATAATTACGCAAAATTGAATTCCTTGCTTATCGGCTAGCTGAAATTGTTTACCCAAGGGACGCTTATCAAAGTTAGTGATAACATTAATTCCAGCTTGACGCAGATTTTGCGAAACTTTTAAATAAGTTGGCATTAAATCTTCTTGCATATTTACTACCATAACCTGGGCTGGTGTAGCAGCTAAGGTACTAAGAATACCAGCTTTTAACAAGCGACTAATTAAGCGAGTTAAGCCGATAGAAATGCCTACACCAGGCATTTTTTCACCCAAAAATACCCCGACTAATTCTTCATATCTCCCGCCAGAACAAATACTACCTAAGGCTTCATGTCCTAATAAAGTTGTTTCGTAAACTGTGCCAGTGTAGTAATCAAGACCACGGGCAATGGATAAATCAAGACAGAAACGATTTTCGGCAACTCCGAGATTACGCACGCCTGAAATTACCGTTTCTAATTCGGTAACTCCCAGGCTCAATTGCTCAGTTTCTGATAGATTTTCTGCGAGGTGCTTAAGCTTATCTAATATTTCATCAACCGAACCATCAATTTTAATAAAATCAATAATTTTTTGAGTTTGTTCTTCTGAAACTCCCTGTTTCTCTAAATCTTGTTTTACTTTATTCTCACCAATTTTTTCTAGATTATCAACAATACCAATACACGATTTAATTTTGTCTTCGGCAATTCCCACTGACTTAAAGAAACCAGTAAGAACTTTGCGATTATTGATGCGAATCAGAAAATCACCGATATTAATTGCTTCAAATATCTCAGTGATAATTGCAGGCATCTGAGCATCATAGAGCAAGCTGAGTTCACGACGAGCAACTACATCAATATCACACTGACGAAACTGACGAAAACGCCCATCTTTCGCCCGTTCTCCCCGAAAAACTACATCCATTTGGTAGCGGGCAAAGGGAAAGGTTAACTCATTCAGGTGACGGGCAATATAAGCCGCTAAAGGAACTGTTTGATCAAACTTTAAAGCTCTTGCTTCCGAACCAGTTTCACCCGATTTATCTCTCTCAGCTTGTCGATTTGGTGGCAGGATGGGATCAATGCCATAGATGATATTATCGCCTTGATTCCCTTTAGCTTGCAGCACTTCTAAACGTTCTACAGCAGGTGTTTCAATGGGCGTAAATCCATAGCTTTCAAAAACTCTACGGATGATATCTAGCAAATATAGTTCTAGACGCTTTTCACTAGGCAGAAATTCTGGAAAACCGCTAGGAGTCGAAAAGTTTATTTTGTCACCTTTTGCCATGCATGTACCTTACTAATCTGGCAGGGTGCATTAGGATTAATGTCCATAATGCACTGAAAATCTAAGATGGTGTGTTATGCCGCAGGCTAACACACCCTACAAAACTACTGGAGAATAAAAAAATGAGTGCTTATCTCTGAGGGGAGAAATTACTATTTTAGCCGTTCTTCTTGAATTAGGGTGCGTTGAAAGATTTGATTATTCTTAAACCAATGCCAAGTGCGGGCACGATTGTTATTGTCAGGACTAATGTAGATCATTTCATATATGGTCATTTCTGGGTTTGTCTTATAAGAAAACCACAAAATAACAACTGAATCATCTACTTCCCAAGCTTTTCCTTGAATGCGATCGGTGTCAAACCAGAGCTTATTATCTTTATAGCTTCCTGGAAATTCATACTCTTCTCGTTTACCATCAGACCAATTGTAGCGATTGATTTGGTAGTAGGGATGAGGGCCATTTTCTGGAAATTGACAAGTTAAGTGAGACTCATTCTTATCAAGGATTTTTCCTGTTGTATCAATTAATGTATAAGTTCCTACCCAATCTCCTTCATGACGGGCAAGTACGGGCATTCCTTCTCGAATATTTGACATTGCAATTCACCTCTCAATAAACGTAGGTAAGGCGTACAACACAAGGTAAGAATAACAGTTTGAGCGGGTAAGCAGTGCTCACCCTACAAAAACTGTTGAATATTAGCATTGGCATTGTAAGTCGATGCATTAACATTGTAAGTCGATGCAATCACATTGTAAGTCGATGCATTAACATTGTAAGTTGATGCAATCGCATTGTAAGTTGATGCAATGCCATTGTGAGTCGATACAATCGCATTGTGAGTTGATACAATGTCATTGTGAGTCGATACAATGCCATTGTGAGTCGATGCATTAAGTAAGTCGGCAAGAAAATTCAATGTAGATGAATCCACATAAATTTGTAGTAGCGTGTGTTATGCCGTAGGTTAACGCACCTTGAATTGTTGACGGTGCCGTACTCTCAGAGATAACGCACCCTACATTTGAATTTATTAACTGAGAGTGTCAAGCTTCACTATCAAACCACCAAGGGTCATTAATAGCGTTAGTTTTGATCAAAATAGCTTTTTTTCGCATGAACCGTTTCAACGCTGCCGCACCCATGCGTGACCCTCCCAAACCAGAGAATTTAAAGGCGTTTTTCTCTCCCTCATGCATGAGGGCGGTGAGCGCAGCATCGTTGATACTGATGGCACCTGCATCTATCTGGTGGGCAACTTTTAAGGCTTCGGCTTCCGAGGCAAACACAGCAGCACTCAATCCATAAATTGAGTCGTTCGCTAAAGAGACTGCTTCCTCTACTGTGGAAAAAGGCATGACTGGCATAATCGGGCCAAAAGTCTCTTCGGTCATGACTTTCATGGAATGATTAACCTGGGTGAGAACTGTCGGACGACACCACCAACCTCCACCTAAGTCTTCAATTACACCGCCGCAGTGAATTACTGCTCCCTTTTCAACTGCATCTAGGAGATGGTCGCTAATAATGGCTGCTTGTCTTTCGGCGATGATGGGGCCAATTTCTCCACTTTCGACTGTAGGGTAGGCTAGCTCAAGGCGGTAAGCTTTGGCTACTAGTTGATGGTAAAACTTTTCAAATATCGATTCAGCAACATAAATTCGCTCAATTGATAGACATGACTGTCCGGTGTTGACGACGGAACCCCACAAGATTGCTGAGATTGCTAATTCTAAATTGGCTGATTCTAAAACGATGGCAGGATCTTTTCCTCCTAATTCCAAAAAAGCTGGAATAAACCGTTTAGCAGCCGCTTCTGCCACTTTTCGCCCTGTCGCTACACTGCCTGTAAAACATACCAAATCTACATTTTCAATCAAAGCAGATCCGGTTTCTCCTGCTCCTTCGACAAAAGTTAAGACATCGCGCAATTTGGGAACGGCGTTGAGTGCTGTTGTCAGTGGTGCTACGAAGCGGGGAGCGATTTCACTGGGTTTGACAATCACGGCACAACCCGCCAGCAATGCCGGAATGCTATCAATGTTAGACAGCAACAGCGGAAAATTCCACGGGCTAATTACCCCAACTAGAGGATAAGGAACAGATGTTTGTTGCAAGGCGATAAACGGAATGGCTGTATTTTTTGCAGATTCTTGCAGCAACTCCGGTGCTAACTTACACCAGCGATCAATGCTAGAGAGGAAGGAATCTATTTCTAATACTGAGGTTGACAATCTTCCCGTATCATTTACCAAAGCTTCCGTGAGGCGATCGCGTCCAGATAATATAGCTTGTTTCCACTGCTGTAAGGCTTCAATTCTCCCCTCTAAACCCAACTGCTGCCAGCGAACTTGCGCCCTACGGGTACGCTTACATTGCTGTGCCAACAGCCTTGGGGGCGGCGGGATAATTACGTAGTCAAATTTGCCAGTTCGGGGATTGCGGACTTCTATTGGTTTTGTCATGAGGCAGGAGTTTGGAGTTTGGAGTTAGGAGTAAAAACGCGATTAATCGCGTCTGTTAGGAGTTAGGGGAGACGCGATTAATCGCGTCTGTACAGGAGTTAGGAGTTAGAAGTTAGGAGTTATTTTTTTGTATTCCACATGCCCCATGACGCCACTTGCTCCTCCTAAGGGAGACGCGCTTGCTAGCAAGATCCCCGTAGGGGTACAAACGGGGGAACCCGGACAACTCACTGGCTCCCCAATGCGCCATTCTCAAATTTAAATTATTCCCAGTTTGGCTAACCGCTCAATGGTGGCTTGCTGCGTTTGGAGGAAGTGTTTGCGGTCTACTTCTCCTTCCAGCATAGTATTAGCGGGGTAAAAGTGTGACTGGTGGTAACTTTCGGCGTATAGCTCAAACCGCTGGCGTGCAAGTAAATTATTTAACCCCGGTCGGCGGCGATCGCGGCGTAATGCTCCTAAATCAATCTCTGCAAATGCTGCCATGCTCTCGCCTGCACCTGTCTCTGCTAAAACGATTCCGCGATGGTCAATGATTTTAGAGCCACCATCAGCCGAAGCAATGGGGATGGCAATATTAGCGATACCTGCGGTATTAGCTGAAACTACGTATACCATATTTTCGACAGCGCGAGTGATTTTTGCCGCGTCTTTGGGGGTAAGGTTTTTGTTATACACTTCTGAGGTGGAATGCACAAAAATCTCCGCTCCTCGCATCGCCAGACACCGCGCCACTTCTGGATATAAAATTTCTTCTGATGCTAAAGCTGCCAAATTACCGATCGCAGTTTTAGCTACCGGGAAAACTCCCTCTAAACCATAGCAGTCAAGATACTTATCCCAAACATCATGGGGTGTGGGAGCAAATAAGGAATTCAGCCGCCGATACCGCAAGACAATTGAGCCAGAGGGGTCAAGAATAAAGCAGGTTTGGAAGTACAATCCGGGAAAGTTGGGATCAACTTCGTAGGCGTTACCAGCCAAAAATATTTTATGCTTTTGAGCAATTTTACCAAGTGCCTCATACTCAGCACCAGCCATTTCTACACCAGCTTTTTCTGCCCACCCTAAAAGAGAATCTCCCATCGGAAAACCAGTCAGGAAATATTCTGGCAGTACAATTAAACGACAATCAAAGCCAATGAAAGCGATACTGGCAGCAATTTGTTGAGCTAGGCGATTGATGGAGTTTTGCATGAGCGATCGCGCTTGGTGGCGATCGCTTGCTTGGTTGACTGCATGGCACGTAACTTGGAGTGCCAAGGCCCGGAATGAGTTGAGATTATCGGTGTTATTGTCCAAAATTCCTCACCAATTCTATAAAATGCGATGCCTTCTCTACGAGACGCTTTGCGAACGGCGGGCTACGCCTACGCCACCCCAGAGCGATCGTACAAGTTTATCTGTCAATTCAGATCAAAACATCTGTGCGTAAGTTTTAGTCTTTGGTCTTAACTGGTAAGTTTCAGGCTTTTTGTTCGGATGTTGTAAGTCTGAGGTCAAGATTTCGGGTTCTGGAGTGCAACTGGGGATTGGAAGGCGATCGCTGCTTAAAAAAACTAAACTAGATTTTCCCCTTTCAAAAGATGGATAGCATATAGCTTATTCTTTTACAGTTATTGTTTACTTGCACTTCCTTCTCTTCTCAAGTGTAAGTAGATTGCTTTAGTTCTTCATCATTATTTTAAGCAGTTTTTCACAGCAGAATTGCAGCAATCTGTATCAGTCGATGATTCCTCATTTAGATATCTTTGCCCTGATTAAAAATCTAAGTAATAACACTTAAGAGTTACAAAAAATAGGTGTTATTATATATAATATGAAAATAAAAATAATTTTTTTGGTAAATATAGACAAATTAGAAGAAAAGGAAATATTAATAAGTTAGTTCCTTTGTTACAAATAGACAGATGGCTTTTAATTTAGATGAAACTGTTCAACTAGATATAGCTCAAATGAATTTAAATGAAGTACATTCAGTAGTATTTAGTTTACATAAACCTAAAATTCCTTTTGTAATTTGGTTATTAGAGAACCCTAATAGTCTATTGGCGTTACCTGGAAAAATTAGTCTGCGCCATCATGATTATATTCACATACTTTTAGGTAGAGGTATTTCTCCTCAAGATGAAGCTTTTGTAATTGGATTTACAATGGGTAATGACTTAAAGACTAATAAACTACATTTATTCATATATAAATTTTTTGCTAAATTTATATATCCATATCCTTATAACTTTTCTACGTTTGATTTAATAATTTTTAATTCAGGTTTTATATATGGCAAAAGTATTAAAACAAAACAAATAAACAAAATTAACTTTGAAATTCATAAAACTGAAACTGTAGGGTATCTGAGAAACTTTTTTGGAATTAATACTGAGCATATAAAACTTATGTAATCGCATTAAATTTGGTTGCCATCTACTTTTAATATAATATTTAAAGAATACTATTAAAATGCACCTACCTTATAAAATAAGATTTGTTGCTTCTCAACTAGTAACTGTAACAGTACTGCTGACATTACTCTTGTTTCTTCCTCAAATTTGGCTCAACTGGCAAGCATATTACAACTTCAATAGTATTACTAAACATGAATTTAAACTACAAACGCTGAGTGATGAAATTACTTATCTTGATGAAGTATTAACGATGTCAGCCCGAATGAATGCTGCTACAGGCAACTCTACTTGGGAGAAACGATATCGCCAATTTGAACCTAAACTTGACATTGCTATTAAAGAATCTATTAAACTGGCTCCTCAAGCATATAAAAATGAGGATGCCAAAAAAATTGATGTTGCTAATCAGCGCTTGGTTACAATGGAATATGAATCTTTTGAATTAGTTAAGAAAAATCGCAAAGAGACAGCACAACTACTACTTTCCAACCGCGAATATGAAACTCAGAAACACATTTATGCTGATGGTGTTGCAAAAAGAAACCGTAATATCTCACTTGAATTACAGCAGAAAGTTGATGAATATTACAAAAAAATATTTTGGGCAGTTTTAGAATCTATTATAAGTTTAACAATGCTGATTCCGGCATGGCTTTTAGTATTGCATTTATTGCAGCAATACTTAAAGGCTAAAAAAATTGCACAAGCTGCTTTAGAAGAAGCAAATTGTAAGTTAGAAATGCAAGTAGCGGAGAGAACAGCAAAATTAAAATACAAAAATTTTCAACTACAACAGACACTGCAAAAATTGCAATCCACTCAAGTACAACTTATTCAAACTGAAAAAATGTCCTCATTAGGTCAGTTAGTTGCTGGTGTTGCTCATGAAATTAATAATCCAGTTAATTTTATTTCTGGTAACCTGCTTCATGTTAAAGAATATAGTCTGCAATTACTAACTTTAATTAAACTGTATCAGCAAGAATATTGTAATTATAATCCAGAAATAACTAGTCTGATTAAGAAGATGGATTTAGAGTTTATTATTGATGATATGCCGAAAATCTTATCCTCAATGGCAGTTGGTACTGAGCGAATTTGCGAGATTGTGCTAACTTTGCGTAACTTCTCGCGTCTTGATGAAGCAGAAATGAAACCTGTTGATATTCATGAAGGAATTAATAGTACGCTATTAATTTTACAGTATCGTCTCAAAGAAAAGCATAAACAGCAAGAAATTGCAATAATCAAAGATTATGGTAATTTGCCTCTTGTTGAATGTTATGCAGGAGGATTAAATCAGGTATTTATGAATATCTTCAGTAATGCTATTGATGCTTTATATGAATGGGAAGCAGAGGGTTTCAAAGAAGAGGTTAAAAAACACCATAGTTCTATTATTGTCCATACTCAAATTAAAAATAAAGATTGCGTGATTATTAGTATTAAAGATAATGGACCAGGAATAACCGAGGAAGTTAAGACTAGATTGTTTGACCCTTTCTTTACTACTAAACCTATAGGTAAAGGTACTGGCTTAGGATTATCTATTAGTTACCAGATTATAGTAGATAAGCATAAGGGAAAAATCAACTGTATTTCTGCACCTGGTAAGGGTACAGAGTTTGTGATTGAGATTCCTATCAAGCAGACACAGTAAGTAACTATATTAACACCAGATAGCAGGTCTAAATGATGCCGACAACGCTGGGCGTCTACCCTATCTCCCTAAGAATTACTAATAGAAAATCCCCGACGCGTAGGTTTAATACTAGCTAACTCTACCTGAAAACTTACCTTGTCGCTCATTTCCCCACTTCTCGCTTCCAAAGTCCAATTACCAGGACGCAGATACCAAAATAAAGAATTAGCTGAGTTTGTATCTAACTTTTCCCCATTTAGCCACCACTCCACAGGCGCAGATTTATTTCCCGCTAGCTTAAATTCGAGTTTTTGCTTCGCTTCTTCACCTGGATACAGTAAGAATAAATCGCCATTATGCGGAGATAAAATTCTCAAATTGGTAGAAGTAAAATTTGATTGCTGTTGTTTTGCCAACCACTCATTATACTCTGGTGGTAAATTGAACTTGTTTTCTCGTTCGTAGGCAATTTTATCTTCTGGATAGAAATATTCCTGCACTACTGAGGTACAATCTGATGTTGGTCGTAACCCAGAAATTGCACAAATAGGTAATTGCACTAAACCTTCTGGGGGTGGAAAACCTGCTGGTTCTTGATGTTCGTACAGGTGTAACATAATCCGATTCCACAAAGGTGCTGCCCCTGTAACGCCTGAAACTTGTCGCATCGGTTCACCGTTGAAATTGCCTACCCAAGTAGCGACGGTGTAATCTGTGGTAAAGCCAACTGTCCAAGTATCACGAAAATTGGAAGAAGTACCAGTTTTAACAGCAGAAGGAAAGGGTAAATTTAACACAGAGTCTACACCAAATGCTGTTGCACGAGCATGACTGTCACTTAGCATGTTGGTAATTAGTTGCCATATCGTCGTCGAATTTTGCGTTCGCGTAGCGTGTCGGAGACAAAAGTTGTAAGCAGGGTCTTTCTCCGTAGCAAACTTTTCAAGACGGATTTTAGATTTGGGATTTTGGATTGGGGAATTGCAAAATGTGCTTACTAAAGGAATGGCGTCTCCAAGTCGTGCCATAGTAACGTAAGCTCTAGCTAATTCCCATAAAGTGACTTCGCCACTACCCAAAGTCAAACCTAAACCATAATGTTCTGGAGTTTGATTGAGGTGTTCAAACCCCAGTTGATGCAGACGTTCTAAGAAAGTTTCCACGCCTACCTTTTCTAATACCCGCACTGCTGGTACATTTAGCGAATTTGCTAAAGCGATTCGCACCCGCACTGGGCCAAGAAAGCGTTCGGTATAATCTGTTGGACTATAAAGTTTTGCGCCGGGAATTGCATAATGGGCGGGTACATCTGCCAAAATGGTATTTGGGTGAATTAAATGTTTTTCTAAAGCTAATTCATACACAAAAGGCTTGAGAGTAGATCCTGGTTGACGTAGCGCTTGCACTCCATCATTGCGTCCCAGTTTTGCTTCATTAAAGTAATCAGGTGAACCGACATAAGCTAAAATTTCACCAGTGCGGTTGTCAATCACCAATGCAGCTGCATCGTGGACATTGTTTGCGGCTAAGGAAGAAATTACCTGCTGCACCTGTGCTTCGATAAACTGCTGTAAAGGACGATTTATAGTCGTGCGAATAACGGATTGATCCCCCCTAGCACCCGTTAATAAGGAGGGAACATAGCCCGGCTTTTGAAGGGGGGTTGGGGGAATTTGATTGGCTAACCAAAATAAAAAGTGTGGTGCGGCGATAATTCCCTGTTGGCGAGACTGAAACACAACCTTTTCAGTGTGTGTTCGGGCTGCGATCGCTCCACTAATATACTTTTCCTGTACCATCCGATTAAGGACGTATTTTTGTCGCTGCTTCAGCCGTTCCCAATGCTCATAAGGGTTAAAGTATGTGGGATTATTGGGAATAGCAGCCAACAAACTAGCTTGAGCAAGATTTAATTCACTAGCTGGGATAGAAAAATAAGTCCGCGCAGCTGCTTCTACACCATATATATTCCCTCCCATTGGTAGACGATTGATATATGCAGAGAGGATTTCATCTTTGTTCATCCCAGCTGTTAACCGCCAAGATAGCCAAACCTCACTCACTTTACCGGAGAAGCTGCGAGGGACAGGATCTAACATCCGCGCCAACTGCATGGTAATTGTGGAAGCACCGGAAACAATTCTTTTCGCGTGGATGGCTTCTTTGCTGGCGCGGACAACTGCTTTCATATCCAACGCCCCGTGATCGTAAAAGCTGCCATCTTCGGCGGCTAAAATAGCATGGATAAACTGGGGCGAAACCTGATTTAGTGGTACTACTGATGTATGCTCTTGGTCACGGGTGAGCAGTGTTCCTAATGGTAAACCATTGCGATCGCTAAATTGCATTGCCAACTGATTTTGGGCAATATCTGCGGCACGAAGGGGCGCAAAATAAGGTAGTAAGCGTACCACTAGGCATATAAGCAGCCCAGCTAAAATAACTTTACTAGTTTTACGCAGTTTGTGCTTAATTTTGGTTAGCGATCGTGAAATTAGTTTCATCAGGGAATCCCCTGTCTAAGAAAACTTACCTTAATTTTCCCGCCGACTTACTTAATCAGTAAATATGTCAAATCCTTAATAATTCATTTTTACTAACTTAGCAAATCTAAATTAATGTTTGCGAAATTTAAATACTTCTTTATAGTTAAGAATTGTAGTTATTTTTTGGAACAATCACACTGAATTAGGTATCTATGTAAATAAACATAGTCAAATCCAAGTTTTGAGTATAAATAGCTAGTCAACGGGCGGACTTTATTAGTGTTGGCATTGCTCACTTAATCAGGGAGTGCGAACTTTTGTTAGCCATAATTTTTGAATTTTTAATTTTGAATTACTAGAAAGATGATTATCAAAATTCTACAGCGTTTCCACCATAAGATTATCTATCGCGTCTTTGGCGGTTTGTTAAAAAAAATTAGCCATTCTTCGAGCCGGAAGGGAACAATACAGTTTTTTCTTATCTTTACATTTATACTAGCGATCGCAGGGTGTAATTTTTTTGGTATCAACTCAAGTAAAGAACAACTCCCAACAGTTTCCCCACTCACGCCGCCGAAATTACCAGACTGGATTGAACAAATTAGTCCCATTGGAGATGCAAAATCTTTTAACCAAATCCGCATCCGTTTTAAAGAAGCTTTAATACCAGTTGAAAGTCTTGATAGCCCAGAACAGCAAAAATTGTTACAAAAATTTGCGCTTTCGCCGCCTTTACCCGGTCAATTTCGCTTTTTAACACCGCGGATGGTAGGTTTTCAAGCTGAGAAAGCATTGCCAATAGCGACAAGATTTCAAGTCACTCTCAAAGCAGGTTTAGCTGATTTTAAAAATCATCGCCTAGACAAAGATTTACCTTGGACTTTCAATACCGAATCTATCAACCTGACTAATTTACCCGGTGTCAATCCCATTGAGAAGGCTGATGTTGAACCAATTGATTTACAACAAAAGTTACAGTTTACTTCCAATGTAGAATTAGATTTAGCTTCTGTACAAAAACATTTACAGTTAATTCCTGAAGGAAAAAATAAAGGTACAGGTTTTAAAGTTGAATTAAATAAAGAAGAAAAACCATTAAAAGAAGAAAATGAAGACCCTTTAGAAAAATTTGACCCTTCAGCACGTAATTGGATTTATAATCTCATCCCACAGCAAAATCTCGAAAAAGCAACCCGTTATCGCCTAGTATTTGCTTCAGGAATACGTCCTGCTTATGGTAATCTCCCTACAGAGAAAGAATTTGCCACTAAGTTAGCAACTTATTCGCCTTTGGCATTTCAGAAAATTAACTTTTACGGACAGCCAGATGCAGGTGGAACTTTTGGAAGATTTCTTAAAGGCAGTCCGCAGCTAGAATTTAATAATGTCTTATTAGCAGATTCAGCTAAAGAAAATATTACCATTAATCCAGCCCCAAAAGCCATTTCGAGAATTCTGCAAGTAAATGATGAAGATAAAGTTGTCGGAATCAATCCTTATGCGCTAGAACCTGCCAAGACTTATACAATTACTGTAGGTGCTAATCTCAAAGATAAGTTTGGACAAACTTTGGGCAAACCTGTCATATTAAAATATGATACTGGAGATTTAGCTGGGGATATCTGGGTGGCATCAGATTTGAATATTTTCCCCACAGGTAAAGATTTACAGCTAAATATTAGTACAGGAAATCTGCCAGAATCTAGGTATCAAGCAGCTTATCGAGTAGTTAAACCAACAGATTTAGTTTATTTTAATAATAGTAATGATTTATTACCACAACCCTCTGATTGGCAAAGCTTTAAGGTATCAGGTAAGAAAAATCAATCAGTTGATATTGCTGTTCCTCTCCGGGAAAAAATAAGTGCTACTACGGGAATGTTAGCTTATGGAGTGCAAGCCCGGACTAATAAATATCAAGAGAATGGTAAGGAACTGTGGCGAGAACCGATAACTTATGGCTTAGTTGAATTGACGAATTTGGGCGTATTTACACAGTGGTTTCCTGAGTCAGGCTTAATTCGCGTCAATCATCTTACAGATGGTTCACCAGTTAAAAATAGCGCTGTTGAAATTTATCAATCAAAATTACAGGCAAAATCTCGCCCCGAACCTTTACCTTGTGCAACGGGTAAAACTGATGAAAATGGAACTTTTAGAATTGTCCGTGAAGGATTACAGCAATGTTATTCTGGGAATGAAACCTCTAGTAAATCACCACAATTATTAGTAATTGCCCATGAAAATCAAGATTGGGCATTTGCCAGAACTGAGGAATATAGCGGCGTTTATGGATATGGTATTGATGCAGGTTGGCAAGCTAGTAAGCCAGAGTCACGCGGGGTAATCTTCTCAGATAGACAGTTGTATCAACCAGGTGAAAAAGCTTGGTTAACTGGGTTTGCTGACTTCTTACAAAATGGCATAATTCAGCAAGATAAAAATGCTGTTTACCAATTAACTTTGGTAAATCCTGATGGACAAAAGACCAATTTAGGCACGCAAACTACAAATGAATTTGGCACGTTTTCTCTAGAGTTGCCAATTAAGACTACTCAACGATTAGGCTACCATACAATCCAGGCGAAAGGGAAAAATGGGCAAGAAATTTCTGGAGAATTTCGGGTAGCTGAGTTTAAGCCACCCAACTTTAAAGTCGAACTCAACTTAGATAAAGAATTTGCTCTCATTGACGAGAAAGTTGATATTAATGCTAAAAGTAATTATTTATTTGGTGCGCCTGTAGAAGGTGGAGAAGCAAAATACTTTATTACTCGCCAGCAGGCTAATTTTATCCCTAAAGGGTGGGACGAATTTACTTTTGGTAGGCAATGGTTATGGCCGGAGGAAACTCCTACTATATCTAGTGATGTGTTACAAACTAATACCCAATTAGATGCTAATGGTACAACCAGCCAAACGGTAACAGTGGCTAAGGATTTACCATATCCGATGACTTACCAGGTGGATGTGCAAGTTGCAGATGTTTCTAATCTGTCTGTAGCGAATTCCAAAACTTTTACAGCCTTACCAAGTAATCGCCTTATCGGGTTAAAAAGCAATTTTATCACTGATGCTGGTAAGGTTTTTCCCGTTGAAGTGGTTGTTACTGACCCTACAGGAAAACTGATAACAGGTCAACGGGTGCGCCTAGAATTACAACAAATTAAATACAGTAGCGTCACGCAGTTAGTGGAAGGTAGCCAAACACCAAAAAATCAAGTCGAATATAAGACAGTAGCACAAACAGAAATTACATCTAGTAGCAGTCCACAATCGGTAAATTTAACAGCACCAGAATCTGGTTCATACCGGATTAGAACCAATTTTAATGATGCTAAAAGCGAATTAAGTGCCACAGATTTACAAATTTGGGCAACTGGAGGAAATCCAGTATTTTGGGGTTCTAGAGAACAAGATGCCTTAGAAATTAAATTAGATAAAAAAGAGTTCAAACCAGGTGAAACTGCTACTGCACTAATTCAATCTCCCTATCCAGATGCAGAATTATACTTTGCTGTAATTAAAGACAAACCCCTTTATCAGCAAATTACCAAAGTTAAAGGAGGCGCACCACAAATTCAATTTCAAGTTACCCCAGAAATGCTGCCAAATGCAGCCATTGAAGCTGTATTAGTAAGGCAAGGTAAACCTCTCAACCAAGTGGACTCAGGAACTTTAGATAACTTGGTGAAGATTGGTTTTACACCTTTTAAAGTTAACTTAGAAGATAAGTATTTAAAACTGCAAGTTAAGCCAGTGCAAGCATCATTAGAACCTGGTGCAGAGGAAACAGTACAGCTAGAACTGAAGGATAATCAAGGTAATCCCACCAAAGGACAGTTTACAGTCATGGTGGTGAATGAGGCGGTGCTACAACTTTCTGGTTATCGTGCACCAGATTTGGTGGATACAGTTTATGCAGAACAGCCAATATCTACCCGCTTTAGCGATAATCGACCAGATGTAATTTTACAACCACAAGATGTAGCTAAACCCAAAGGTTGGGGTTATGGCGGTGGTTTCTCGACTGGTGCAGCCAATACTCGCACTCGCACAGATTTTCAAGCTTTAGCTTACTACAATGGTTCTGTCCTCACCGATGCTAATGGTAATGCACAGATAACCTTTAAATTACCGGATGATTTAACTAGATGGCGAGTGATGGCTGTCGCTACCGATGGAAATCTCCGTTTCGGGAATGGGGACGCGACGTTTATCACCACAAAGCCACTGCTAACTAATGCCATCTTGCCACAATTTGCCCGTCCAGGCGATCGCATCCTTGCTGGTTTATCCGTGACTAACAACACTGGGAATCCAGGAAATCTCTCAATTAATGGCGAACTTAGCGGTACGGTGAAGTTTGCTGATAAAAACCCCACAGCTACTACTTTGCAAACCAAAGCTGAATCTGCAACTCATGCTTATCGCTTTCCGATGGTGGCGGATAGCGTGGGAGTTGGTAAAGTTCGCTTTACCACTCGACTAAATGGTACAGCCACAGATGCTTTTGAAGTACCTTTAGAAATTAAGCCAATTGAAATTACAGAACAAGTCGTTGAAACTGGTGTAACTGAAAAACAAGTGAAGATTCCTCTGAATGTTGATAAAAATACCTTTCCTGATGCAGGAGGTTTAGATATTCAGTTGGCGAGTACTTTGATAACGGAAATTAAAGCACCAGCAAAGCAGGTTTTAGAAGATGATGATTTGCCGTTTACAGAACCTGCTGCAAGTCAGTTAATCATTGCTGCTAATCTCCATAATCTTACACAAAAATATGGTCAGACCTTTGCAGAATTTAATCCTAGCCAACAGGCAAATCAAGCAATTGAAAAATTACAAAAACTCCAAATAGCAGATGGTGGTTTTGCTGCTTTCCCTGGACAAGAAAAATCCGACCCTTGGGTTTCTTCATATGTGGGTGAATCTTTAGCTACCAGTCAGGTGTTCCCTAACTTAGTCGATTCTGCAATGCTATCTCGCCTCAAAAGTTATCTGCAAAAAGTTCTGGCGAATCCTGGTGAATACGAATTTTGTAAACAGCTACTATGTAAAAGGCAACTGCAACTTAATGCTTTAATTGCCTTAGCAGAATTAGGAGAAAAACGCAATACTTTTCTCGCAGATATTTATGAACAGCGCAATGATTTTGATGTAGTAACTCAAATTAAACTAGCACGATACTTATCTCAATTCCCAGAATGGCAAGACGAATCTCAACAACTGGTGAACAAGTTACAACAGAATATATATGAAACTGGTAGCACAGCAGTTGTAAGTTTACCAGCTAGTTGGGGATGGATGAGTTCATCTACCACGACGCAAGCACAAGCTTTACGCTTATTTATTGCCAAGCAAAGTAAACCCGAAGTTATAGATAAATTATTCCAAAGTCTTCTCGCATTGCGACGGAATGGCACATGGCAAACTAACTATAATAATGCCCAAGCATTAACAGCTTTAGTAGAATATAGCCAACTGCAACCCACACCGCCTAATTTTGTTGCCACTGTGCAATTAGCTGGTAAAAAGTTAGGAGAAAATCGCTTTGATGGCTACAAAAATCCTAGCTTACAAATGAATATGCCGATGAATCAATTACCTCACGGGCGTAATGATTTAATACTGCAAAAGTCAGGCAATGGGACTTTACACTATCTGGTTGCTTATAATTATCGCTTGCAAGGAAATCAACCAGGTAGGTTTAACGGGTTACGCATAACGCGAGAAATTAGTCAAGTAAATAAAGAGAAAGTTTTGCAAAAAACAGGTCTTTACGCTTTCGATAAACCCTTGACTTTAGCCTCTGGACAGGTGTTTGATATTGGTTTAGAAATCATCGTCGATCATCCTGTGGATCATGTGGTGATTAAAGATCCGCTACCATCAGGTTTTGAGGCGGTGGATGCGAGTTTTCAAACTACCACAGCTGCATTACAAGCAAAAGCCGATAGCTGGGAACTTGGCTTTAAGAATGTGTATCGCGATCACATTATCGCCTATACCGACCACTTGGAACCAGGAGTTTATAGCCTGCATTACTTAGTCCGTTCTGTTACTCCTGGTACGTTTTCTTGGCCTGGTGCAGAAGTTCACCTGCAATATGCACCAGAAGAATTTGGGCGTACAGCTGAGTCTACATTAATATTGGAGGATGGGAAATAATTATTTATGCCATCTTTGGTTACAACAAATCTAAAAATCTTTCCAAGTCTATACGAACTTGCTTTAAAATCTTAGCTAGGGTGGAACGCTTACCAGCCAGAGTTCGTAAGCTCGCTTCAGGTTTCCAGAAAAACTATCAACAAACCTTAGTCGATATTTATCGAGGCTATAAAACAGAGGGCTTCAGAATCGGCTTACATGTGTTGGATTTAGAGGATATATTTGTACGGCTATAAAAGTCAGATAATGAACTCCCTGTGACTGTGCGAAAGTTTGAGCCAGGGTAGTTCATAGCAAATTTTGGTCAATTCCTTGTTGTTGGTTGTAATCTGGCTAAAAGTTCTTGAAGCTGCTGCTGAGTTTGTTCTAGCTGTTGTTGCTGTTGTGCGTTTACCTCTTCTGGAGTTTGGTATCTGTTACCATCTTGGTCATACCAAAACAGCCATTCTCGTATTCTTCCTTGATAAGTACCCTGTTCTCGTCCAATCCCTAAACCAATTTCTGGCATTCAAATTTTATCGCCGAGTTGTAAAATATACTTACCTTCAACACATTCGCTCTTTGAAAAAACTTTTTGGTTTAGTGAGGATGTTCTTTGCGCCAAGCCTGGGGAGGTAAACCGTGATGTTGGCGAAACTGGCGGGAGAAATGAGACACATCCTGATAGCCCAGTGCTTTCGCTATCTTCTCGACTGTCTCATTATTATTTTGGAGTAAAGAACGAGCTCCCGCCATCCGGCGTTTGACAATCCAGCAGTTTACAGTCTCTCCTGTCCGCTTTGCTACTCGGTTAGTTAAGTAAGCAGATGAGTAGCCAACAGCAAGAGCCACATCACACAGAGTAATTCCTTGATGATAATGGGCTTCGATAAAGTCGAAAACTTCTTTTAATTCAGGAATGTAGGGAAAGATTGACTTATCAGCGATCATGGCTTCTCTACCAAAGGCTTCTCTACGAGAGGCTTCGCCAACGCCTTCAGCGATCGCTGTACTATTATCTTCAAATACTGATTTTGTAGCTTTCTCGAATTGAATAGTCCACCAGTATTGAAGAGTAGCTTGCTTTTCCAAGCGAGTAGCGATCGCTCTGAGCAATTCGTCTAGTGTAGAGGGTTTGCTAAGATAATCGTCTGCTCCCAATTCCATAGCTTTGCGAACATCTGCTCTGGTACTACTGCCAGTCAGAAAAATGAAAGGAATAATTGCTGTAACAGGATCTTCGCGTAACGTAGTTAAAACGCTATAACCATCCATATCAGGCATCGTAATATCGCAAATCACTAAGTCGGGTATGCGCTTTTGTGCTTGCTGGATACCAGCAAGACCGTTGTCAGCACCTATCGGATCAAAACCTTTAGCCTCAAGACCCTTTAAATACAGATTGCGGGTAACGTTATCATCTTCAATGACGAGAATTTTATTTGGCAATTCGGACATGATTTCTAATTACCATCACTTTTTGTAGAAGCTGTTTACTAGACTCTTTGGTAAGTATGCAAATAGGTATGAGATTAATTACTTCGTTCTGAGAGTTATGATTGTTAAGTTTTTAATTAACAACTATCTTCATTTCAACACTCATAACTCTGAGTTGATTAATGGAAACATCACAGTAAACGTAGTGCCAACACAAATTTGACTTTCTACAGAAACTTGACCGTGATGTAAATCGACAAGGGTTTTAAGAATCGATAATCCTAGCCCAGTACCAGGTATATGATCAATATTACTACCACGGTAAAATGGCTCAAATATTCGTTGTTGATCTGCTACTGAAATACCGATACCTTTATCTTTTACCTGGAAAACTAGTTTTTCATTTTCACAATAGATTTTCAAATCAATTGCCATCTGGGAGGGAGAATATTTTATTGCATTGTCGAGCAAATTTTTTAAAATAGGCTCTAACAATTTTTTATCTATGCAGGCTGTTAATGACTTATCTTGATTTACAAAATGAATTGGGTTTTGGCTAGTGTTCATTTGCATTTGTGCAACTAAATCATTACAAAACTGAACTAACTCAATCGGTTTTGGATCAAAGTTTATTTTTGCTGATTCTGCCTTAGAGAATAACAAAATATCATCCAACATCTGGCTGAGTTGTTCGGTAGCTTTTTGAATGTGATCGAGTAATGGTTGGATTTTTTTCTGTGTACGTTTGTCTACTTCTTCCTTTAGTAAGCTATTAGAAAATGAAACAATATTCAGCGGAGTTCGGAATTGATGGCACACCATAGAAAGAAAACGCGCTCTAAGTTCGCTAAGTTGTTTTGCTTGTTCTAAAGCTTGGTTAAGACCTAATTCTGCATATTTGTAATCGGTAATATCGATGCCTGCAATCAGTTCGACTGGCTTTCCTCCAAAATCTAAAACTCCATCTAGCATGGCAACCGCACAGGCTAGCCAGCGCTCTGTGCCGTTTTTTGTCAAAATATTTATCTCCTGGTATTCAAAGTTAGATGCTTCACCCTGGTTGCGTACCTGCCTACATTTTTTGCTTTTAATCAGTCGGCGCAGTTCAAAGCCTGTTAGCAGTTCCTCTTTTGTGTAGCCAGTGAGTTTCTCCACTGCGGGATTTATGTAGCAAAGTCGCGTACCTTGAATCAGAAAAGTGCTGGCATCTGTCGTTTCTGCTAAAGTCTGAAATCTAGCTGCGTTCAGCCGTAATGCTTCTTCAGTCTGTTTAGACTTAGTAATGTCCCAAATACTCCACACTCTACCAATAATTTTGTTCTCCAACAAGTGAGGTTTAGAGTAGTGTGCAAAGACTCTCCCATCTTTCAACTCCAGAATGTCGTAGCTCTCGAAATCCGCTTGGCTAGACACTTCCCAAATCAGCCGACTAAAGGTTTGTGGGTCTTTAAGTTGGTTCTCAAAAAAGGCTTTGCATCGAGGACATTTCTTGGATAGTATTAGGAACTCCGGGATTTGCCACATATCCACAAATTTCTGATTCAAGCTCAGAATATCTCCCTCAAAGTTAACTGCAACAATACCAATGGCAGTAGATTCGAGAGTAGAACGAAGTAAAGATAGGGATGTTTCTAGTTCTACTTCTTTTGCCTTAAGTTGAGAAAATTCCTGTTGCAAATTGTCTTTGGCATCCCTTAATTCATCAGTCCACTTTTGTACGCTCAGTTTTACTATTTCATCAGTTTTCTCACGAGCAAAAGCACAACCAAATTCTATATCTTGGTCTTTTACATAGCTAATGGATATTTCTACCAGAAAGATCCGACCTCTTTTTGTCCTATAGCGAGATTTAAAGGTAAGGGAACCCTGTGAAATAATATCTGACCAATTGTGTAGAGAAAAGTCTACATCTATATCATGCAGCCTCATGGATAGTAATTCCTCACGGGAATACTCAGTCATTAGGCAAGTGGCATCGTTGACGTAAAGAAACTGCGCGTTTGCTCCTAAACAGAAGGCAGCATCTACACTTTGATTTATCAGCAAGTGAGCAAACTTCATCTCTACTTCTGGTTGTAGCGCCGACTGATTGTTTGATCTAGCTAATCTATAATCGCCAGTATTCATATTCCTACTTCCTCCTGGTAATAAATCAGCACCATAGCCATTAATGAACTAATAGTCATAACTTCCTAAAATCTTTAGTGCACTCTTAGTCTGTTAAAAAATATTACTAACTTAACAAAACTTATCATACCAATAAACAGTTAATTTTTGAACTAAAGTTTTTTAAAAAAACTAAAAATTTAAAACTTTTTATGACAACACAAAGTTTCGACAAATCAAATCCAGATTAGTCAATAAACCTTATAAATTAAGAGTTCAAAACTCTTAATTTATAAGTAGAAAAGATATTTGAAATTTAAACTAGTACAACACGGCGTAAATAGAGCAACCATTTAAAAACCCTAAAAAGCCCATTTCGTAATACTTTTGACTTTTGACTTCCGCCTTGCGGTACTAGCCCTGCACCAGAGCTAACTAATGGTTCACCAACCTAAAATTGCTGGGTTTTAACTAGAAAAAGTGAGCTTTTATACTGAAAACTTTACTCCACAAGGAGTTCGGCAAACTACTAGTGTAGAGTCGTTTTATTTTCAACATAAATGGATTTGTAGTCCTGGGCTTGGCTTAAATGAACAGATTTTACTCATCAATTCATTTTCTTAAATTATCTTAACTTACTCTTTCAAAAATTTAACTATAGAAAAATATGCTTATTCATCTGTCGTAAGGAGTACATTATTATTTAAAAAATACGTATATTTTTACGTATAATATCGTGTTTGTTTTTATAAAAAAAACACTATATGATATATTAAGTATATAATTTAAAATTATGCACTATTAAGAACAAAATATATCAATTAATTACGTACTAGATTTTTAGTCATCTCTCAAAGGAAATATAAAAAGTTAAAAAAGGATGTGTTTATCGTCACAAATAATTGACTCGAAGAGTGTTTTGTGGCAATATAAAGACCGCCAAACTACAACAGTTTGGCTCACGGTTTAATTTGGGTAATTTGTGACTGCGAGTTCAAGAGTCAAAAGTCAGGCGTTGCTGAATCAATATATAAAAAGCTTACGCGGCAATCGCTTCGGTGGACAACTTTACAAAAATGACACTTGCGTAACTCCTAAAGCAAAAGAATTGACAACTAGATCAAAAGATTTTCTATTGTAAATTTGGTGATGTATCTTATCAGCGATCGCAGAAGATCAATCTTTCAGGATGACTAAGTTAGAAATGTTACATTTACAATAAAAGCGAAAGAATTGACACTTAAATCAAAAGATTTTTCATTGCAAGTTTAGTTTTCATCATAATAATTGTCACAAGTTAAGAACCTCTCCAGGCAGTTTAATAAGTAAATCGGTGCTATTAAAAGTAACTTCATTAAGCTTTGTAAAGTTTATGAGATGTATTTGAATTCAGGTTAGTTGCTAGTTTATATCCCCTTAGATGATTTAGTTTATTCCCGCCAACGTACTTAAGCACTGCAATCATCACCATAGAAGCGAAAAATTTGACATCCCCATCAAAAGATTTTTGATTGCACAACAGTCTTTATCTCCTTTATTCTGGTCACAAGAAGCACAGCCTCAACTGTTGTATGCTTTCGGTAAAAATTTTTTGGTACTGCGCTCACAAGCATCAATTAGCAGCGAGCAATCATTTCTCCTCTCGACCAAGCTAGGTCATCGCTGTAATAAACAACAGAGTTGTTTGGATGAAATATTTCTAGCGCTGTGATTGTAAACTAAAAAGCTTTTGTGTAACTTTCTGTAATTACGTGAAACTAATGAGTCAAAACTATACTGGTTCAAACTCTCCTCTAATCAGCACTGAGCCATACAAGGAATTTCCATCAAACAGATATGTAGAATCTGTGTCTGACATTTCGCATCAGCTTGATGGATCGGAGAATAACGGGGGAATTCAGCCTTTCTTAGCCAACGAAACAGCCCCAACACTCTCAGTTGCCGATGCGATCGCTCAGATGTTGGAAAATTTGGGAGTAAGCTACGCTTTTGGTGTTGCAGGTGGTGCAATGGCAAGCCTTTGGGGTGCGTTGTCAAATAGTAGTATAGAGGTGTTGAACTTCCGCCATGAAGCAGGAGCAGCATTTGCAGCGACCGAAGCATACTTTGCCAATAATCGCCCCACTGTAGTTTTTACCACAGCAGGACCGGGGATCACCAACGCCCTCACCGGATTATTTGCGGCTCGTGGTGAAGGTGCAAAGGTGATTTTGCTGTCGGCTTGCACTTCAGCACCGCAGCGTGGACGTTGGGCTATTCAAGAAACTAGCACTTACACCTTGCCCACTGGGGGAATTTTTACCCCAGGAGCGCTATTCAACTATGCAATCACTATTGAATCTGCGGCTCAATTACCACAGATTTTTCGCAAATTGGCTTTGGCTTTAGCGCAACCAGGTGGATTTGTCGCCCATTTGAGCATTCCCACCGCTGTGCAGACAAGTTTATTTGAGGATATAGCTTTACCCCATCTAGATGTTTCTCCGTTTCCGATGACTGCTTCAAAAGAAGCGATCGCTAAATCTGTAGAGTTATTATCATCAGGCCCCTTTGCCATCTGGGTTGGTTTCGGTGCGCGTGATGCAGCAGACGAAATCCGCCAACTCGCAGAAAAAACTGGAGCAGCTGTCATCTGCTCACCCCGGGGTAAAGGTATCTTCCCCGAAGATCATCCCCAATTTGTGGGTGTCACAGGTTTAGGGGGTCATGCTTCCGTCTTGACTTATATGGAAGACCAACCTCCACTACGCACACTCGTATTAGGAACCCGCCTTGGTGAACCGACTTCCTTCTGGAATTCGACGCTGGTTCCAAGAGGAGGTTTTGTCCATGTAGATATTGACCCAGAAGTGCCAGGAGTAGCGTATCCACACGTTGAAACTTTCGGGGTTCGGTCTGACATCAAATCCTTTGTGCAAGAGCTGTTGCAGCAGTTGCCAGATGCTCCTCATTCCCCAATGTCGCTACCTCGTCCAGAACACAAAGCAATTGAATCTGTTCTAGATGTAGATTATCCAGTGCGACCAGAAGTATTGATGGCAGCAATTCAAAAGATCATTGTTGAGGGTAGCGATGCAATAGTCATGGCAGAGTGCGGTAACTCCTTTACTTGGTCAACTCATCTACTGCAATTTGCCCAAGCCAATCGTTACCGAGTCAGCACTGGAGTTGGAGCAATGGGTCACGCCGTCACAGGAGTGTTGGGTGCAGCGCTGGCGAACAATAGTAAGGCTGTAGGTATTGTCGGCGATGGAGCAATGTTGATGAATAACGAAATCAGCACAGCTGTGAAACACAAAATTCCGGCAATCTGGATTGTACTCAACGATGCGCGTTACAACATGTGCCATCAAGGGATGAAAATATTGGGATTAAAGGGTGCAGACGCAACAATTCCACCAACAAACTTCGCCATGATTGCTCGTGGTATGGGAGCAGAAGCGATTGTAGTCGTTAGAGAGTCAGATATCGAACCTGCATTAGAACAAGCGATCGCTTCAACAGTTCCCTTTCTGATTGATGTAGTGATTGACGCTGATCGACCAGCACCCTCTGGTGGACGTAATAAGAGTTTGGCAGCACAAGGAATTAAATCAAACTCGGCTAAAAATTCAGTCAAACAAGTTTCATTTCCAATGATTTGATTTTAAAAGTTTGCAATTTCAGTCAATTTTTATAGACACTAAGACACTCCCAGAATGCGGAATTTACAACGCAGTTTGGATTAGTCCATTCAGCAAAACCAAAAGGATGAATTTAAAAGTAGCAAAAACTTTATTCCAGCCAACAACTATGCCCAAAAAACTGGAGTTTTTGATTTTTGAACATTAGTCTTTCCTTACTTCATCTTATCTTAATATTCGAGAGTGTTTTTATGTCTATATCTTTATATTTCGTAATGGTCATTACTTTCTCTAACCAATTCCAAAGAATATCGAGAGGTGAAAATGCTGCTATTTGAAACTGTTAGAGAAATGGGTCACGAACAAGTTCTCTTCTGTCATGGTAAAAATCCAGAAATTAAGGCAATTATTGCTATCCATGACACGACCTTGGGCCCAGCGATGGGAGCTACAAGACTCATGCCTTATGTTAACGAAGAAACTGCTTTAAAAGATGCGCTTCGTCTAAGTCGTGGTATGACATATAAAGCTGCGTGTGCTAACATTCCGGCTGGTGGCGGAAAAGCAGTCATTATCGCTAATCCTCAAAATAAAACAGATGATCTGTTGAGAGCTTACGGGCGTTTTGTTAATAGCCTGAATGGACGTTTTATTACCGGACAAGATGTCAATATTACTCCTGATGATGTCCGGACAATTAATCAAGAAACTAAATATGTTGTTGGGGTATCAGAAAAGTCTGGTGGTCCTGCTCCCATAACATCACTAGGAGTTTTTCTAGGAATTAAAGCTGCTGTAGAGTCTCGTTGGCAAAGCAAAAGACTTGATGGAATGAAAGTTGCAGTCCAAGGTTTAGGAAATGTTGGTAAAAATCTTTGTCGGCACTTACATGAGCATGACATAAAGCTTTTTGTTAGCGATGTAGATCCAGCCAAAGCGGAAGAGGTAAAACGGCTTTTTGGTGCAACTATTGTAGAACCAACCGAAATTTACTCTCTTGATGTAGATATCTTTGCCCCTTGCGCTTTAGGAGGAATTCTTAATAGTCATACAATTCCTTTTTTACAAGCTTCCATTATTGCTGGTGCAGCTAATAATCAATTAGAGAATGAGCAACTACATAGTCAAATGCTTGCTAAGAAAGGGATTCTTTACAGTCCTGATTATGTAATTAATGCCGGAGGGCTAATCAATGTTTACAACGAAATGATTGGTTATGACGAAGAAATAGCTTTCAAGCAAGTGCATAAAATTTATGACACGCTATTAGCAATTTTTGATATTGCTAAACAACAGGGAATTACTACCAATGATGCTGCTAAACGATTAGCAGAAGACCGGATTAACAGAGGTAAGCAAAACCAAACTAAGGCGATGGCAGCTTAATTGTTATTATCTTAAGGAGTGAGAAGTGGAAAAAAATACCTTTGCAACATCAGCTTACATTGCTACTTCACCAGAGAGCGCCTTTGACTACCTTTGTAGTTTAAAGAACTTGGATGAATGGACGCTTTATAGCCGGATGAAAGAGCAAATTGATGAAGATACCTGGCTGGGAACTGCATCTGGTTATCATAAAAATCTCTATTATCACGTTAAAAAACTAGAAAATCCGCTGTTTTATGGTATTGAGTGGCACTGCGGATTAGAGTATCAAAAATATTTTCAGGTTTACCCTGTTTTGCTGTTTCCTACAGACTACATTGAGCCTGGGACAGATGAAAAAGGTGTGTATTTTCACTGGTTGAGTTTTGTTGATCCAAAACGGCAGACTCAGATGATTATGCAGGGAATTCACACGGTACATACTTCCGAGTGTCGTTCTCTCAAAGGTAATTTAGAACGCAAGGCTGGACTTACCGCAGCAGCCAAAGGAAGCCACTTTATCGATACTGACACCATCTATGTTGATGCTCCAATTGAAATCGGCATTGAATATTTAAAAGACTTACGAAACATAGATGAGTGGGCGCATTTACTACGACCAAATGGTGAGATTAATCTTGAATCAGGTGAATTCAAGGATGAGTATGACCAGAAAGTAAAAGTTTCTGTGCGAGTTCATAGTTTGAGTAAATATTACTTGCTCGAACAAGAACACTTTTATCCAGACTACGAATATTATCAGCGTTCTGTAGCCTTGCTCATCCCAACGGCCTATGCTTTCGCTGATCCCGAAGCTTCTGGTTTTATCCTACATCGGATCACATTCTGGAAAACAGATGGAACTGTTAGCCACGGCAAACTTCAGATTGAAGATTTTGGCGCTGAGAGCATGAACATCAAACGTTTACTCGAAGCCAAAGCTGGCAACCTCAAATCATTTGACCGAGGAATGAGCTATCTACCAAAAACTCCAGAACCACTAGTTACCAACTACTAAAATCTCGGCGTTACTCTGCGCTTCCTTCAACGTTCTTTGCGTTTATTCACCCCTCAATTCCCCACGATTACCTGTATTGCAACACATGAAACTCAAACCACTTACTATTACTATCCTTACTTTTTGTGTTGCCACTTTTTCTGGAATGAAAGCTGCGTCAGCCGCATCCTTTTCGGTAATCGCTAATGGTCTATATAATGCCGGAGGTCTGAGCTTTGGTCCTGATGGTAATCTCTATGTTACAGAGGCGGGAATAGGGGGAAGTGGAGGTTGTGTTCCACCACCAAGCGGTCAAGGGGGTTCTTTATGTTATGGCAAAAGTGGGGCAGTTACCAAAATTGAGAATGGTAAAACCGAGCGGATACTGACAGGACTTCCTTCTATAGCATTACCAGATGGTACTGGAGCCGGTGGCCCTCGTGATATCCAATTTGATCCGAAGGGTAAACCTTATGTTCTGATTGGGTATGGGGCGAATCCAACCTTTCGCGATCGCAATTTGGGTAACACTGACCTTGGTAAAATTATCGCTCCTGATTTTAATACCAATTCCTGGACGAGTGTTGCTGATTTAGCTAACTATGAACTCGCCAACAATCCCGATGGTAATGATGTCGGTAGTAATCCCTTGGGTTTTGTCATAGATGGGAATAAGTTAGTTGCAGTTGATGCAGGTGCAAACGACTTACTCAGTGTTAATACTGCTGGTAGTAACTTGCAAGCTATTACTAC
Source organism: Nostoc sp. (assembly GCF_036917275.1). Taxonomy (GTDB): domain Bacteria; phylum Cyanobacteriota; class Cyanobacteriia; order Cyanobacteriales; family Nostocaceae; genus Nostoc. The sequence goes on from NZ_JBALDF010000064.1 coordinate 62,927, forward strand.
CTTTCCCCAAGACATATTAACTAATCCCATCTTTCCACCTTCTGATACCCCATCCAATGAACCGGCACAAGTGCCATCTCAAGGTGAAGCGGTGCGATCGCAGTTTGCAAGCCAAGCAGTACCCTCAAGTGTGACCAAAGGCCCTGATGGTGCTTATTATGTCAGCCAATTTACTGGTTTTCCCTTCCCTGAAGGTGGGGCAAAAATCTATCGAGTTGGCGCTGATGGGAAGCCAACAGTTTTCGCCGATGGTTTTACCCAACTCACAGACTTGCAATTCGATCCTGCGGGCAATTTGTATGCTTTGCAGTACGCCAATCAGTCAGCTTGGAAGGGTGATTTTGATGGTTCTGTAATCAAAATAGCTCCCGATGGCACACGCACAACTCTTCTGAGTGGCAATGGATTAGAGTCGCCTAGCGCCCTGACTATTGGTGCTGATGGTGCAGTATACGTCACAAATCGAGGCGATCGCCCTGGACTTGGACAAGTTATCAGAATTGAAAATATCAAGTCTGTCCCTGAACCTGATTCTGTTTTAGGCGTATTAGCGATCGGGGCTTTGGGCGTTGGTTGGTTGCATAAAAAGAGAGCTACCCAACCACCCATAGATAGAGTTGTGGCGCTCAAGTAAAGAGTTTCAAACCAATATCAGTGTCTCTCAAGAGGGCATTGTCTACTCTGCGTTTCTCAAAAACCGGGATTCGTTGTCTTTAGAACCATAAAAGTTTCCACAAACAAATTACTTAATTCTCAATCTCCAAAGGTATGAAACTCAAGTCATTTGCTCTTACATCTGTTACATTTTGTTTTACCGCTATTTGTGGAACACTATCTGCACAAGCTGCAACCCTAACGACAATTGTCGATGGAATCAGTAATGCACGGGGTGTTAACTTTGGCCCTGACGGCAGTCTCTACGTAGCAGAGCCAGGTATCGGAGGAAACGGAAATTGCCAACCATCTCCAAGTACGCTGTTTCAGCCTATCTGTGCTGGTAACACTAGTTCACTCGTCAAAGTTTTACCAGACGGCACCAAACAGCATCTACTTAATAACTTTGAGTCTCTAGCAGAACAACCTACAGGCAATCAAGGGGCCGGTATTGAAGACATAAAATTCGACTCCAAAGGGAATGCTTATCTTCTGACTGGGTATGCTGGTTATCCAGGAAACCGTGATCTAGAAACATTTAAACTAGGTACTCAATCCCCTATCCCACAAAATCAACTTGGTAGTTTCCCGCCATCAACAGCCAATAAAGTACTGAATAGCCCGCTTTTAGCACAACTGTACAAAGTTGACTTGAAGACGGGAGCTCTCAACAGTATTTTTGACTTTGCCAAGTATGAAATCACCAAAAATCCAGACAAAGGGGATGTAGTTACCAATCCCTATGACCTGACTATTAATGGCGATAATGCTTACGTCGTTGACGGGGGCGGGAACGCTGCTTATAAAATTAAACTTGACGGAAGTAAGTCTGAGGCGATCGCAATTCCTAAAAACGTCATTAGTAACTCCGACTTACCACCAGGATTAAAATTACCTCCTGGGCTATTAGAGCAGCTTCCAGGAGGAAAAACAGCAATTCAATCAGTACCCACAGGTGGCACAATTGGTCCCGATGGAGCTTTATACGTTGGTGAATATACGGGTTTTCCTTATCCAGCAGGTAAATCACGGATTTTCCGCATTGGCGATGATCTCAAACCAGAAGTTTTTCTGGATGGGTTTACGCACATCACAGACCTAACCTTTGATAAGAAAGGCAATTTGCTGGTTTTACAGTTCAGCGACAAGTCCCAGTTAGGGGGTGACATCACAGATCTACCTGGTTCTCTGATCGAAGTTGCTCCTAATGGCACTCGCACAACACTTGTTGCAGCCGGTCAAGGGCTAGATTCGGCTGATGGAATTACTATTGGCCCTGATGGCAAGATTTATATTACCAATCAGGGTGTCGGCAAAGGACGAGGGGAGGTTGTTCGGGTGGATGGTATTGTTACACAAGTAGTCCCCGAGCCTGGTTCAATAGTTGGCTTATTAGCACTTGCTGGTGTAGGGGCAACTGCTGCTCGCGCCAAGCGCAAACGCCAAGAAAAGTTGGGTGAAGAGTTGCTAGCTAAAGCAGAGACTGTCTAATTCCTCTTTCCCTGACAGAGCCAGGGAAAGCTTACAAAATAGGCTGCTGCCTCACACAGAAAGTTGCATTTCAAACAAGAGGCAGCAGCCTAAATTACCGGGTTCCCAAACTGGGACTGGGAACAAAATTAGTCTAGGAAAGAGTATAACCCATACAACCAGGACTTAAAACTCATGGGATTAGTCAAAAATTTGTCAATCGGCATTCTCGGTACTGGATTCATGGTGCTGGCAACAGCAGTCCAAGCCAAGGCTGTAACATTAACTTTCGACAGAAGTATCGGCAGTCCTGGCTTCGGCCCTGGGCAACTGTTTGTTCCCCAAGGCATAACGGTGGATAGCCAAGGAAATACCCTTGTATCTAACGGACGCGGTGTTAACCCGGATGGTACTCCTAACTACAACCTCGGTGACAAAATTGAAAAATTTAGTCCCAGCGGTCAGTATATTGGAGCAATTGGTTCCGGCGGTACAGGACCCGGACAGTTTGACGAACCAACAACTGTAGACTTTAATCCCGTAACAGGGGATTTGTATGCAGGTGATGTTTACAACAACCGCATCAATCAATTCGATTCTCAGGGTAAATTTATTAGATCCTTCGCAAATGGAGAATTTACCGGTCTCATACCAGGTAGGATTTTCTTTGGACCATCTGGTGTGACATTTGACAAAGCTGGCAACGTTTACGCAGGTGATTTTAACGGCGAAAGAATTCTTAAATTCACACCTGACGGAAAGCAAATTGGTGTCATTGGTGGCACTGTGGGCACTGGACTTGGAGAAACTCAAGGTGTAGCAGGTATAAGAATTTCCCCAGTCAGTGGAAATATCTTTCTAGCTGACCAGTATAACAACCGCGTTAAAGTACTCGATCCAAATGGAAAACCTCTGTACACATTTGGTTCAGCAGGTAGCGGCCCTGGACAGCTTCTTCAGCCAATTGGCATCGAAGTCGACGACCAAGAAAATGTTTATGTAGCTGATTCTATCAACAGCCGCGTTCAGGTATTTGATAAAAACGGTAAATTCTTGACTTCTTACGGTCAACCAGCCCTAGATGCATCAGGCAAACCAGTCCCCCCTCCAGCATTAACTGGTCCTCCTTTTGGTAATCCCCTCGACCTCACTCCAGGCAGATTTAACTGGACGGGTGGCACAAGCCTCAAAGATGGCAAGCTTTATGTAGGCGATTTCTTCCAAGGTCGCGTCCAAGTGTTAAATGTAGAGGGCATAACTCAAGTACCTGAACCTAGTTCAATATTGGGTTTAGCATTGCTTGGATTTGGGGCTGCTACCGTTACGTTGAAGAAACGTGGGCAACAAAAGCCAGTCTTCAGTTTAGAGAAGGAACTGCAAAAACAGTGCTGAGTTTTGATGCTTGAGTAACAGTTTCGTAGGGTGTGTTACCGCGAAGCGTAACGCACCCTATTGGCTCCCCTAAGAAATTTTCAAAACAAGGGAAATAAAAACTGGGTAACACAACAAAGCCAACATTATCAAGGTGCTTCCAGGACATTAATAGCTCATGCACATTCTGATTTATTCATACAACTATCATCCAGAACCAATTGGTATTGCACCTTTGATGACTGAACTAGCAGAAGGGCTAGTAAAGCGAGGGCACCAAGTACGGGTAATCACAGGTATGCCTAACTATCCTCAGCGTCAGATTTACGATGGGTATCGGGGTAAGTTATACGTTACTGAACAAAAAAATGGTGTCAGAATTCAGCGTAGTTACCTGCGGATTAAGTCTAAACCTAACCTTATAGATCGGCTACTCTTAGAGTTGAGCTTTGTCTTTACGAGTTTGCCACAAGCGCTCAAGGGCGAACGACCTGATGTAATTCTCTCAACAGTACCGCCACTATTAGTTTACTTACCCGCAACCTTAATAGGTTGGCTATATAACTGCCCAGTAGTGCTGAATGTGCAAGATATCCTCCCAGAAGCTGCCGTGCGTGTTGGGCTAATTAAAAATAAGTTGATGATTCTAGCTCTGGAAGCGCTAGAAAAATTTGCCTACCGAACTGCACATACTGTTAGCGTGATTGCCGATGGCTTTGTAGATAATTTAATAAATAAAGGTGTACCTGCTAATAAAATTGCCTGCATTCCCAATTGGGTGAATCTAAATTTTATCCGCCCTTTACCGAAGGATAAAAATTCTTGGAGAGCTACCCATAAACTCGATGGTAAATTTGTAGTACTTTACTCAGGTAATATTGCTCTGACGCAAGGTTTGGAAACAGTAATAGAAGCAGCAGCTCACTTGCGTCATCTAAAAGAAATTGTCTTTGTCATAGCTGGCGAATCCCAAGCTCTCGAAAGGTTGCAAAAACATTGTCTTGCTTGTGGAGCAGATAACGTTTTGCTTTTACCATTGCAACCGCGAGAAAAACTACCAAAAATGTTAGCAGCCACAGATGTCGGGTTGATTGTGCAAAAGCGCAATGTGATTTCCTTCAATATGCCTTCTAAAATACCACTACTGTTAGCCAGTGGTCGCCCAATTGTGGCTTCAGTTCCCGCCACTGGGACTGCTGCCAAAGCTATTCGAGAAAGTGACGGTGGCATTATCGTTGAGCCAGAGTCAGCAGATGCGTTGGCTGCAGCGGTATTGGATTTATATAATCAGCCGGAATTAGCAGCGCAATTAGGGCGTAGAGGAAGAAAGTTTGCGGTAGAAAACTATTCCTTTGAGCAAGCATTAGATCGGTATGAAGAGTTATTTTCTGATGTGATTGCCAAAGGAGCAACAACTTTGGATATCTTGCCCGAAATGAGTTCTAAAGAATCACTTGTTGATATTTGAAAATTGGGGACAGCAAAAATGCCTTTGAAATCCTCTTATTCAGATCAGCTTAAAAAAACTGACCAAAGCTTGATCGCCTTACTGAGCGATCGCCTATCATTATTAGCAGCATCAGAATTTCCTTCTTTAGATGAACAACTGGCTGGTGTGGCTCCCCTACTGGCTGAAGCTGGTATTCCTGAGTCTGTTTGGGCAAGTATAATAAATAGTTGTTATGCAACTATAATCCCTAAATGTACAACAAATCATCTTAGCCCCCGACAAATTACCATCATCGGTGGACGTGGCAGGATGGGAAGATTATTTAAAGAGCAGCTTCAGCAAGTAGGTCACAATGTTAGTGTTCTCGAACATGAAGATTGGGAGTATGCAGATAAACTGTTAAGTCAGGCAGAATTAGTATTAGTAAGCGTTCCTATTGAATCTACAGTTGATGTTATCAAGCGTACAGCTAAATACCTTGCCCCAAATACAGCTTTGTGTGACATCACGAGTGTAAAGACTCAGCCAACTCAGGCAATGCTCGAACACCATCCAGGCCCAGTTATGGGTTTACATCCAATGTTTGGGCCAAATATAAAATCGTTTTTAGGACAAAAAGTGGTAGTGTGTCCAGGTCGAAACGATGATTCATTTCAATGGTTCTTAAACTTTCTTAAAAGTCAAGGTGGGGAGTTGATTGTTTGCACGCCTGAAGAACATGATCAAATGATGGTGATTATTCAAGCAACGCAGCATTTTTGTAGATTTAGTCTTGGTGTTTTCTTAGCAAAAACAAGAGTTGACATAGAGCAAAGTCTAACAATGTCAACTCCTAACTACCGTCAAGAAATTGACATTGTTAAACGTTTGTTTTCTCAAAATCCTCACTTATGTGTTGATATTATGTTAGCTACAGAAGAGAGGTGTGATGCAATTAAGTCTTTAGCTAATACTTACAGCCGTTTAGCGAAACTGGTGTATAAGAAAGATAGAGACGCATTAATTCAAGAATTTGAAAATACTCAAAGCTTTTTTGAAGATAAAATTAATCCTTTGGTACAGCCTTTAAAAACAACGGCTAAAACGTCTCTGCAACCAGATTTTAAACCACAGATGCAGACAAATATTAGCATCTAAGGAACAAAAAATATGCTGATAGACATCTTTCATGATCCTGTTTGTCCCTGGTGCAGAATTGGAATAAAGAATCTGTTTGATGCACTGGCACAATGGCAAGAAAAAGAAGTAGATATTCGCTGGCATCCTTTTATTCTCGACAATGCTGTTCCTGCTGACGGGTACGAATTTTACAGCTTTATGCGAAATAGAAAAGGTATCAAAGCGGAAGAACTGCAACATCTGTTTGATTCTACGCGACGTGCAGGTGAAGCAGCTGGAGTCAAGCTATATTTTGACAAAATCCGTTTGGCTGTCAATACTAAGCTTTCTCATAGACTGATTACACTCGCACCAGCAAACGTAAAAAATGATGTCGTAGAAGCCATTTATAAAGCTTACTTTGAAAACGGTTTGAACATCGGAGATATTGACGTTCTAATTACCATAGGTACAGCTTACAAAATGGATTATAGGGAATTATGGCTGCAATTAAATGATGATGCTGCGGTTAAAGCCTTTGTGGCTGAATCAGCATTTGCTCGACCGAATGGCATCAACAGTGTGCCGTTCTTTATCATCAATAACAAAGTCAAGATAAATGGTTCTCACTCGGTAGAAATGTTCCTTCAAGCTTTGAATCGTGCCGCACTTATAGATAGATCAGCAAAAATATGGTAGTTGAGATTAAGCAAAAAAGTAGATTCAATCTGCAACCAATTCATCAACGTGTTTCAGTTACTTTCAACTACGAGGTTTACTTCACCCAAAATTTATTTGAGTTGAAAAACCCGACGCTAGCGCAAGTGATTACAGCGGATGGGGAGACAAAGCCCAAGAAAGTAGTTGCAGTGGTAGACGCAGGAATATTGCAGTATCAACCTGAATTGGTTAAGCAATTAGTAGCATATACCAAGTTTTATGCAGAGGTACTAGCGATCGCAGCTCAACCAATGATAATTTCGGGAGGAGAAGCTGCCAAAAATGATCCCACTTTGCTAGAGCAAATCCACCAACAGATTGAAGCAGCCGGATTATGTCGCCACTCCTACATATTAGCGATCGGGGGTGGGGCTGTGTTGGATTTGGTAGGATATGCTGCTGCAACTGCTCACCGGGGAATTCGCGTCATTCGCATTCCGACAACGGTGTTAGCGCAAAATGATTCCGGGGTTGGAGTCAAAAACGGCATCAATGCCTTTGGTAAAAAGAACTTTCTGGGTACATTTGCGCCACCTTATGCAGTTGTAAATGATTCTGCCTTTTTGACAACCCTAGACGATCGCGATTGGCGTTCTGGGATTGCAGAAGCAATCAAAGTGGCGCTGATTAAGGATGCTAACTTTTTTCATTTTATCCATTTCCATACCGCAGCCCTTGTGCAGCGAGACATGGACACTATGCAAGAGATCATCTATCGTTGCGCTCAGTTACATCTAGAACATATTGCCAATAGCGGCGATCCTTTTGAGATGGGTTCGTCTCGTCCCCTGGATTTTGGACACTGGGCGGCTCATAAACTGGAGCATTTGACAAATTATCGTTTGCGTCATGGCGAAGCAGTTGCGATCGGTATTGCTTTAGATAGCACCTATTCTCATCTTTTAGGACTCCTGGATAGTTCAGAATGGCAACGCATATTAAATACTTTGTTGGCGTTGGGTTTCACGTTGTATGTGCCAGAAATGGATGAGAAGTTATCACAACTGGAACATCCTCATTGTCTGTTCCGGGGTTTAACCGAGTTCCGCGAACACTTGGGTGGAGAATTGACTTTAACGCTGTTACAACGCATTGGAAAAGGAATTGAAGTTCACGAGGCGGATTTGTTTTTGTACAGGCAAGCAATATCGCTGTTGCGGAAGTTTTAGGGTTCTTTTTCGTGGCGAATTCACGGGTTGAATTTTAAATGTATAGGCACTTCGCCTTCCCGCAGGGTAGCTGAGTAATCCAGAGGTTTGATGTGAGGCAATTTTTTTGCTACCAACTTGTGAGAGCATCTACTACTTTTGAGGGAGGCGAAGACTTTTAAATAGCGTTGTTAGGAAAAGTACTAGAAAAACAGTATAAAAAGCGAATAAATTGACACCCAATCGAAAAATTATTCAATGTATTGTCTGCTTGATATCTAGTACTCTTAAATAAGACACAAAACTTTACTTATATTTTTTACGAATAATTGGCGGATTAAAAAAATTGAGTTACATGCAAATAAAATCATCTAACTTTATTATTTATAAATAAGTAATAATGATTTATCTCAAAGAATGACTAATTAATAAATACTCCAGAGAAGTTACTCATGATTTCTGATTCCTATTGCTACAAAACCTTTGGTGGTGTAAGTGTTTATCGCTCCATGACAGAAGTTAAGATGGACACTGCCCTAGAAGATGTTCTGTTCCACTTAAATTCTCAGCGTGGAGGCTTGCTAAGGAGCAGCTACGAATATCCAGGGAGATACAAAAGATGGGCGATTGGATTTGTCAATCCACCATTGGAATTGACTACACAGCAGAATACTTTTATTTTGATAGCGTTGAATGAACGCGGCCAAGTCCTTTTACCATTCCTCTTAAAGCGCTTATCCCAGTCAGAAAAAATTGAGAAAATCACCCAAGATAATAACCAGATCGTAGGCTTTGTTAAACCTACCAAAACATTATTTGCTGAAGAAGAACGTAGTAAACAACCTTCAACATTCACTGTTATCCGGGAAATTCTATATACTTTTACTAGTGAAGAAGACGAGCATTTAGGATTGTATGGTGCGTTTGGTTATGACTTAGTTTTTCAGTTTGAACCAATTACCCAACGTCTGGAACGTCCTACAGATCAACGTGATTTAGTGCTTTATCTGCCAGATGAATTAATAGTTGTTGACTATTATCAGCAACGCGCATTTCGTTTACAATATGAATTTGAAACAGTGCATGGCAGCACTAATAATCTTCCTCGAACAGGTGAGTCTATAGATTATCGTGGAAAACATCTTCTCCCGAATCAAACTGCTGACCATAAGGTAGGGGAATATGCCAAAAAAGTTGAGGTTGCACTCGATTATTTCCGCCGAGGCGATTTATTTGAAGTTGTTCCTAGTCAAAACTTTTTTGAAAGCTATGAAGACCAACCCAGCAAGTTATTTGAAACTTTAAAAGAAATAAATCCTAGTCCTTATGGATTTATTTTTAATCTAGGTGGAGAATATCTAATTGGCGCATCTCCAGAAATGTTTGTGCGAGTTGAAGGAAAGCGGGTAGAAACCTGTCCAATTAGTGGTACTATTAGCCGGGGACAAAATGCTCTTGATGATGCGGTGCAAATTCGTCATTTACTCAACTCCCACAAAGACGAAGCTGAGTTGACGATGTGTACTGATGTCGATCGCAATGACAAATCCCGAATCTGTGAACCTGGCTCAGTACAAGTGATTGGTCGTCGCCAAATTGAATTATATAGCCACTTAATTCATACAGTAGACCATGTTGAGGGGACACTGCGATCGCAATTTGATGCTTTAGATGCATTCTTGAGCCATACTTGGGCAGTTACAGTCACCGGCGCACCCAAAAGAGCCGCAATAGATTTTATTGAACAGCATGAACGTAGCGCTCGACGTTGGTATGGTGGAGCAGTTGGCTATTTAAATTTCAATGGGAATTTAAATACTGGATTAATTCTGCGGACAATCCGATTAAAAGACTGCATCGCTGAAGTGCGAGTTGGTGCTACTGTCCTTTATGACTCCATACCACAAGCAGAAGAACAAGAAACAATTACTAAAGGTGCTGCTTTATTTGAGACGATTCGTCGTGTTAAGCAAACTAGTCAGAAAATTGATCAGTCTAGTTCTATAAAATTAAATAAACGCATCCCAAGTGTAGAATCTGGCACTGTAAAACCTGGCAAACGCATCTTATTAATAGACTATGAAGACTCATTTGTTCATACCCTAGCCAATTACATTCGCCAAACTGGTGCAAGTGTTACCACACTCCGTCATGGTTTTTCGGAATCGTTATTCGATACAGAACGCCCTGACTTAGTTGTTTTATCTCCTGGCCCTGGTAGACCAAGTGATTTTCGGGTTCCACAGACTGTCGGTGCCCTTCTTCATCGCAAAATTCCTATTTTCGGAGTTTGTCTAGGACTGCAAGGCATTGTTGAAGCTTTTGATGGAGAATTGGGAGTTCTCAACTACCCTCAACACGGTAAATCCTCACGGATTTTCGTCACTGATTCAAATTCTGTTACCTTCAACAATTTACCAGAATCCTTTACAGTCGGTAGATATCACTCATTGTTTGCCCTACCGGAACGTTTGCCAAAAGAACTGAAAGTAACAGCGATGTCTGATGACGACGTAATTATGGGCATTGAACATCAGACACTTCCCATCGCCGCCGTTCAGTTTCATCCAGAATCAATCATGACTATTGCGGGAGAAGTTGGTCTGGAAATCATTAAAAATGTGGTGCGTGCATATACGCAAACCAAAGAATCATTAGTTATTGGTCATTAGTCAAGAGTTGCCTCGCCTCGTTCCCATGCTCTGCATGGGAATGCCATCCTTGAGGCTTTGCCTCATAACTAGACGCATTTTTTGCCTATGATTTTAAGAGTGTTTTTAGTCGTACCGAATAGGCAGAGCCTGCACAGAATGCATTCCTAGATGGAATCTGGGAACGAGAATAACGAGAATAATTAGTTATTTCCCCATTTCCTGCCACTCCCCATTCCCCTAGCAGTTTATGATTAACCGAGTTGCCCCTCCGCGCCATATTCTTGAAGAAATTGTGTTGTATAAAAGGCAAGAAGTTGCACAAATGCAGCAAGAACTGTCTTTAGCTTCCTTGCGACAACAGTTAAAGGCAGCCCCAACTGTGCGAAATTTCTTGACTGCTTTGCAAGAAAATCCCAATCAACCTAGCTTAATTGCCGAGGTTAAAAAAGCATCACCTAGCCGGGGGATTATCCGCGCAGATTTTGACGCAGTAGCTGTTGCTCAAGCTTATGAACGAGGTGGTGCAGCTTGTTTATCAGTCCTGACTGACCATAAGTTTTTTCAGGGTAGTTTTGACAATCTTGCTAATGTGCGATCGCAAGTAGCATTACCTTTACTGTGCAAAGAGTTCATCATTGACCGCTATCAAATCTATTTAGCACGGATAGCGGGTGCAGATGCAGTCTTGTTAATTGCCGCTATCTTATCAGATCAAGAACTTCAGACTTTTTTGCGAGTGATTCATGATTTAGGCATGAATGCACTGGTGGAAGTCCATACCTTGGCTGAACTGGATCGAGTGCTAAAGCTTGATGACTTACGTTTAGTAGGAATCAACAATCGCAATTTAGAAGATTTTACCCTTGATTTAGGAACAACACAGCAACTCTTAGCACAGCGCCAACAAAAATTACAAAGCTTGGATATCACCGTCGTCAGCGAATCTGGATTGTATACACCTGCTGATTTATCTCTTGTCGCTGAGGCTGGTGCGCGTGCAGTTTTGATCGGAGAATCTTTAGTTAAACAAAGCGATGTAGAACAAGCAGTGCGTACTTTGCTAAGACTTGATCCTCCCTAACCCTCCTTAAAAAGGAGGGAATGAGAGTAAGCCTTTCTAAGGCGGTTGAGTGGCTCTTTGCTAAAAATAGGCTTCTCGCTGAAGCTGGGTAAAGGGGACATTTAAAGGAGCATAGAAAATAATTCTTCCCTTTTCCCTTCCCCCTTAACCCTTTCCTTGTTCCTGATTTTGCTTTGAGGCAATTGTATGAAAGCGATGGTGATCACAAACTTCGGAAGTCCAGAAATCTTTGCAGAAAGTGAAGTGGATAAACCAACACCAGAGAACAACGAAGTTTTAGTCAAGGTTTATGGTACCTCCGTGAACCAGGTGGAACAAGCGCACAAAACGTTTGAGGAAGGCGGTGAGGGTGTACGCGGTAAAATTGCTGTACAGGTTGTATGAGTCAACGTTTATGATTTATCGCTCATGCTTAATTTGTGTCTTTCTGTAAACCATTATCTATTGCTAGAATCTCCAATCTAAAAAAAGGAAGCTTTGATACTCGTTGACGGAGTTAAAAGACTCGTTAACGGAGCTAAAAGACTCGTTGACGGAGCTAAAAGACTCGTTGACGGAGCTAAAAGACTCGTTGACGGAGCTAAAAGACTCGTTGACGGAGCTAAA
>NZ_JBALDF010000065.1:0-134958 GCF_036917275.1 Nostoc sp.
TGGATGAACGAGTCTTTGAGGTGGATGAACGAACCTTTGAGGTGGATGAACGAGTATCTGAGGTGGATGAACGAGTCTTTGAGGTGGATGAACGAACCTTTGAGGTGGATGAACGAGTATCTGAGGTGGATGAACGAGTCTTTGAGGTGGATGAACGAGTCTTTGAGGTGGATGAACGAGTATCTGAGGTGGATGAACGAGTCTTTGAGGTGGATGAACGAGTCTTTGAGGTGGATGAACGAGTCTTTGAGGTGGATGAACGAGTCTTTGAGGTGGATGAACGACTCTTTGAGGTGGATAAATCCAGTTTTAAACCTCATCTATGTTGACAAGTGTAGTTTTTGCCCTCACCCTAAATGCCTCTCCCAAGTAAGGGCAGAGGGACTTCTTTCCGGCTCCCCTTCTCCCAATATTGGGAGAAGGGGCTGGGGGATGAGGGTTTTTCCTTTTCATACGGAAAGAACTACAGTTTTCAAGGTGGACGCGGTTTAACTCTCCCCTACCCCCTACCCCCCTGCCCCCTGCCCCCTGCCCTCCACTTCTTATAATGGGATTAATTAAACAACTGCGACGGCGAACCCCTCTAGGATGGCTGCAACTGAATTATGAAAAAAGCCGTCTTTTAGTGGCATTGTCAGGTATTGCCTTTGCGGATCTTCTCATGTTCATGCAGCTAGGCTTTCAGACTGCGCTGTATGACAGTAACACCAGACTGCATCGCAGTTTGCAAGCAGACATTGTTTTAACCAGTCCCCAAGCCCGTAACTTGCCAAGCTTGTCTACATTTTCTCGTCGGCGACTTTATCAAGCAATGGATATACCAGGGGTAAAGTCGGCAGAACCAATGTATTTCAACAACACAATCTGGAAGAATCCCCAAACACATCGTGAGACGGGGGTATTAGTTATTGGCTTTAATCCAGACAAGCCAGCCTTTGACTTAACAGATGTTAACCAGCAATTGCAGAAAATTAAGCTGCCAGATACCGTTTTGTTTGATCGTGGTGCAAGAGGAGATTATCAAAAAGCGATCGCTCAAATTGACCAAGGTAAAACCCTAACCACCGAAATAGAACGGCGCACAATTACCATTAGCGGCTTATTCCAAGTCGGGGCTTCCTTTGGCGCAGATGGCAATCTGATTACCAGCGATCAAAACTTTTTGCGGCTATATTCCGGGCGACAGTCAAGTAGTGTCAGTCTAGGTTTGATTGTTCTTAAACCAGGCTATGACCCGAAAAAGGTGGCAGCAACATTGAAAGCCTACCTGAGAGATGATGTCAGAGTATTAACCCATGCAGAATTTATTGAATTAGAGAACAATTTCTGGAGAACAAATTCCCCAATTGGGTTTATTTTCAGCCTGGGTGTATCGATGGGGTTTGTGGTGGGCGTGATTATCGTCTATCAAGTCCTCTCCACCGATGTGAATGCCCATGTTCGGGAATACGCCACCTTTAAAGCAATGGGATATCGCAATTATTACCTGCTAGGTGTGGTGCTTGAAGAATCGTTGATATTGGCAGCACTGGGCTTCTTCCCTGGATTGGGAGTGTCCTTAGCACTTTACCAACTGACTCGCACAGTTACAAATTTGCCCATGTACATGACTGCGATTCGGGCATTACAAGTATTAGTGCTGACTATCATTATGTGTGCAATTTCTGGTGCGATCGCCACCCGCAAACTGCAAGCCACCGACCCCGCTGATATGTTTTAAAAATGGGCATTGGGCATTGGAATAATTAACAATGCCCAATCTAAAATCCAAAATCCAAAATTGTTATGCTTCCCGTCATCTCCATCCATAATCTCGACCACTATTTTGGTCACGGCTCACTCCGAAAACAAGTTCTATCTAACATCAACTTAGAGATTAACGCCGGTGAAATTATTATTATGACCGGCCCCTCTGGTTCTGGAAAGACTACCTTGCTCACCTTAGTAGGTGGATTACGTTCTACCCAATCTGGTAGTTTGCAGGTATTAAGACGCGAACTTTGTGGTGCTAGTGCAGAAGAACTAGTGCAGGCGCGACGCCGTAACGGTTATATTTTCCAAGCACATAACTTGCATGGTAGTTTAACAGCACTGCAAAACGTCAAAATGGCTTTGGAATTGCACAAACATCTTGGGTTAAAAAAGATGCTAGCTAGGTCAGCCCAGATACTAGAGCAGGTAGGATTAGGAAATCACCTGCATTACTATCCTGATAAACTGTCTGGGGGACAAAAACAAAGAGTAGCGATCGCTCGCGCCTTGGTCAGTCATCCTCAAATTATCTTAGCGGATGAACCCACCGCCGCCCTTGATAGTCAATCAGGACGAGATGTAGTCAATCTTATGCACAAACTGGCAAAAGAACAAGGCTGTACCATCTTGATGGTTACTCACGACAACCGCATCCTAGACATTGCCGATCGCATCGTTCACATGGAAGATGGTAAGCTCAAGTCAAAATTAAAACTATTAGCTTAGAGGATGAGTCCTCTCCCAAAAGGAGACGATGCCGCACAACCAGTGTCACCCGTTCGCCCTTCGCGTTCCCGCAGGTAGGGCGGTTCATTTAATAAAAATTAAGTGCATCTTCATAGCGAATTGGTATAAGTTCTGGAATAATCCAGGCAAATATTGTTGAAGTTGGAATCACACCACTTGAAGTGGCGTGAGATTCAAAAGTGTTTATTACTCAAGCTCAGAACTCAGAACGTCGAGCTTTTTACTCCATTATTCCAGCTTAGAACTCGAAACGAGGAAATTTTAGCTAAAATCGCTGCTATCTTACCCCCTATCTCAACATCAGTAGAAGCTGTTATAAGTATATAAACGGTAATTAGGGTAGGCAAACTAACGCCACGGTATGCTAATTAAGTTTTCAGATCATTGACAATGTAATGCACCTTGGTTATCAAAGTTAATATCAATTCATTAAATTACACTTACAAATCATTCTCTCTTGTCTCCTACTCCTACCCCTGTACTGTCCATAAGTCCCTAGACAATTTCCCAACATCTATGGTTTTCAACAACATTTGCTTCAAACAGGAAACACTAGTAGAAATAAGCTAGTCTATTTTCCAATCAAAGCAAGGTATTTTTTATAGCTCTATGATTACTGAGAATCGCACTAATAATTCAAACAATAAGTTGCTCCGTTTTGATGTCAAAAGTTTGACACCTAATCGCCGTGCAATAAATGTGTTAAAGGGAATATTTGCTGTTCTCCCTCTCACCTTGGCATTGCCTGTAGATGCTTTACAAGTAAAAGTGATTCCAACTAATCCTAAATTAGGAGATACTCTCTCAGTGGAGATTAATCTAGATCATCAGGATAATGGTACAAATCCAACAGTAGCTAGTGGTAAGAATACATACCCGTCCTTTAAAATTGCCCCCAATCAGTATCGGGCTTTTGTTCCCACAACTCCACTAGAAAAAGCTGGAAATAGACCACTTCGGGTTGCAGCGGATGGTCAGGTGCAAAACTTGGCAGTGAATGTGCTAAATCGTAAATTTCCTATACAGCGCATAACTTTGCCACCTGGTAAAGCCGGAGTGGATGCCACAGAATATGAACTAAAACGGGTGGCAACTTTCAAGGCACTACAAACACCACAAAAGTATTGGAATGGAGTATTTCTGAAGCCAAATGCTGGGCGGATGAGTACAAACTATGGTGTACGTCGCTACTATAATGGTACATTTGCAAAAGACTACTATCATCGTGGTCTTGACTACGCTGGTGCTGCCGGTTCACCCGTGATTGCCCCAGCCGCTGGGCGAGTTGCTTTGGTAGGTAGGGTATCCCAAGGGTTTCGGATTCACGGTAATGTAGTTGGCATTGACCACGGTCAAGGAGTAATCAGTATTTTCATGCACCTGAGTCGTATTAACGTTAAAGAAGGTGATTTTGTGAAAGCTGGTCAACTAATTGGCGCAGTGGGTTCCACAGGTGCTGCCACGGGTCCACATTTACACTGGGGTCTATATGTCAATGGACAATCTGTTGATCCAACACCTTGGCGGACTAAGGTCGTTAACTAGTAGAGGCGGAATTGATCGCGTCTGTGCATAATTTGTGTTTTTTTTGCTGAGAATTAGGCAAAAGAAATTGGATTGATACCGTCCCTACCAAGCTTTGCTAACATAAATGATGATCAGCGTTATGAGTATCGAAAAAATTGTAGAACAAGCTCTCCAGGATGGTTATTTAACACCAGCAATGGAAGCAGAAGTCGGTAGAATCTGTGACAACGCCTCGGAACTCTCAATTGAAGAGTATATGGCGCTGGATCGGCTGATGGGAGCACTATTGACTGGTGAGGTAGTGGCGGTACCTCGGAAACAATTCATTAACGTCATGGAAGAATTGGTACTGACTGAAGCGATCGCCCGAGTCGCAGAAATTGAAGCCACCAGCGAAAGTTCTCTAGATGTCGGCGATATTGCTGCTTACGCTCTCAATCGGCTACCACCTTTGTATGCTACTACAGAAGAAGGTGCTACCTTCCAGCGCCAAACGGCTCGGGCACAACTGCAAGAATTAATTTCTCAGCAAGTAAGTGAGGCAATTAACCGTTACCTTGATCGACCCCATTTCTTCCCAGAACGACAAGCCTTAGGCAAAAACACTGGCAATGAGGTTGTACGCCAAGTTAGTGCTTTACTCCAAACATACGCACCTAATTTTGAGCAAAAATTATAACTTTAAGAGTCATTAGTCATTTGTCAGGAGTTTTAGACAAAGGACAAAGGACTCTTAATTAATTAATCACGCACTAACACTGTTGTCCCTAAACTCACTTGCTCATACAACAATCGGACATCAGAATTACGCATCCTTAGGCAGCCGTGGGATACAGCCGTTCCTACCAGGCCAATATCCGGTGTGCCATGAAAGCCAATTTCATTCCTTCCATCTGACCAAAAACCAATCCATCTATCTCCCAAGGGACTATCCGTACCAGCCTGAAATACTTTACCAGTGATCGGGTGACGCCAGATTGGATAATGTCGCATGTGGATCACCTGGAAAGAACCTGTGGGCGTTTCCCAACCTTTCTTACCTACAGCAATTGGGTAGCTGGCTATAACCTCATCTCCTGCGTATACATAGGTGCGGCGATCGCTTAAATCAACCATTACTTGCGTCTTGGCATCAGCCAGCCTATTAGAAGGTATTTGTTGGGCTGAAGCCTGAGACCATAGAGCTTTTGGCCAACTATCCGCAACTGGATTTTGTCTTTCTGCTTGCGCCACCAGCCGCGTCTTAGTTGGTAGGTCGGTTGCTTCAGCTACATCATTCTTAATTATTTGAGGCTGAGTTTGAGGCTTAATAGCAGCAGACCTGAGTATAGGTGTCTTCCGAACAATTGTACGTCTATCAGTTGCTTTCGCTACATTCTTCTTAATTATTTTCGATTTAGTTTGAGGCTTAATAGCAGAGGACTTTGGTGTAAACGCCCTCTGAGGAGTTGAGCCTTGGGTAACTTCACCAACTGGCACAGATGCACCCAGCGCAATTTCCCCTAAACTCACTTGTGAAACATTCTTGTAGACTTTCTCTGAGCGGCTTCCCTTAGGATTGGTTAGGGTAGAATCTCGCCGCATCGAACTAGATGCAGACTTCTCAGACTGCCCTTGGGCCGTAGTAATGCGCCAATGGACAGCTAAAGATAAAAATGCTGTGCCAAAACAGAGCAACATTACCATCCGCCCTACAGATTCGTTTCTTACCATTGCCATCGCCTATTGTTTATCCCTGACATATCCAGCCGAGCAATTGGATGTGTTCATCATCCGATTATCAAAAATTTATCAATACTTATCATTTCCGATATAAATCTGCCAACACCTCTGGGCAAACTAAGACTATGCAAATTGTCCCAGCAGCAAAACTCCAAGTGACCAACCTCATTCCTCCAAAGTTCTGGGGGTTGTAAGCCAATACTCGGACTTTCTGGTGGAACCTTTGAAATGTAGCAATCAATCATTAATGGTGTAGGTGGGAGAAAAACCATGTTTGAAAAACTATTGCTAGCAGTCACAATTACATTTTCCCTCAATTTATTTTTTCAAGTTCGCGTACCAGAGCAACAAAATGGTGCTACCTACGGTTCACAACCAGAACAATCAGCAACTATTCTGGTAATAAAATCAAAAAAATAAATCACCATTATAGTAACCACAGCAAGCCAACTTCCAGAAATTATTGCTTGAATTTTAAAGCTATCAAGAAGTTAGAATTACAAAATTTTTATCTTCATCCTTATAACCAGATTTAATTATTTTTATCAAGCGTATATACCCAGTTGCTAAAATGACCAAAACATGCATATTGCTGCGCCTTTGTTAGTTGATGGATGCAAGGGCAACTATGCGAATAGTATAAGGAAAAAGTTGCTCTCCTTATTGCTATAAATGTATCCAAAATTGTATGCTTCAGTGTTCCAGTCATAAATCCGTCACCTTAGCATGGAACTTCTGTCCCATTAGCAGGTCTAATAGATAGGGATGATTTAGAGCCAGTACGATCTATGAGTCAGTCGATTACTGTATCCTGGTCAACGGTTGATGCAAAGTATCCAGAAGCATCAGTGCAAGTTGACAAACTCCCTAATCACGATTTAATTTTGCGCTGTCAAGCGGGACTGCGACCAGATCGTGCTGCGTTTGCAGAACTATTACGTCGCTATCAAAGTCAAGTTGATAAAGTTCTATACCACCTGGCTCCAGATTGGGCTGACAGAGCCGATTTGGCTCAAGAAGTTTGGATTCGAGTCTATCGGAATATTAACCGATTACAAGAGCCTGCTAAATTTCGGGGCTGGTTAAGCCGCATTGCCACCAACTTGTTTTATGATGAGTTGCGTAAACGCAAGCGGGTTATGAGTCCTTTGTCACTGGATGCTCCCCGCTTGTTAGATGACGGCGAGATGGATTGGGAAATCGCCGGCGATACCCCAGGTCCTGAAGAAGAACTGACAACTAGAGAATTTTACGAGCAATTGCGGGAAGCGATCGCGGATTTACCAGAAGTCTTTCGTACTACCATTGTCCTCAGAGAAATCGAAGGCATGGCATACGAAGAAATTGCCGAAATCACTGGAGTTTCATTAGGAACTGTGAAATCAAGAATTGCCCGAGCTAGATCGAGGCTGCAAGCTCACTTGCAGAATTATCTAGACTCCTAATTTACAGCATCTTGCCTCTGCCCAATGGCAGAATTTGAGCATTAATTAAGAATTACCACAAAGATGTAGATTGCCTCTGCCCTTAGGAGGAAAATTGGCTAATTTTTCCGAATTTCCGTGCAGTTTACCCGTGTTTAAATTGGTAATAATGTTAAGATGACTACTGATTCTCAGTTTTACGACCGTTCTCCTTTGAAACTTCCTCAAGATTTGTCAGATGGAATGGCCAAGCATACCAATGAATCAACGGGTCTTATGGATATGGTGAAGCGCGATCGCTTCGAGTTATTGAGTGCTTATCTCGATGGTGAAGTCACAGCCTTAGAACGCAGGCAAGTAGAAGAATGGCTGGCAAATGATGCCTCAGTTCAATGCTTGTATGCCCGACTCTTAAAGCTGCGCCAAGGCTTGCGGACTCTCCCAGTGCCAACAGCCCAACAGTCACCAGAAGCAACAGTTCAGCAAGTATTCACACGTTTGCGCCGCCGTTCCCGTTTAAACTGGATGGTGGGAGGCGCAGCCATTGCTGCTTGTGTAATCGGTGCAGTATCTGGCATAGTATCTGGTGGTTCTAGTCCGCGGCAACTAGCACAACGACCAGAAATAGAACCGATACAAACGTCATCAGCGTCTATGGTTCCACTTTCCCCGCTGATGGTGGGACTAAATAACCCGGTAATTGAAATTCCGAAAGCAGCAGTAGCTTCTCCAGAAAATCCAATCTATCCGGTACAGCCGCAACGGCACGACTCTAAACAGGATATAAACTAATCGTCAAGTTAACAGTTCACAGATCATAACTGTACTTTGCTGTTAAACCACAGCCTGTCCACCAACCGTCAGGTTGGAGGAATCCTCCTAATTGGTTAATTTGATCTAGAGTCATCAAATAAACCCAAGCCAAACCCAGAGAGAGCGACTGTGGCTGATAAATCTCGATAATTTGTCGATTATAGAGGTTTTCTGATGGTTGTCTAGTGGACTGGTAATTTTCCAGCAGATCTAGCTCATTTAAAATCCTTGGGTTGGAAAAAGAAAGTAAATATCCGTAAACTTGGGTATTCCCTAGCGTCATTGCTGGGTAGCCCATTGGCAGAGCAAACAATTTACCTTGTACAAAAGCTCTTTTAACATCTATTATCTTGTCAGTACAGTATTTTTTATAGTTAGCTTCACCTGGTTTGAGTGTGCCGTAAACAAAAACCTGCACCAAATCGGAAAATTGTATATTTGATTCAACCATCTAAACCTTTATAAAATGACTCTTGCTATACCTGAAACATTAGCAGTTCGGGCATAATCAGGCTGATGCTCAATTATATAAATATGTGAGTAGTTGACCTACAATATAGGTTAACCTAGCAGGTTAACCTAGATAGACCCAGTAGGAGAATTTTTTTGGTGGATTCCCGATATAACCCAGCAGCAATTGAGGAAAAATGGCAAAAAACATGGGTAGAACTTGGCTTATATAAAACACCCACAGCTAGCAACAAGCCAAAATTTTACGCTTTATCCATGTTCCCTTATCCATCGGGCAGCCTACACATGGGTCACGTCCGTAATTATACGATTACCGATGTGATTGCCCGTCTCAAGCGAATGCAAGGCTATCGGGTAATACACCCAATGGGTTGGGATGCCTTTGGGTTGCCGGCAGAAAATGCCGCCATTGATCGTGGTGTGCCGCCAGCAAAGTGGACTTATCAGAATATTGCCCAGATGCGGCAGCAATTGCAGCGTCTTGGTTTATCCATCGACTGGGGATGTGAACTTGCTACCTGTTCACCGGATTATTACAAATGGACGCAATGGATTTTCTTGCAGTTTTTGCAAGCGGGGTTAGCTTACCAAAAAGAAGCAGCAGTAAACTGGGACCCCATTGATCAAACTGTACTGGCAAATGAGCAAGTCGATAACGAAGGACGTTCTTGGCGCAGTGGGGCAATAGTTGAGCGCAAATTATTGCGGCAGTGGTTTTTCAAGATTACCGACTATGCTGAAGAATTGCTTAATGACTTGCATAAATTGACAGGTTGGCCAGAACGCGTCAAGTTGATGCAGGCAAACTGGATTGGTAAATCTACAGGCGCTTACTTAGAATTTCCGATCATTGGGATAGATGAAAAAATCGGCGTGTACACCACACGTCCAGATACCGTTTATGGTGTCAGCTACTTAGTGTTAGCACCAGAACATCCCTTAACAAAGCGCGTCACCACAAAAGAACAACAAGCGGCGGTAGAAGCCTTTATTAAAGAAGTTTCCAATCAAAGTGAGTTGGAACGGACTGCTGAAGACAAACCTAAGCGGGGTATCCCAACTGGTGGGGTGGTAATTAACCCGTTTACAGCAGAAAAAGTGCCCATTTGGATTGCTGACTATGTACTGTATGAGTATGGTACTGGGGCAGTGATGGGAGTACCAGCACACGATGTCCGAGATTTTAAGTTTGCTAAAAATTACGATTTGCCAATTGATTTTGTTATAGCTTCCTCAGATGATGTTGCAGGTTTTGACTTAACTCCAACATCAGAGATTGATGAAGTCACACAACTCATTCAAATTGAATATAATCAGGCATACACTGAACCAGGAATTTTAATTAATTCTGGGGCTTTTACTGGTATGGCTTCCGCAGATGCTAAACAAGCCATAATTGAATACGCCGAACAACAAGGTTTTGGTAAAGTGCGAGTGCAATATCGCTTGCGGGATTGGTTAATTTCGCGGCAGCGTTACTGGGGCGCACCAATACCTGTAATTCACTGTCCCAACTGTGGGATAGTGCCAGTACCTGATAAAGATTTGCCAGTTCAGTTGCCAGAAGAGGTGGAATTTACTGGACGTGGTGGTTCACCTTTAACTCAGTTAGAAAGCTGGGTAAATGTGCCTTGTCCAACTTGTGGCACTCCAGCGAAGCGGGAAACTGACACGATGGATACTTTTATTGATTCTTCGTGGTATTTCTTGCGCTTCCCTGACGCTAAAAATGAACAACAGGTTTTCGATTCTAGTAAAGTTAACGACTGGATGCCAGTTGATCAGTACGTGGGTGGGATTGAACACGCAATTTTACATTTGTTGTATTCGCGGTTCTTTACTAAGGTACTACGCGATCGCGGTTTGATAAATTTTGACGAACCCTTTCAACGCCTATTAACTCAAGGGATGGTACAGGGTTTAACTTACACAAATTCCAATAAGGATGGTAAAGACAAGTGGGTTCCCTTTAATCTTGTAGATCCAGCCGATCCACGAGATCCTAAAACAGGTGAAGCACTGGAACTCGTTTATGCCACCATGTCTAAATCAAAGGGCAACGGTGTAGCGCCAGAAGATGTAATTTCCAAATACGGTGTAGATACGGCGCGGATGTTCATCTTGTTCAAAGCGCCGCCAGAAAAAGACCTGGAATGGGATGAAGCCGATGTGGAAGGACAATCCCGCTTTTTAAATCGGGTTTGGCGTTTGGTGACAGATTATATTGCGGCTGGCGTATCCCGTAAGCAAGCCCAATCTGATTTAACTAAGGCAGAAAAGGAATTGCGGCGGGCGATTCACACGGCTATTCAAGCGGTGACAGAAGATGTCGAAGGTGAATATCAATTCAACACAGCTATTTCAGAATTGATGAAGTTGAGTAATGCTTTAACGGATGCCAGCGGCAAAAATTCACCAATTTATGCAGAAGGGATTCGGACTTTGGTAGTATTGCTAGCACCCTTTGCACCACACATTGCTGATGAATTATGGCATTTATTGGGTGAAACTGATTCAGTTCACACTCAAACTTGGCCATCATTTGACCCAGCTGCTTTAGTAGCTGATGAAATCACTTTAGCGATTCAGATTAATGGCAAAACTCGCGGCACAATTCAAGTGCCAGCGCAAGCAGATAAGTCAGCGCAAGAGAACTACGCCCGTGAATCAGAAGTTGCCCAGCGTAACCTTGAGGGTAAAGAGATTAAAAAGGTGATTGTGGTGCTTGGGAAGTTAGTGAATTTTGTAGTCAGTTAAGAGTAGAAGGAAGAGAACACGGCAGGCGTTCATCCTGACCAACCATTGCTAAATCACATCTGAATTCATAACTCTGTATTCCTATTTTTTAATGCCCGATTGCGATACCAAGCGGGGAAGCGTATCGTCATCAAGATGGCGATCGCAACCAGGACTATGTGTAGAATCGTAGAAATGTTGAGTGGCAGCGGCCAACTGATCAATGCACTCAGCGCAAAGGCAATTTATATAAGTGTCCAGAGAGTAGGACTGTTTTATTTATACACGAAAAAGCGCTTGAGAGTTTTGCTCACTCAAGCGCTTTCCCGTAAAAGCTTATACCAACTCACTCGTTTGATGTAACATTTGAAATCTGCAACACTCCCTTCACAGGGAGTATTACGGGGATAACTTGTGACAAACATGTGGTGAAATGGTATCACTCCTTGCACTAACTAAGAATATCTCTTTTGCAAGAAAACCGGGGATCTAGTGAGTGACAGTTTATGAACTGACACTAGTTAAAAACGACTCACCATGAATGGTGACTAACAAGACTAAGCACAACTGGAGCAATTTTGTAAGTACAGTATAAAAACTTATAGTTTCTTAGCGTAGGCGTAGCCCGCCTTAGCGATCGCATACCGCTGAGTGCCGGTCCACAATGTGCAACAATTAGTAGCATAAATATCTCAACTTCAGCAGCAAATGAATCGCCATTGAGTAAGCCAGAGAAGTCTTGGATATTAGCATCGAAGCGATTTGGACTCAAATAAATCGTCACCTCCTCTATAGATGGAGGTATTCTTTAGAGAATGGCAATCCAATAACAAATCTTCGACCCAAGCAGATTGAAAAGTTCGGGTTAGGTATCTTCTATCTCTTAGCAAACGGTGACATCCTAGTCTTCCGCATAGTATAAGAGGTTACTTCCTTCGTTGAAGCAAAACAGAGCTTTTTCACCGACGATTCCCGCGATATTCAAAACGATTTTGCGTATTTCAATAAAAACAACAGAGGCGGATTATAGGTAAGATTTAAGAATTTCTCATACCTGTGCCTAAAATTGCGAAAGTCTAGATAGACGCTTCACGCCTGGCTAAAATAGCCACTCCCCTATGAGCAGACACCTTAACCTGGCATCTAGGTGTGTGGTAAAATTGCCTGGAACAAAGGTTTCATCTGAGTTGGAGTCTTATATAAATTGCAAAGGTCAAACTTACGGATCAATAACTCCCACAGTACTTTTCCTATGGATTCGGAAAATAGACAACAAGACTGGTGACAAACTGAGTGTAATTTGTAAATGAATATCTAGAATTTGCTACCAGACTGAACGAACTTCCCACAATTTTGACTTCTATTTAACTTTAGGATAGACACATGAACGATAAGCTGATGCTGATGATTCCTGGCCCAACCCCGGTGCCAGAAGCTGCCTTACTGGCATTAGCCAAGCATCCGATTGGGCACCGCACCAGTGAATTTAGCAACATATTGGCAGAGGTGACGGAAAACCTCAAGTGGCTGCACCAAACTCAAAGTGATGTGCTGACGCTGAATGTCAGTGGTACAGGTGCTGTAGAAGCTGGAATAATTAATTTTCTCTCTCCAGGCGATCGCATTTTAGTTGGCTCTAATGGTAAATTTGGCGAACGCTGGGTAGAAATAGGTGAAGCCTACGGTTTGAATGTAGAAGAAGTTAAGGTTGAATGGGGAAAACCCTTAGACCCCGCAGTATTCGCCGAAAAACTCCAAGCAGATACCCAAAAGCAAATCAAAGCCGTAATCATTACCCACAGCGAAACCTCGACGGGTGTGTTGAATGACCTACAAACCATCAACCGCCATGTCAAAGAACACGGTGAAGCTTTAATTATCGTTGATGCCGTGACTAGCTTGGGTGCGTTCAATCTACCTGTGGATGCTTGGGGCTTGGATATAGTCGCCTCCGGTTCCCAAAAAGGTTATATGATTCCGCCGGGATTGGGTTTTGTCTCTGTCAGCCCCAAAGCTTGGGAAGCTTACAAAACTGCGAAGCTACCGAAATATTATTTGGATTTAGGCAAATATCGCAAAGCCACAGCCAAAAATACAACTCCATTTACTCCGCCTGTGAACTTGATCGTAGCGTTGCATACCACGTTGCGAATTATGAAAGAGGAAGGCTTGGAGTCAATATTTGCTCGACACGAACGGCTCAAGAATGCTACCCGCGCCGCCATTCAAGGGTTAAATTTACCCCTGCTTGCAGCAGATAGTTCTGCTAGTCCGGCGATTACGGCTGTAGCACCGCAGGGAATTGAACCGGATAAGATTCGGTCATTGATGAAAAAACGCTTTGATATTGCCCTAGCAGGCGGTCAAGACCATTTGAGTAACAAAATTTTCCGCATTGGTCACTTGGGCTTTGTGAGCGATCGCGATATCCTTAGCTGTATATCATCCTTAGAAGTTACCCTAAGAGAACTTGGCTACGAAGACTTTACCCCTGGATCTGGTATAGCGGCAGCAGTTAGAGTGTTTAGTCAGTCCTGAGTACTAAGGACTAAATCAAAAGAGCGAGTTAAATTATCAACTCGCTCTTTTGATTTGGATGTAAATGAGTAGAAACCGCCATAGTCAATATATTTATGTATCAAATTTTACACATGGTAAAGTTGATCTGACAAGCTTCAATTCTCCTAGATGATACCAACTTGCCCTAGATAGTATTATTTACTCAGTAAACAGTCGCACAGGGTATTTGACACTAAATAATACTAACTTTGGTAACTTAGTATGATCTTAAATTGGCATAAATGCATAAATAGCATTGTTTAAGATTCCGGTACAGCCTTTTGGTAGAGACTTTTAATCCCTGGTGCCCGATAGCACAGGGTTAGCTAGTCTGCAAGCGTCTGACTCGCTCTAAGCGTTGGCGCAGCCTCTCGTAGATAAGGCTTTACGCTACGTTACGCGCTAGCGTCTCACGCCACTTGCTCTGCTTGGGGAAACCCTTACAGCCCGAACGCAAGAGCGTCCCTGTCTTGAGAACGGCTGTAGGGAGAAAACTGCGCTGCTTCACCAAAATCCCAAATCCCAAATTGGTATAATCTACGCTGTCTCCAGCCAATCATAAATTTGTTCTAACTGCTCTAGAGTAATTAACCCATACTGCCAAAGAATCATTGCCAAAGGGCCTGGATCTTGCTCTCGATGCCGAAGCGCCACAGCTAGGGATGCTGTGGAAATTGCCAAATCTTCTTGCAAAAAATGAATAAGTCGAGAATATTTTGATGGTGACATTTGTATCTCACCTCCTTGTGCAGAATGTATTGTCATATATTCAGTTCACCATTGCTCGGTAGCCAGTAGCCAATATTTCATCTGTCACTGTGCCGTTATTGGCTATACACCCCAACACAGTTTTTTAATCTGCCTTAAAGAAAGGCTTTTCATACAGGGCCTGAGAAATAGAAATTTCCGTACAAATCATCTGCTCGATTATCAAGCAGTATTTTTACTTAGTTAAATTGACTCAATCTTGTTTACTTTTATGCTTTATTTAATTACACATCTAGTAACAAAGATTCCATAGCCTATATTCCCTTATTGGCGACTATTTACATTTACGCTGAAGGGAATATTTTTGCAACCAAACCTTAAAACTGCGATTTGAGCTTGGAGACAGGAGAATTTTACATTATTATCACAGTTTTTAAATAGTAGCGTTACAGATGACTGTTTTACCACAATACGTGACATTTTTTACAAAAAAAACATATATTTCGATAGTATAGGCTCTGAACAGAGCAACCACCAAAATCTTTATCCTCACAAAGCGCCGGAGTTTCTAAACTCAATTTTGACAATATCGCCTACTTTCAACTTCAATTCGGCAGCTCTTCCAGAGCGAAGTTCAATCACCTTATCGATTGGTGTATTGGAGCCATAGGTAGGACAAGGCTCACTTGCACAAGGAGGTGCAGCTGCCTGAATATATTTAACTACACCCTTATGTAGAAATACCATGTCCAAAGCCACAGGTACATTCTTCATCCAGAAACTGACTGGTTGGGCTGAAGGGAACCCAAACAGCATCCCTCGGTTATCTGGCAAAGCTGGTCGATACATCAACCCCTTCGCTTGCTGTTCTGACGTCTGCGCCACTTCTAGCTGAATCGTTGTGCCATTAGGAACAATGGCTTTTGCAGAAATTGGTAGTGTTTGACCTAAACTCTCTGGTGCTGGAGTTTGAGAACCAGACGTAAGTGTAGGAGGTTTAGCTGTTGTTGGCACAGAACAGCCGATCAGAAAAATACTCAGTAACATTGAGAGCAAACCTAGCCAACGAGTCATAATTATTTTTGATGTAATTTAGATTTCAATTTTACTAATGTTGTAGGCAAAAACTGTTGGGGTGAGAAGCCGCAGCCCCCAAATGTGTCAGTCTAAGACTGGAAATGCGGCAACGAATCCCCTTGTTAAAGATAGGCATTCCATCACAATGTACTAGGATTCTCTTAAAACATACCCTACGCCTCGCACTGTCTGAATAAGGCGCTTTTGACCTTCATCTTCAATTTTTAGGCGCAAGTAGCGGATGTACACTTCAATTACATTCGACTCACCTAGAAAGTCGTAACCCCAAACATTTTCTAAAATTTGTTCACGGGTTAACACCTCACGGGGATGTTCCATTAAGAATTTTAATAATTCAAATTCCTTCATTGTCAAGTCAATTGCCCGTCCGCTGTGTATGGCACGGCGAGTTGCGATGTCTAAAATCAGATCCCCAAAGCGTAATTGCTCCGTGGTATCCAAATCAGGTTTTAAGTAGAGGCGAATTAACTTTAAAAAGTCTTCTGAGCGGTAAGGCTTGAGGATATAATCATCGGCTCCAGCTTCTAGACAAGCTACACGATCATCGACTGTATCCCTTGCCATTAAAATCAATACAGGCGATCGCATACCAGTGCTTCTCAGATTTTTACACAATGAGAGTCCTGATTCGCCTGCTAGCATCCGGTCTAAGACAATTAAAGCAGGCTGGCGATCGCGGCAGTGTTGCAAACCACTCGTCGCATCATGAGCCAAAATTGATTCATAGCCGGCTTCTTGCAAATCGCAAGAAAGCTGATTTGCTAGGCTCTCATCGGTTTCAATCACTAAAACACAGGGACTTTGAGCAACTGTCATAACAATTTGGGATATTGGATTTGGGATTGTAAAGATATTCCAGTGAAAATCCTTACATCAGTTAAAAGTGCAATTACGAGTTTGTAGTGATGGAGCAATCCTGATTTGACATGTGGCTAAGGATCTTTTAGCACGTTCAGGTGTCAGCCATCGAATTCTCGGATGCAATCTTAATAACTAACTCCAAATACCATCTCCATACCAGTAATTCTGGAAGGAAATCAGCAAATTGAGTATGGGGCATGGCAGCAGAGAAACAGAGGGAAGAATTTTCTGTTTGCTTCCTCGCTTCTTCAACAATGCCCTGCTTGGCCAATAACTAAGGTAATTCTACGGAAGTTGGTTTAGCGATATGTGGTAGACCCCAACCTAATTTTTCTCGTAAAATTCTGAAAAACTCAGGCGGTTGCAGGCGAATAAATCTGGCACTATATTGCGATCGCTCCATATATACTCTATCTTCTGGTAGTACATAGCATCCCCCATTACCATCCACCACCATCACCAGTCGAGCAATATTAACTGGATAGATGTTGACAGATTCAGTATCTGGAAATACCAATGCTCTAGAAGCTAGGGAATGGGGACAAATGGGTACTAGCTGTAAAGCAGGTACGCCAGGAGTCACCACTGGGCCACCAGCACTTAATGAGTAAGCTGTAGAACCAGTAGGCGTAGAAACAATCACACCATCCGCCGCAATATCTACTGGCGCATGACGCCCTATGGCAATTTCAAAATGGCACATAGAGGTCAAAGGTTCCCGATGCAGCACCATTTCATTCAAGCAAAGGGCTTCCCATAGCACTGAATCTCCCCGAAACACTTTGACGGTGAGCATGGCTCGTTCTTCAATTTCATACTCACCCGCCATCAACTGTTCTAGTGCTTGGGGCAATTGATTCAGGAAACTTTCCGTCAAAAATCCCATGTGGCCGGTATTCACTGTTAGTAGTGGAATACCACAGGGAGCTACCTGACGAGACGCTGCTAAAACAGTGCCGTCTCCCCCTAATACCACTGCAAACTCCATATCTGAGTCAAAACCAGGGGGTGTCAGACCGTCAATGGGGGTGTGGCATACAGGACTATCTGGGTTAGAGTAGCCCAGTATGCCACCGATACTCGATGTCACACATACATTCCAACCGGCTGCGGTTAGCTTGTCTTTTAACTCGATAGCGACACGACTCGCTATCGGTTTAACGTCATTGTAGATAATGCCTGCTTTCGGCACACTCAAATATCCAAGTTTAGGCGATGTCTCTGTATTATGTAATCCTTACACATTTTTGACCATGTAGTCATTAATCTAGAGTCAAATATCCAGAGTCTAAAGTTTTACGACTAATGTCTGTTTTGTAATGACTATTGACTATTGACTTTTGAAGACTGTTTAAAAGGAGTTTTTTTAGATTTCTGCTTTTTGGTTTTATTTTTCTGGTAGTCTAACTCTTTGAGCTTTTTCATTATTCGGCTGAAGTACTCTTGTAGATAGCTTTCTAGAGTTGTGGTTTGTTGCTGATCTAAACCAAAAACTGTGTACACTTCATCCATTGGAGCATTTAACTCTTTACCACTAGCCAACACTTCTGTAAACGCTAACCTATCTGCTACATTCCATCCCCACTGAAAGAACCGCATTAAGCCCCGCACAGTACGCAGCAAGTTTATTGGCATCCGCGTTACCCTGGCATCTTTTCCAGATAAGCGTTCGCACAGGTTGATGATTTCCTCTGCACTCCATGCACGGGTACCGACTACAGGAAAAGCTTGGTTTTCCGTTTCGGGCACGCTCAATGCTCGAATAGCAAACTTAGCAATGTCCTGAGTGTCCATATAGGCGATGGGAGAAGAATTACCAGTCACCCAAACTGGCTGTGCTTCCAAAATCGGAATCCCATACTGACTGATTAATCCTTGCATAAACCCAGCTAGCCGCAAGATGGTGTAATTCAAGCCAGACTCAGCCAGGAAGAGTTCTGTACACCGCTTAATTTCCATTAGCGGCACTTCTGGGTATTTATCAGCATCTAAAATCGAAAAGAAGATAAAACGCTCTACACCCGCTGCTTTTGCAGCCTGAATCAATGCTACTTTGCCGTCCCAGTCCACTTGTTTGATACTCAGTGAATCTGTAGGGCGAGATGTTGACGCATCAATAACTTGGGTTACACCTAACAATGCTTCCGCTAGGCTTTCAGGGTAACGCAAATTTCCCGGTACGAGTTCTGCACCCCATTCTTTGAGAAAAGCTGCTTTTTTACTGCTCCGAACAAGACAGCGTACTTTATATCCCTCATCGATTGCACGACGAGCAACTTGTCTTCCTAAGGTGCCAGTGGCACCGACAATTAATAATGTCATGAGGGTTGTAATAAATTTTAATGTTTTATGAAAAGAATGTTATCAGAATAACCTATGCAAACAAAAGTTTACATCTTTTCTCAGAAAATCAATTTATTTTGAAAAACTCATAGGAAAATAGCTGTCCGGTAAACGGACAAGCTTTTTTCCCAATTAGCGAAAAGTATGAACGCCAGCTTGAGGTGAACAGAACTTTCCAAGGCAGAGGAAAAGCTCTTTCCTCTCAATAGCCGATTACCGTAGGGATTATTCTTCTGTGCCCTGAATTTTCAGTAACAATGCGCCTAAGCCCCAGCCCACGAAGATTAAACCGAAGGACAATAGAGCTCCATCCAAAATTTCGCCGCCCATTGGTGTGATTCTCCTTATGCAAAGTGGTGTGTAAACTAGGTCTACCAGAAGCTTTTCAATAGTTGCTGTAGGATTAGACCTGTGTAAATAATTTTAAACTAGTTTAGCAGGTAATCCTTACTGGTTTAGGGGGCAATCCCTACTGTTGGAAGAGGAGGAGATGGGGAAATTGGGAAAAATTGATGATAATAATTATGAAGATATTTTATGTATCAAAATAATCAAGGTAATTTAGTAAATTTTTGCAAAGAGAATCGTCCGCGTTTGGTGCTGACGGTGGGAGATCCGGCGGGGATTGGGCCAGAAGTGATTTTGAAAGCTTTAGCAGATCCGGAAATTAGTAAAAAATATGACGTTACAGTGGTGGCTAACCGGGATTTGCTGGCACAGAGTTATCACAAACTGAATTTAACTGAGAATTTAGCAGCTTTAGCAAATCCAGACGAGTTGTCAGTCAGCGATGTGCAGTTTGATAGGGAAATTAAAGGTGAAATTATCACCGGAACAGGTAATGCAGCCAGTGGTGCGGCTAGTTTTGCCTATATGGAATATGCGATCGCTCAAACACTCGCTGGTAAATTTGATGGTATTGTCACAGGACCCATCGCTAAATCTGCTTGGAAAGCCGCAGGCTATAATTATCCAGGGCAAACGGAACTCTTGGCACAAAAATCAGGTGTTGACCGTTTTGGAATGTTATTCGTAGCGCGATCGCCCCATACTAATTGGACACTCCGCGCAATACTAGCTACCACACATATTCCCCTACGTCAAGTAGCTGATATATTGACACCGCAGTTGTTGACACAGAAATTGGATTTGCTGGTGGAGTGTTTGGAGAAAGATTTTGGTATAGATAGAGGGAGAATTGCGATCGCAGGTTTAAATCCCCACAGTGGCGAACAGGGACAACTTGGACATGAAGAACAGGATTGGCTAATTCCCTGGTTGGAGCAAGAGCGGCAAAATCGTCCACAATTGAAGCTAGATGGGCCAATATCGCCAGATACGATGTGGGTTAAACCTGGCCAAGCTTGGTATGGAAATTCTTTAGTACAAAATCCAGCTGATGCCTACTTGGCACTTTACCACGACCAAGGCTTAATTCCTGTGAAGCTGATGGCATTTGATCGGGCAGTTAATACTTCTATTGGTCTTCCTTTCGTTCGGACTTCACCCGATCATGGGACAGCGTTTGATATTGCGGGTAAGGGAATTGCTGATGCTACGAGTATGAAAGCAGCGATACATTTAGCGGCTGAGTTGGTTACTCGAAGATTGGCGGCGAGAAAACTATGAATTATTTCATGATTTGTAAATAGATTTGTCCAAAGAATCATGGAAGTGCAACCAAGAGAAATTAGGAATTATCTGACAGGAGATGGAAAAAATATTTTTGATGAGTGGCTTGATTCTCTGCGAGATAGAAGAGCAAAAGCTAAAATAAGAGCCAGACTTGACCGAGTTGAAGATGGTAATTTAGGTGATTGTAAGTCAGTTGGAGAAGGTGTTTTTGAATTGAGAATCGATTATGGATCAGGTTATCGCATATACTTTGGACAAGAAGGGATAACAATTATTATTCTTTTGTGTGGTGGAGATAAAAGCACTCAGGAACGAGATATTGGTAAAGCTCAGGAATATTGGAAAGACTATAGGAGTAAAGATAATGCCTAGAAGTGTAAGCTATCACGAAGGACTAATTAAACATCTCCAAGACCCACTAGAAGCAGCATCTTATATCGAAGTAGTTATAGAAGAGGGTGACCCTAAAATGTTAGGAAAAGCGCTCACAAATGTGATTGAGGCACAGGGTGGAATTGATCAGTTTCCAGCGCAAGTTAAGCAATGCTATGAGCAACTCAACTTGATATTATCTGAGCAAGGTGAAATTGAATTTTATTGTCTCAGTAAATTACTCGATGCATTGGGATTACAGCTAGCAGTAACAGTGAAGTCAGCATGAGGTAATTTCTTAAGGATAGTTTAAATCACTCAGTCTTATATAGGACTTACGCACACTCTACGAATTCTCGGCGCTCTTGGCGTCTTGGCGGTTCGATAAATTAAGCGAAGTTGGCAATTTTTGCGTAAGTCCTATTATACCTTACCAATTTATTTTTACTATAAATTGCCCCTCGAAGTTATTTACAGTAATAAATAGCCAACGGTGCTTGGGGTAATCAGTGACAACCTGTGGGATAATTTTGTAAGCCCTTGCTTTCCACATCAGCGATCGCCGCCACTGACAAACCGGACAGTGACGAACCCTACAGAATCGGGCATCTGATAGCTTTAACTTAAGAATGCCTTCTGATTCCTCTGGCATTAATTGAAACTTCAGCAACTCGGAACAAATTCTCATCCGCCAAGCATACTGCTGAAAATAATGTTCGTCTGCTTTGGCGTAATAATGCAAGAGTTTATCAGTATTAGCTCTGTGCTTGTCCCAAATTTTACCTATAGGCGAAACTTCGGTTAAGCTCTGTATATTTTTATTTTGTTGGAACTTATCTTGAGACGATATATTAAAAGCAATAAAGTTACTGTCTGAGGCTTGACCAGACACGAAATTACTAAATCAGTTTGTATCAATGTCCCAAATTAACGCAAGTTATCCGGTCAAGCCTCAGTAAAAGTATTTAAGTAAGCAATAAGACTAATGCTAACTTATCTGAGTCGTTCATTATTATCAAGTACTCCCGAAATCAGAAAGATCAGGAATCAGTATTTTCGTCAGGCGCTTCAAACTTGTAACCATAGCCCCGCACAGTTTTAATAAACTCCGGTATGCTGGCATCGACTTCCATCTTCTTACGAAGCTGACCAATATGCACATCAACCACTCGTCCATCTCCTATGTAATCGCAACCCCAGATTTTTTGGATTAGCTGTGGACGACTCCAAGCCTGATTAGGATGACTTGCCAAAAAATGTAAGATATTAAATTCCAGCGCTGTTAAGGCCAGAGGTCTATCATTAAGTGTTACCTCCCGACCCTCTGGGTTAATTGCTAGCTGCTTGAAGAGAATACGTTGTGTTGGGGAGGGGTTGATGTAGCGTATTCGCCTCAAAAGAGCTTCTACTCTAACTTCAACTTCTGCAAGACTAAATGGTTTAGTCATGAAATCATCAGCACCTGCGCTCAAGATTTTAATTTTATCAGCCTCGTCAGTCCTACTAGTCAGTATCAGCACTAAAACATTAGTACGACTCTGCATTTCTTGACAGAGGCTATAACCATTAACATCGGGCAAATTCCAATCCAGAATTACTAAAGTTGGGTTGAATTGCTCAAACAACGACAAGGCAGTCTTACCATCTGCTGCCGACTCTATTTGATATTTCCGACTTAAAAAACGATACACGAGATTTCGGACACCGAAGTCGTCATCAACGATGAGAATTTTGGGAGTAGTCTCAGAAACTATAACCATAATGCTGCCTATTGTAGATTGGGCGATTTGCTGTTGCGCCAGCTTTACTTGAGGTGTTTCTGTTGAGAATGTATTCACACGCATCAATACTGAGTACTATCGCTACTATAGTACTTGTGTACAAGTAATTTTCCATAAATATGAAAACTTCAATCATCTAATGCTTATAGAATATATAATTATTGGATGATTTTTGTAAAATTTTTGATTTTTATTGTATAATATTAAACTTTTTTAGTGAAAATGAGTGTAATTGAAGAGGGTCTACGAAAGTTTACTCAGCGTGCATTTACATGTAGCTACCCTCTTAAGCATATAGTATACTACAAGTTTCCAGATGAGACTATTACAAGTCTTGGACTGGCAGCAAGCTAAGGAGAATTTTGGCAACAACTGGCAAAATTTTTGTAAGCTCTTAATCTGGCGAAGGGGAGTCTTGAAGATGGGGATTGGGACCCCACTTAATTGGGAGCCACCAAAAAGTGATACTTTTGCATTAAACCCGCATCGCGTTGCCGCGTATGCATTGGGATGGGGAAACAAATTTCCCAAGTCTTTAAATCTGTCCATACCTTGAGTCCTCTTGGTAAAGCCTGGGATGAATAATATAGCGCAGCTTGTGTAACTCTAACAGTGCAGCAAGAGATTGAAAAGATATTATTTTTAGCGATCGCAGATATTGAAAAATTCCAAAATTACTATATTAATGATTGAATATTTTTAATTTTAAACTAATATTTTTTCAGTTATGTATGGATTATAGGAAATTTAATCTTGTTTAAATGTGGCTGTATTATTCAATATTATCAACATAAAAATTAATATTAAATTAACTTAATATAAAATATTGTCTTCTCATAGTCTTAAATGGCTTTATTGGCAATTCATTAATTGGTATAAATTATTTAAATCACCCACTCTATCTGAGGAGAGAGGTTGAAAATATTCATCCCAGAGAAAGAGCAATTAAATATGCTAAGTCCATTAAATTGCTATTAATATCGTCAGTAAGGAATAATTATGACTAACAATTTAGCAGGCGGCATCATTCCCCCACAGCCACCAATAGAAACACAATCTGAAGCTCATGTCTTGAAGACTCGTCTAGAATGGGGCGAACCAGCTTTTACAATATTGGATGTGCGCGATCGCAACACCTTCAACGAAGGTCACATTATGGGATCGATGCCGATGCCAGTAGATGGATTAGTAGAGCGGGCAGTAGCTTCTTTAGCTAAGAGCCGGGATATTTACGTTTACGGGGCTAATGAAGAAGAAACTGCCCAAGCCGCACAACAACTACGTTCTAATGGATTTGAGCATGTCTCTCAACTCAAAGGTGGTCTTGCCGCGTGGAAGGAGATCGGTGGCCCAACAGAAGGTATTGTCGAATCTACAACTCCCCCAGGTGCAGATGACTACAATGTGGTAGATCGGCTAAAAAATCACCAAGAGAATCTGCAAAAGGGAGGCACTAGCCCGACAGAAGCCATTAAAAGGGGAGCTAGTAACCTAAAAGAAGGCATTCAAGAGGGAGCCAGTAATTTAAAGGAAAGCATTCAAGAGGGAGCCAGTAACCTAAAAGAAGGCATTCAAGAGAAAGCAAGTGAGGCTAAGGAAAAAGCCAGTGACGTCAAGGAAGGCATTCAAGAGAAAGCCAGTGAGGCTAAGGAGAAAGCCGGTGACGTAAAGCAAGACATTCAACAGAAAGCCGGTGACGTAAAGCAAGACATTCAACAGAAAGCCGGTGACGTCAAGGAAGGTATTGAAGAGAAAGCCAGTGACGTGAAGCAAGACATTCAACAGAAAACCGATGACGTGAAGTAAGACATTAGCGAATCTAGAACTCCTACAGGTTCAGATGATTCCAATGTTGGCTCTTATGCATAAAATAACTTAGGGACTTCCAGTTAAAAA
This sequence comes from Nostoc sp., assembly GCF_036917275.1. Lineage (GTDB taxonomy): Bacteria > Cyanobacteriota > Cyanobacteriia > Cyanobacteriales > Nostocaceae > Nostoc. The sequence continues at coordinate 24,446 of NZ_JBALDF010000065.1, forward strand.
AACATCCCATCCCTGCGGGACGCTCCGCGAACGTAGGGGCGCAAGGCCTTGCGCCCCTACAAATGTAAAAATAATTTTGGATAATTTATTTTTTGTCAGTCCCTTAGCAAATCAGCAATAGACTTCTTGCAAAATCTCAATTTTTCGTGAGGAAAGAAGTCAGAATTCATAGAGAACTCTGAACCGCGGCTTTTGCCATTCCTCGTAGGGATACGGGGAAGCAAGCTATGTAATAGCGTGCAGGAGAACAAGTTGCCGTTTGCCCTTGGCGTTGACTATAAGAAAAGGCATGTGAGAAGTTGAAGAGTCAGGAGACAAAATATTCTCCCTCCACAGGCTTATCCTCCAGAAATATAACTTTTGCAAGAGGTTTACTGTTTGATTCAGTGTTCAAACAAATCCTTGAATTGCAACAAATCTAAAGAAACAATTGTTGGTAGAAATTCAAAACATTCTTGAGCAATTTCCCAACGTTCTTCTCGTTTGAGCATTTCTGTTAACTTCTGCTGCACACTAAGTAAGTAGCGCACATCATTGGCAGCGTAACTCAGTTGAGCTTCAGATAAACTAGCAGCGTTACCCCAATCAGAACTTTGAGAGCTTTTATCCAGTTCCACTTTTTCTAACTCTTGCACCACATCTTTAAGTCCGTGGCGATTTGTGTAAGTACGGGCTAACTTACTAGCAATTTTGGTGCAAAAAACAGGCTGAACCTGAATCCCCAGATTAGCTCGTAAAGTGGCAAGGTCAAAGCGAGCAAAGTGAAACACTTTTACAACATTTGTCGCTTCCAAGAGTTTTTTTAAGTTTGGAGCGTCAGCTTGTCCTTTGGCTATGCGAATTGCAGTCACTTTTCCTTCTAAATTGCACAGTTGGACAAGACACAAGCGATCGCGTTGCGGCAATAATCCCATCGTTTCTGTATCAACTGCGATCGCTGTAGATTCTAAATACTGTCCAAGGGCTGCGTCACTGAGATCGCGATCGCTCACCTGAAAATCTAGTAATGTCATGAATTGTTCAAAAATAATTGCAGTGTCCAGCAGATAAAAGTCTTGTCAGACACTACATTATTATTGTGCAAAAAAATCAGAAATTAAATCTACCTAGTGCGGAAAAACATTTGTGTCAGGTAGACTTCGCCTTGATTATTAGTAGCAACGCCAATTCCAGTCAGGTTATAATTTCCTTTAAGATTTTTTAAATGTCCGGGACTGTTGATCCAACCAGTAACAGCTTCGTCCACAGGGTTGCTATATCCCCGATTGAAAGCAACATTTTCCGCCGCACTGTTGTAGCGAATAGGGATAGCTTTGACTCGCCGTTCAAATCCCTGATGGCTAAATGGGGTTTTACCTTTAGCCATATTTTGACTATGAATTCTTGCCTGCCGAGTGATATTTGCATTTGTGGTCAACTTTGGTAATCCTTTAGAAGCCCGATATCGATTAATTTCGTCAAAAACTGATTTTTCTAACTCTGTAGTTTTAAAAGTAGGAGTCGATATCGCAACCTGACTGGAAAAAAGTGACAACAGCTTATTACGGGTGGATGTATTTGTAGAAGGATAATTTGGTATCGGAACAGTCGTTAATCCACTAGCAAGGACAAGCGCACTTAAAGCGATGCCAAAAGCAGTTTGTCGGAACATGGAGAATTGCGTAATGTGTAGAGATGACTTCTACTCTACCCTATAGTTCCAATAATATATACCATGATCCTATTAAGGATTGATGAATTTCGGCAATCTGGCTACATCGTTGTACAGGAAGTATAAACAATCATTTCCAATTGTCAATACTTCAATAAATAAGCTTCATAAAATTACGGTTATTTTTACCGATAATTTAAGAATTTTCATCAATTACTCAAAAAATAATCTTGTCTTCAATAGACAAATGTCATTGAAACTACATTATTCAGCCTGCTAGCAGGCTGAAGTCTGGGAAGTTTGAAAAAACAAACCTAAATTTTACAAAATCTATCAGCGAAGGAAAATTTGTGTGAAGTAGATTGCGCCTTTACTGTTGCTAGCTACACCAATCCCCGTCTTATCATAATTACCTTTGATATTGGCTAGATGCCCTGGACTTTTGAGCCAGCCTTGAACAGCTATTGTGGCAGGATCACTATATCCCTGGTTGTAAGCAACATTTTCACCAGCTCCTCTGTAAGGAATACCGATTGCTCTAACACGTTCTGAAAATCCCGTATGTCCAAAGGGAACTGTACCATTAGCCATGTTTTGACTGTGAATCCTGGCTTGATTCTCAATGGCAGAATTACGAGTCAGCGCTGGTAGCCCTTGGGAAGCTCTGTATTTATTAATTTGGTTGAAAACCGACTGTTCTAGAGCAGCAGTGTCTATCCTAGATGCTGCAATCTTAAAAGTATCACTTGATACATATAAACTTTTTGCAGTAAAAGTTGGATTTGTTACCTGAGTAGCGATCGCTCCACTATTAAGAATAATGGTGCTTAAAGCAAGTCCGTAAATTGTTGTTTTAATCATTTGCTGTAACTAAAGTTACAGACAATCTAACCAAGATAGGTAAATGTGACAAATTGGTTGTCGGTCTATATACCTCTGTTTATGGGGTTTTATGTCCAAAAAATACCAGTAAACGTTTATATTCGTGTTTTTACGAAAGTTTTTTATATTTTTAAATAATTTGCATCTACCATTAGTATGATTATTTTTAGATAACCTCCTTTCTGTCCTTCATTTTGTAATACACGAATATTTCCAATATCTGGCTAATAATGGTTAAACAACAATCAAAAATTTCTAATAATTAACAGTAGCAATACTTAGTAAAATCAATTATTATGAACTATTATTGAATAAAAAGAGATAAATTTACTAAGGATTAATACTGAGTAAATTGGGGAATATGAGATATACAGCAGTTTTCTTTTGCATGAAGTACAAAGCTACGCGTTCGGAGGCAGGAGGTAAAAACTCTTTATATGTGATTTTGAGTCCTGCCTTTTGTACCTCACTTACTTGCAAACTGCTGTAAATGGCATAAATTTTTTCACTAAAACTTCTGGGCGACTAGCTTTGGTTGAGAGTTTCTAACTCTTTCTGTACCACGCGCAACACCCGCGCAATATATTCTACACGCCACTATTCCCGTTCCTTAGTTACTTTGACATCAGGCTCGTAAACTTCAATCTCAGTAGCTAAACTTCGGCTTGGCTAGTTTTTCATAAAGTACTTTATTCCCAGGATAGATATTCCTGGAAATGTGCATAGTCAGACTTTGCACAAAGTTTTAGGCGTGCTAACTCGTCGTGAGTGGGTTGCGGTAGCATAGAGTGTTGGAATTGTTGATCCATTATTGCTTCCTCTCAAAAATTGGATGTACATTTTTTAGGCATCATTTAATAACTTGGCTACTGTATGTACATCCTTATCGCCGCGTCCAGAGCAGTTAATTACAATCCGGGGACTGTCGGTTAGTTGAGGACATAGAGTTTCGAGGTAGGCGATCGCATGGGCTGTTTCCAATGCCGGGATAATCCCTTCCAATTTTGACAATCGCTGGAATGCCGCCAAAGCCTCTGCATCCGTCACACTATAGTATTCGGCACGACCAATATCCTTCAAATAGCTATGTTCTGGACCTACACCGGGATAATCTAAACCTGCACTAATTGAGTGTGCCTCAATGATTTGCCCATCCTCATCTTGCAGGAGATAGCTCATTGCTCCATGCAATACACCAACTCGTCCTTTTGTCAAGGTTGCTGCGTGTTTTTGGGTATTGACACCTTCTCCGGCTGCCTCAATCCCAATAAACCGGATAGAAGCCTCATTGATAAACTCATAGAATAGTCCCATAGCATTGGAACCACCACCGACACAAGCCAAGAGAATATCAGGCAATACACCCCACTTTTCGATTGCTTGGGCGCGAGTTTCTTGGCCAATTACTGCATGGAAATCACGTACGATCATCGGGTAAGGATGGGGTCCTGCTACCGAACCCAGGATGTAGTGAGTTGTTTCCACATTTGTCACCCAATCGCGGATTGCTTCAGAAGTGGCATCCTTGAGCGTTCCTGTTCCCGCTTCCACCGGACGCACTTCTGCCCCCATCAGTCGCATTCTGAACACATTCAAAGCTTGGCGTTCCATGTCATGAACGCCCATGTAAATTATGCATTCCAGCCCAAAACGAGCGCAAACTGTTGCCGTAGCAACTCCATGTTGTCCAGCACCAGTTTCGGCAATAATTCGTTGCTTACCCATGCGCTTTGCCAACAATACTTGACCAAGAGCATTATTAATTTTGTGAGCACCAGTATGATTTAAATCCTCGCGCTTTAAGTAAATTTGCGGTCCCGTGCGATCGGGTCGGGCATAATGAGCAGTGAGGCGTTCAGCGAAATACAATGGTGTGGCACGTCCTACATAGTCCCGTAACAACTGCTGTAGTTCTGCTTGAAAACCAGGATCATTGCGGTATTGCTGATAAGCTGTTTCTAATTCAGCAAGGGCAGGCATGAGCGTTTCAGGTACATACTTACCGCCAAAGCGTCCAAAGCGGCCTAGCGTATCGGGAACCTGAGCAGTTGAACTTGGAGATAGGGGAGTGGTAGTCACAAGCTGATTTTGATGACGGGAATGACTTTATTATTATAGAAAAGTCTGAGGCATATATGGAAAATGGTGATTAAGAACTAAATTCTTCGTTGATACTCAATGCCCAATGCCCAATTCCTTTAAATCCCTCACAATGGATTTGTGATGTTAGCCTAGAAATTGATATCCGAGCAGAGTGGTTGCGTAGAAGTTTCCACTGCCTTTGAAATTTTTCTTAAACATTCATTTTATGTCTTCTTCCAATCCCAAATCTTCTGACAAAAGCTTTATCTACCGCGAATTTGGCAACGACAACTCTGCCGCCACAGAAAGACCAATTCCAGAACTGCCATCACAACAACAAAATCTCAAAGTACAAGCTTCCCGCAAAGGACGCAAAGGCAAAACTGTCACGGTGATTAGCGGTTTTCAAGCCAAACCAGAAACCTTGGCAGATTTGGTGAAGCAGTTGAAAACCCAGTGTGGCACAGGTGGGACAATTAAAGATAACGAAATTGAAATTCAGGGCGAACACAAGCAGAAAATTGTCGAGATTTTAACCAAACTAGGTTATAAAGCCAAAATCAGTGGTGGCTAATTTTAAGTACGGTTTACCGGATCTCAACCGTGACCTAGATTGAGAGGAGCAATGTTATCTTTGAGAGGTAGAAATATACTTGAGCAGTGGTGAATCACTTCACCGACAATCTATCTTTTGTGAGATTAATAGGAGGTTCAAATGGATTTAGTTCGTCTTCTGTGTGCCATTTTCTTACCGCCTTTGGGAGTTTTTTTGCAAGTAGGTTTTGGTGTAGACTTTTGGATTAATATAGTTTTGACGCTTTTTGGTTACATTCCTGGGATTATTCATGCAGTGTGGATAATTTTGAAGAAATAATTCTTTGTAAGTGGAGGTTGGGTGTACCAACCTTGACAGAGGCAATTCAGAAATTGCCTCAATAAAAAGACTTAAAAATCGGATATCTGCAAAGTTTTGAACAAGAATAAGAAAAGAGTATTCTGAATTGTACATTCTGCATTCTTCAAAAGTTTGCCGGAGGTATTACAAGACTGTAGTGAAAAACTAACTATTTTTTTTATTTAAAATAAAAACTCTAAAGACACGAGCAATCATGTCTCCAAGGTATAACTTTCTGTGGCACTAAATACCGAATTGACTATCATTTTTTAACATGGCGTAGAGTCTAAACTCTAGAAGCAAGGGGCAAATGTGCAATTGCCATTGCTTAGTTAAGACGTTCAAATCTTTGATCAATCCAGTGCTTATATCTAGTACCCAGCCATGAACCATAGGCGCTTTTCGCTCATAGAGTACCTGACGCATGATGGAAGTTTGGTAAATATTTTTTACTTGCGCCACAACATTCATTTCCGCCAAACGATTCAGACGTTCTTCTCGTGTTGGCAAGGCATCAATTTCTTCTTGTTTCTGTAAATATAGTTCTCGAATCGGATTTACCCAGTTATCAAGGATTCCGATGGTTCTCCCTTCTAAAGCCGTCTTAATTCCTCCGCAATCGTAGTGACCACAAACAATAATATGTTCCACCCCAAGATGTAAAATCGCGTATTCTAAAACAGCTAAAAAGTTAATGTCCGTTAGAGAAACTTGATTGGCAATATTACGATGTACAAATAATTCTCCTGGTTCTGTACCGGTAAATCTTGTTAGTGCCAGACGACTATCAGAACACCCGATGTATAGAAAAGGTGGTGTTTGTCCATTAGATAATTCTTGAAAGTAAGTTGGGTCTAAAGCCAGTTTATCGGTAACCCAAGCTTGATTATTTCTCAATAGTTCATCAATGCTGTTATATTTCATCTTTCGTCCACTTCGAGAGAGAATATCATATTTATTTTAGCTGGTCTACAATTTTTTATAAATCAATATGAGCTTTTTGAGAGCTAAAATTATTGTGAAGATTACATTTTTTTATCCAGGATTAATTATTGTATGGCTTAAAAAAAGCTAACTTACTCGTTAGGTAAAAAAGCTATGTATAATTTTATAAAATGAGCTAAAGAAAGTAATATACATTGCTCTATGAAGATAAAATTGGGAAGATGCATTACTAAAATGAAAATAATTAAAGTATAGCGGCTGTTACATCCAATATTTGCTATAACAACCCGATTTGATTGCGTGAAAAAATCTAAGTATATGTAGCGTGCGTTATGGACATTAGTCCCAACGCACCAAAGCTTTCGGACGGTGCTTTATACCATTTCAGATTAATAATGATACAAATACGTTTGTAGGGGCATGGCAATGCCCATTGGTGTCAACTTAAGCTATAAACCTCGTAAAATCTCGTTTCCAGTCTCTGGCTGGAAATACATACTCTGGCAGATCTGCCGCCAAGAGAGGGAAAGCTTTATCTACCGCGAATTTGGCAACGACAACTCCGTAGCCACAGAAAGACTAATTCTAGGACTGCCCTCACAACAATAAAATCTTAAAATAGTAAAAGTTATTAAACTAGCGAGTTTAAGGAGTTCAACAGTCAACTGGCGCGATCGCAATCCGGTTATCTTAGCCAAGGACACTTTGATTTTAAACGCATCACGGCAGTCCCTACCAAGATATCTTTGCAGCTGTTTATAGACGTTTATAGATGCTCCCTCATCCAGAATTAAAATCTAAGATAAGGAAGTACACATTTGTATTACACTTTCTGATGGTGGTAAGCTAACTTAACAAAGATGCCAAATTTGAGGTTGAAATATTAAGTTATCACCTTCAATCGGGGACAACAACTTTGCTACCGTTATGATGGTTTATCGACCAACGGTGATCAACTGTAACAGAGGAAAATTCGCAAATTTCTTCTAGTCGTTTTTGTTGTACGGCAGCTTTGCGAAGAGTAATAATTAGCTGATTCACCTGATGCCGTAAATCTGGATTATCATTTACTGCTAACATGGTTTGTCTTTCTAAAAGTTGAAGTATAAGTTCGTAGTGAATAGGTGAAGGTAGAGGAATTTGCTCCATGAAGTTAAATTTTGATTTCATATTTGGGATTTTGTATTAGTAAAAATTTATCTCTTGTAAATGGATTGTTACATAATAAATAACTACTTGCTTATGGTTTTGATTTGATTAGCAATGAAGATTTGGTAAAGATATGATGATATTTGATGGCAAAGTGCTGCGGATCTACGCATAGTGTGCCCAATTGCCCAACAATTCTGTATGGTTAGTTGCCCTGCACCCCTAGTGCAAGGCAAGTGTTTTTTTCAAAAATTCTTCGGCAATATACGGGCGATCGCAGCACCCGGATCTGGTTGTTTTACCAATGATTCTCCAATGAGTACAGCTGATGCGCCTGCTGTAAGCACCAAATTCAAATCATCTGGGTTCTGTAGTCCTGACTCGCTGACAACAAGGATGTTTTTCTCCTGCAACTGGCTACCCCTTGCAGCTAAAAGTTGGCAAGTAGTTTGCAAGTCAACAGAGAAATCTCCCAAATTACGATTATTTATTCCTACTAAGGATACCCCATCTAAGGCTAACACACGGTCAAGTTCTGCCAAACTATGAACTTCAATTAAGGCTGCCATTTTCAGGTTGTTAGCAATTTTGAGAAAGTATTTCAAATCTTGATCGCTTAGGATAGCTGCAATCAACAAAATAGCATCTGCACCGTGAACCCGCGCTAAGTATATTTGGTAAGCATAAATGACAAACTCTTTGCACAGTAGGGGCAAATCTACCGCAGCCCGAATCTTGGCTAAGTTCTCAAAACTACCTTGAAAGAACTTGACATCTGTCAGCACAGAAAGACAACTTGCTTTGGCTTGCTGATAAGAAAGGGCGATCGCAACTGGGTCAAAATCTTCTCGGAAAACGCCTTTGCTGGGTGAAGCTTTTTTAACTTCTGCAATCAATGCTGGCTTAGTCTTACCTTGGCGCAAGGCGGCGACAAAATCACGGGTTGGCGGCGCACTAAGTACCTGCTTTTGCAATTCCTGCAAAGGAACCTTTTCCCGCATTTGGTCATATTCTACTTCTTTCTGCCAGACAATTTCTTCCAAGATGTTGTTTGGCGCTGCATCAGGCATAACAGCCTGATAACGTAATATGGATACATTAATAGCTGGGTTAGGGGAACGGCGACGAATTTGCATAATTAGTGTTGAGTTAGGAGTTATGAGTTAGGAGTTATGAGTTAGGAGTTATTAACATTCTTACTCCTAACTTCTCACTCCTAACTTTTTAGATAGCGATCGCTCGTTTATAAGCTTCGTCCAGCACTTCCGAAAGTGACGGGTGAGCGTGAACTAAATGTGCGAGACTTTGGACAGATTGACGGTTAGCGATCGCGGCTGACGCTTCGTGAATTATGTCTGAGGCGTGCAGTCCAAAAATGTGGACGCCCAAGACTTCTCCTGTGTCTTTGCGATATATCACCTTGGCAACACCATCGGCTTCATTTTCAGCTAACGCTTTGGAATTCCCTTTGAAGTAACTCTTACTTGTGGCAATTTCAAACCCTTCGGTTTGTCCCAACTCCTTAGCTGCGGTTTCCGTTAAGCCCACATAGCTGATTTCTGGGTGGGTAAACGCCGCTGCGGGGATGCTGCGATAGTCTACTATTCTTTCCCTCCCAATTATATTTTCCACCGCGATGATGCCTTGAGCAGAAGCCGCATGTGCCAACATAATCTTGCCGTTAGCGTCGCCAATTGACCACAAATGCGGCACTACTTCACCGGCTGATAGCACTGCCATGCGATCGTCAACTGGAATAAAATTCCGCCGATCAAGTTCCACACCCACAGACTCTAAACCAAGATTTTGTGTCGCCGGAATGCGTCCTGTAGCCACTAAGCAAGCATCTACTTCGATGACATCTACATCTTCTTTGGTTTTGAAATCTGCTAACTCAATTACCACAGGTGAACCTGGGATGACTTTTTTGGCGTATATCCCTACTTTGGTTTCAATATCGCGGGGAGTAATCAGCACGCGTTCAGCAAGTTTGGCAATGTCGCGGTCAAATCCTGGCATTAGCTGATCTAGGGCTTCAATCAAGGTGATTTCACAACCTAAAGCTGAGTAAATGTCAGAAAATTCCAAGCCGATGTAACCACTACCAATAATTGCCACCCAGTCTGGTAGCGACTCCAACTTAACGCCTTGGTCGCTGGTAAAGACAGTTTTGCCGTCTACTTCAATCCCTGGAGGCACAAAAGGAATTGAACCAGGCGAAAGGATGATGTCTTTAGCCGTGACCGTTTTTTCGCCACCGTCTCCGGTAATAGAGACTTTTTGCGCCCCAGCGATTTTTCCCCAACCCCTGATAATATCGACTTTTAGACGTTTGAGACTGTTGGTTAAGTCGCCTTGAATTTTTGATACCAGATTATTAGCATGATTAGCGATCGCTTGGCGATCAAATTCCACGCTACCAATTTGAATTCCCAGCGACTTGAGGTGGTGGGCATTGCGTAACTCCCGCACACGTCCAGATGCAGCCAGCAGCGCTTTAGAAGGGATACAGCCCCGATTAACACAGGTTCCTCCCATATCAGCAGCTTCAATAATCGCTGTTTTCAGACCACAACTTACGGCGTGTAAGGCTGCGCCATGTCCGCCTACACCAGCGCCTATAATTACTAAATCGTAATCAAATTCTTGACTCACGTTAGTTTCCCTGTGTGCTTCGCCTATTTATTCTCAACTTGACCGACAATCAGCGCAACCCCTTTATAGTTAGTTATCAGTTTTGTTGCTGGGTTTAAGCCCCTAACACACAGTTATCAGTGAACATTGGGAATTGGTAACTGATTTAAATCCCCTACCATCCGCCTGATAACTTTTTACTGATTTAACGTTCGGGTGTTGCTAACTTAAATTATGATTCACTCACTTCTAGCAAAAAGATGGATGTTTTCAGTAATTATAGTCAAATCTAGATACTTATTTTTTTTATACTCAAAAGGAAGTGGGGATTAAGGAGTAGGCCTGTCAAGGTGACATGTAGCTTTATCTTTAAACCATATTCAAAATTGATTAGAGGATGAATAAATTAGATAATGCTTAATATGCCATTATACCACTTTCTCTACTCTAAATCTTTTTGCTTACCTTCTGAAGTAATAAGTGTAACCTGGATCGCGCCATACACAAAACCCTGATTCATTTAAATACTTTAGTACATTGTGGCATCAGTTTATCTATCTTTAACAAAGGGATTTTGCCCCAAGTCTTGTTAATTAGACCTCTTGAATAAATTTAACTTGTCATGTTGAGCGGAGCGAAACAGAGTAGTGAGATTCTTCTCTCCACTGCGTTTTGCTCAGAATGACATTCCTGATTTTTTGACTTTTGCAAGAGGTCTATTGAGATATAGCAATCCTAAATGAGTCGTGAAAATCTCCGATTCCTCTCTCTGCGCTCTTTGCGCCTCTGCGGTTAATTTATTTTTACAATGACTTAGGACTGCTATAGTAGGTGGATTTACACGCCGTGTTGTACTAAGTCTATTTCTCTTGCAGCAACAAATAATTCCAACATATCTGCTTGCTTATGCAGTTTGAACACCATCAATGTTTTTAAGTCTGCAATAACCAGATGATTTAGCTTTAAATTGGGATTTGCCCAAGATATCAACTTTAACGGCAAAACATGAAGTAAAATTCACATCTGAAGCAGTCCCCGTATAATCCCATAATTCCTAACAAAAAATAGTCCAGTGTGATGATTGATAAATATCCTCAGAATCTTATAGTGTCCTGCTTACCGCTGAGTATGCTTGTATTACTCAGCAGCATATTTTATAGTCCACTAAAAGCCCACGCTGTTGATACTACACAATTACCAACTAGTAATTTCATCCTTTCCCAAAGAATTCCACCACCACAGGATATCCAACCACCCGCACCTTCGCCACTTCCCTCACCCGAACTGCCACAGCCACTCCCCCCACCAGCAGAACTATTTCCCCCCTCTGCCCCAACTCCTATACCTGAGGAACCATTTCCTGGCAACTTTCTTCAAACTATTGTTGTTGAACGGTTTGAAGTTGTTGGTAGTACGGTCTTCAGTCCTGAAGAGTTAGCCCTCGCCACTGCTGAATTTACCAAACGACCGATCTCACAGGCTCAACTGTTTCAAGCCAGTTCTAAAATCACTGATTTATACGTCAACAATGGTTACATTACTTCTGGTGCCTATATTCCACCCCAAACACTCCAATCGCCTGTTATTCAGGTAGTTGGAGGTAAATTAGAACCACTCAAATCCTATATTGTCAAAATTCAGGTGGTCGAAGGTAAATTAGAAGATATCCAGGTAACTGGAACTCGGCGGTTAAATCCGAATTATGTCCGTAGCCGACTAGCAATAGCGACATCACCGCCTCTTAATCGCCAGCGTTTACTAGAGGCGCTACAACTTTTGCAACTTAATCCTTTGATTCAAAAGGTATCTGCTGAACTCTCAACAGGATCGCGGGCTGGTACGAGTCTCTTAGAAGTCAAGATCAGCGAGGCAAAAACCCTTAGTAGCCAAATAATTCTTGATAATGGGCGATCGCCTAGCGTTGGCAGTTTTCGCCGCGGACTACGATTGAATGAAGCTAACTTACTCGGATTCGGAGATGGTCTGAGTTTAGGATACACTAATACCGATGGTAGCAACTCCTTTGACGCTAGTTACACATTACCACTCAATCCCAAGAACGGAACCCTCACCTTCAACTATGGCACTACATCGAGTCATGTCATTGAACCTCCTTTCGACTTTTTAGATATCGAATCAACTTCTCCCTATTACGAACTGACATTCCGCCAGCCAATAGTTCAAACTCCCACACAAGAATTCGTCCTTGGATTAACGGCGTCCCGACGGGAAAGTAATATTTCGTCCTTGCTACAGAGAGAGGGGTTTCCCGGTTCTGTACTTTCGCCTGGAGCGGATGAGCAGGGACGCACCAAGATATCTGCGTTGCGATTTTTTCAAGAATGGACGAGTCGTAATAGCCGTGAAGTCATCGCCCTCCGCTCGCAATTTAGCTTGGGTATAGATGTGTTGAATGCCACAATTAACCAAAATGCTCCCGATAGCCGTTTTTTTGCTTGGCAAGGGCAAGCGCAGTGGGTACGCCTTTTAGCTCCTGAAACCTTACTGTTACTTCGTTTAAATAGCCAACTCGCATCCAGAGCACTTTTGCCTTTAGAGCAATTTGGCTTAGGTGGGCAGGATAGTATTCGAGGCTACCGTCAAGATTACCTGCTGACAGATAATGGCACTTTTGTTTCTGCTGAAGTTCAAGTGCCGATTCTGCGCTTACCCCAGATAAATAGCACATTACAGGTTGTGCCGTTTATAGATTTTGGTGTTGGCTGGAATAGTTCTGGTAGAGAAAATCCCAACCATAATACTCTAGCTGCTGTTGGTCTGGGGTTGCGTTGGTCACAGGGCGATCGCTTCACCATTCGTCTTGACTGGGGCATTCCTTTAGTATCTGTTGACTCAAATGAGAGAACATTACAAGATAACGGTTTGTATTTTAGTTTACTCTATAATCCTTTTTAAAATTTAGGGGTTCATTGTCCTTCCTTTTGCTACCAGAGGCTGCGCCAACGAGAGTTCACGCCATTGAACCAACTGGCGTGAGACGATGCCGCGCAAATATACCATGTGTTCTATTCAGTATTTGATTTTATTCTGGGTATCCTAAGGAAGACAAGGTTGGATGATATAGACAAAAAGACAAAGTTTATAACTTATGGATGAGTGCAGAAAACAGCTAGAACTTCTAGTGCAAAAACTGATTGAACAATTAGCCATCTCATTCCAGAAGGTCAATCATGAAGAGAAGGGCTGGTTTGCACCCTCATACCAATTTTGGGATTACAGACAGTGACAACTTTAATTGAGCAAATTTTCCATAAGTTCAACCTGAAAGTCTTAAATTTATGGCAATACGCTTGGTGTTAGTGATATTTTGTCCCGAAAGATCCCCCCAAGTGGAGCAAGTGGCTTCCCTTAAAAAGGGGGACTTAATTCCCTTCTTTTTAAGGAGGATTAGAGAAGATCAACCCTTAACCTAAGTGGATTGCAACTTCTGGGAGTAGTATTTTTTAGACTAAAACATTAAAGATATGAGAATTTGAGGAATAGCCATGCTAGGAAATGAGCGGGAAAAAATACGCCATATGTTGGTCATCCAAGACCTACAAGGGCAGCGAACTGTCGTTTTGCAAGAGGCTACTTATTCTTTGGGGCGGCATCCCGCAAACACTATTGTCTTAACTTCCCGGTCAGTATCAATGCAACATGCAATTTTATTGCGAGTAACTGTTCCGCAGACTGACCAATACGGCTTCCAGATTATTGATGGCAACTACAAGGGCAAAGGAAGTACTAATGGCTTATTTGTAAATGGCACTAAATGCTTTTCTCATAATCTTAGAAACGGAGATGTCATTGCTTTTGGCGGTAATCAAGCTCAAGCAAAATATTATGCTATTTCCAACCTCTCAGAACAAGCATTTTATGAATCTTCTGATGTTGAAGACTTATCTGGTTTCCTATCACAGCAAGCCAGTCCTGCCAATCCTTTTCAAACCCTAGCTATCGATCCCACCTTTGAAGCAGCTAGTGAGTCCGCCCTAGCTCGCCTAGCATCCTTCCCTGAACTAATCCCCAATCCAATTATTGAGATGGATTTCGAGGGAACAGTGACTTATCTCAATCCAGCCGCAGCTCTGAAGTTTCCCAAACTTAGAGAAGTTGGGACACAACACCCCATTTTAACAGGACTTCTGGGTGCAGTTAACAATTTAGAAAAAAATTCTTTTGTGCGGGAGGTGGAAGTAGGTGCAGAAGTTTTTGAACAATCCGTTCTCTACCTTCCTGAAAGTGATTTAATTAGAACTTTTATTGTTAGGGATATTACAGAGCAAAAGCAAGCCACAGCCGAACTGCGCCAGCGCGATCGCTTACTACAGGCAGTTGCAGAAGCCGCTAATTATTTGCTAAGGGAAATGAATTCCGAAACTGGTATTGATCGAGCTCTAGCTGTATTGGGCGAAGCTGCCAAAGCAGATCGTGCCTATCTCTTTCAGAACCATCCCCATCCTGCTACAGGGGAAATAGCAGTCAGCCTACGGTTTGAATGGACGCACTCCTTTATTCAACCTACCCACCACCATTGGCAGAATCAGCCTTATCAAGCTTCTGGATTAGCCCGTTGGCATACTGTTCTATCTCGCGGCGAGTCGATTAGCGGACTCACCCAAAAATTTCCTGTCGCCGAACAAGAATTTCTGATTAGAGATGGCATTCAATCGCTTATCCTGGTGCCTCTCCGGTTAAAGAACGAATTATGGGGTTACATTGGCTTGGCTGACTGCACCTTTGAGCGGCATTGGTCAAGGCACGAAGAATCTACCCTTTTAACGATGGCCGCCAGTATCATTAGTACGCAGCAGCGTCAGCAAGTAGAAGAAAAGATTCGCTATCAAGCCCTTCACGACCTGCTGACAGGGTTGCCTAATCGTCTACTATTTAATGAGCTGCTCAGTAAAACTCTGCCAAACGCCACTCGGAATGGCGAAAGTTTAGCTGTGATCTTCCTCGACCTGGATCGCTTCAAGGTCATTAATGATACTTTAGGGCACACTTTGGGAGACCAATTGTTACAAAGTGTCACTCAAAGATTAAAAGACTTACTCAGAGGCGGAGACACCATAGCCCGTTGGGGAGGTGATGAGTTCACTATCTTACTCCCGCGAGTCCATGACATTGAAGAGGTAAACCAGGTGGCGCAGAGAATCTTACAAGCCTTAGAGGATGCTTTCCATCTTCAAGGGCATGAACTTTACGTGACTGCCAGCCTCGGTATTGCGTTGCTTGATGACAACAGTCCTGACGCTGAAACACTAATCCAGCACGCGGATGCCGCTTTATACTATGCTAAGGACAAAGGGCGGAATAACTACCAATTCTACAGTGTTTCCCTGAGCGCTAAAAATCCTGAACTCCTAACTTTAGAAAAGAGCTTGCGTTATGCCCTAGAACGCGAAGAATTTACGGTGTATTATCAGCCTCGTGTGAACATTGCCACAGGAGAAATTACTGGTATGGAGGCTCTGTTGCGTTGGCAGCACCCAGAGATGGGCTTGGTTGCACCCAGTGTCTTTATTCCCCTCGCCGAAGAAAGTGGATTAATTGTTCCCATTGGCGAATGGGTGCTGCGGACAGCCTGTAGCCAAAATAAAACCTGGCAAGATGCAGGATTGCCACCCATGATGATCGCTGTCAATCTTTCTCTTAAACAGTTCTGCCAACCTAAATTGGTGGAGACTATAGCCAAAGTTTTAGAGCAAACCGGTCTGGAGCCGCGCTTTTTAGAATTAGAAATTACCGAAACTACAGCTATTGAAAATTTAAGTTTTACCAGAAAGGTATTACAAAATCTACAGCAGATGGGTGTCTACATCTCCATAGATGACTTTGGTACGGGTCATTCCTCGCTCTCGCGCCTACAGCTTTTGCCACTCCACAATCTGAAAATAGATAAATCTTTTATTCAAGATTTGACACAGGATGTCAAAGTAGCTCATATTATTAAAGCCATAGTTAGCTTGGGACACAGCTTAGGATTGAAGTTAACAGCCGAAGGGGTAGAAAAAGAAGAGGAACTAGAGTTCTTGAAATCTATCAACTGTGAGGAGGTACAGGGCTTTTTACTCTACCGACCGCTTTCTGCAAAGATTGCAACAGAAATTCTCGAAAGTAAACGACCAATGCTCTAGTCACAAGGAAAAACTGTTTGTACCAGTGAGGATACAATAGCATTCATTGACCTGCTGCCAACCTTTTTCGTCTTATGCTGCCAGTCATCTATTCCGACGAATTTTTAGATCACAAGACTGGAAAATACCATCCCGAAAGACCAGAACGTTTAAGTGCGATCGCCACTGCCCTAAAAGCAGCTACCTTTGCAGATAAGATTGACTGGCGATCGCCTACACCAGTATCAGAACAGCCATCACTGATGTCTATGTTGGTTAAAGCGCATAGCCCAGCCTATATCAAAAAACTTTGGCAAATCGCCTCTAGTGGCGGTGGCCCTTTGGATGGAGATACGCCAGTTTCCCCTCGCAGTTATGATGTGGCATTGTTGGCAGTCAGTGCCTGGTTAGATGGAGTTGAGGCTGTATTAAAGTCGGCTAATCCGGCTTTTGTACTAGCGCGTCCCCCAGGACACCATGCAGAAAGTGATGCAGGAATGGGCTTTTGCCTATTTTCTAATGCAGCGATCGCAGCTTTATTTGCCTTAGAACAACCTGGAATTAACCGCGTCGCCATCCTCGATTGGGATGTGCATCACGGTAATGGTACTCAGGCGATCGTCGAAACCCAAGCACGCATCGCCTACTGTTCCCTACATCAGTACCCATGCTATCCCGGTACTGGAAGATCGACAGAACGCGGTTTTCATAATAATGTCTTAAATTTACCAGTACGCCCTGGTAGTGATATTGCAGTATATCAGCCACTATTTGAAACACAGGTTGTACCGTTTTTAGCTAACTTTCAGGCGGATTTACTGATTGTCAGTGCTGGTTATGATGGCAATGCCGCAGATCCTTTGGCAAGTATCAATTTGCAGCCACAAGACTACGCTTTATTTACTGATTATTGTCTGGGGTTAACTCGTAAAATTCTGTTTGGCTTAGAAGGTGGCTACGACTTTGATACTCTTTCTCAATCAGTTGTAGCGACGATTGAACGCTGTTTACTTTAAGCTTTCCTTGTTTACCTCATTGTCGGACAAAAGTTTATAGAAATGATGTATGCAAAGGTTTCTTCACCAAAAAAGCAGAAGGGAAATTGCAGTAAGTCTTTCTTCTCTGCCCCTTCGCCCAATGCCCTTTTTTGTAAACTTCATCGAATCTTCAGAAAGAAAAGTTTGAGTTGGTTCAGAAAGAGCTAAAGTTTTGTTAAGATGCAATTGCTAGCAGTTTCTCAGCGAAATTCACCTATCGGGGTGTGGAGAAATAAAAAGTACTAGCAGCACAAAGTTCAAAAGGTGAAGCAATGACCACCTACATTTTTTTCGATGAAGCTCTACGGATGCTGACTAATGCCTACTTGATATCAGTAGTACTGTTAATAGCAGCTTCTGGTATAGGTTTGGCGGTAATTGAAATAATAGAAAAGACAGGAGAACCTTAAGTTTACAGATGGCAATGTAGTTCTTGCCAAAAACCATTGGGTGCAGGTGTTCGCCGTGAATAAATCTTGGGAACACTAAAGCATGAAAGTCTCACAGCGTTGCAGTCTTACCTGGAAACCCACCAAACACACAGGTAACTGTAGCGCTATTGGGACTCTAACCAAGGAGCTACTACAATGGGTCTATTCGACGCCGTGTTGGGTACAGAAAGCCAAACCCAAGCAGCACTCAATCCAGAAGAAGCTTTTGCTGTCATTATCTTGGTGGCAACAGCCTCAGACGGTTACCTTTCTGTTGAGCAAGCAAATTCTATCACTTCTGTGCTGTCCCGGACGAAACTTTTTAAAAGTTATCCGCATGAGATGATGAACAGGCTGTTTGACAAAATCTTGGGCATTCTCCAGGGTGATGATTTTAATACTTTATTTGATGCAGCAAAAAATTCTCTATCTCAAGACTTGCGGGAAGCAGCCTTTGCAGTAGCCACCGATTTAGTCTTAGCTGAAGGTATTGTCGCTGAAGAAGAAAAATACTTCTTAAATGATCTATATCAAGCTTTAGGTGTTTCTAGTGAGATAGCAATCAAAATTGTGCAAGTAATCTTGATTAAAAACCGGGGCTAGGACGATAAAACATATGCTTAATTAAACTATATAAATAGCTTATAGACAGAGTGTGCCAAAGGAGTTAAGCTTCTTTGGCACTATTTTTGGTATTATTGTGACCAAAGAAAATAAAAAAGGTAAAGTAAGAAGAAAGAAATCACTTTTCCCCACACTTTACAGAGCAAGTATTTTTAAATATGGGGTTTCCTTTTCTCATTTTCCTTCATTAGGCTTAGATTCGCGACTTTTCCCTTAAAGTCGCAAATCTTGTTGTTCAATGCAGTATTATGTCATAATTCGATTTTATAATTTTGAACTTTAAATTGTAAATTACTTATGCATTGTTCTGCCACCCTAACCCAACTGGTTAAAGTTCTTTTGGCCAGTCCGATAAACTTATCTGAAACTGCTTTAACACAAGTAAGTAGCGGTATCCAAACAGATAGCCGTACCTTGAAACCGAGTGAAGTATTTTTAGCTTTGCGAGGCGATAAGTTTGATGGACATGAATTTGTGGCAACCGCGATCGCAAAAGGTGCAATAGCTGCAATTGTAGATTTTGAATACGAAAATCCTGGCTTTCCTATATTACAGGTAAAAGACACCCTCAAGGCATATCAGAAAATCGGCAGATGGTGGCGCGATCGCTTTAATATTCCGGTGATTGGCGTAACAGGTTCCGTGGGCAAAACTACAACCAAGGAACTGATCGCCGCAGTTTTAAGAACAAAGGGACGAGTTCACAAAACTTATGAAAATTACAACAACGAAATCGGTGTTCCAAAAACTCTTTTAGAACTTGGCACAGAACATGACTACGCCGTGATCGAAATGGCGATGCGCGGTAGGGGACAAATTGCCGAACTGACGCAAATAGCGCATCCAACAATTGGAGTGATTACTAATGTGGGGACGGCGCATATTGAGTTACTGGGTTCAGAAGAAGCGATCGCCCAGGCAAAATGTGAATTATTAGCCGAAATGGCTGCTGATAGTGTGGCAATTCTCAACCATGACAATCCTCTATTAATGGCCACAGCAGCGAAAGTTTGGCACGGACAAGTTTTGACTTACGGCTTTTCTAGTGGGGATATCCAAGGGCAGTTAATTGATCACCAAACTGTGGAAGTCGCAGGAATCCAACTACCTCTGCCGTTACCTGGGCGTCACAATGCAAGTAATTTTTTGGCAGCTTTAGCGGTAGCAAAGGTGTTGGGGATCGATTGGGCAAGCCTCAAAGCAGGTGTGGTGGTGGATATGCCCACAGGGCGATCGCAGCAGTTCGCCTTACCCAACGATGTGGTAATCTTAGATGAAACTTATAATGCTGCACCAGAAGCTATGATAGCAGCGTTGCAATTATTGGCAGACACACCCGGAAAGCGGAAAATTGCCGTATTGGGTGCAATGAAAGAATTGGGAGAGCGATCGCAGCAGTTGCACCAGCGAGTGGGAGAAACAGTGCGAAAATTGAATCTAGACGGCTTGTTGGTTTTGGTAGATGGACAAGATGCCGAGGCGATCGCCCTTAGTGCTGAAGGTATCCCATCAGAATGCTTTGCAACTCATGCTGATTTGGTGGCTAGATTGAAGACATTTGTGCAAGCAGGCGATCGTTTATTGTTCAAAGCCGCCCATTCCGTAGGACTAGATCAGGTAGTCAATCAGTTACGTGCAGAATTTCCCAAATGATACCTCTAGAAACCCAACGTCTTATAGTGCGAGACTTTGTAGAATCAGATTGGCAAGCGGTTCATAAATACGCCAGCGATGATGAAGTTGTGCGTTATTTAACTTTTGGCCTTAATAGACGGACAAAAAATAAATTATCCAAAATTATTTGTACATTTGTAGGGGCACAAAGTCTTGTGCCCCTACGATAGGATGTTTTTTTAACTGGAAGTCCCTAAATTTCAGGCGTTGTTGGAAAGACTAGGGCTATTACCGTAGCGTCTTTGAAAAAGAATTGCTGCCAAATTAGTCACCAAACAAGTAATTGCTAGCCACAGCAAGATATAAGTAGGAGCCATCACTACCCCAATCATGAACCAAGTATATACGTGCAATATCATCACGGAAGCGAAAAAGCTGGCAATTCCAGCAGATTGCCACACTTGATATGATGGGCGACGTAACGCTACCAAGCTCATCGTTAAAATTGTGACAAGCAAGTTCGCTGGGACGAGAAATGCACAAATACTTACGCAGTTGCCACGAGAGAACTCAATTAAGGTGTTAAAATCGAGCATTAATTTGTTGGGATAGACGTTAGCTTTTTAAGAATTTAATTTATTCTATTTTAAAATAACTAAATCTACATTCATATATCAGTGAGTAATCACATTGCAAATATAACATAAGTTAAACTATTTAGTTCCATTTTGATACTACGAATAGTTAGTTAATTATAAAGATTTTGGATAAGTAGGGTGGAAAACCACCCACCCTAGCTGAATTAACCCGGTAAAATCACTGTATCGATAACGTGTACCACACCATTATCAGCTTCAATATCTGCTGCTAGAACTGTGGCATTTTTAACTTCAAAACCATCAGAAGAATCAATTTTAATGGGTGAACCTTCTACAGAATTAACCGTACCGAGTTGTGCCAAATCAGCCTGTAGCAGCTTTCCTGGAACGACATGATACTTTAGAATCCGCGTTAGCTGGGGAATATTCTGTAACAGAGTTTGGATAGTTCCCGCTGGTAACTTGGCAAAAGCATCGTCATTTGGTGCAAAGACGGTGAACGGCCCAGGACTTTTTAATGTTTCTACTAAACCAGCAGCTTGTACAGCCGCCACCAGTGTTTTAAAAGACTCAGCCGTAACTGCAATATCAACAATATCAGCCATATATCTTACCTAAATTTCTGCAAAAGATTTTAAAGGATAATAAACCTATTTTAAGTTTTATTAAACAAAATAAATTTAAAATCAGATCTTAAATAAACTACACGTAGATGTGTACTTCTCGTCAGATATCACCTGATGATGTTTCTAAAAAAATTCTTAGTTAGTTGAACAGCGGATGTATGAAGTGGCGGTGGGGGCAAAAACTGATGGGCGCATGATCGCGATCGCTTGATTCAAACAATGCTCGATTATACTGTCAAGCTTCAACCGGGGGAACCCCGACAACGCAGTGGCTCCCCATGCTCGTTAATTATGATTAGCTTTCCAGTTTGCTAGATCAGTTAAAGAGCGATCGCGGTAACGTCCATAACGCTCTTGTTTACTTTTGATTTTCGCACCCAGTTCGGGAAAAATCCCAAAGTTGGGCGGCATTGGTTGGAAATGCTTCGGCGAAGCAGAACTAATAAATTCCAATAACGCACCCATCATTGTTGTTGGTGGTAAAATCAAAGGTTCTTTACCCAAAGCTAGCCGCGCTGCATTAATTCCCGCCAAGCAGCCACCCGCAGCCGCTGCGGTGTAGCCTTCAGTACCAATCAACTGTCCAGCAGCTAACAATGTCGGGCGCTCTTTAAATTGCAGAGTCGGATGGATTAGCCCAGGAGCATTAATAAAAGTATTGCGGTGCATCACTCCCAACCGCACAAACTCTGCCTTTTCCAAACTGGGAATTAGCTGAAATATTCGCTTTTGCTCACCCCAACGCAGATTAGTTTGGAATCCTACCATATTCCACAGTTGACCGGCTTTATCTTCTTGTCGCAACTGCACCACAGCATAAGCACGTTCGCCTGTGCGAGTATCTGACAATCCTACTGGCTTTAGGGGGCCGTAGCGCATAGTATCTTCCCCCCGCTGTGCTAGTTCTTCAATGGGTAAACAAGCTTCAAAAAATTTCGCCGTTTCCCGTTCAAAACCTTTGAGTTCTATTTGTTCAGCAATACATAGTTCTTCTCGAAACTGCAAGTACTGCTCTTTATTCATTGGGCAGTTGAGATAAGCGGCTTCACCTTTGTCATAACGTGATGCCATAAAAGCAACGTCACGGTTAATCGATTCTCCCACAATAATCGGACTAGCCGCATCGAAAAAGCTGAGGTATTCCATCCCGGTAAAGCGGTGCAAATCTTGGGCTAAGTCAGGACTGGTTAAAGGCCCAGTTGCCAAAACCACAATTCCTTCTGGAATCGCAGACACTTCACCCCGACGAAATTCAATTAAAGGATGATGTGCTAAAGTTTGAGTCAAGTCTTGGCCAAATTGTCCCCTGTCTACAGCTAGCGCCCCACCTGCCGGAACAGCGTGTTCATCAGCTTTAGAGATGACGATAGAACCAAGTTGGCGTAATTCTTCGTGCAATAATCCAGCTGCGCGATCGCTTGCCATTGCCCCAAAGGAATTACTACATACTAATTCTGCCAGATGTTCTGTATGATGAGCAGGGCTGAAGCGTTTTGGACGCATTTCATGGAGAATTACTGGTACTCCAGCTTGGGCTATTTGCCAAGCTGCTTCAGTTCCAGCTAGTCCACCTCCAATTACTTGTATCGGTTGTTGTTCCATAGTTCAATTTTTAGTTCCTATATTATTAAGTATCCATCAGCATCACAGAAGTGAAATTAAATAAACTTATTTGGGGTCAATTAATTGGCAAACTGGAGAAGTTGTGCGGTTCTTCAATCCTCGTAGAGACTTTTGGGGAGAGCATTTTCGATTAGACGAGGCTGTGATTCAACATCAGAAAGACATTGGATAAGTCACAGTATGCATTTTAGATTTTAACAGTGGCGACGTTTACGCACCTAGAGCGATAAGCTTTAATCGCATCTGGTCAGTATCCACCAGCATCGACCGTAGAACGTATCAACAAGTAGAGTGTTGCTGAGTTGGAGTACAAATAATTCTAAACTCTTGTACAAAAGTACGAAAACTCAATTTTTCTTTGCGCCTGGAGCGCCTCTGCCAGCTAAGTGACAAATCTTTAGAGGATGTTTGGAAAGTTGGCATTTGAGCAAAAAAATATCAATGTAGAAGCTGTGAATACGGATACACAGTACTACTAGCATATTATTATCAAGCAATATGCTTGTTATTGTGTAACACAGTCTGTATTATGAAAGCTAAGGAGAAAAATTTACTTTACCTAGATACTAACTGTATGCCCACAAATGACATCGTTTTTCTACAAGACTTGACTGGATCGTACTATGATGACTTACCCAAACTGAAGGTTTTACTTCCTGCGGTAGTAAACCGATTAACCAGCCCTTATTTAACTCAGATTTTTGGTAATGATCTTGAATTTGGTCTTGCCTCTTTCAAAGATAAACCAGTATCGCCTTTAGGTAGTCCTGGTGATTATGTTTATCAAAAAGAGGTTTCTTTAACCACTGATGCAAGACAAGTCAAGACAGCAGTAGGTAACTTTGTTGTTGGTGGCGGTAATGACGAACCCGAATCACAATTAGAGGCGCTTTTACACGCTGCCTTAGATAGTAGTATCGGTTACAGAGTAGGCTCAAAGCGTTTAGTTTTCCTAGCTACCGATGCAACCTATCACGTTGCAGGGGATTTGAAGAACGCTAGTCCGACTCCTACCACTGTAGTGGCTAATAACGGAGATGGCGTAATCGATCCTAATGAAGATTATCCAGATATTACACAAGTACAGGCGGCTCTGATCGCAAATGATATTATTCCTGTTTTTCTAGCTACCAGTGATGTTAAAAGTACTTACGACGGGCTGGTTAGCAGTTTAGGTCGGGGTATTGTGACAACTCTTGATAGTAACAGCGAGAATGTGGCTGATGTCATAAAATTTGCGATCGCTAAAGCAAATGCCGTAATAACCGTTGAGGGAACCGACGGTGATGACAACATTGATGCCTCTACTATAACTACGCCTGGCAATCAGGTTGTTTTTGCCGGGGCGGGTAACGACACTGTTGACCTCTTTGGTGTTACTGGTAACCATTTTATTGATGGAGGAGCAGGTTACGATGTCCTTTATGGTGGGATTGGTCAAGACAAAATTGATGGGGGCAGTCTTGATGACAACCTATATGGAGGGAACGGTAATGATACTCTCCTTGGCAGTAGTGGCAACGATGTTCTACGAGGACAAGGCGGCGACGATATCCTTCAAGGAGATAGTGGCAAGGACGATTTATTTGGGGGAGCAGGCAACGATACGTTTATATTTGACACTGGTTCACCATTTACGGCTACTGACCTCGGAATAGATATAATCAACGACTTCAGACAACTTGCAGGTAATACGGACAAAATCGAACTATCGAGAGATACTTTTACCGTTTTGGGTTCTTCTGGTTTTATCTTTGCTTCTGTGGCTACCGACGCAGATGCTGAAATAAGTACTGCCAACATTGTTTACAGTACAGGGACTCGTAGCCTGTTTTATAACCCAAATGGTGCAACATCTGGATTTAGTTCTACTCTCGAAGGAGGTCAATTTGCAACATTTGCAGTGGGTACTCCCACTCTAGTGGCCGGTAATTTTACTATTGTTGATTAATTACAATACTCCGGACAGAATCAGGCTGCGATAACGCCATAAGAGGATGTTTTAAAAGGGTCTTTTGGTTTCATGGTAAGCACTGTGAAGCATCTCAGGACATGACTTAAACCTTGATTTTTCGTCATTAACCTAAGTCTGAACGGCAAAACTATACCTTCCAGGACTTTTAAAACATCCTCTTAAACTCCATTTATTTTCTGGTATTAGTTCATAATGGTCATAGAAATTAAGGAATAGGAAATAAAGTAAGAGTTTTTCCCAATCCCTAGTCGCCAGTCACTTTATTTATGATGGAAACTTCCGTTCTCTGACTTCCACAGCATAATCTTGCACGGCTTTGGTAATCGTCTCGCGCAAGTTTGTGTAAACTTTGGCAAAGGGTGGATGCTTCTCTGTAAGCCCGATTACATCTGAGGTAACTAAAACTTGTCCATCGCAGTGAGTTCCTGCGCCGATACCAATTGTTGGAATGCTCAGTTTTTGTGTAATCTGCATTGCTAAATCTGCGGGGATATGCTCTAAAACTAGAGAAAATACACCAGCTTGTTCGAGAGCGATCGCTTCATTTAAAATTCTTTCTCCGGTTTCCTGGCTCTTTCCCTGTTGTCGCAAACCAAGTTGATGTATTGATTGCGGTGTCAAACCTACATGACCCATTACCGGAATTCCGGCTTGTACTAAACGAGCCACAGTTTCTGCGATCGCTGGATAGCCACCTTCCAATTTTACCGCTTGAGCGCCTGTTTCCTTCAGTACCCGCCCAGCTGAATGCATCGCTTGCTGGAGACTTTCTTGATACGTCAAAAATGGTAAATCTACAACCACTAATGCACGTTTAACTCCTCGACGCACTGATTTAGTGTGGTATATCATCTCATCCAAAGTTATGGGTAGTGTTGTTTCATACCCTAGAATTACTGCCATAGAGTCACCCACAAGGATTAAGTCTACACCAGCTGCGTCGAGGAGTTGAGCGATCGCATAATCCCAGGCGGTCAATGCCACAATTGAACGTCCCTGTTGTTTCCATTGAATTAATTGCTGGGTAGTGATTGCCATTGCCAATTTTAGATTTTGGATTGGGGATTAGGTATTGGTTATTAAGTATTGGGTATTAGAAATAAATTTTTCTAGTCCCCAGTCCCTACTTAACGGCGCGACTGAAAGCAATATGGGTTTTTGCACTGTTCGTTTTGGGCATTAACCAAGCTAGACCTTCACTAGTACCTATCCATAATTTATTGCCGATGTCAGGTGCAAGGGCAAGAATCCTACTTGAAGGGAGTCCAGCAACTTCTGGGTCTAACACAGCTCCTGTATTTGGATTTAATCGTAACAAACCATTGTTAGTCCCGACCCAAACACTACCATCTTTAGCAAAACGTACTGCTGTCACGTTACGCCCACGTAGGCGAGTCACAGACCGCAACACTGCACCAGTTTTTGGGTTAATAACTAGCAAATTATTCGGCATTCCCGCCCAAATTAATCCTTCTGGACTAATAGCTAAGGCTTGTACAGTCGTCCCTGGTAAATCGGCTATCCGCTTCATAATCGTTGCACTAGCAGTATTTACCCGCACTAATCCATCAAGAGTGCCAACCCACAGTTGACCTTCAGCATCTAAAGTCAAAGTATTGGCGCTGACACCAGGCAGATTTTTTAATGTTGTCATAATCAAGCCTTGGTCGGGACTAATTAGGGCTAAACCACTATCGGTTCCAGTCCACAAATAACCCCGCTTGTCAAGTAACAGTGACAACATCCGTTTAGAAGGCAAAAATAAATTCTGCGCGGTGATTTCGTTAGTGCGGGGATCTACTCGGATTAGTCCCTCATAACTTCCCACCCACAAGCGTCCAACTTTGTCTTGAGCTAAAGCACCAATGGTAACATTCGGTAAACTAACACGAGAAACAATCTTGCCGGTTTTAGGATCAATCCGCGATAGTCCCCGCCAAGAACCTATCCAAAGATTGCCCGTAAAATCTTCTAGTAAGTTGCCGACACGATAATCAGTTTCTAGGGAATGTTCTTGTACTCCCCGGTCATCGGGTAAGGGTTTTACTCGCGGTCGCGGTGCAGAAAGTGGGTAAACTGGGGTTAAATCAGATGAATTAATATCAGGGGTTTTTTGTGCCCATCCGATACTTGGCACAGCGATCAACCCCAGCAAGATAGAAGTAATTAATAAACTAGCACGCTTGTAAAACAATACCACGGTGACATTTCCTTTGGAGACAGTACCCATAGCTGTTACCTAAACTGGCTTTGGATTAATTCCAGTGTTCCCCTAACTGGGATTAATTAAACGTCATCTGGAATTTTTCTCAAATTTAATCGGCATCGGAAAAGTTTTTCCCAGTTCCCAATCCCTAGTCCCCAGTCCCCAGTCCCCAATCCCCAATCCCCAATCCCCAATCCCCAAAGGCTCAATACAATTATTCATGACACTTTGTAAAGTATTTGTAACAAAATGTTTAAATCTTTATGTAATAACAAATTCATATAGTTAAGTTAAAAACTTTCTAAGAATAACTTATTAATTTCTTGATATATTGTGAAACAAGTTACAAATTACGTAGTGTGGAATTTTTTATCTTTCGCTCACCACTCTGCTAAATCTCTGTAAAGTAAATTCTTTTCTGGTATCTTTTCCATCAACGGGGAAGATATGAGGAGTGTAGAGGCGGGAATATGTGCCAGCCAGCCCAATCCCCCGAATAGCCCAATTTATAGGGGTATTATCTAAATGCTGCCCGTAAAGCGCGGAAGTTTTGGTGAAATTCAGAAGGTTTAGTTGGGTGCGAAAAAGAGATAAAAAAGAATTTTGATTCGTAGGAAGGGGGAAAAGTAGAAGCGCTAAGACGTGTACCTCTAGAAGGAGAGAACACTGGTAAGGCAGATTACTACTGCTACCTTTTTCCAAAGACAACCCCTAACAAAAAATTTCCCTGATCTTCTCCCCATAGAAGGGGGGAAAGAGCGCGGTAAAGGGAAGTTGCACAAAACGTGATTTGATAATTAAAAAGAGTGATTTCAGGGAAGGATAAAATATGTCTTACGCTCAAACGAAGACTCAGAGCAAATCTGGGTATAAAGCAGGTGTACAAGATTACAGACTAACTTATTACACACCCGATTACACACCAAAAGATACCGATCTTCTAGCTGCGTTCCGCATGACACCCCAGCCTGGTGTTCCTCCCGAAGAAGCAGGTGCGGCTGTAGCGGCTGAGTCTTCCACAGGTACTTGGACAACTGTGTGGACAGACTTGCTCACCGACCTCGATCGCTACAAAGGTCGTTGCTATGATATCGAACCAGTTCCCGGTGAAGACAACCAATATATTGCCTACGTTGCCTATCCTTTGGACTTGTTTGAAGAAGGCTCTGTAACCAACGTATTGACCTCAATTGTCGGTAACGTATTTGGTTTTAAAGCTCTACGGGCACTGCGTCTAGAAGATATTCGCTTTCCAGTAGCTTACATCAAGACCTTCCAAGGGCCTCCTCACGGTATCCAAGTTGAGCGCGACAAGTTAAACAAATACGGTCGTCCTTTGCTAGGTTGTACCATTAAGCCTAAATTGGGTCTTTCCGCTAAGAACTACGGACGCGCTGTATACGAGTGCTTACGCGGTGGTTTGGACTTCACCAAAGACGACGAAAACATCAACTCTGCACCATTCCAAAGATGGCGCGATCGCTTCTTGTTCGTTTCTGAAGCTATCAACAAAGCCCAAGCAGAAACCGGTGAAATTAAAGGTCACTACCTAAACGTCACCGCCCCCACCTGTGAACAAATGTTGCAACGGGCTGAGTTCGCTAAAGAACTCAAACAGCCCATCATCATGCATGACTACCTCACCGCAGGCTTCACCGCCAACACCACATTGGCTCGTTGGTGCCGCGACAATGGTATATTGCTCCACATTCACCGTGCTATGCACGCTGTAATCGACCGTCAAAAAAACCACGGTATCCACTTCCGTGTATTGGCTAAAGCCCTACGTTTGTCTGGTGGTGATCACATCCATACCGGTACCGTAGTTGGTAAGTTGGAAGGTGAGCGCGGCATCACAATGGGCTTCGTTGACCTGTTGCGTGAAAACTACATTGAGCAAGACAAGTCTCGTGGTATCTACTTTACCCAAGACTGGGCTTCTCTACCTGGTGTAATGGCAGTTGCTTCTGGTGGTATCCACGTATGGCACATGCCCGCGCTGGTAGAAATCTTTGGTGATGACTCCGTACTACAATTCGGTGGTGGTACTCTAGGACACCCTTGGGGTAACGCTCCTGGTGCAACCGCTAACCGCGTCGCCTTGGAAGCCGTTATTCAAGCTCGTAACGAAGGCCGCAACTTGGCTCGTGAAGGTAACGATATCATCCGCGAAGCTGCTAAGTGGTCTCCTGAACTAGCTGTCGCTTGCGAACTGTGGAAAGAAATCAAGTTCGAGTTTGAAGCAATGGATACCGTCTGATCTGGGTTAACAGTTAAGAGTTAAGAGTTAAGAGTTAGGATTTGCATTAATTCATAACTCATAACTCATAACTCATAACTCTTCAGGGCTGGGGTCAAGCATGAATCTTAAGCAAATTGCGAAGGACACAGCCAAGACTGTCCAAAGCTACCTGACTTATCAGGCTCTAAAGACAGTATTGGCACAGCTAGGCGAAACGAATCCTCCATTAGAACTTTGGCTGCATAACTTTTCGTCTGGCAAAATTCAGAATGGTGAATCATACATTGAGCAACTGTTGCGAGAAAAACCAGATTTGGCTTTGCGAATCATGACTGTCAGAGAACACATTGCCGAAGAAATCATTGAATTTTTACCGGAAATGGTTCGCACTGGCATTCAACAAGCCAACATGGAGCAGCGTCGCCAGCATTTAGAACGCATCACACGAATAGACACATCTAGCCCCAGTCTGCAACCAGAACAGCAAGCAACTTCAGATCCGAATTTGGATAACTTATCCAATTAGTTCACTCAACCTAGTAGTAAAAAATCGCAACCCATTATCAAAAGCTATGCAAACTTTACCAAAAGAGCGTCGTTACGAAACCCTTTCTTATCTGCCCCCTCTGTCTGACGCTCAAATTGCCAAGCAGATCCAGTACATTTTGAATCAAGGTTACATTCCAGCGATCGAGTTTAACGAAACTTCTGAGCCAACAGAATTATATTGGACACTGTGGAAGCTGCCTTTGTTCGGTGCTAAATCTACTCAAGAGGTATTGAGCGAAGTTCAAGGATGCCGTTCTCAATTCAACACCAGCTATATCCGTGTTGTAGGTTTTGACAACATTAAGCAGTGCCAAATTCTCAGCTTTATTGTTCACAAACCCAACACCAACAGATACTAAAGTTAGCAAGCTTTAAGTAATTTGTTGATTAGATAATAGGAGAGGTAGAGTTTTCTGCCTCTCTTTTTTTATAGGACGGGAAACTCGGAGGTTTTTTTTAGTTTGTGATGCAGAATAGAATCGTAAATTGATAATCAAAAGGTGATACTTGTGCAGTACATTACTCTAGCTGAAGCATCTAAAAATTTACCCGACTTAATTGAAGCAGCACTTAGTGGTGAGGAAATAATCATTATCAAAGATAATCAACCTTTGGTGAAGTTAACTCCTGTGTCGCCAGTTCAACGTCGTCCTAAGTATGGTAGTGCCAAGGGACTTGTGACAATATCTGATGACTTTGATGAACCACTAGAAGATTTTAAGGAATATATGTAATGAGGCAGCTACTGGACACTCATATTTTTATTTGGTTTGTGATGGGTGATCGAAGAATCAGCGTTAGTATGCGATCACAAATTGAAAATAATGAAAATCTACTGAGTATTGCTAGTGTTTGGGAAATGGCAATCAAGCACAGCATTGGGAAACTCAACTTTGGTCTAGCTTTTAACGAGTTTATCGAACAGCAAATAATTAGGAATGGTATTGAATTACTGCCAATCACCATAGATCATATTACTGTTGTTGCTACACTATCTTTACATCACCGTGACCCATTCTATCGACTTTTAATTGCACAAGCACTCGTAGAAAATATACCTTTAGTAAGTGCTGATAAAATTTTTGATGCATATCCAATAAAACGTGTGTGGTAGCGTTGCTTTTCTACCAAAAGATAAATAAACAATCATCACCAAAAAAACTTAACATTACTTTAAGCAGTACTAGGCAAAAATAATTTTATGGGTTACTACATCGCTCCCCGCTTTCTGGACAAATTGGCTGTCCACATCACCAAAAACTTTCTAAAGCTTCCTGGCGTGCGAGTCCCGGTGATTTTGGGTATTCACGGACGCAAAGGAGAAGGCAAAACATTTCAATGTCAATTAGTCTTCGAGAAAATGGGTATCGAAGTGACTAACATATCTGGCGGCGAATTGGAAAGTCCAGATGCAGGAGATCCGGCGCGGTTGATTCGGCTGCGCTATCGGGAAACAGCAGAACTGATCAAAGTACGCGGCAAAATGTGTGTACTGATGATTAACGATTTAGATGCAGGTGCTGGACGCTTTGATGAAGGCACTCAATATACTGTAAATACGCAGTTGGTGAATGCCACACTGATGAATATTGCTGATAATCCTACAGATGTGCAGTTGCCTGGAAGCTATGATTCCACGCCTTTACATCGTGTGCCGATAATCGTCACAGGTAATGATTTTTCCACCCTCTATGCACCGTTAATTCGGGATGGACGGATGGAGAAATTCTACTGGGAACCAGACAGAGACGATAAGGTGGGAATTGTCAAGGGAATTTTTGAAGCGGATGGACTGTCACAGCGGGAAGTTGAACAGCTAGTTGATACTTTTGTCAATCAGTCCATTGACTTTTTTAGCGCTTTGCGATCGCGCATTTATGACGAACAAATCCGCAACTACATCCATCAAGTAGGTTTTGAGCAGATATCCTTGAGTGTGGTTAATAGCGTTAAAGGGCCACCAGAATTTAAAAAGCCAAATTTCAGCCTGTCTCACTTAATCGAGTCTGGTAACTTCCTGGTTGGTGAACAAAAACGGGTGGAAAATTCCCATTTGGTTGATGATTACAATCGACTCAATCGGGGTAGAAATTCTCAATCTGCACCACCTGCTGTAACACCAATTATTCAGCCACCACGCAATGGTGTAACTCAAGAAGTAAAAACTAATGGATTTCAGCAACAGGAAGTATTGAGTAACCATTTGAGCTTGGATACACAAGCACAAATTAGGCAATTATTGTCTCAAGGTTACAAAATTATTATTGAACACGTAGATGAGCGCCGTTTCCGCACAGGTTCATGGCAAACTTGTGCTCATAGCCACATTGATGCAGAGTCTGATGCAATATCAAACTTGGAAGCAACTTTAGCAGAATATAGCGGTGAGTATATTCGCTTGGTAGGTATTGATCCTAAGGCCAAGCGGCGGGTGATGGAAACGATTATTCAACGTCCGAATGGGAAAAATTAGGGCTACCTCACCATACGTGTCAACTTAAGGTGAAAGCCTTCCTATAACAAGCTTTTAGAGATTGTCTCGTGTCTCGTTCCCAGTCTCTGACTGGGAATGCCTAATCTGAGGCTTTGCCTCAAGACTAGCGGCACCGCAATTGAAGAGCATTTCCAGCCAGAGGCTGGAAACGAAACGAGGTTTTAAAGGGGTTTGCGCTTAAGTTGACACCAATGCTACGTCATACCAATTCTTTATCAAGCTGCGCTAGATAAGGCTTCAAGAATAAAATCCTAAGAAGTGAGAGGGGCAATCATCCAGGTGTAATTTCTTTGAAGACAACTTTTTAGCCCTATCTCTTCATACTCTTTTTTATGCGAAGGTATTGATTTTGTAAAGTATTCCTTTAGGTATACTTTTTTTTGGCTGGGTTACTCGAAATCAAAAACGCAGCCGGACAAGATTTAGCAATAAAAGGAGAAGTGCTTGAATTGCTCAATCGCAATTGGGAGACGATATTGCACTCCTTCAAGTTGACCAAGCTCTTCTCACATTTGTCTTATGATTTGAAATGACCTGAAAAGATTATTCCCATCTGCCAACCTCCCTATTCTCCACAACTCAACCCTATTGAGAGATTTTGGCTGTTTGTTAAATCTTACATTAAGCCTCAAGTATTTAACACACTTGATAAACTTCGTGTAGGCGCAGCCTGCCGTAGCCATCGCCTTCACGAGGTTACCAGTAATCTGACAAGAGAGCGTGTTATTTCTTTAACTTTCTATGACTTTATTCTTGAAGCTCTTTTCTATGCAGCTTCAATATAAATTGATATTAGCAAATTGATCAACTCAAGCGATCGCTTGCAATACAGTATAGTTGTGAACAAATATTGGATGGTAACTTTAGGGCGATTTTGTTAAAGTATAAAATCTGTCAGAATGCATGTAAGTCCCATTTCGCCAAACTTCCACTCTTTCAGGGCTGACTAAATAATAAAAACTACCATTATCGGCTCGATATCTGCCTTTACCAATATTCAAAGCTGATATCTTTATAGGCTTACTTGGGTCTTGTTTCAACTGCCCAATATAAAATAACTGACCATTTTCTTTACAGACTTTTACACGAATACTTGCAGTCTCACCCTCAATGATGGTAACTCCATTGCATTCAGTATCAGTGCTTACAGGTGCAAAATCTATTGGAATTGGCTGTGAAGATGAAACTTGCTTTGCCACTGGAGGTGTCGAGACTGGGCGGTTCGGGTTATCTACTTGCTGAACTTTAGAAGCAGGAGCAACACTTGCAGTTAAGGATGTCAACAGACGAAGGGGGTCAACTGCTATTCGACCATTTGGATGAACTTCAAAGTGCAGATGAGGTGCTGTACTATTGCCTGTAGATCCCATCTCAGCAATAATTTGACCTTGAATGACCTGTTGACCCTTGCTCACTAACAAACGGCGATTGTGACCATAAACAGTGATGCCCCCGTCAAGATGTTTAATAGTTATAGCATTGCCTAATCCCCAATCATCCCAACCTGCTTTTACAACTGTACCCGATGCAGCAGCAACAATAGGAGTCCCAGATGCCCCTGCAATATCAACTCCTTCATGTTGATATTTGTGGAAGCCTTGAGAAATAAATCCTTGAGTCGGCCATATTAAGTTAGAAGCAGGGATAGGAGTTTGCCCAATTGGGGAATCGTCTGCTAACTGTGTTAGGGCAGATGTAGTTGTACTTAATATGAGGGTTAAGGATATTAACCCAATTAGTCCATAAGTGCGGTATCGATAAACGGTAACTTTTTTCATGAGTTGCAAGCCTATTAAAACAATAATTCAGATAGTTTCTGATTATTTGCTGTTTCAAGCTAACTCGGAAAATATCAGGAAATTAAATACTGCACTTTTTTTATTTAGTAGTTATGGCATCTCTAAGACTTTCGCCAAACACTTTGGAGCTATAGTGTAATATCTGCCTTGTATGCCAGCCACCGACGCATCGAACGGCGGCATACGTTTATTGTGATTCTTCCCTTCTGGCTCAGGACTTAGTGTAATTATCGATTACTTTAGCTAAGTCTGGCACTGCTTCTTCTACGTGCTTTTTGGCTGAACCGCGAAGTTTTTCATAGGTTCCTCGCACGATTTGGCGCTTTACGTTCTTGGCTCTAGCATCGGTGACACCCAGTAGCGCGTCTGCTGTATGAGAGCGATTCCCACTAAGGTATTCAATTGGATTGCCTTTCTCTACGCCTTCATTCCAGATGGGATCAAGTGCTGTGAAGCACTGTGGCAGAATCTGCTCAACGACGTAAGGGATATACCCTGGCTTAACTCCCTTTAGGGCGGCGAAGGCAGTTTTCAACGCGATACCGCTCATCCCTGACTTGGATGCAAGCTGTCCTTCGATCATCTTGCAACAGTCATTTATCACCATAGCCTTTTTGGTCGGGTTCAAAAGTCCCTCGCTAAGTCCCATTTCACTCTTCCTTATCTAAGTACTTAATTTCTATTCAACTAATTTTTTTAGCAAGCAGGAAATTACAGAAAATGTTATCGCGTTTGGGGTCTTCCCAAGTAGAGGAGCCAGCCTTGTAGTGAGGCAGTCCGGTCTTCTCCCAAAGGGAGAGGCTAGTGCCAAGGGGGTTTCCCCCAGGAGGAACTGCCGAAAGGGTCTGACGACTTGAGCGGACTGGCCTCAAGTGGCGCGTGAATTCCATTCGTCAGGGCAGGCGTATTTTTACACTCATTTAGATGCTCCTCCTTAGTGCTTATCAAATAAGGACTTAAGTCCTTACTACGAACTTGCTTACGTATAAATTTAAACTTCACAGACTATTAGCGCTAGTAAGCCTTCTTGGATTGCCCTCATCCCCTAACCCCTTCTCCCAACTTAGGAGAAGGGAAACTAGAAGGAATTTAAGTACTGTGACGTGGTTGGTTATTACACAACCTTTGTGTTCGCGTAGGGTTTCGTAGAGAAGGCGGATGGCAAAAGTCAGGTTATCCCATCCTGCTGAGACCTGAGTTGTGTCTCTGGCTGACTTGAGCCAGCAGGCAGAGCTTTATGTTCAGATGCCGAAGCTCCATTAGGAGAATCTGGAGGCTTTGAACCTCCCGATCGCTTCTGAGAAAATATAGCCTGAGCCAGAGTCTTGATTAAGATGTAAAGAATTGGCACTAAGAACAAACTCAAGAACGTTGAAAGCATCAGCCCCCCAAAGAGCGCTGTTCCTAAAGACCAACGGCTGCTGGCTCCAGCCCCTTGAGAGATCACCAAGGGCAAAAATCCTAACAGTGCTGCAAAGGAAGTCATTAAGATGGGTCGTAGACGTTCTTGCCCCGCTTTCACCGCCGCCCGCGTGTAGCTCATGCCCTGCTCATGCAGTTGATTGGCAAATTCCACGACTAAAATCGCGTTCTTTGCGGCTAGACCAATCAAAGTCACCAAACCTACCTGGCAATAGATATCATCCACCACTTTGGGGAAAAGGCTACCTGCCATGAAAATATTGGAACGTAGCCAAAGTGCTGTCATCGCTCCCAAGACTGCTAAGGGAACCGTCAGCAAAATAATCAGCGGGTCAATGTAGCTTTCATACTGAGCCGATAGCACCAGAAAGACAATTATGATCGCTAAACCAAAAATTAGACCTGTAGCTCCCCCAGATGTCTTCTCTTGGAGATAAGTCCCTGTCCACTCGTAACCAAATCCCTGAGGCAAAACCTCTGCTGCAACTTGCTCCATCGCTTTAATTGCTTCTCCAGAACTAGAACCAGGAGCAGGAGCGCCCTGGACTTTAATAGACCTGTACAAGTTATAATGCGAAATGGTTTTCGGCCCCACAAAGGGAGTAACTTTCACCAGATTGCTCAACGGAATCATCGCCCCACTTGCAGAGCGAACATACAGCTTGCCAATATCATCTGGATTAGAGCGGAACACTCCATCTGCTTGGACATATACTCGATACTGTCGCTGTCCCTGCACAAAGTCATTCACATATTGCGACCCCAAGTAACTTTGCAACGCTCCAAAGATGTCGTTGAGTTCGACGTTGAGAGCTTTGGCTTGGTTGCGGTTCACTTGGATGTCAAATTGGGGAGTATCTGCGGTGAACTGAGTGAAAACTCGTTGTAAAACAGGTTTTTTATTTGCCGCCGCAATGAATTTGTTAGCAGTATCAACCAGGGTTTGAATCGGCGCACTTCCGGTTTTGTCTTGAATGATAAACTCAAAACCACCCGTAGTACTTAGCCCTCTAACCGGAGGAGCATTCACAGCGATCGCTCTAGCTTCTGTAATTGCAGAGAGCTTTTTGTTCATCCTCTGAAGTATGCCATAGACAGACTGAGATTCTAGAGTTCTCTCTTTCCAGGGTTTCAGGTTAGCAAAGGCAATGCCTAAATTAGAAGCATTGCCATCGAAACCAAAGCCACTGATCATAAAACTAGCTTGAACT
Organism: Nostoc sp.; assembly: GCF_036917275.1. Lineage (GTDB taxonomy): Bacteria > Cyanobacteriota > Cyanobacteriia > Cyanobacteriales > Nostocaceae > Nostoc. Next base: position 61,258 of record NZ_JBALDF010000065.1, read on the forward strand.
TCGGGAAGAGATGTTACTTCTTTGACAACCTTATTCATCACAGATTCGGTGTATTTCAAAGAAACCCCATCAGGCCCCTGGACAATTACAAAGAAGTAACCCTGATCTTCCTCTGGAATAAATCCGGTAGGCACTGCTCTGTACATCAAAACCGTTGCTACTAAACCAGTGATAAAAACCCCAATTACAATCGGCTTGACATGGGTAAGGTAGCTAACAAACCCGACATAGCGGCGTGTGAACCAGCCAAATCCCCGATTAAACTGCGAAAAAAACCAGCCTAAAGGGCCCCGGGGAGTCTGAGCTGGGCGCATCAGGATGGCTGCCATAGTCGGAGAGAAGGTTAAGGCATTGAAGGTCGAGATGCCAATGGAGCAAGCAACGGTTAATGCAAATTGTTTGTAGACAATCCCAGTAGTACCCGGAATGAATGCAACTGGAATAAATACCGCCATGAGTACAAGTGAAGTGGCAATGATTGCCCCAGTTAACTCTTTCATAGCTTCGACAGCAGCATCAAAGGGTCTCATGCCCTGCTCCAGTTTGACTGCAACTGCCTCCACCACAATAATCGCATCATCGACGACGATACCGATCGCCAGGACAAAACCAAATAAGGTCAGTGTATTAATCTGAAATCCTAAAACCAACAGAGCCGCACATGTCCCAACCAGGGAGACGGGGATCGCAACAGTGGGAATGATCGTGGTTCGCCAGTCTTGCAAAAAGACAAAAATTACCAAGACAACCAGGATAATCGCCTCAACCAGAGTGTGTAAAACTTCTTCTAAAGAAATTTCTACAAATGGAGTGGTATCAAATGCCAACTGTGCTTTTAGTCCAGGTGGAAAACTCTTCGATAGTGTTGCGATCTGCTCTTCAACAGCATGGGCAACGTCCAGGGCATTACTACCTGGAAGTTGATATATCCCCAAACCCACGGCTGCCTTGGGAGTACTTCCTGGTAGGGTAAATTTGGCATCAGCGAGATAGCTCTCTGCCCCCAGTTCAACTCGACCGACATCTCTGACCTTAACTAGGGTGCTATTAGTGTTGCTATTAGTGGTGCTATTAGTGTTGCTATTAGTGGTGCTACTGGTGCCACCTTGACTTACCTTTAGCACCATATCCTCAAATTCAGCCGCATCTTTAAATCGGCTGGTTGCCCGTAAAGCAAATTCAAAGCTTTGATTATTTGGTGCTGGTTCCTTACCAATTGCCCCTGCACCCACCTGAATATTTTGTTCTTGCAGGGCAGTTACCACATCTTGAGGAGTTAGTTGATGTTGGGCAAGCTTGTTGGGATCAAGCCAAAGACGCATGGCATATTTGCGCTCTCCAAAAATCGTGGCTTTTCCTACGCCAGGAAGTCGTTTGATCTGATCAAAAATAAACAGATCAACATAGTTACTGATAAAAATGTTGTCATACTCATTATTTTCTGAGTAAAACCCAAAGACCAGAAGCAGACTGCTCGATGCCGTTTCAACTGTGACACCTGTGCGTTGAACAGTATCTGGCAGTTGAGGGTCAGCAAGTCCTTCTTTATTTTGAACGTTTACTTGAGCAATATCGCTATTGACATTAGTTGGGAAGGAGACAGTTATATTGCTAAAACCATCATTACCCGTATTAGAAGATATATAAGATACATCTTTAACACCATTAATTTGCCGCTCAATAATGTTGGTGACAGTACTTTCTGTTGTTTGAGCATCCGCACCAATATTGTTGGAGGTAACGGTGATTTGCACCGGAGCGAGGTCTGGTAGCTGAGAAATCGGCAGGATCGGAATACAGATGCTCCCCAGCAGCAAAATGATGAACGTACAGACCGTCGTCAGGACTGGACGTCTGATGAAGGTATTGACAAACATAAATTAGGGAAAAGTTCAAGACTCGTTAGTAAGGTAGTAGCTTTTTATTAATATAAGAATTTATTAAGGCTTAGTGTTGGCGATCGCGCAAAATTAGTTACAGAGTACTGGATATTGGGCATGTTTCTCCTGAAGTTGACACCAATGTAAAGATATAACCTCCTACTGTGTGTTGTATCCAACCGATAAACCTTTGCCAATACGGGTTGCTTAATCATCCCCCCATCTGCGGCGACCCCCTTAAAAAGTGGGTAAAAAAGGGTTATAAGCAAGCCTTTTTCCGGGGTGTCACTTGCTCCCCTTGGAAGGATCTTTAAAATCTTAAACCGTTAACCAAACCGGATTGAAACCTCTCCAAGAAGGACAGGGAAGCGGAAAAACTTTTGTTAGCTGGAAGAGGCAGATTCCAAGCCTCTCTCTGGTAAAAGAGAGGTCATTTGGGTTAATCAACTGAAAAATGCGGTAATGAATTAAAATTTCTAATTATCTTTGCCATTACCCTGAAAATTTAACAAATGATCATCATTCACCCAAATTGCTTGTTGAGGCACAGAAATGGAAATTTCAGCTTGGTCTAAGGCAACTTTCAGGCGGCGGCGAAACTCCCGTGCTACATCCCATTGTTTGAGAGGCTGTGTTTTAATCCAGACGCGAATAATCAAACCGCGATCGCCAAATTGATCTATTCCCAAAACTTGCGGCGGCTCCAAAATTTGAGGCTGCCATTGTACTTCTTGATTCATCTGGGAACCAACAGTTTCAATCAATTTCAAAGCCTTTTCTGTATCGGCTTGGTAGGCAATCGGGATTGTTAAATCGGCTCGTGACCAACGACTAGAAAGATTGGCAACAACTTTAATTTCACCATTGGGAATCGTGATCAAGCGCCCTTCCGAATCCCGCAGTTGGGTCATCCGCAGATTCAGATTTTCTACTAAGCCTCCCACGTCTCCCACTGAAATCACATCACCTAAAGCGTACTGGTCTTCTAGAATGATCAAAAAACCGTTAATCGCATCTTTAATTAAGTTTTGCGAGGCTAGAGATACTGCAACACCAACTAAGCTGACACCCGCTAGCAAGGGAACAATATCTATCCCCAATGACACCAGCGCTAGCAAGAAGCCTACTCCTACCCAGATGCCAGTAGCGATGCTTTTAGTCACGCCAGAAAATGTGGAAACTCGCAGTTGCAGCCGTTCAGAACTTTCTGGAGTCAATAAAGCACCACTGCTGATCAAAGTGGTAGTGAAGCGGTCAATTAGGGCGTAGGTCAAACGGATCGCTACATAGGTTCCCAAGAACACAACACCTAATCGCAAAGGAAATTGGGCAGCTGTGAGAATTCCTACCTGAAATGGTCGTGTATAAGGAAATAGACCCAAAATGAAGAAACTTCCACCTCCCCAAATTCCGGCTTGAGTTAGCTCAAACAATCGTCTGTTGACTTCTTGGAGATGCTGCTTTTGTCGTTGATTCAGTTGTGTTGTAATTGGTTGAGCTGCTGCTACTGCTGGTGAAACTGGGGAGTTTTGGGGCCCTCTGGAGGGTTGAGAGGCAATGGGGTGTAATAAATCTTTTTTGGAGCGCTTTTGCCAGCTATATACCCCGCAACTCATAATCATCATTGTCAGTCCGATGCCCGCAGCAATTTTACCTTGGTTAATTAAAGATTGAGTTTGTCTTTCTTGCTTTGCTTGTTGCAAGTCTTCTTGTAACGATTCCTTTATTTGATTTGCCGATGTCGATATATCTACCTCTCGCAATCCCGCATCCTCAGAAGTGATCGTCATCAGATATTGGTCGTTGACATAAATTACTGGTAAGTCGTTTACTTTGCGAACTTCTACCTTGACTTCTGTTTTTGTTGGTGAATTAATGTAACTTTGGCTAATTTTCTCCAACTTCTTTTGAATATCTTCTGAACGCTCAGGAAAGTTGGCTTTTGATGCCGCTATCTGAAATAACTGCCGACCATCTAAATAAATCCAGCCTGTAACAAGTCTATTATTTGAATCATTACTCACGCTGCTGGGAGCTTGCAGCTGCGGTAACAAAGGAATTTGGGCTGTGGCTTTTGGCGCTGATACAAGAGCTATAGCCATTGAACTAGCGATCGCTAAAAATTGAAAGCGCACTTAAACACCTCCTTGAGTAAAATCTACTATTGACTACTTCTATAACCGCAATTACTTTTTGTAAATGTACCTATCTAATAGTTGAAGTTTTCCCATTAGATAATTAAATTTTTATATTTTTTTATTATCTATCTTTAGAAAGATGACAATATACTTAAAATCAGCGATTAAGGCTGAGAATAGTATTACTCTTACCAAAGATAAAACAAAAAGGAAGAAGCTGGGGATGAAGTTGACATTCCGCTGATCAAACGTCAAGCTAGTTTTGAGGACTATTGGCTAGTAGTTTGCTTTCTTTCAAGTAAAAATCGCCAGTAGTAGAATAACCTAGTAGAGTGCGTAAATTTTACGTAGCTATTTTTAATTTTTTGAGGTAACTTTTGATGACCGCAACTTCTCCCCGATTAAAGCACGAGGTTAAAGACCTCGGCCTAGCTGCCTTGGGAAGACAGCGCATTGAATGGGCTGGACGCGAAATGCCAGTTTTGCGGCAAATCCGCGATCGCTTTGCCCAAGAAAAGCCCTTTGCTGGCTTACGCTTAGTGGCTTGCGCCCACATTACAACCGAAACAGCACATTTGGCGATCGCTCTGAAAGCCGGTGGTGCAGATGCGCTTTTAATTGCTAGCAATCCTTTATCAACGCAAGATGACGTAGCAGCTAGCCTCGTCGTCGATCATGAAATTCCTGTCTTTGCCCAAAAAGGCGAAGATAACGCAACTTATAGCCGCCACGTTCAAATCGCCCTAGATCACCGCCCCAACATCATCATTGATGACGGTAGCGATGTGGTTGCTACATTAATCCAAGAGCGCCAACACCAAATTGCTGATTTGATTGGCACCACTGAAGAAACCACAACGGGAATTGTGCGCCTCCGGGCCATGTTCAAAGATGGCGTTCTCACCTTCCCCGCAGTGAATGTCAACGATGCCGATACCAAGCACTTCTTTGACAACCGCTATGGTACTGGACAATCGACCCTAGACGGCATTATCCGCGCCACAAATATTCTGCTGGCAGGTAAAAACATTGTCGTAGTTGGTTACGGCTGGTGTGGTAAAGGTACAGCCCTCCGCGCCCGTGGTCTGGGTGGTAACGTGATTGTTACCGAAATTGATCCCATCAAGGCAATTGAAGCCGTAATGGATGGTTTCCGCGTCTTACCAATGGCAGAAGCTGCTAAAGTTGGTGATTTGTTTGTTACAGTTACAGGTAACAAGCACGTAATTCGCGCCGAGCATTTTGATGTGATGAAAGATGGTGCGATCGTTTGTAACTCCGGTCACTTTGATATTGAACTTGACTTGAAATACTTGGCTTCTCAAGCGAAGGAAATCAAGGAAGTGCGTCCCTTCACTGAAGAGTACAAACTGCAAAGTGGTAAATCAGTCATCGTTCTTGGACAAGGACGTTTGATTAACCTGGCTGCTGCGGAAGGACACCCCAGCGCGGTTATGGATATGAGCTTTGCCAACCAGGCTTTAGCTGTTGAATACCTAGTGAAGAATAAAGGTAAGTTAGAACCTGGCTTGCACTCAATTCCCATTGAGACGGATCAAGAAATTGCCCGACTCAAGTTGCAGGCTATTGGAATTATGATTGATAGCCTAACTCCAGATCAAATTGAGTACATTAATTCTTGGACTACTGGGACTTAATGATTAATTGATTTTTTTGGGGATAGGCTTTTAGGCTTATCCCTTTTTTTGTGTTTAGCGCAAAGACGCAAAGGAGCAAAGGGAGGAATACATTACTAAAAAAATTAGGTATGATAGGATATAAAATATTATTTTTTCCATGTCAGCGAAAGATATCTTTCACAATGCAGTTCGTTTAGCTTTAGAAAAAGATAATTGGTTTATTACTCATGATCCTTTATCTATTACAGTAGATGGTATCGAATTTCGTATTGATTTAGGAGCAGAAAAACTTTTAGCAGCAGAAAAGGAGGGGCAAAAGATAGCAGTCGAAGTCAAATCTTTTCTTGGAAAATCAGAAATAAGTGAATTTCATACAGCGTTAGGACAAACACTTAATTACCGTTCTGTTTTAAGAAAAAAAGAATTTGACCGCATTTTATATTTAGCAATTGGTTCTGAAATATATAAAGAGTTTTTTATGATTTCGTTTATTCAAGAAGTAATTGCTGAACATAAATTAAAGTTGCTGATATTTGAACCTATTAAACAGGAGATTATTTTATGGAAGGAATGAATTATTCAGAATTAGTGCAAACAGTTTTAGGAAGACATACAGAAAATCATTTATCTAAAGGAACAGAAAAAGAGTTAATTTTTGATTGCCAAAGAAATCGCTATCTTGTAGTTTATGTAGGATGGGAAAATGAAGAACGCGCTTATGGTTGTGTTGTTCATGTAGATATTAAAGATGGAAAAATTTGGATTCAGCGCGATTTGACTGAGGAAGGAATAGCTAATGAATTAGTAGAGTTAGGAGTACCGAAAACAGATATTGTTTTGGGTTTTAGATCACCTTATGTCCGGCAATTTACTGGTTTTGCATCTGTTTAGATTAATTAACTTAACAAAAAACTTTATGTCTAATTTTTACGATTATGTACGTATAACTTTAGAAAGAACAAACTTACCTGATGGGTTAATTGGTGATTTTACACAGTTGATAACTTGTGGAGAATCTTATGAGTATATTTTAGAATCATTTAACAGAACATACTATCCTGTTCCACAGGAAGACCTTGATTCTACTTGAGATGTCAAGAGTATCACTAAGCGATTATAAATCACCAGGCTTTTTTGCGTCTTTGCACGAGTTCAAAAATATTGATAACTTCATAATAATGCTCAATATAACTGGGCGAATAGTTTTAGGGTATAAATGACACTGCTATTACTTTACTAATTGCTCAAAATCTTGAAGAGAATAGCCTTTGCATTTTAAAAGTGCATGAGCATAGGCTTTTTTCAATATTAGATAATCAGCACTTACTAGGAGCGTTCGCAACAATAATTTATCTAATTCACTTAATTGATGATTTTGATTTTTTTCTAAAAGTTATAAATGTAGTTCTTGTTGAGTTTCTAGAATTTGACTTTGACCAATATAGTTAATAAATCCTCAATAGTTAATTTTTGCATAGCGATTAACTCTCCTTGTAATTCGAGGCGTGCATAATCAACAGCAGGAAGAGCATTTGTTTGGTTAGTCATAATTTTTGTAAGAATTATTTAATTTTTAGTATAGCTTATTATTTATTTTTGATAAATCTCAACTTGATATACTAGAAATATTCCTACAGACACATCTCATGTTAATTGTAACAATTGATGAAATCCAGCAGAACTTAACTAGCTATCTTCACCAAGTAGCAGCAGGAGAAAGTATTCTTATCACGCAAGCAGGTAAACCTATTGCAGAAATTAAACCAGTTTCACCCACTTCTCAACAAATCAGACCTTATGGCTTATGTGCTGGAGAGTTCATTGTTCCAGATGATTTTGATAGTCCCTTACCTGAAGAGATTTTGAATAGTTTTGAGGGTAAATGAAACTATTATTAGATACCCATATTTTCTTATGGTTTATTAGTGGCGATCAAAAATTACCAATTAATTTACAAAATAGCATTCGTGATTTAAACAACGACGTATATTTAAGTTGCGTTTCAGTTTGGGAAGCAACTGTTAAATATCAATTAGGTAAATTACCATTACCTGAATCACCTGAAATCTACCTTCCTAAACAGCGTCAGCAGCATTTAATCAGTAGTCTTAACCTAGATGAAGAAAGTGTTACTCAACTATTGAAATTACCATTATTACATCGCGATCCTTTTGATAGAATGTTGATTTGTCAAGCTTTACAACATAATTTAACAATTTTAACTGTAGACCCGGCAATTCGTTCCTACTCGGTCAGTGTTTTATATTAAGGTAATAATTGCTCAAAATTTAGAAGAGAATAGCCTTTCCATTTTAAAAGTGCATAAGCATAGGCTTTTTTCAACATTAAATAATCAGCACTCACTCAGAGTGATGCCTGCGGCGGGCTACGCCTACGCAATAAATACTATACGCGCTCAGAGGCAATTCATGAATTGCCCCTAATATCATGTCCGGCTAAATACTTGTCATTACGAACGCGGCGATAGCGGAGTGAAGTAATCGCAGAGTCATTGCGATTGCTTCGTTCCACTCGCAATGACATATTGTAAGTGATTGAGCGGACTTGATATAAGAAGAAAATCACGGTTTCGGCTATTGTTTGCGTGAGTCCTGTTCACTTTTCGCTGTGCGGCTGAAGACTCGATAGTATAGCCATGTACTAGTTTCTTTTAAGGGAAACAGCAGATAGGTGAGAGGATTTATTGTCACAATAATATTTCGGAAGTCGCGCCGTGCCAAAAATAAGATCGCACGAGCAACTTGCTGTGCAGACATCACTCCATAAGGATTTAGTTGACTCTTAAACGGGCCAAGAATTAACTTGCGAATTACACAATCCCCGTCTAAACGCTTGAGGGTAACTATATCACCTAGCGATCGCTTGCTGAGTTCATAAAGCGGACTCAGCGCTGGAGAAACCTCAGCTTCAGAAGTGTTTACCCAGATTTCCTTCGTTGCTTTTGCTTGTGCGCCTGTCACAGTTGTCAAAAATACATCCATCAACCGCAATGCTGAAAAGGTATTCACCTCATAGGAGGAGTTGATAGCCTCTGGTGTACGGCTGGCGTAGACGTTGATTGCGTGGTTGATAATTAAAATATCTACTTTCTCTAAACTATTCTTCAGTTCGGATTCATTACCCAACTGCCAGGGAACCACCTTTACCCCAACTTGCTCTACTAATTTTTCTGGATTGGTGGTTAATGCGACGACTTTAGCATTATTCTTTACAAGTTCAGCCGTTAATGCTTGCCCCAACGCTCCTGATGCTCCGGTTAAAGCGATGGTTTTCCCCTTGAGGGACAGTCCTGTACCAAGAATTTTATCCACTAGAGGAAAGACACCACTATAGTAAGCGTTGACATCATCAAAATGATGCCGCCAATGGTAAGAGCGATTTACCCACCAAATGGATGGAATTGTCTCTAAAGGGCCGGGTAGGTGGTTGTAGTCTGTATCAATTTTTCCCTGGAAATATCGCACAGACGCGCCATATAAGAAGGTGCAAGCATAAGCTACTCCCAGCCATAACCCTATTTGTTGGACAATTAAGGCAATGACTACCAATACCAGCAGCAGTAGACTCGACTCTAAAATGTCGTGATAGAGCTGAGATTCTTGATAAACTTTCGGGGAAACTATCGATAAATCCCGGCGATAGGCCATGTGGTGCTTGTTGTGCCATTTAGCAAGCCAATTGACTTGGTGACACAAAGCATGGTAGCTATCTCTCAAGACTTCAGCGAGTAAAAGTGAAAAAAGTCCCCAAGTCGCAAACTGTAAGCTGGCATTTAGCCAAACCCAATTGATTTGTAATCTTGCTTCAATTCCAATCAAGTTTTCAGCTAGCATTTTTATCATGTTTGTCTATACTCGTTTTTCTTAATCATTCTTCATGATCATCTGATAAAGGTGCATTAAGGTCGAGCCTAGAGCAAACAAAAATCAAATAGACTTATTGTCATCTTACCAATTAGCACTATTTAGCCACAATATCCCAGTTGACTTTCAGATAGCCAGGTTCAATGTGGGAAAAGTGTTTGCTCAACTGCTGATGTGCTTTTGGTAGGGCGTGGAACGGAATTGATGCGTACAAATGATGCTCTGCATGAAACGACGAAAAAACGTGCTGTTGTAAAATGAGAGCAAGCCGGAAAACCAAGCTACAGCATCATTGAAACGATTGTTAGCAAAAGCAGTTTTGTGAACACATTCATGCATTGGTGCAAACATCGAAGCCAAACTGAAGCCGTAGATTACCAGTGCTGGTATAGCCACCGACCAATTGCCAAAGTTTGTTGCCCATAAGTAGCCACTCAAACCCATAACAGTGAGATGAAAAGCCAGTTGAACTAGTCCTTTGGAGTTGGAGCGATCGTTTAGAAGACTTAATTCTTGTATAGTGAGAATTTGGTAGAGTTTTTGCTCATTATCAGCTTTCGGTTGCAATAATTTAGATTGAATAATTGTTGTATTAGACATAATTTTAAGTAGACGGGCGTGGGTTCGCTTCTAACTGCTGAATTCTGACTCCTGGTGTAATTATTAATACACACCGTGAATTTAGCTGACTACACCAGCGCGAAAAATTTGTTCTGCGGTTAAATTCAATTCTGGGAAAGTTGGTGATTGGATACGGTCATTACCTCGAAATTTATTAATTAGATACTCACCTTCTTCTAAACAGCAAACCAAGATAGTAGGTTGTTTTGGCTTGCCAATGAATTCCCTACCGCCCAATGCGGCATAGTCCACAATCCAGTATTCAGGAATTCCCATTTCCTCATAGTCAGCGTATTTTTTGTGGTAGTCATCACGCCAATTAGTACTCACTACCTCCACCACTAAAGGAATAGATGCAGCAAGGCTTACAGTAGATGCCCTTTTCCATAGAAGTTCATTTACTAAATTAGGCTGATTTAGTATCAGGACATCTGGTGAATAAGCTGATTCGTTTTCGAGTGGTTTGACGAATACTGTTTTTGGGATCAGATAGGGAAGATTTAAGCGGTCTAATTCAACACTAAGTTTTCTGACTAAAAATCCAACGACCTCTTCATGGTCGCCTGTTGGTTGTGCCATCTCAACAATTATTCCATCATGCAGTTCATAACGTCGTTGTGAGTTGTCTGGGTATTGAGCAACAAATTCATCGAATGTAACTAGTTTGCGTAAAGCTTGAGTCATGGCTTTATTCTTCAGGGAGGGAGAGCAGGGGAGGCAGAGAGGAGCAGAGGGGCAGGGGCGCAGGGGGGCAGGGGAAAAGAAAAAAGGTTTATTTTTCTAAGCCTATTGCACCAGAGGTGAAGAAACAAGGATGGGGAGAATATTTACAATCAGTAATTATTTAGACTTGTGAATGAGTCTTTGATACTCGTTGACGAGTCTTTGATACTCGTGAATGAGTCTTTGATACTCGTTGACGAGTCTTTAATACTCGTGAATGAGTCTTTGAACTCCGTTAACGAGTCTTTGATACTCGCTGACGAGTCTTTAATACTCGTGAATGAGTCTTTGAACTCCGTTAACGAGTCTTTGATACTCGCTGACGAGTCTTTGATACTCGTGAATGAGTCTTTGAACTCCGTTAAAGAGTCTTTAATACTCGTTGACGAGTCTTTGATACTCGTTAACGAGTCTTTGATACTCGTGAACGGAGTTTTTGTATGAAATATTCTAGTTTCTACACCCTCAAGTGTCACTCTACGAATTTTCGACGTTTGGAGACTGTGGATTTACGATCGCACCAAGCACCCAACCCAGGCGATCGCAATCATGGTAAAGTTAACCAAAGTGAACTATCAAAAATAACCATAATACATAAAAAACTCCCCTTTGGAGTGAAGGGAGTCAAGAGTTACTAATTAAAAATTAGCTTTACTGGCTGAGTAATCCAATAGCCATTTCCAAGTGAATTTTAGCTTTGTGTAAGTTCAGCAGGTTCTCTTGGTCATACCTATCTGGGTAATTCATTCTTTTACCTTCCATTGTGATTTTGATCAGTGCTGCTTACTCATCAGTGGGTGAGTTCATCTCATCTATCACTCCCTCAAAAAACTGGATAACGCTCAAACCGGGAGATTTTAATCCCTACCTATATAAATTAGCGCTAACAGAAAAATTCGGCGGTGTCAAGACCCCCATAAACCATAAAAAAGCGATAGACTCAGTAAAACTGTGGGAGTCAAGACTATTGACATGCTCACGCCCGCTGAAGCCACGGTGATTCCAACTTCACAGACGCGAGTTTTCTAGTTCTGCAAGTCGGCTTAGTTGGATATCGTTGCCGTTATCCAAGCAGAGGTCATCCACTTAAGAGACATTAATTCCCGTATGCCCTACGGTACTCAATCCAATACAAAGAATATTCACCGCAGCATTATGATTCACGATCTAAAACCGTTCCACATAAACAGGCGTGAGTCCTAGTGCTTAGACGGATTGAGAAGTTAAAATATATAATTCTCCTAACTTGTCACCTCACCTTGGGAAAGCTGATTGCAGACAATTGACAATCACCATACATCATTCTTACCCAAGTCATTATTGACCAGATTAACTTTTTAGGATCATCAGTTTCATTATGCCCAGTTCCAAAATCTTAGCCCAATCTTTCGACTATTATGGAGTTTACCCCTGCCCAGTCTGTCGGATAGGTAAGATTTCTCATATGCCATTAATGGAAGCTATGGCTTGTGACTTTTGCCAAGAGATTTTTACAGTCAACCTAGAACTACAGCAAATCAAAATGCCTTCTAGGCAACCACCCTTAGTTTGGCGTTGGAATGGGTTTAGTTGGACAGAAGCCCAGTTGGAAGGTATGGAATTAGGTTGGGGTTATGGAGTAGCAGCAGCAGCTTTTGTAATTTTTCCCACTACTTTAATTGGCATAGTAGCTTACTATTTTCCTGCTAATCTCAAGGAACCCATTACCTGGATGCCATATATTTGGACTATATTAACTTTCCTATCACATTTATCAATTATTGTTTGGATTTTTATTGAAGTCTATCAGATTCCAGTTGCAGCATATTTGAGAGCGATCGCTCGATGGAGAAATGGGGAGATGAGGAGCAGGGGGGAAGAGGGGTAGGGGGAGCAGGGGGAGATGAGAGAGTCGGATAAATCAATATCCAATGCCCAATGCTTAATGCTTAATGTCCCATAATCAATGACATAATAGTGCAGCGAATAGATGGCTTCATCACTGATAATTAAGTTGATTGTCCACCAAAATATCGTATGAGCGATCTGGAGCAGTACTATAGAATTTTAGAATTAGAGCCTGGGGCAACACTTGAGGAAGTGAACCAGGCTTACAAAGATTTAGTCTTTGTTTGGCATCCTGATCGCATTCCCAAAGACAATCTCCGTTTACAGCAGAAAGCACAAGAAAAGCTGAAAGCTATGAATGAAGCTCGTGAAAAGTTGCGCTCTCTAAAAACCAAATCTCAAACCACGCTTAACTCACCGCCACCTGAACCACAAAAACCATCTCCAACAATCCAGCAACCACCAAAGAAAAGCTCAGATTTGAGTGGTAAAGACTACAGTCGGGCAAATTTGAGCAATAAAGACTTATCTGGCAGAAATCTAAGTTATGCCAATTTGAGTGGTGCTAATCTCAGTGATACTTTTATGCACAAAGTCAACCTCAGAGGTGCGAATTTATCTGAAGCAAATTTATTTCGGGCAAACTTACTTTTAGCGGATCTGCGGGAGGCGAATTTACGTGCTGCTAATTTGATTGGAGCGGATCTTAGTGGGGCCGACTTGCGGGGAGCCGACTTGACAGGAGCGCGGATTCGCTCTGGTGAGCGCCTTTTGGTTAAACTAATTGGTACTAACTTAGCTGGGGCAATTATGCCTGATGGTGCAATTTACCAATAATTGAAAACATAGAATTGATGTGACACTTGAGGGTGCGGAATGTGGGATATATTCCTGGTGTATTCCGTACTGAACTCTTAATACACTCGCAATTAATGCGATCGTACTTGTCAGCGGCTTCCAGTAGCTGGCAATTATAGGCAACACGCCTAACCCCTACTCGCCTATGAACAATAACGGTGTTAGGATATCTTTCACCAGCGGAATCTGACTTATGAAATTAGTTTGCTCCCAAAGCGATCTTAGTACAAACCTCTCACTCGTCAGTCGTGCAGTACCTTCACGACCAACTCATCCTGTACTTGCCAATGTGCTGTTACAAGCGGATGCTCAAACTAACCAGGTAAGCTTAACAGCCTTTGATCTCAGCTTGGGAATCCGCACCAGCTTTAACGCTGAGGTATGGCAAGGAGGTGCGATCGCACTTCCTGCTAAGTTACTTGTAGACATCACCTCTCGCCTTCCAGAAGGGGAAATCACTCTAGATGATGAATCAGCCCTCACAGGTGCAACATCCGGTGGAGAAGGTTTAATTGTCACACTCACACCCAAAAGTGGACATTACCAAGTCCGAGCAATGGGACCTGAAGAATTTCCAGAACTACCTGTAATTGAAAATACAGAAGTAATCCATCTCACCACCACCGCATTAATTGAGGGATTACGGGGTTCATTGTTTGCTACTAGTGCTGATGAAACCAAGCAAGTACTCACTGGAGTGCATTTAACAGTTAAACAAGATACCCTAGAATTTGCAGCTACCGATGGACATCGCCTAGCAGTGGTAGAAACTAGCAACGAGCGTCCTCTAGGCGGAACTAGTCAATTAGAAGTGACAGTACCAGCTAGAGCATTACGCGAACTCCAACGAATGCTAGCTCATAGCGCCTCATCAGATGAACCTGTAGCTTTATATTTTGATCAAGGTCAAGTTGTATTTTCATGGCAAAATCAACGCTTGACTAGTCGTACATTAGAAGGACAATATCCTGCCTATCGACAACTGATCCCGCGCCAATTTGAGCGACAAATTACAATTGAACGACGACAATTTGTCAGCACTTTGGAGCGGATTGCTGTATTAGCTGATCAGAAAAATAATATTGTCAAGGTTAGTATTGATAGCGAAGCTCAAGAAATTACCTTATCTTGTGAAGCTCAAGATGTGGGAAGTGGTAGAGAATCAATGCCAGCCCAGATTTCTGGGGAAAATATAGAAATTGCTTTTAACATTAAATATTTGATGGAAGGCTTGAAAGAGTTACCATCTTCTGAAATTCAAATGTATCTAAATCAAAGCCTGACTCCAGTAATTTTTACGCCATTGGGTGATTTGAAAATGACCTATTTAGCTATGCCTGTGCAACTTAGAAGTTAATCGGACTTATACCAATTTTATCAAACAGAATAGAGGCGTCAGTCGTCAGAATTCAGCAATGTTTTCTGTACGATAAGAGCGGATGAATAAACGGGTTTAAAACCCCCACTAAATCAGAGATTTAGTGGTCAATATTTCAGTGGGGGATTCAGACCCCCACTGAAATATTGCTGACCCCTGAATTCTGACTTCTGAATTCTTCTTCAAGTTGGCTCCCAAACCTATGGGACTTGATTGTGCTATTTGGTGATTTGTCTAATCGGAATTTCAATCCAAAATTCTGTACCTAACCCTGGCTGAGAATCACATTTAAACACACCACCGTGTTTATCCACCACAATCTGATAACTAATTGACAACCCCAAGCCTGTGCCTTTCCCCACTGGCTTAGTAGTAAAAAATGGGTCGCAGATTCTTGCCTTTATGGCTTCGGGTATTCCTGAGCCATTGTCTGCAATGCGAATTACTACGCTATTGACATTGCCTTCAAGCTCACCAAGAGCAGTACGGATAGTAATTTGATGGCTATGAGGTTTCGATTCAGATTCCCTGTAATCTTCTAGGGCATCGATCGCATTGCTTAAAACATTCATAAATACCTGATTCAGTGGGCCAGCATAACACTCTACTAAGGGCAGGTCACTGTACTCTTTGACTAATTTAATAGCCGGACTTTCCGGTTTTGCTTTCAAGCGATGCTGCAAAATTAGCAAGGTGCTATCAATGCCCTCATGAATATTAACTGGCTTTTTTTCCGCGTGGTCAAGGCGGGAGAAATTTCGTAAACCCAAGACTATTTGACGGATGCGATCAATCCCAATTTTCATAGAAGATAGAGTTTTCGGCAAATCCTTGATAAGAAATTCTAAGTCTATTTCTTCTGAGCGATCGCGAATCTCAGGGTTGGGGTCAGGGCAGTTTTGCAAATATAGGTCTAGTATACTGAGTAAATCTTGGGTGTAATCATTGACATGGTTAATGTTGCCATAAATGAAGTTCACCGGGTTATTAATTTCGTGAGCAATACCAGCTACCAATTGCCCTAGTGAGGACATTTTCTCAGTTTGGATCAGTTGGGTTTGAGTTTGCTTTAAATCATGCAGAGCTAGAGCCAGCTTTTCTGTCTGCTCCTTAGTCTGATTATGCAATTGGGCTTGTTGGAGTGCAACCCCAAGCTGATTAGCAATTTGAGTAATGAACTTAATTTCCGAGGCTTCCCAGTGGCGGGGTGCAGAGTTCTGGTAAGCTGCTAGTAAGCCCCATAGCTGTTGCCCGATAAATATGGGTGCGATCGCATACGCTTTTACTTCTAATTGCTCCAAAGCCGCAATGTGACATTCCGAGTGACCAGACTGATAGATATCATCAACTATATAGCTTTCATTATGGCGATATCGTCCACCTTGAGTTTCCTGTAAATAACTATCTTCCCAAACTGTCTTGAAATCAGAACCGACAAGTTTTACCCAACCATCACCCACAAACTCGGCGATATATTCACCACTCCAATCTGGATGAAAGCGATAGACAGCCACACGATCCGCTTGCAGTGATTTGCAAATTTCTTGAGTGGTAGTTTGAAAAATCATATCTAAGTCAAGAGATTCCCGGATTTTCGCAACAACTTCAAACAATACCCGTTGTTGTTCTGCCGCTTGTTGCAAATCAACAGCTTGATGCTTGGTTTGTTCAAGTAAATCAGCTTGTTCCAGTGCTACAGAAAGCTGTGCCGCAACTTGGGTAGCGAACTGGATTTCTGAGGATTGCCATTCACGCGGTTGGTAACACTGGTGAATGCACAACAAACCCCACAGTTCATTACTTTTAGCCAGTGGCAAAACTAAATTGGCTTTAACTTGGAGTTGCTCCAGCATTTGGACATAACAAACATTCAGATCAGAGTTGTAGATATCAGCGATCGCGTGGATGCGTCCTTGACGATAGAGGGCATCATACTTCTCTTTAAAGCAGTTGTCTTGAATTTTTAATATTAAAGCAGAAGTAAACTCTGGTAAAAGATCCTCTGAAACAATTTCACCTTCATTGAGTTCGGAATTCGGGTCAAAGCGATATACTACCACTCTGTCGGCATTCAAAGAGCGACGGACTTCACACACAGTTGCGGCAAAAACTGTATTTAGATCAAGAGATTCCCGAATTTTGGCAACAACCTCAAACAATATATGTTGTTGTTCTGCCGCTTGTCGCAAACTTAACGTCTGCTGTTTTGTTTGCGTGAGTAATTCTGCTTGCTGAAGTGCTACTCCCATTTGGGCAGCAATCTGACTGAGAAAGCTAACTTCAGAGGCTTTCCATTGCCGGGGACCTGTATGTTGATATGTTGCCAGCAAACCCCAAAGTTTTTGCCCAACAAAAATTGGAGCAAGCACAAAAGCATGAATTTGAAACTGTTCTAGATTATCGATATGACATTGAGCAAACCCCATACTGTAGATGTCATCGACTGCAAATGTTTCATTGTTGCGGTAACGTCCTCCTTGTGTGTCTTGTAAATAGGTATCATTCCAAACTGTATTAATACCTAGTTTGGAGTCATTCAACCAGTATGGATTAGCAGCCTCGAAATCCCCGACAAATTCACCACCCCAATTAGAATCGAAACGATAAACAGAAACGCGATCGGCTTTGATTAATTGACAAACCTCTTTAGTGGTTGTTTGAAAAATGGTATTTGTGTCAAGAGATTCCCGAATTTCGGAAATGACTTTAAACACAGCCTGTTGTTGTTCAGTTGTCCGTTGTAATTCAACTGTGCGTCTTTTAACTTGTTTTTCTAAATTTTCATTGAAGGCTTGCACTTGTTGGTATAGTTCATACTGCTGAACTGCTGAAGCAAAGTGTTTACCGAGGTCTCTAGCCAGTTCAATCTCTTCAACTGTCCATTTTTGAGCTTGTGCTTTTTTAGATTCGCGCCAAACCTGAAAGGATTGTCGGGGGTACAATTGCCTTTGATCGCTGTCATACTGCCCCGCCCACAAAGTTTCTGTATCGATTTCGTCGCGGAAAATACTTAAATAGCCCAGCAACTGCTGACGATACTGGAGTGGGATCATCAACATGCTACGAATTTTAGTTGGTTGAAAAGCAACTTGCAAAGTTCGCAAGCTAGGAGTTTGATATATATCTAAAATCGGCCAAACATCGTAGTTACTTGACTTGTAATGTTCCTGCCAGACGCTATACTGCTCTATGAGTGGATATATGGTTTGTTCTGGCATCACAGGTTGCTGTCCACAAACATAAAGCTTGATACAAGTATTTTCCGGTATTAAGCATTCTGTTAAGCTGGTCAGGTTGCCATTGTGGGAATCAAAAGCTGCATTTCTAATACAAAGCCTACCACCAACACCATCAAAGGCAGCAACAGCCGCTTCTAGGGCTGGCTGTAATATAATAGTGGGTAGTGAATGCAGCAGGGTAGCAATGCGGTTAATGATAGTTTCTCGTTCGGCTGTTTTGCGGACTTGAGTGAGCAGGGTACTTTGAGCGATCGCTACTGAAAGTTGATCTACTACCATCTGTACAGCTTCCAGTTCATATTCTGAAATCTGGCGTGACTCAGAATGATGAGATACCAGCAGCCCCCAAAGTTGATCTTGATAAATAATCGGCGCTACTACAGAAGATTTGACCCCCATTGCACTCAAGTACTCAACATGACATGGATCTACAGCGCGGTAACGGATATCTTCTGATATAGTTTCTCCATTTTCCAACTCCTGCAAGTGACTTTGACCAATCTCTTGAGTATCAAGATTAACAACAGAACGCACTCGTGATTTAATAAATAGTTCACGGGCTGTGGGCGGAATATCATCAGCAGGAAAGTTCAGCCCCAATAGCGACGGTAACCGATTTTCGTAAATTGACTCAGCAATGACCTGACCACTATCATCGGCATGAAATTTGTAAATCATCACTCGGTCAGTTTTTAGTAGCGATCGCACCTCTGCCGTTGTGACTGTGATAATTTCTTTCAACTCTAAGCTTCGTCTGATACGGTTTGTAATGCGGCGTAGTAAACTTTCTTCATGGCGACATAAGGGCAAATCTTGTTCAGGGTTGGAGATCATTGCTTATAGCAAAATAAATTAATAATTTGCAAACTAAAATAATTAAATCTAAAGCCATTTTGAAATTTATTTTATCAAATTGTCTTCAGTGAAACTACTGCCAAATCCCGAAGACAAATATTTATTTACCTTTTATAAAAATTTACCAAAAACTCATAAAAACAGACGCTAAAAAAATTGCGTCTGTACTAGCTATAAAAAAAGATTCTTGCTTTTTAGGGTTGAGTTTTTGTCAATTATTGTCGGAGCAACAAAATTAAACTCTTATGTTGTCAGTAAAACGAATTTTAAGATAGTCGTCTTCCATCTTTGCCCCTCCTGGTTGTAGTGCTGCTAAGGCTTGCGGTAAAACTAAGTTACGACGGTGGTTGCCAATAGTAATGTTTAATTCGTCCCCATTTTTACTCAGTTGAACTTGGTTTTTAGGAATACCAGGTAAGTAGAGTTCTAAACTGTATTGGTTTTGCTCTTGCACGACTCTCATAGTCGTTTCTTTATAATAAACCTGAGTTGGATCTTCATCTTTATAAAGGGTTTCCTTCAGGCGTTCTAATGAAGCCAAACCGCACATTTCCTCAGAAAAAAGCGGAACTTCTTTCACAGGTAGAGGGTGGAAATTATCATGAATTTCCTGACGATATTGTTCCTGACTTTCCTTCCAACGTTGGAAAAATGGGTCTTGGACTTCACTTGGAATAATCCGATTAGCCACTACTAAATCTGTTGCAACATTATACAAACTCAAATAAGCATGGGCCCGGAGAGACTCTTTAATCACCATTTTTTCGGGATTAGTGACCAGACGCACTGAGGTTTGAGTATTGTCTGTTAATACTTTTTCCAGAGCTTCAATTTGTTCATAAAACTCATAAGGTGCATCCATCACCTCTTTATCTGGTAGCGAAAAACCGGCAATTGGTCTAAAAAAAGGTTCAACCAGAGGTCGAAGTGCTACGGAGATGTTTTGAAATGGTTTGTAGAAACGGCGCATATACCAGCCACCGACTTCAGGTAAACTCAGCAAGCGCAGTGCTGTGCCAGTGGGGGCTGAGTCGATAATTAAAACATCAAACTCACCTTCATCGTAATGGCGTTTCATCCTTACCAAGCCAAAAATCTCATCCATGCCTGGTAAAATTGCCAATTCTTCTGCCTGTACGCCGTCTAAACCCCTTGCCTGTAAAACTTGCGTAATGTAACGTTTCACAGCACCCCAATTTCCCTCTAGTTCTTGCAGCGCATCCAGTTCTGCACCCCACAGATTTGGGCGAATTTCCCGGGGTACATGTCCCATTTCTATGTCAAAACTGTCTGCCAGGGAGTGAGCGGGATCTGTACTTAAAACCAATGTTCGATAGCCTAATTCTGCACAACGGAGTCCAGTTGCAGCAGCAACGGAAGTTTTGCCCACGCCGCCTTTGCCGGTCATTAAAATTACACGCATAGATGCTTCTGTCCTGCCTGAGGATTTTTTACATTTATTTACATTATCGACTGTTTAAGGAAAATAAATTAGTAGGCAAGGTTTCGAGTTTATCAAACTGATTATCAATAGTGTCAGTTTATTGATAAATTGATAACAGAAAATCAAGGATTTTAAAAATAATTTTCCGTTCTTTTGCGTCCATTTGATTGCCAGTTCAACTTGTGTGTACACGTTAGCCCAATTTATCAGGGAGCGGGTGCAGTCTTCTCCCTACAGCCCTTCCCTAACGGGCATCCTACGGCAGGCAGGCGTTAGCTTCTCCCCAAGGGAGAAGGGGAGACTATTTATTCCAGAGACTTAAAAATGCTTGAGAGATAGCTGGGGTAATCTGACTTTGTAAGTGATTTAGTGCATCACGATGGTTTGCATTGTTGTCATCATAATAAGTGAACAAATTCGTCAGCTTGACAATTTCAGGATTTTGATCATTTGTCCCCCTCCATTTATTAGTAACTTTGTATAAAACGTCCTTGGGTAGATTTTGTTGTAAGTTATTTAGGGCTGCGATGTAAGAAGGATTTTTAGGATTCTTTTTGAATTGGAAGCACAAATCTATCAGCTTAAGTTGTGATTGTGGCTGTGGCTGGGGCTTATTTGTTAGAGTAGGTTGCTGTAGAATTTGACGCTGTTCAATAGTGGCAATCCCATTTTCAGTTAAACCCTGAGATTTCTGAAATTTTTTGACTGCTGTATAAGTGGCTGGCCCATAAAAGGGCTTGTCTAGAGGAATTTCGGCATTGGTTGCAAAACCATGAAACTTCAATCTATTCTGAAGCCCTTTGACTGTATCTTCCATTACAGTTCGAGTCTCTGAATCAGCGTTACCATTTACCACAAGTTTTTGTGAGTACTGTTTCTGAAACTTTTTAATCGCTTCTTCGGTAGGATCATCAGTCAAGGAGTTATTGTTCCTCTTCCAGGGAGCAAATTTTGTCAGATCAGGCTTAGGATCAATTTCAGGAGCTAAATATCCCAGCCCAATCAATATATGACGGATGACTTCAGGGCTACTAATGGTCATGCTTCTTGGTTCCTTTGCTACTAAACTACCATTTAATGTATCTTGTTTTACAAAAATTACGTAAGTAGAAATAAATAAATCTAACATATCTTGTTTACAAGGCGTTCTAAAAGTTAAGCAATGTGTGATGACAAGGTGCAACTCTTTGAGACGTTTAGCGTAAGTGACTACACACTGGTAAAAAGAAAGGTGGTTTTAAGTCTTAGTGAGCGATCGCTTATTCTCAACTATTGATGATACTACGCAATGTTTCCTTTACACCAGCTTGCAAGCGGCTCTCTGTACTTGTGCGATCGCTCTTTGCTATTTTGCTACGTTTGTAAAAGAAAGTTGCGATTGGCAACGAAGAAAAAGGGGTAAGCGATCGCTTCGGATTGCTTGTAAATAGCGATCGCATCTATTACAGCAGATTTCAAGTTAGTTAAGTACGGTACTTTGGTCTACAAGCCAGATAAAAAACTTTTTTGACTCCTAACCGGAGGCGGAGCGTCTGCGGCTTTGCTCCTAAATCCTGCTCTAAAAGGTTGTTTGAAAAGTGTTTCCCTGGAGACTTTAGGCACTTCCAGATCCCCCATTACCCACCTTTTTAAGGGGTATTTAGAGGGATCTAAAACTTTTGATACCCAGAAGAGAACTTTTTAAACACCCTCTAAGGGACTGACAAAAAATAAATTATCCAAAATTATTTGTACATTTGTAGGGGCGTAAGGCCTTGCGCCCCAAAGATGAGATGTTTTTTTAACTGGAAGTCCAAAATGATAAGTAGCTGCACAAAAATATTGGCAGTCATTACCAACGAAGTAAAGCAATCCTAAACCGCAAGCAAATTGCAACTTTACAAGACGCTATGCGTAGCTTGCTTCTTCATAGGAGTGCGTTTCACTTCGTTACACTTGTAATGATATTGTGTAATTAATTCTGTCCGACTACTTACTTAGCGGTTTGAGCGCTCTTTTTTGATTTTTGCTTTACGCCACCTTTCAAGCGGGTTATCCTGCTTCTGCGGATGCGCTCGCTTTTGCGAATACCACCCGCCATCTCATATTCGATGCTATCGTTACCGTACTTGAAAGCAACTCCCATCAACATTTTCGCAGTAAGATTACCTAAGCTTGTTTCCAACTCTTCAATCTCGGTTCGGTAAGAATCAATCATCGCTAAAGCGCTGTTATACTCATCAATTTTGGTGCGTAACCGCTCAATTAGTTCTGTGAAGTTTTTTAAGTTGTGAGTATCGCCAAAATCTATGGTTGGATTAATCGCCTTCAGTCCAGAGGCTCTTAACTCAGCCTTTTCTAAAATGCGGGATATTAGTTTTTTACGAGACATAAATTTACTCTTATCAAAAGCTTATAAAGCTAGTTTGCCCTACAGTGACTATATATCGCAGCAGTATAATCCGCAAAATATTGCATTTTTTTAACTAAACTAATTATTATTTTTCGTAGTTTATCTTCAGCTTAACGGCGGATCGAGTGTTAATAACGACAACTTACTTAAGACTTTGTTGGGTTAAGCGTAGTGCAACCCAACCTACGATTCTTCTTAAGTCAGGCATCCCTCTTATTTCGAGAACTGCTGCGATCGCTGTTAGCTATTTCACCATCTTGGCAAAAGGGAACTGCGATCGCATTACCTAAAAAAAAATCAGTCACTAAAAGCAATGAAACCGCGCTATATCAAGGGACACGATAAAAAGTGTGCTAACAAATGCTATGGTAGTCAAATAAAAAGAAATGTAAGTTTGAGACAAAAGTGTTGTCAAGTACAACCGATATTGGCGCTCTAATTAGCTTTTAAAAAAGAAAACTTACCATTGATACCGTTTGGTTCCATCTTGAGTTGGGCAACGTAAAACTCTTTTTGAATTACATCACCTACTGGTGTAAAAGCAATTTCACCTAGAGGAGTTTGATATTTTCCTCTTAGTAACTCTTTATTCAATTCTGTACGCAACTGTGGCAGTGTCAATTTATTAATGTTGCTGTTTTTATCTAAAGATTGAAAAGCTTCTACATATACCTGTAACGCAGCAAAAGCTTGAGCACTTACTTGGGGTGGTTCTCTATGATATTGTTCAAGGTAGGCTTTGCGAAATGCGGTGTTAATTTCACTGGCATACACAGGGCTATAAGCTTGAGCCACAATCACGCCATCACAAAGCGCTCTGCACACAGAAAATATATGGGATGTGTTAAAACCATTGCCACCAACAATTATTCCTTTATAACCAAGTTCTCGTAATTGTTTAACTAAATTACCTCCATCTACAGCTAACCCAGATATAATCGCTAAATCTGGTTTTAAATTAATAGCATCGCTAGCTTGAGCTTGAAAGTCGGTATCTGTAGTTTGAAACTTTTGGACTGTGACTAAATCCAATCCTAAATTTTTAACTGTTTTTTGAAATATTTCTGTTTCCGACTTATTGAAAGCGTCATTTTGAGCGTAGAATACAGCTACTCTTTTAAGATTAGGATTTTGCTTAAGTGCAGCTTTCACCGAATAAGGAGCGACGACAGCAACAGATGAAGAAACACGAGTTACATAATCACCAATTTCGGGAATGCCTTTAGCAGTGTTTGATGCTCCAATAACTGGGACTTGATTGCGTTCTGCTACGGGATCAGCGCTAAAAGCTTGTTGTGATAAGGTAGGGCCAACAATGCCAACAACTTTATCTTTACCAATTAAAGTTTGAAAAGCGTTAATGGCTCCAACTTCATCGCCACCAGTATCTTGATAGACTAATTTAATTGGTCTACCATTGATACCTCCTTTGTCATTAAAATACTTCTGGGCAATTTTTACTCCATCAGTTCCCTCTTGACCAAGTAATGCTACATTGCTCGTTTGTGCAAAGGCGATACCGATGGGAATAGCATTATCTGCACCTGTTGTCGCTGTTGGATTATTTGCGGAGTTTGCATGATTACTGCCACTTTTACCACAAGCTACCAGCAGTATAGAGCATATAAATAGTAAGGCAGTTTGATGTGTAAACGCTTTTTTCATAAATACAGGACCACGATGTTTGTTAGGATAATACTGGGTAGAAAATATCTGAATAATATATTACTCATTGTTCAGTAGGCAAAAAACCAAACTCCGATTTAATATTCCAGCGCTTACCGTCGTGAAGCAGTAGCGTTAGTTTGTCGGCAGTAAACTCAAAATGCAACTGACGCTTTTCAAACTCTGGCCAAGCAGCTTTAAAGTTTTGCTTTGTTAAATCCCGAAACGCAACTGTCATGTGGGGCGCAAAAGGGCGGGTTTTAGAAACCTTGTCAACAATCCCCAAGTTGCTTTCTGTATAAGCCATTAAATCAGCTTCTAAAGTCAAAAGTTCTTGACTTCTGACGACATTAATGTATATGACACGAGGTACAAAAGCATCAAACCCCCTGAGTGTAATTGCTACAGTCTGTTGTCCACTAGCAAACTCCTTCAAGGATGCTTCTAGCAGTGGCAAGTTAGCATCTGCCCATTCAAAGGGCGGTTGCAAAGTAATATGAGGCGGAGACTTTAACGCTCCGCTACTAGCATAGCGATCAGCAAAGTACTGCTTAATCTGGTTGGCGTAGTCTTGAATGTCTTGCGGTGGTAAAAGGGCGACAAAAAAACGGCTCATCTAATTTTATTCCTTAGTAATTGGTAGTCAGTTTTATTTTTTAGCCAGAGGTCTAACAGTCAAAGATGCGTCGCTTCTGCTGTTTTAGTTAAAGATTCAGTAAATCGCTGTAGTTCGTGTATATTGCTACTAAATTGCTACTCAAAAATAGTAATAACTTAAGCAGGATCCCTGTTGCAACTGGAGTTAAGAAGCAAATGCCTTGGTTTGTGAAAATTGAAGAAGGCAAAGTCGATAAACCGACCTTTGACCAATATGTACCTGCCCACAAAGCCTACATTCGGGACTTGATTGCTAAAGGACACAAAGCGCGAACAGGCTACTGGGCAGAGCAAAGAGGCGGGATGTTGCTGTTTGAGGCAGCCTCAAAGGATGATCCATTGGTGCAACATGGCTGCGTCAACTATCAGCTTTACGAATGGCGGATTGTTATGGAATAACACACACTTACTGAATTTTAATGTTATACTTTTAGTAGACCTGGATCTATGCGATTGCAACACCCAAATCTTGTCAGAACCGGAAGGTAGCAGCAACACGGGAGGCTTGTGATAGGCGTAGTCTCCGGGTCGCCCTATTTTTAGGAGTGTTCAGCAACAATGCCTGGTTTTGGAGATATTGTTCAAAAAGCTTTTTACCTCGGTGTTGGATTAGCTTCTTACGCAGGTGAGAAAGCAGGGGGAAAATTAGCCCAAGTGCGATCGCAAGTCCAAAAACTGGCAGATGAAATGGTGGCAAAGGGCGAAATGAACACAGAAGAAGCCCGCCGCTTCGTTGAAGATATGATGAAGCAAGCTCAACAGGCCCAAGCATCTGCTGAAACCTCACCAGAAACACCCCCTTCTGAGCCTCGCCGCATTGAAATTTTAGAGGAAGATGAAGAACCAACGGTGAAAGAGGGAGCAACTGATGAGAATGTGGATAAATTACGTCAAGAAGTGATAGACCTGCAAAATGAGTTAAAACGATTGCAACGCGATTAATAAAAAATATTCTTTAGATCGAAATATTAGTCATAAGTGGCACTTCAGATAGAAACTTGAGTAAGATACATTGCTTAATGTATACTCTAGTGCTTCCAGCCAGATAACACAAACCGTCCTGTTTATAGCCTGTTAAGGGCGTCAAGTTTATGGAACAGTGGCAAAAAGATTTAGCAGAAATCGTCGAAACAGTGGCTGATGAAGTAGAGCGTTTCTTCCTGGGAATGAGTGAAATGGTAGACGCTTTTTTTGAGCTAACGGAAGAAATCACCGAGCAAGTCCCTAACATTGTCACTGAAGTCGATCAGTATTTACAGGATTTGGCTGAACCAATGTTGGAAGTTTACTGGGAACTGGAAGACATTGTAACAGATGTAGATCCGGGTTTTCCTTATTCAGTTGAACCCACAGCCGAAAAAAATCCTGCCTGCATCGGTTGTACTCACTACCACGGTCAGGTTTATAGTGGTAATTTATTAGTTTGTGCTATGCATCCGCACGGTTGTGAAGATGAGAATTGTCCAGACTGGGAGAAGGAAGAGTATTGAGAGAGTGCTGAGTTAGGAGTTAGGAGTTAACAAGTTACTAAAAGGACGTAAAGACGAGTAAAATAACCAATGATAACTGATAAATTACCTGAAAGTACATCCCAAACCAGCCAAGAAATCAAGTATGGTGAGCGCGACATTGCGGAAGGTAAATTAATTACCTTTCCGAATCCGCGTGTGGGTAGGCGATATGACATTAATATTACTTTGCCGGAATTTACTTGTAAATGTCCGTTCTCCGGCTATCCTGACTTCGCGACAATTTACGTTACCTATGTGCCTGATGAGCGGGTAGTGGAATTGAAGGCGCTTAAGCTTTATATTAACAGTTACCGCGATCGCTACATTTCTCACGAAGAATCTGCCAATCAAATTTTGGATGATTTTGTAGCTGCTTGTGATCCCTTGGAAGTCACGGTGAAAGCAGATTTTACGCCTCGCGGTAATGTACATACTGTGGTTGAAGTGCGTCACCAAAAGTAATATCATCACTGATTAGCGTTATTCAGCAATTTTATTAACGGCAGATTGCACTTGAAGCACAACTTTTTTAGACAAAGGAATATATCCGAGTTCCAAACTGGATTTTTGCCCCTCAATCACAACCCAATCAACAAAGTTTTTCAGCACTTGAGCTTTGACTCGGTTTGGATATTGATGATAAGTTAAAAGCCAGCTGTAAGTGACGACGGGATAAGACTGGGCATCTGTAGGATCGGTGATAAAAGCAATCAAATTATTGTCAGGTAATTTTACTGCCTCTAAAGTTTGAGCTACAGATTTTGGTGTCGGCGTAATATAATTACCAGATTTATTTTCTAAAGCAGCCACAGGAAGTTTATTTTGTTTGGCGTAAACGTACTCTACATAGCCAATAGCTCCTGGTATCTGTTGAATCAGGGCAGTAACACCTTCGTTACCCTTTCCACCAATTCCCACTTGCCATGCTACAGATTTACCAGCCCCAAGTTTCCTTTTCCATTCTGGACTTATAGCACTTAGGTGTTGCGTTAACACGCTCGTAGTCCCACTCCCATCAGTTCGGTGTACGACTTGAATCGGTAAATTGGGCAAACTTACCCCTGGATTAGCTACGGCTATTGTAGGATGATTCCAATTCGTAATTTTTCCAAGAAAGATATCTACGTAAACTTGCCGTGGTAGCCTTAGAGTATTTGGCACATTGACTTGAGGCGACTGCTGTGCAACTTGTCTGAGGTTATAAGCCAGTACAATAGAACCGGCAGTTATTGGCAAAGCAATTACTCCCCGTTTTATCTTGGCTGCTTGTTCACTTGTTATTCCCACATCACTAGCTGCAAAGTCCACAGTACCTTCAATGAGTTGTTGCACTCCAGCACTGCTCCCTATAGCTTGATAGTTAATTTCCACATTGGGATTTTTCTGATTGTAATCTGAAAGCCAGCGCTCGTACAAAGGTGCGGGAAAACTTGCTCCGGCACCAACGAGAGAAATATGCTTGATGTTTCTATGATCCCCAGTGCAAGAAGCAATACTCAACGAAACAGCGATTAGGGGTAGAAGGTAAACGCGTCGAGCAGACATAGAAATCTTTTGTTCCAATGTTTAATAAACACCTTTAATAATTTTTCAATTTGTAGCTATGTAAGCGTAATTAATTGTAAATAACCAGGACTTAGGCAAAAATCGCCCAAAAGGTTAATTTGTCGAACCGCCAAGACGAGGCAGTGCGTTGGGCGGCTCTGCCGACTTGAAGCAACTGCCGTGCCAAGAACGCTAAGAATTCGTAGAGTGTGCGTAAGTCCTAATAACTTTGAAACGCAAAGGTAGACAAAGTTATCACTTATGCTCTGCGTTCGTCTGCGATTTACTTTGCGCTCCTTTGCTTTTAAACTTCAATTGGCGTCTCTTTCTCCTCACCTTTTGGCTGTGAACTCAGTCGATCTAAAATATCCAAAACCTCTTGTTCAAAAGCAACTTGAGCGCGATTAGTTTTACCACCCACATACAAGCGATCGCCTTTTTGCAATGCCCATATTTGCGAGTGGGAAAAGTAACTCATCACCACGCCCAGCATTAGCAAGCCAAACCCTGTATAAACAATTGGTATGCCTGGATCGGCTTTAATTTGTAAGCCAGTGCTACCAATCACATCCAGAATTTTCAGCTTCACACCATTGACTTGAGTGGACATCCCAGCGCGGACAGTATCAACGAGTTTGCCAGTGGGATCATAAATCAATACCATCCCTTGCAAGTCTTTGGCTAACAGGGAGACACCCTCACTCAAATCAGGTTTAGTCGGAACCCACGTTCCCCAAATGCGCCCGTTACCGTTGGTTTTCAATTGCGCCATCGGTAGCTGAAAAATCGGGCTGTTGTTAAATTGGATGCGAACAGCTGCAATTCCCCAATCAGTTTGATAGAAAGTGACGCCATGATAGCGCAGAGGCTCGTTGACAAAAATCTTCTTGTGATCAACTTCCTTTCCCTGATTATTCAAGACAGACATATCCGAATAAAATTGATCAATGCCGCCAGATGGAGTGTAGTCAATCCAAAAACGATTGACGCGCACAGACCAATCTTTCGGGACTTGGGCTGCTGCTAAAGGGCCAGCATCGACAATATTTCTCACCTGAAATGTATCACCACTGGCAACCATTTCCTGAGCAAGAAACCCAGTCATCGCCCCCCAAATTCCGCCTAGCAGAATAGCTACGATGCCAATATGAACGATAATTGGGCCGATGCGTCCGACTATTCCCTTGCGGGCATAGAGAAGATTTTCTTTTTCTTGATCGGGAAAAATTTTATAGCGGCGTTTCTGTAATATTTGGCTCAGAGAATTCAAAGAACCAGTATCTAGTTCTGCACTTAAAGCTAACTTTTGAAATTGCCGGGGTTCTTCGTAATATTTCCAGCGCTGGGCAGCTTTTAAGGCTGGTAACTGACGGGTAAAAGAACAAGCAGTTAAGCTAGTGCCAAATAAGATGAGTAATGCCAGAAACCACCAAGTACGATATACGTGATCTAACCCAACTACCTGAATTACCTTCCAAGTTAAGAAACCAAATAAAGCTGGATGTTCTGGGTAATTGGCTTGGTAGAATCCGGGTGACTGACCTTGCTCAATTACAGTACCAGTAGAACTAAAGATTGCAATTAATAGCAGTAGTGCGATCGCTAATCGTAAGTTGGTCAGTACAGGCAAAAGCTCCTGCCGTAAGAATTGCCCAGGTATTGCCCACCATTTTAATTCTTTTTCCGCTGAATCTTCTATAGTCATTATGTGTAAAATATTACAAATCTATTGCTAATATAAATCTCAATCAGTCACTATCAAGGATTGAAATTAAAAACTGCCAAGGGGAATCCGAGAAATTAAGGAAAATACACCGAATCCTACCAACAGCGCCCCACTGACTGGGTTAATCCAACCAGACCAGCGACGCAATTCTAGTAACTTTTTAATTGAAGCTGTAAAAGTACCCGCCAAAATCAATGGTGCTACATAACCGCCTGTGTAAGAAAGTAGCAAAACAGCGCCTAAAATTAAGTCTTGTGTATTGGCAATCCAACCTAGTAAGCTAGCTAAAACAGGCGTGCTACAAGGGGATGCGACTAAGCCGAAAGTCAGCCCCAGCAAATAGGAACGCAATCCGGCTGGTAAATCTGGCGAAATCCAATTCGTTTCACCCAAGGATGGAAATTGCAGAGGTAGTGCTTCTAGTAAGTTCAGCCCCATGAGAATAGCGATAATGCTGACGATAATCGGCAAACCAATTCCCACTTGACCGTAGACTTTTCCTACCAAAGCTGCTAAGATACCTAATCCTGCCAATGTAGTTGCTAATCCGAAAGCAAACCAAGTTGATTGAGCAGCTGCTTGCAAACGGCTTTTGGCTTCATAACCACCGATGTAACCAATGGTAATTGGCAGCATAGAAAGCATACAGGGTGTGAGACTAGTGAGCAAGCCAGCTGCAAAGATGATACCAATACTTGCCACACTCAGGTGTGTCAGTTGGTTAGAAACGAGGCTGTTGGCAAATTGTTCTAGTTGGTAAATTTGGGTTTGCAGGTTATCAAGCATGGGGAGTTTATGAGCGGGAAATGCTTACTCTGCTTGAATTTTAGCTTATTTTTGGTTTATGAGTCAGCAGAATTCGTTATCCTAACCTAATATTATCTAAATTTAATCTGCCCAAGGAAATGTATCTAAAATACAATTAATCTGGATTATCCCTGAAGAAGTACGCCTGGAGTATTTGGCATGATGATTGCATTACCTGGATTTCAAATTGTCGCTTTGTTAAAAGCAGGGGTAAAAGCAGTCATATACCGTGGAATTAAGGTTAAAGATCAGTGTCCGGTAATTATCAAAGGGCTACGTCCAGAACAGTGTACACCCAATAATATTGAGCAACTTAGACATGAGTATGCGATCGCTCAAAGGTTAAATATTGCAGCAGCAGTCAAAGTGTACGCTTTAGAGATGCATCAGGGAATCCCTTATCTAATTATGGAGGATTTTGGGGGGCGATCGCTTGACTTGTTGCTAGACCAATTTCAACAGCCTGTTCCATTTTTGAAGATTGCTATTGAAATCACCAGCAGACTTGCACAAATTCACAGCCATCACATTGTTCACAAAGATATTAAGCCAGAAAATATTTTAGTTAACCTCGAAACTAATCAGGTCAAAATTGCCGATTTTGGAATTGCTGCCTTCATTCCCTATGAGCAGCAAAGGGTTAGCAGTTCCAGTCGCATTGAAGGCAGTCTACCATATCTGTCACCTGAGCAAACCGGGCGGATGAATCGAGGGATTGACCATCGCAGTGATTTGTATTCACTGGGAGTCACCTTCTATGAAATGCTCACAAGTCAGCTACCGTTTCAAGGCAAAGACCCCTTAGAGTGGGTACATTGTCATATTGCCAAATCTCCGCCATCCCTGAAAAAGCTAAACTCTAATATTCCCGAAATGCTTTGTGAGATCATCACAAAATTGCTGTCCAAGGTTGCAGAACAGAGATATCAGAGCGCTTTAGGTCTGCAATTTGATCTGGAACGGTGTTTAGAGCAATTGGAGACAACCACAGAAATCCAATCCTTTGTTTTGGGTGAGCAAGATATCTCAGAGCGCTTTCAAATTCCCCAGAAATTATATGGACGAGAACAAGAAATTGCCAAGCTTCTCCAAGCATTTGAGCGAGTTGTTAGCCAAGGAAAACCAGAGATTGTATTCGTCTTTGGCTATGCTGGGGTTGGGAAATCCTCTCTGGTGAAAGAGATTCACAAGCCTATTGTCAAAAAACGTGGGGTTTTTATCTGTGGTAAGTTTGATGAGTATAAACGAGATATTCCTTATTCCACTATTGTTCAAGCTTTTCAAACACTTGTTCGGCAAATTTTAACTGAGCCTGAAGATAAACTTACCACCTGGAAAAAGCGAATACAAGCAGCATTAGGGAACAATGGTAGACTAATTGCTGATCTAATTCCAGAACTTAAACTAATCATTGGAGAACAGCCTCATATACCAGAGTTGGGGCCTGCTGAATCTCAAAATCGATTCAACTTGGTGTTTCAGAACTTTATCAGCGTCTTTGCTCAAAAAGAGCATCCACTCACTGTTTTCTTAGATGATATGCAGTGGGCAGACACCGCTACTTTAAATTTAATTCAAACTATTATTACTGGCTCTACTCCCCAGTATATCTGCTTCATTTTTGCGGCTCGATATAACGAAATAGATATTGTATATCCCTTAAATTTGATGATGGAGAAGGTTCACCAGTATGGAGCAAGAATAACTGAAATTATACTGACTCCCTTGAATCTTGTTTATATAAATCAGTTGATTGCTGATACATTGCATAGTTCAGCAGAACGAGTTGAACCTCTCGCTCAATTGATTATCGAAAAAACTGACGGTAATCCTTTTTTTGTAAATGAATTTCTAAGAACACTGCATCAAGAAAATCTGCTGAATTTTGATCGCCAACATGGTATTTGGCGATGGAATATAGCTCAGATTGAAGCCCAAGGCATTACAGATAATATTGTCAGTTTGATGATTGGGCGGATGCAAAAACTGCCACCCCCAACTCAACAGGTGCTTAAGTTAGCCTCCTGTATTGGTAATCGCTTTGATTTAGAAGTTTTAGCGATCGTTGGTGAACAATCTATTGATGAAACGGCAAATGCACTTGTTGAAGCAATTTTAAGAGGACTAATTATCCCCATTGAGTCAGATGAAAGTACTCATAAAAACTATCGTTTCTACCATGATCAAGTTCAACAAGCTGCTTACGCCTTAATTGTCGATGAATCAAAGTCGGCAGTTCATCTGACGATTGGGCGACTTTTGCTCAAAAATGCTAGTCCTGAACAAGTGAGCGAGCAAATTTTTGATTTAGTCAATCAACTCAATCTCGCTGTGAATCTGATTAGTGAACAGACAGAAAAAGATGAATTGGTACGATTGAATTTAATCGCTGGTAAGAAGGCAAAAGCCTCCACAGCCTACACTCCTGCTAAAAGATTTTTTAGCATTGCCATGAATCTTTTAGCTGAGAATGCCTGGATTCAACAATATAAGCAAACATTTACTCTCTTTAAAGAACAGGCTGAGTGTGAATTCTTAACAGGGAATTTAGAGCAAGCAGAAGAATTATTTGAGCTGCTATTGCTCAAAGCAGAATCTCATGTGGAAAAAGCCAACATATATATGCTGCAAATCCGACTCTACCAAGTTGCAGGTAGGTATGAAGAGGCGTTGACACTGGGATTAGAAGCTTTAAAGCTGTTTGGGGTGACATTCCCTGATCCAAATGAGCAAGTGCAAGCTGCGATCATACTTGAAAAAAATCAGATATTAACAAATTTAGGTGATAGACAAATCTCTGATTTAATTAATGCTCCGGTAATCAAAGACCCCAATATTAAGACATTAATTAGTCTGTTGACAACTTTGGGTCCACCTACTTATCTCGGTAAACCTGATCTCTTTCCGTTAGTCGTACTTAAAGCTGTTAACTACTCACTCAAATTTGGTAATACGGAAGATTCCTGTTTTGCTTACAGCATGTACGCCATGTTGTTAGTTTCCATCTTTCATGATATTCCCACAGGCTACGCATTTTCTCAGATGACAATTCAATTAAATGAAAAGTTGGATGACTTGAAACTTCGAGGAACTGTTCTGCACATTCATGGAAGTCATATCAACGTTTGGCGTAACCATATTGCCACTGATATTCCCTTTTTAGAACGGGGATTTATCGGCTGTGTGGAAGCAGGCGATGTGATAATGGCGAACTACAATGGCTATCAAAGCTCTTGGCAAATTATCCAGTTAGGCTTTCCACTTTCAGATACATACAAATCTTTAGAAAAATACACCAACTTTGCCCGCGAGTCTAAACATGAGGCGGTCTATCAGACAATTAGATTACAGCAAATGCTATTGATGAATCTGCGTGGACTAACTCACTTAAATCTAACTCTAAATGATGACAATTTTGATGAATTACGCGCATTTTCTGTAATCACAGATGCAGGTTTTGTCAGTGGAATTGTTTTTTATCATGTTATTAAATTAATTATATTTTATACCTATGAAGAGTATGCAGAAGCTCTTAAGTGTACCTTTAAATTATCCAAACTTCAAGTTAAAACACTGGCATTACCAATTGAAACAGATTATATTTTCTATTACTCACTAACTCTAACGGCTCTTTATCCAACAGGCTCTTTTCAAGAGCAAAAACAGTTTTTACAAACCTTAGAATCCCATCAGCAGCAATTGCAATACTGGGCAAGTCACTGTCCTGCTAACTTTTTACACAAGTCTCAATTAGTAGCTGCTGAAATAGCTCGAATTGAAGGTCGGGACTTGGAAGCAATGCGCCTGTATGAGCAATCGATCTCTTCAGCCCGTGAGCAGGGATTTGTGCAATATGAAGCTTTGGCTAATGAGCTAGGCGCTAAGTTTTACTTAGAGCGGAAGTTTGAATTAATTGCCAAAACCTACTTGCAAGCAGCTAAAAATTCCTATGGGCGCTGGGAGGCATCTGCTAAAGTCAAGCAACTCGAAGAATCCTATCCTCAGCTATTGCCACGACAGCAGCTTGTCTCTAACGGAACGTTTTTTACCACAGGTGAACACCTAGACTTTCTATCGGTTGTTA
Organism: Nostoc sp.; assembly: GCF_036917275.1. Classification (GTDB taxonomy): domain Bacteria; phylum Cyanobacteriota; class Cyanobacteriia; order Cyanobacteriales; family Nostocaceae; genus Nostoc. The sequence continues at coordinate 96,132 of NZ_JBALDF010000065.1, forward strand.
AAGCATCTCAAACAATATCTAGTGAAATTGTACTTTCACGGTTGTTGAAGACATTAATGCAGATTGTCATTGAGCAAGCAGGAGCAGAAATCGGTTATTTGCTGCTTGAAACCGAGCAAAATATGGTAGTAGAAGTAGAAGCTAAGGTTAATCGCCAGGCAGCAAAGCCCAATGTTTCTCAAGCCGTATTAAAGGGCGACATTTCAGAGGTTATTCCTCAATCGATCCTGAATTATGTTCAGCGAACTCAAGAAACAGTGATTTTGCCGAATGCTACAGAGCAGAATCTGTTTTCTAGAGATGAGTATGTAATCCAAAAGCAACCTAAATCTCTACTTTGTTTGCCGATTGCCCGTCAGTCGAAACTACTTGGGATTTTATATTTAGAAAACAATCTCATCCCTAGCGCTTTTACGCAGGATAAACTTGCCGTACTGGAGATTTTGACAGTTCAAATTGCGATTTCTTTAGAAAATGCTCGTCTTTATCAAGGTTTAGAAAAGAGCCAAGAACAACTCAACCTGGCGTTGAAGTCTGCCCAAATCGGTGTTTGGAGTTGGGATATTGCCAATGATCAGTTTGACTGGGATGAGCAAACTTATCAACTATTTAGGTTAACACCTGAAACCTTTGTTGCCACCTCCGAAGCAATTTTAGCTCGCCTGCATCCAGATGATCGAGGATTGCTGGCTCAATCTTTGAGTCGAGCGATTAATGAAGGTGTGGAGCATGATTTAGAATATCGAATTATTTTGAATGACGGCAGCATCCACTATTTAGCTTGCCGGGGAAAAGCCTTTTTCAATGAGGCAGGAAAAGCCACACACATGAGTGGTATTGTGCTTGATATCACCGATCGCAAACAATCTGAAGCCAAACGTATTCAACTGATTCAAGAGCAAACCGCCCGTCTGGAAGCAGAAGCCGATCAGCAACGAGCAGCGTTTTTGGCTCAAGTCAGTGCAACACTCGCCTCTTCCCTCGATTATGAAAGCACGCTAACAAGCGTGGCAAACCTGGTTGTGCCCTACTTCGCCGATTGGTGCAGTGTTGATCTCCTGCAAGACAATCAAGCAATTAATCAAGTAGCAGTTGCCCACCGAGATCCAGAGAAAGTGAAAGCTTGGGAACTATATCAGCGTTATCCCAGAGATTTGGATGTAGCTGAAGGTGTAGCTAAAGTACTGCGTACAGGACTTGCAGAAATGGTAACTGAAATTTCAGATGCAGCCCTAACAGCAGCCATCCAAGATCCAGAACATCTGCGAATTTTACGTGAACTTGGTTTAAAGTCATGTATAATCTTGCCCTTGATGGCACGTGAAAGAATTTTTGGTGCAATTTCCTTTGTGACTGCTGAATCAGAACGTCGTTACAGCATAGCTGACTTGTCACTGGCAGAAGATGTTGCCCATCGAGCTGCGATCGCCATCGATAATGCCCGCCTTTACCAAGAAGCGCAGCAGGCACAAACAACAGCAGAGCAAGCATTAGAGCGAATTGCCCGTCTCCAGTCGATTACAGCCGCCCTTTCCGAATCGCTGACACCAGCCCAAGTATCTGAAGTCATTGTCGAGCAGGGCATGGCTGCCTTGGGAGCTAGTTCAGCCCTCGTGGCTTTGCTGAATGAAAACAAAACTGAACTGGAAATTGTGCGTGCTGTTGGCTATAACCAAGATTTGCTGGACACTTGGCGGCATTTTGCCATAGATTCACCCTTTCCTTTAGCAGAAGCCGTGCGGACTGGGCAACCTATTTGGGGACAAGCGAGACAAAATCAGATAGCTCGTTACCCTGATCTAGCTCAAATTTACGCCCAATATGACATTGATCCCTGGATTTCTATTCCATTGATGGTAGAAGGTTGGGCAGTTGGAGGTATAACTTTGGGATTTGCCCAGCCTCAACTACTTAGTGGAGAAGATCAAGCGTTTATTTTGGCTGTTGCTCAACAATGCGCCCAAGCGATCGCTCGTGCCCATCTTTACGAAGCCGAACGAACAGCGCGAAACGCTGCTGAATCAGCAAACCGCATTAAAGATGAATTTCTAGCTGTGCTGTCTCATGAACTGAGAACACCGCTTAACCCAATTCTGGGTTGGACAAAACTGATGCGAACCCGCAAACTTGACCAATTAACAAGCGATCGCGCCCTCGAAACCATTGAGCGCAACGCCAAGTTACAAACCCAATTGATTGAAGATTTGCTCGATGTCTCCCGCATCCTTCAGGGTAAACTTAATCTCAACTTCTACCCGATTAATTTGGTATCAGTCATTGAAGCTGCGATCGAGACAGTGCGTTTATCAGCACAGGCCAAGTCCATTGAGATTCAGATAATTCTTGAATCTGGTGTCTGGCAAGTTTTAGGCGATGCCAATCGATTGCAACAAGTCATTTGGAATATCCTTTCCAATGCCATTAAGTTTACTCCCACTGGGGGACAGGTAAAAATTAAATTAGAGCAGGTTGGCTTACAGGTACAAATCTGCATAACTGACACAGGGAAGGGGATTGTACCTGAGTTCTTAGCTTATGTCTTTGATTATTTCCGTCAAGCAGATAGTGCCACAACTCGAAAATTTGGCGGTTTAGGTTTAGGATTAGCGATCGTCCGGCATCTTGTAGAACTTCACGGGGGAACTGTTCAAGCAGAAAGCCTGGGCGAAGGACAAGGAGCAACTTTCACCGTCATCCTTCCATGCTTACAGGATGAAAGCAAAGGAATTAAAGATGCAAAAGATAACTGCTCACTTCTGCCAGATCAGTCCTCACCCTTGTCTGGCTTACAGATTCTCGTGGTGGATGATGATGCAGATATGCGAGAATTTTTGTCCTTCATGCTAGAGCAGTATGGTGCAACTGTGATCACTGTAACCTCAGCCATTGCAGCTTTAACTGCACTGAGTCAATCCCAGCCAAATCTGATCATCAGCGATATTGGGATGCCAGAAATGGATGGTTACATGCTGATGCGACAGGTGAGAAGTTTAAAACCAGAGCAAGGCGGGAGAATTCCAGCGATCGCTTTAACTGCCTATGCTGGCGAGATGGATCAGCAGCAAGCGATCGCTGTCGGATTTCAACAACATATTTCCAAACCTGTCGATCCACAGGAATTGGTAAAGGCGATCGTGTTATTAGGGACTGACAAAAAATAAATTATCCAAAATTGCTTGACTTCCACCTGACTCCACAGGATGACGCTAGCTAAACAAGCGATTAAACTATGGGTAATATCAAACAATTGTTGCTTTTAGCACCACTTACATAAATTTAATTTCATTGTTAAATCTAAAATCTTACCCTGCTATATAAAATACCGATTATGTCAGTGTATCAAGGAAGTTGTGGGGAGACCGCCGATATGATTATTGGTGTTCACAACCAAGAAAACCGCGAATTACAAGCAAATTCGGCTCCTGTAGGTGCTCTTGCCACAAGACAAGGAACTTTTTCTACGTTTCTTGCTCCCCTGACTCAGGATACTTTTAAACAGGTCGTTAAGGATGTCGAGCAAAAATTACAGATTGTCCATCAAACCTTGTCAATGCTGGATTCTCACGGGTTTGAAACTCTTCTGCAAGAAATGTTACATTCGATTACCTTAAAAACCGGGGAATTACTGGGGGCAGACCGGACAACGATATTTTTATTGGATGAAGAAAAACAAGAACTCTGGTCAATTCTAGCTGAGGGGGAGGGCGATCGCTCCTTAGAAATTCGCATCCCCGCCGATAAAGGCATTGCTGGGGAAGTCGCCACCTCCAAGCAAGTTATCAATATTCCCTTTGATTTTTATAATGACCCGCGATCGCATTTTGCCCAAGAACAAGAAAAAAGAACTGGCTATCGCACCTACACCATGCTGGCTTTGCCATTGTTGAATGAACATAGGCAATTAGTTGCGGTAGTACAATTACTGAATAAATTAAAATCTGGGAATAATCACGATGCTCCACTTGCAGAGCGCATTGATACCAAAGGTTTTATCTGTGCTGACGAACAATTATTTCGAGAATTTGCGACTTCGATTCGCCTAATTTTAGAATCCTCACGCTCTTTTTATGTAGCCACCCAAAAACAAAGAGCAGTGGCGGCGCTGATGAAGGCGATTAAATCCCTCTCTCAAAGCAGTCTCGACTTAGAAGACACCCTGAAGCGGGTGATGGATGAAGCCAAGGAACTGATGAATGCTGATCGCAGTACCCTATGGTTAATAGACCGCGATCGCGATGAATTGTGGACGAAAATCACCCAGGATGATGGTTCAACCAAAGAGTTGCGAGTACACATAGGTAAAGGCTTTGCTGGTCTAGTGGCGGTTTCTGGCAAAAAACTAAATATTGCCTTTGATTTGTACGACCATCCTGACTCGGAGACAGCCAAACAAATTGACCAGCAAAATGGCTATCGCACCTGCAGCTTGCTTTGTATGCCAGTATTTAACGCCGATCAACAACTGATTGGCGTTACTCAACTCGTAAATAAGAAGAAATCAGGAGATTTTCCCCATTATAATCCAGCTGATTGGCCGAAAGCTCCCGACTGCTTCCAAGCTAGCTTTGACCGCAACGATGAAGAGTTCATGGAAGCTTTTAATATTCAAGCTGGAGTAGCGCTGCAAAATGCCCAGTTATTTGCCACAGTCAAGCAACAAGAACAAATGCAACGGGATATTCTGCGTAGTCTTTCCAATGGAGTGGTTTCCACTGATAAAACTGGATTAATTATCGCCGCTAATGAAAGTGCTAAACGTTTGCTAGGACTGGGGCCAGAAGACCGTTTAGAAGGTAAATTAGTTACTGATGTCATCGCTATCAAAGAAGGTGACTTTAGCAAGTGGTATCAGGATGCTTTACACGCGGCCGACTTAAAAGGTCGCCAGCAATATTACCCCGATCGCACACTTCTAAGTACTAGTATCAAACAGCATAGTATTAATTTATCGATTAATACAATTGCTGATGCTAGCGACCAAGAGCAAGTCCGTGGGGCGCTGGTGGTGATGGAAGATATCAGTGATGAAAAGCGGCTCAAGAGTACAATGTACCGCTACATGACCCAAGAATTAGCCGAAGAATTGCTGAAATTGGATGACGCTAAACTAGGAGGCGATCGCAAAGAAGTTTCGATTTTATTTTCTGATATTCGTGGCTATACCACTTTGACAGAAAACTTGGAAGCAGAAGAAGTGGTGAGTATGCTCAATGAATATTTTGAATCAATGGTGGAGGCAGTCTTTAAACATAAAGGTACCCTTGACAAATACATCGGTGACGCCATCATGGCTGTGTTTGGTTCTCCCCTACCCTTAGAAGACCACGCTTGGATGGCAGTGCAAACATCCTTAGAAATGCGCGATCGCTTACACGAATTTAATCAACGCCGCTATGCAGTTGATAAGCCCGGAATCAAGATCGGCATTGGCATCAATTCTGATACCGTGATTAGTGGCAATATTGGCTCTAGTAAGCGGATGGAATTTACCGCCATTGGTGATGGTGTTAATCTTGGTTCACGATTAGAAAGTGTTAGTAAACAGTATGGTTGCGACATTATTATTAGCCATAACACTTTTAAACCTTGCCAAGATTATATTTGGGCTAGGGAACTGGATTACATTCGTGTCAAAGGCAGAAATGAGCCAGTAGCCATATATGAATTACTGGGTTTGCGTTCTGATTCCATTGAAAGCGAAAAACTGCAAGTGATTGAGCACTATCATAAAGGGCGCGAGTATTACCTCAAGCGGCAGTTTACCTTTGCTAGAGCCGAGTTTGCCAAAGTTTTAGCCGCAGACAACCATGACAAAGCTGCTATGTTGCATCTGTTGCGTTGTCAGCATTGGTTACAATCACCTCCAACAGATTCAGATTGGGATAAAGGAGTCTGGACATTTCAGGAAAAATAAGTAGCGTTGCTAAATTGACGGCTGAAGAATGAGTGACCTTTTTTGAATTAAGAATTAATAATTTGGAACTATAATAATTTTTAATTAATTTTGGGTACAGAGAAAGCACTCTGCGGTAATTAAAAATGTAAAATTAAAAATGCAAAATTAAGATTTGCTTCTTCAATTTTTAATTGTTAATTGATTGTGGTATAGCAGTTCCCATTCAGATGCAGCACAACGTTACATCACGAGGGGTAGGGGCACGGCATTGCCGTGCCCCTACGGGTGTACCTCACGTAAACGATAACTGCTATAGGTTCAGAGCCAACACTGATAGCGTAGCTCTGTTAAAGTCTGCGTCCCTTGCGCGTCTCGTAGAGAGCAGATTGCAATTTTTAATTCAATCCGGTTCAGTTAAGCCTAAAAAATATATTTTGTAGGTTGGGTTGAGGAATGAAACCCAACCCACAATTATCCTTAACTGAACTGTATTGATTTTTAATTAATTAGGACTTACGCAAAAATTGCCAACTTCGCTTAATTTATCGAACCGCCAAGACGAGGCAGTGCGTTGGGCGGCTCTGCCGACTTGAAGCAACTGCCGTGCCAAGAACGCCAAGAATCGTAGAGTGTGCGTAAGTCCTATTAATAATTATTTAATTTCGAGAGGACGCTTTGGGTTTAACGAACTTGAGAGTCATGCGATCGCTCTCCCCAATGGCGAGGAAGCGTTGCCTATCTTTTTGTCCTTGGCTCAAGGTCGGAGGTAGTGTCCAGACTCCACCTGGATAATCTTTAGTATCTTTTGGGTTGGCGTTAATCTCTGATTTGCCCACCAACTTGAAGCCGGCTTTCTCCACAGCAGCAATTACCCCATCAACAGACATATAGCCAGTTTTGATACTCTCTTGCAAAGAAATACCTGGTTTGGCACGGTGTTCTTCTACTCCCAAGATGCCTCCAGGCTTGAGTGCTTTGTAAGCCTCTGCGTAAACCTGCTCGGCATATCCAGCCTTAACCCAGTTGTGAATATTACGGAAGGTAAGAATCATGTCCACAGAATTGTCTGGGGCTAGGGTGAGTTCATTTGGGGGATTAATTTCAACGACTTTGACCTTACCAAAAATCTTTGGCTCACCTGCTAGCTTCTGTTGGAAAGCCAAAGCCTGTTTACTCGTGCTGGGAGCAAAGTTGGTAACTATGAATTGTCCCTTTTGCTGGAGAAACGGGGCGATAATCTCGGTATACCAACCGCCCCCCGGCCACAATTCAACCACGGTCATATTCGAGCGCAGACCAAAGAATTCAAGAGTCTGGGCTGGGTGACGGTACTTGTCTCGATCACGATTTGCAGCAGAGCGATGACTGCTGGTAAGTACAGTTTGAAGCGTGGTTGTGTGGTCAAAAGCTTTGGCTTGTTCGCTCTCGTCGGCTAAAGCACTGGTGGGCATTATGAATGCCAACAAAAAAAAACCTAGAGTTAGGGCTTTTAGCAAGCCTTGGTAACGGGTGGGATTTTGGGCAAATTTCATCGCTGTTTTTTCTACTTTCCGCTTCAGCATAAAGGCAAATTGGGTTCTCATAAATGGTGAGTATCGCACACTTTTGTGCTATTGTTTCTGACAAAACTGAAAGGAATGCAATGTGATGACAATTCTTTTAGTAACAGATGATAACCAGATTCTTAATATTGCCGATCGCATCGTCTATATGGAAGATGGTATTGATGTCAGGGCAAAAGTAAACGCCGCTTAATCTAACCAATTTATAACTGTCATTCTGATATTCTTCCCCACTCCAATATGACTCAGTTAATCTCACCACCCCAAGAACCCATTGATGGTGCTGTACCGGAGAAAAAAAAGGGTAAACCCTCTCCTAGCGTACTTATCCCCGTAGCCCTATTACTCATAGGTGCAGGTGTAATAACTTGGTTTTTTCTCTTACCGCATTCGGAAACTAACGCGCTGCGGTTGAGTGGTCGCATTGAAGGCTATGAAACTGATATTGGTGCAAAAGTAGCGGGTCGAATCGAGTCAGTAGCAGTGCGAGAAGGGGATGCAGTCCATAAAGATCAAGTGATTGTAAAGTTGGATGATGCAGAAATTCAAGCACAACTTCAGGGCGCAGATGCCCGTTTAGATTCCATCCGCAAACAAGAAGAACAGGCGCGGTTGCAAATCAATATCCTAGAAAGTCAGATTATGGAAAATCAGCTTTCTTTACAACAGGCGCGAGGCGATGCCAAAGGTCAGATTTTTCAAGCTGAGTCATCGGTTGCTTCAAGTCAGGCGCAACTAAATCAAGCGATCGCTCAAGTAGAACAAGCCAAATCGGAATTGAAACTCACGCAAATAAATCGCGATCGCTACACTAAATTGGTTGCCCAAGGAGCTGTCACCCAGCAACAATTTGACCAAGCCCAAACAAGCTTTGAAACTGCCCTTGCTACCCTGAAATCACGTCAAGCAGCAGTAGATTCTTATCGAAAATTAGTCAATTCTGCCCAAGGACAATTGACCCAAGCCCAAAGCACGGCGTTAAATCCTTCTATTCGTAACGCCCAACTAGGGGGATTACGCGCCCAATTGGCACAAACACGCTTAAAATTAGCCGCATCTCAAGCTGATGTCGCTAACGCCAAAGCTTCTCAGCAAGAAACTAAAGCCCAGATTGCTTACCTAAATGTGAAAAGCCCAATTGAAGGCGTAGTCGTCAGCCGGAGTGTAGAACCAGGAGCAGTTGTTACCACTGGCAAAACCCTGCTCACAGTGATTGATCCCAAAACAGTTTATTTACGTGGTTTTATCCCCCAAGGCGAAATTGGAAAACTGCGAGTTGGTCAGTTAGCGAAGGTATTTCTAGATTCAGCACCCAAAGAACCCTTAAGTGCTAAAATTGCTGCCGTTGACACCGAAGCATCTTTTACCCCTGAGAATATTTATTTCCAGCAAGACCGGGTTAAACAAGTTTTTGGCGTCAAAATCACCATCGACAAGCCCGATGGTTTAGCCAAGCCAGGAATGCCAGCTGATGCTGAGATTAGCATCGCACCAGACGCAAAAAAATGACCTTTGCTATACTCCAATTCCCCAATCCAAAATTCTATGACTACCATCACGCCATCTGCTGATCTGGGCGATTCACTAAGTCATCCCAAAATTGGTGCAGAAGTAATTCAGGTAGAAGGTTTATCCAAACGTTATGGAAAATTAGTCGCGGTTAAGGGAATAGATTTTGCCGTCCGACGGGGAGAAATCTTTGGCTTAATTGGCCCCGATGGTGCAGGAAAAACAACCACTTTCCATATTTTGGGTGGGGTTATGGAAGCATCTGCTGGCAATATCCAGATTTTAGGCAAACCACCCCGCGATGCCCGTTTCTCTATTGGTTATCTGACACAGCAATTCTCACTGTATCTCGACTTGAGTATTGATGAAAATCTGCGTTACACTGCGGGATTGCGGGAAGTTCCCGAAAAGCAATTCTTTGGGCGTCGTCAGAAATATCTGCGATTAATGAGTTTGGATAAATATGGCGATCGCTTGGCTGGTCGCCTCTCCGGTGGGATGAAGCAGAAATTAGCTTTGTGCTGTGCCTTGATTTCTCAACCTGAAATTCTGCTGTTGGATGAGCCAACTACAGGAGTTGACCCGGTATCTCGGCGAGAATTTTGGGATGTTCTTGCCGCAATTGCCGCAGAGGGAGTGACGGTAGTTGTGGCGACACCTTATTTAGATGAAGCCGAAAGGTGCGATCGCATTGCTTTAATGTATGAAGGAGAGATTCAACAAATTGGTACCCTTTCTCAGTTGCGAGAAAGTCTAGGTTTACAGCGTTTAGAAGTTCGGACTCAGCACCTGGAAGCAGCTGAACGAGTATTACATGAGGCGACAAATAACAAACAGACATCAATTGTCGATGTACAAACCTTTGGCGATCGCTTGGATGTGTTAGTTAAAGATGTCGCAGTCGGTACATCAGCAGTTCAGACAATTTTCACTCAGCAGCGGTTACAACTTGACAGCATTCAAGCTACTGACGCTACTTTAGAAAACGTTTTTGTTTCCCGTCTGCGTGCAGCTGGCAATGACCCAGAGTTTATTGCTTTTCCCAGTACAAAAAGAAAGTCTGAGGAAAGAGGAATTACATCTATTGCTATTGGTGCAAATAGACTCAGAAAGGTGTTTGGCGACTTCCAAGCGGTTAAGAGTGTAGATTTGGAAGTTCGCTATGGTGAAATTTATGGGTTGCTAGGAGCGAATGGTGCGGGAAAGACAACTACGATTAAGATTCTCTGTGGTCTTCTAGAACCAACATCCGGGAAAATTTCTTTAGCTGGACAAACTCAGAATCTGCGTAGTAGGGCTGTGCGCCAACGCATCGGTTATATGAGCCAAAAATTCACCCTCTACGATGATTTGACTATTATCCAAAATCTGGAATTTTACTGTGGAGTTTATGGTGTACCAAGTGGGTTACGCCGCACCAAAATTGATTGGGTACTTGCCACCTGTGGTTTAGTTGGCAGAGAAAATATGCTCACGGGACAACTACCAGGAGGATGGAAGCAACGGGTAGCTTTTGGCGCTTCAGTGATGCACGAACCAGAAATTTTGTTTTTAGATGAACCGACATCAGGAGTAGACCCCTTAGCACGTCGTCAGTTCTGGCGATTAATTAATGAGTTTGCCAGAGCAGGTACAGCAGTACTGGTAACTACCCACTATTTAGAAGAAGCAGAACAATGTAACAGAATGGGGTTTATGGTGGCGGGTGAAGTGGTGACACAGGGTTCCCCAAGTCAGATTAAAGCTGCTCAACCCGGTCAACTGGTGGAGGTCGTGACCGATAAAACCCAAGATGCCTCTAATTTACTCAAAACTGAGTTGGCACCGTGGCGAGTATCAATTTTTGGCGATCGCTTACATCTTGTTCTCGATCATCCAGACTCAGATATTCCCCATATCCGCTCAATTTTACAAACACAGCAGATCAATATTCGCTCTTTGCGACCTATTCCCTTTTCTCTTGAGGATGCATTTATTGGTATTGTGCAACGTACCCAATAAGAGGAGAGGGGGCAGGGGGAGAATTAATAACTAAGGACAAATGACCAATAAAAATGAAACGAATTTTATCTCAATGCCGTAAAGAATTAGCCCAATTTCAGCGCGATCGCTTTACATTAGCACTAGCATTCCTCCTACCATTTATCAGCTTAATTATCTTCGGTTTTGCTATTCGATTAGAATCTAAAAATATTCCCTTGTTTGTCCAAGATTTTGACGTCAGTCCCCTTAGCCGTGGTTATACTGAGCGGTTATTTGCGACCAATCAATTTGAACCAGTTAATAATCATAGCTTTCCACTTCTCAATTCAAATACAAAACTTAAAATTCAAAATTCTCAATTGGCAATTGATCAGGGACTTGCAAAAGCTGCGGTGGTCATTCCGCCGGATTTCAGTCGTCGCATTAAATCAGGTTTAACTAGCACAGTACAAATTTTAGTTGATGGAACTGATGTTAATAACGCACGAGTTATCAAAAATAGTATTCAAGCAACAACAAGATTCTTTCTTCAAAATTCTGGTTTACAACCATCATCTGATAAAATTATTGCTCATATTCGCCTCTGGTTTAATCCGGGAAGAAAAGAATCTCTTTCAATAGTGCCAGGTGTTTTCGCAGTGATTTTATGGATTTTTCCCTCGTTATTAACAGCAATCACAATGGTGCGGGAGAAAGAAAAGGGGACAATATTACAAGTTTACACTTCTAGCCTCAGTGCTGAAGAATTCCTCTTAGGAAAAGCTTTAGCTTACCTACTAATTGGAATTAGTGAAGCTTTACTTATTATGATCATGAGTGTAATAATTTGGCAATTGACACTAGCTGGAGATCCAACGCCATTATTAATAGGTACACTAATGTTTTTGATAGATAGTACTATGTTTGGTTTATTAATTGGTATTCGCTCTCCCACTCAAAATGCTGCCGTCCAGACTATTGCGCTACTAGGATTTTTGACATCCTTATTACTAAGTGGATTTATTTATCCGCTTAGTAATATACCCTTTCCACTCTCACTAATTACTTATATTGTTCCAGCACGTTATTATATTGAAATTACTCGTGATGCCTATGTACGCGGCACTGGGTGGGCAGGGGTCTGGTTATCATTTTTAATGCTAGTTATCTTAGGGTTATTGCTATTTAATGCAGCCCGTGGGATATTAAAACGAATGCAATTATCAGATTAATCATTACCTGAATATTATATTTATTCTTTTATACAGTAGTTGGCAACTAAATCAAGTACAGCATCTCACCCTGGAAGCCAGATAGAAAGCTTCTTTAACTCCGGTACAGACGCGATTAATTGCATTTTCATATATACCATTTTTATAATTTAGAAATAAATTCACCATGAAATTAATCCAAAGATTATTAAATAGCCGATTCTGGAGTTTAGCTCTTAAAGAGTTTCGCCAAATATTGAGAAGTAAAGAAACACTAGTATTATTGATAATTCCTCCAACAATCCAAATGCTAATTTATGGGTTTTCTCTTAATCCAGACGTGCATTATCTTAAATTAGGAATTGTTGATTATGCCAATACTTATGAAAGCCGAGAACTAGTTGCTGAATTAACTGAAAATAAAGTCTTTGTCGTTGAAAAATATATGTTCAACGATCAGGATTTGGGTGAGCAAGTCCGGCAGGGAAAAATCACAGCAGGGTTAGTAATTCCCTACGATTTTAATCGCCATTTATCCGAAGATAAACCAACTGACATCCAGATTTTAGTTGATGCAGTAGATGCTAATACTGCTGGGATTGCTCAAGGTTATTTAAATCAGATTATTTCTCAATTTAATCAACGGTTTTCATCTAATCAAGCACCAGCATTAATTAACCCGGAAACCACTTTTCTTTATAATCCTGGATTAGTGAGTAGTTGGTTTTTCATTCCAGGAGTTTTGGGAGTAGTTTTGACACTAATTAGCTCTCTAGTTTCTTCAGTCACAGTTGTCCGAGAAAAGGATACAGGAACTCTGGAACAACTGTTAATGACTCCGGCTAAAGCTTGGGAAATTTTGTTAGCTAAAATTGTGCCGCTGTTTATTCTGTTGATGGGCGATGTCATCTTAGCTTTGAGTTTGGGAAGATTAGTTTTTGGAGTGCCTTTTCGAGGCAATGCTTTTCTATTTTTAGGACTATCAGGACTTTATTTATGTGTGGGAATTGGCATTGGGATTATGCTGGCAACAATATGTCGTACTCAGCAACAAGTTGTACTGACATCATTTTTTATTAATTTACCATTAATTCAACTTTCGGGTGCCCTCTCTCCCGTCGAAAACATGCCTGTAATATTTAAGTATATATCGCTACTAAATCCCTTACGCCATTATGTAGCGATTGTCCGAGGGATACTGCTTAAAGGCTCAGGTTTGGACGTACTTTGGTTGAATGCGATCGCACTTTTATTTTTTGCTATAGTGCTTTTATCTATCAGTATTAACCAATTTCGTCGTCAACTAAGCTAACTTTTATTGTTAGCTCAATTCAGCACTAGCAATACTTATCATCAACTTTTAGCACTGTCACAATATTTAAGTCAAACTATGCCGCATATAAACCACTACCGATCATTTTTTTCGTTTCCAGCCTCTGGCTGGAAATGCATTAAAAGCGGCTCTGACGCAAATTCGGGAGGCAAAGCCTCACATTAGCCATTCCCAGTCAGAAACTGGGAACGAGGTAAAGGAGGTAATTGATGCAAGAGGTGAGTTATGGATGCTGAAGAATTGCTCAAGCGTTATGCTGCTGGAGAGAGAAATTGAGTATTTATAACAGACAAAATATATGTAAATTAATTTTTAAACTATCTTAATATTTATTAACTAAGTTTAAAAAATCTTGGCATTGGATTAAGAATGAATTAAGAGAAATGGCTTTGTAAAGGTTAGTTGATATTACTTGTCAAACTGCCAATGAAGTTACAAACTAAGAATATAAACGCACGCAATTATTTTATGACTGCTATTTCTAGCCTTGAATTCAAACGACCAATTTGGCAAACTGCGATCATATTGACTTTGGGCTTTTGGCTCAGTGCTAGTCTAGTTTTAGACTGGGTAATTATGCCTAGTCTTTATCTTTCTGGGATGATGAGCCAAGCTGGTTTTACGACAGCAGGCTATACGATTTTTTGGAACTTCAATCGGATGGAATTATTAGCTGCTGCTGTAGTCCTGACGGGGGCACTAGCTTTGGGCAAAATCCGATATCACTGGCGTATTGGCAGTATTGTTTTATCGGGGCTGCTACTAACTATAGCTATGCTTGACACCTATTTCTTAACTCCGCAAATGTGCGCTATTGGAGTTCAACTCAACCTATTTGAAGCTGCTGCTGCTATTCCATCGACAATGAATTTACTACACGGCAGTTATTGGGTACTGGAAGTAGTTAAGCTGGTGGCTGGTGGTACACTTTTAAGCTGGTGCTGGCGGGAGCAATTTTAAGTAAATCACGAAGTATAACAGTGAGATTATTCACTTCTAAATCTCATGTCAAAGACGCAAAGAAATTCTTTGCGTCTTTTTGCTACATATACCTTATGGGTTAATGAATGCAATGTCTATAATGGGCTACGCCTACGCGGACAAATTTGTATTTATATTTGTGACTTTTAAAACTTGAGATTTTTATGGTAAATTGCTACCATAAAATGATTCACTCATTTACAAGTGTAATTCAATAAGCAGACAAAATTATCTTTTACTGTACATTTTCAGTCTTTCAGGACATTTGAACAAATAAATACTGGAAGATTATATTAATTAGTTTTCATGTTTACTTTACTGATTTATCATGAAGTTTATATATTTCTACTAACTTTTTTTGAAAATTATAGTAATCTGAATTTTAGTGAGTACGTTACTTGTTATCTACCATCTAGCTGAAAATAGCTATTTTGCAGGTATGTACTAGTAATCAAGAATATCGCTGTAAGTTCTTGAATTTGTCACTCCAGTGTAGGGTGACTATTTAGCCCCACACAACATTAGAACCCGTTTCCAGTGCTTATGAAGAGATTCCCTTCTGCTGATTTGGTCGCCAGTGCATCTCACCACACACCATCATAGCGGCAATTATCAGCTAACTCATTCTTGGTCGGAGGTTACCATTCTTGTTGTGCAAGTGATAATTTTGCCCAATCCCAACACTAAGAGTTGCTCTACAATACACAAACCTAAGTAAGACATTGAACTTTTTATTGGGGATTAGGGACTGAGGACTGGGAAGATTTGGATGGGCATTAGAACCCCAACCAAGAACGAAAGTAAGAATTTCTTGCCCAGAACTTAGTAGTGGAGCGCCCATTGGTGAGAGGCCAGCGCAGTAAGGGAGTGCGGTCTTCTTCGTACAGCCCTTCTCAAGACAGGAGACGCTCTTACGTTCGTTCGGGTATCCTACGGCAGGTGCTAGCCTCTCACAGATGAGAGAAGGGGAGCCACTCGCTCAGAGGGGTTTCCCCCAGGAGGAACTGCCCAAAGGGTATCCCGACTTGAGCGGACTGGCGTCAAGTGGCGTGCGTGACACGATGCCGCGCATAACGCAGCCTCAACTCTAAAAGTTCCCTTCAAGAATAAACTTCTAGCAAAAGTGCCGACGACTTTCGTCACGGCTACAAAAACATAGTTCGTCAGCGCGGACTTAATGCCTAAAAGCCTTGAATAAATCCCTTTACGTCTACATTATTGTAGGTTTTGGTCGTTCTAAACTTTAGCATTAGGAGCAAAACAACTTTTGTAAGATAACTAAAGTATCTGCAATTTTAGGCTGCAAAATACGGATAACAATGATACTTTTGTGACTGATGGGCGAGAGCCAATGGTGTGTGCGTCACACTTGAGCTACTGTTAGATCGGCTAGATTAGCGAAAGATACAGAAAACCAATCTAATTTTTGAAATACTATATCCTGGCAAGCAGTCAGGCGATTTTGCTATTGGGCTATAACATGAATTGGTTTAGTTGTAATTCGTGCCTTATAGCTTAACAGAGATTGGTGAATTAGGAGTTGGGGGGTGTGGAATCTCTGTACTAACTCAAATGTGACCGCTATATTTATCTGATAGTGCTTCCAACAAAGTCGCGGTGAATTCCGAAAAGGTAATTCACTAATTTTGCTTGCAAATGTTAATTTTATTCCAGAGCCATCCCAATGAAGACACTTCCGATTAGTAGATACAGATTTTTCCAAAAGCTCCAGCCTTTATCTCTGTTGAAAAAAATCACTGGTAAGTCGGTTACTGGTTGTTTGCAGGTGTTTAGCACGTCAGGCTGTTGGTCTATATATGTGGACGAGGGTAAACTCATTTATGCCTCATACTCAGAGAAAATGTTTGAGCCACTTTATAGGAATTTGCAACGCTTGAGTCAGGAAATTTCTACTCTCCCTGGCGGAATCAAAGAACAGTTGCGGGCGATATTTGAAACTGGTATTGAAAATCAGGCAATACCGAACCCAGATTATCTGGCTATTTGCTGGTTAGTCAATCAGAAATATATCAGTCCCTCTCAAGCTGCGATACTGATAGAGGAATTGGCACTAGAAGTTCTAGAGTCTTTTCTGAACTTAGAAGAGGGAAGTTATGAATTTATTCCTGAAAGCTTTCTGGATGACATGCCAAAGTTTTGTCATCTAAATCTCCGCTTACTAGTTGAACGATGTCAAACCCCCCGAAGCGTTGGCGTTCGCGTTAGTGTCTCTGAAAGAGAAGCCTCTCGTAGAGAAGCAGCTTATCGTCAAACATCACCAACTTCTCAATCGCACCCCTCACAATTGTTCAAAATAAATGAGCTGAAACCTAAAACTACACCAAAGTCGTCTATAACAAACAGCTATAAACCATCTGCCTACTCTATTAATACTAATGAACATAGGGATCAACGAATCACCCAACCGCCTGTTGATAAAAAAGTCTACACAATCTTTTGTATTAATGACAGTCCTACAGTATTGAATGCTATTAAGAGTTATTTAGATGAACAAACCTTTTCTGTTGTCGGAGTCACGGATTCTTTAAAAGCTTTAATGCAGATTATTCGTACAAAACCTGACATAATTTTGTTGGACATTTCAATGCCTAATTTAGACGGATATGAACTCTGCTCTTTGCTGCGAAAACACTCGCATTTTAAAAATACACCTGTGATTATGGTGTCAGGAAAAGTAGGATTTATAGATAGAGCTAAAGCTAAGATGGTCAGAGCATCAGGCTATTTAACTAAACCTTTTACACAAGGTGATTTACTAAAAGTAATCTTTAAACATATTATTTAATTTACTATTTTAATAAATAACTCTATGAAAACCAATATTTTTTTGGATATTTAAGATTGAGTATTATCTGGATCGCTACTATTCTAGTTAGAAAATATTATCTGATTAAATTGAAATTAATTAGTCATTGTTTCAGCAACAAGGGTTAAAATTTATAACTTTAATAGCTCTGAGGAAGTGATGCCTCCCCCAGTATTTCCAAAAGCGATCGCTCCATAACTTCACTGACAAATTTATTACCTTGTAAGTTGAGGTGAATGTGATCGTGATACAAACCTTGCGGGTTGGTAGTTGAATTGAATAGCGGTAAAAAATCTATATAGTTAATTTGCTCTACTTTGGTAAAATCGTTCAAGCGCTGCCGTGCTATAATTTCGTAATCGCGGGGACCTGGTTCACCAATTTCTCGCAGCAAGGGAGTCATGACTAGTATAAATTGGCTGTTGGTTTGGCGAGTCAGGGCTTGAATTTTGCCGATGGCCTCCAGATTAATCCCAACGCGATCGCCTGCTTCATTATGCACTGCTTTCATTTCGGGAATTGGCTTTTGCTTGACGATATAACGTTGCCACACTTCCACTAATGCCAGGGGAGGTTTACTGTCAGGATAGTTGCGATCGCGTCCTACTGGTAAGGAAGTGGGAGGAGTAGCAAACAAATCATCGGTATTAATTAATAACACTACCACCTGCGCGTTGAAATTGCTAAACTTCTCTAAATAAGCTAACTCGTTCCTTGGTCCCCAAGAATTAGCTGAAGCATTCAGCACTTCTACTTCCTGATAATTACTGTTAGTGAATGATGCCAGAGAACGCATCATCATTGTGGATATTGTATTAGTCTGATCTGTCCACCAGCCACCATTAGCAATAGAATCCCCTAACAGTAAAACTCTCAGCCCGGAAGGTGCAGGTATCTTTTTGATCGGACTACCTCGCATAGAATACTCATTAATTTCAATGCGATTACCGAAACGACGGGTACGCTGGTTAGGAGCCAACAAATAACCAATCTGCTCATCGCCAATGTAAATCAGGGGATTACCAAAGCCAAAGAGCGATCGCAGTCCGATCTCGACTACCACAAACAATCCCACAACCACCGCCAAAATTACGATCAGCGCTACTTTCACCTACTCACACCCTTTTATACCGAGTTGCTTTTCAATGATCGTAACTGACGCATTGGGCATTGGAAAGAGGCAGAGGGGCGGGGTGCAGAAGGAAAAACTTTTCTCCCCTGCTTCTTCTCGACTCCCCAGGCATCTGACTAAGCGGATTAATATATTATATTGAAATGTGTTTAATAAGCTTTAAAAACAGCAATTATATGCTTATTAACTGTCTATCTAATAGTTTACCAACGTTTTGATATATTTGGGCTACTTTTGTGTAAGAGTATAGCAGTGTTTTCTAATGATCTAAAATTGTATTATAGGTATTACTATAGCTACAACTTTGAGCGTTTTATCAATTAATTTCGCCAAACTTCGCAATTTTTTTCGGGGGTAGGATGATCAAAATAGCCACACGTAAATATTTAGGCAAACAAAATGTCTATGATATTGGGGTTGAGCAAGACCATAATTTTGCGCTCAAAAATGGCTTAATAGCTTCCAATTGCTTCAATAAATCCCATTCGACTGCCTATGCTTATGTAACTTATCAAACAGCATATTTAAAAGCTAATTACCCATTGGAATATATGGCGGCACTGTTGACGGCGAACAGTGGCGATACAGATAAGGTACAGAGATATATTACTAACTGTACTAATATGGGTATTTCCATAGATCCGCCAGATATTAATCGTTCTGGGGTTGATTTTACACCGACAGCGGGAAAGATTCTGTTTGGGTTTTCGGCGGTGCGTAATGTGGGACAGAATGCGATCGCCTGTATTTTGGAGTCGAGAAATGAGACAGGATTTAAATCCCTTGCTGATTTTTGCGATCGCGTCGATTTACGTGCTGTTAACCGCCGGACTCTGGAATCACTAATTTATTGTGGAGCCTTTGACAAAATTGAACCAAACCGCCAACAGTTAATTAACGACTTAGAATTAGTGTATGATTGGGCACAATCTCGCGCTAAAGATAGAGCAAGTGGTCAAGGGAATCTGTTAGATTTATTAGGTGACGGATTTTCTTATACTCAGAATAAAAGAGCTAATAATGCCTTTGAAACTGCTCCCAAATCTAAACCTGTGATGGATTTTACTCCACAGGAAAAGTTGCAAAAGGAGAAAGAATTATTAGGCTTTTATGTATCAGATCATCCTCTGAAATCCTTACGGCAAATAGCACCACTTTTAACTCCAATTAACCTTTCGCAACTGGGAGAACAAAAGGAAGAAATAAGGCTTTGTGCAGTTGTCATGTTGAATAACGTGAAAAAAGTGGTTACTAAAAAAGGCGATCAGATGGCAATTTTGCAAATAGAAGACCTAACTACACAATCAGAAGCTGTAGTTTTTCCTAAAACCTATGAACGCATTAGTTCCGTACTCCAAGTTGATACTAGATTGATTATTTGGGGAAAAGTAGATCGACGCGACGAGCAAACTCAATTTATTTTAGAAGATGCAGAACCAGTGGAAACAGTGCAAATGGTGATGGTAGAATTAAATCCCCAACAAGCAGGTAATATCGAAGAACTACATCGCTTGAAAACAATTTTGCAAGAACAGTCAGGAGACAAAGAAAAGGCAAAAATGCCAGTGATTGGAATTATCCAAACTGAAAATTCTCGTAAACTTGTTCGCTTGGGTTGGCAATTTTGCGTACAAGATTCTAGAGTAACTGTTCAAGCTTTGCAAAACGCCAGTTTTCCTGCTCATATAAAATCGTTAACTAGTAGCTGACGCCAAGACTGAAAAGTTCACTAAGACTGAAAAGCAGCTAAAAAATCAGTTTTACTGAACTGTCAACAGTAAATAGACTTAAATACATAGGATGATGATCGTTTTTTTAGTTACTTCTGCGGATGATGATTTCCGTGATAAAATGGTATCTTTTTATGCCAAGGCACTTGAGGCTGCGATCGGGGGAAGGAGTTAGAACTTGATGATTGTCAACGAGCTAGATAAATTTGTTTCATACTGTAAAAGAATTCAACCCCAAACTCAGGAGGACATTCAAAAATTTTTTGAAGGAGTTATTTTGTTTCCTTATGATAAGGAACTTTTATTGCAAGCTTATTTATTTCTAAATATCAAAGACTTGTTTCCTTCATGCGCCCAATTGTTGTTATTTGAAAAATCTCCAATTTCAGATTATACAGATTTAGGGAAGTGTGATTTTGTCTACTTGACCTTTAAAGGTAGCCTGCTTTTAATTGAAACTAAGTTTATTGATACAGAAGCAACAGGAGCGACAGAAAGAAAAAGAAGAAATAAACATAGAAACAAGGTATTTGAGCAAGTTATTACTTTAAAAGGTCGATTTAGTGAATATTGGAATATGAGGCTAGATCAATTAGAGTGCGGGGTTTTCACAACAGATGCAGAAGTTGCTTGGCGAGGAAATGGTGTGAATGTCGTATCTAAATCAATATCTATAGATCATCTCGAAAAATGGCGAAGAAGTTATCATACCACTGAAAAAGGTTATCAAGTAAGCAAAATAGGAGTGCAAAAACCGAATTAGTTTTCGTAATGCAAGTCAGTTGGTTGCAGTTTCTGTTTTTAATTTTTGCTAAAACTTAATCCCTACCACTTTAGTGTAATTTTTAGCAATTTATAATTTTATAAGCATAATTGTGCCTGACGATGCTTTCATCTTCGGAGATAGTATGACGGATGTAAATAATCGTTACGATATTACAATAGGGTTCAGTTAGTCCTAAAACTCTTAAGCTGTGTAGCTTGGGTTGTAGCAAGATACCCTACGGATATGAAGTGAAACCCAACAATTAACGCTTAATGTTGGGTTTTCTTATTGAACGCAACCTACGATTATTCTTAACTGAGCCGTATTGTACGATATTATTGATATTAATGTCAAACTTTTAATAACAAGTTAATCTTAAAACTTTAGTTGTATATTCTTAACCTTGACTTAATTTTATTCCCGTAATTTTGCTATTATCAATCACAAAATTGGTAGCAATCAAGTTGAACTTAAAATAGCAAATTCCCAAGAGAAATAATTCCTTAAACACGGATAAGTCTGATAAAAAAATTCCCCCTTTAACGAATTAGTAACCAAATACTTTTGTCACCAAGTATCTATCAAAGTATTTTATATAGTTTGAGCTTCTTTGGTTCAGTTATGCAATTATTAATTCTATTGATTCATAATGACAAATATCTTACCTATGACCCAATACGGCTCACTTAATAAAATTGTAGGTGGGGTAGAACGAAGTTAAACCCAACAAAGTCACGGAAGTGTTGGGTTTCGTTCCTTAACCCAACCTACGCAGAATGTTGAGTTTTAGGCTTAACTGAAGCGTATTGACCTATGACCTTGGAAAATGGCAAATTAGTTGATCAATCAACTGCTATACAGGGGAGTATTCAGCGAGCGCTCATTTTTTGCCAATCTCACAAAATCGCATTGCTCCTATCTACCAGTAACACTGGAATTTTTGCGTTATTCCTTAGTTGACTCTTCCTCTAAAGCAGACCCAAGAAGATGCTGATTTGCCTGGCGAACCTTAGCTCTTACCTCATCATAGAGGAAGGGTAAATAGGCATACCGCCGTCCTTGAGTTATAGGTGTAGCTTCGTGCAACAGGGAACAGGAAAAGACGATAGCTCCACCCACAGGCGGTTGATAGGTTTGCTGACCAAATTCAGGAAATCGCAAACATCCACCTTCGTATTCACCCGTATTCAGATTCAATGACACCGCAAAGCAGCGATGAGCAGTCCCTTTCGTGGTATTGTCCCGGTGGGGTCTAAAGTGTCCACCGATTTGGCTGTCATAGCAAGCAACAATGTGACGCTCCATTCGGCTTACTTGAAACTGAAAGGCTTTGAAAATTTCGGGAACAAGGCGATCGTGAATTCGATGCATCGCCGCATTCCGCAGTTCCTCGTCGGTAATCTCCTGATCCCGTCGCCGTTTATGACCGTAATCGTACACTGGGACTGTACGGCCATCGACTTCTCGCATAAAGCCGGAGTCTCCACCACCATGCAATTCATAGAACTGAATCAGCGCCTGACACAGTTTTGGTTCAAATACTCTGGGTACAACCAAGACAGGTGCCTGAACTGCTGCCGGTGCTTCTGACGGAATGTGTGGCAATTGGGCGAGGAATGCCATCAACTGCGGCACATGGGTTTCGGCTGACTCATTAAACGGCAGCACCGCCAGCACCCGCAGACTATAATCGAGTACTAGCGTAAATTGCCTGTAATCCCCTGTGGCGGTAACGGCACCGTATTTTTGGCTAATGGCTTGATCAAAATCCCAGAAGAACCGGATGCCCGGAAGATGCTGCCGAACTCGGTGCTGCTTCTCATCCTCTGGATCGACGCTCACGCCAAAGAAACAGAAGTTTTGGTCATCAAAAACTGCCCGTTGGCTCCAGATGTCTTCAAGAATGCGCTGGCTAGTCTTCATTCCCGCTGAACTGAAGAAGCAGAGTACAATGTAACGACCCGCGATTGTCTCGAAGTGAAAATTAGCACTGTTTGTAGAACGGGCTGTGAACCAGGGGGCTGGCTCACCCATCATCAGGAGTCTCTGGCGCACGGGCATAGGCTTCTTCCAATTCCTACTCAGCCTGGTTTTTGGATGCAGCGTTTTTTGAAGAAAGTGGCATTACTAAAATCTTATCGGGGTATAACAACGATTCATAAAAAATTTCGCCATTTGGTGTGAAATACTTTACTTAGAGGATGTTTGAAAAGTGTTTGACTGTGATTTTTATTACCCCCCTTAATCCCCCCGATATATTGGTGGGAAACCAGAAAATCCAGTCCCCTCACCAATATATCGGGGAGGGTTAGGGAGGGGTAAAAAAATATTTAATACATCAATCACGACTTTTCAAACAACCTCTTAGACAAAAACAAATGAGAAATGTTTTCTGTACTTAAACCCCTGGCTGTCTTACTGGTATCTAATAAAGAATTTGAAAGCTTGAACCCCACCATAATCGTTAAGGAATAAACGCAAATATACTGATTAGACAGTCAGGGACTCCAACTCAAAATGAACTGATAGCAAACAATTTCGCTGATAGACAAAATCCAAATAGGTATATCAGGAGCCACAGAGCCAACCAAAAACGCACTTTTAATAATTGGTACTCGTGATCAAGCCTTATTTAAAGCCGCTGTCATGAGAAAGTGCTTCTTCTCCAGTAAAAATCGCGTCCAACCATAAGCAACCTTTACCCGAAAAACATGTCAGATTAGTTGAACAAGTAACCAAAAGTCTGACAGGAAAACCATACTAATGAGAATTTGGGCTACTATTGCTGTGCTAGCTTCTTCTTGGCTAATGTTTGGGATCATAGCTTCTGAGCCGATCGCTGCTAATTCTATTGTAGTACAAAATGTAATACCTTTTCCTTTGCCAACAAATGCCAAACAGATTACTGTCAGTAGCGCTCTGTTTGGGTTGAAGAGAGTTGACACCAAAGGTAACGTTACCATTTTCCAGACAACAAGAGTGCCACTTCAGGAAGGAAACGCCTACGGATGGCGAATTAAACTCAAAGATTACCAAGGTGAAGTGAAATGGCGCGAAGTTTTGCATTTACCAAAACCTCCAGAAAGTTGGGGTACAGATAATGGTGAAGACTTCTCAATATCAGCAGACGGCACTACATCTGTGACACGGCGCACACAGTCGGCTCCAGAGGGTGTAATTGAGAATTTTTGGACGATCGCTCCTGGTGATCCAGTTGGTAAGCATAGAATAGAGGTCTATATTAATGATCGTTTGATCAGTACTTTCGAGTTTGAACTTATTCCAGTCAAGTAGATATGAAGCAAGAGGCTTGCTCTAATTCCCTCCTTTTGAAGGAGGGTTAAGAAGGATCAAGCCTTAACCCAAGCGTATTGGAATATGAGAGGTTGTTTGAAAAGTGTTTAGCTATGATTTAGGCACTTTATTCATCCCCCCTAACTCCAGGGCTGGAGCCGCTTACTACAAACCTTTAATTCTTTACGCTTACCTACTTAAACCAATAATTGATATTTCTCTTGAGCTAGATTGTAAAGAGGTCGCCAAATCAAACGATTGGTCAACACTACTAATAGAGACATTATCACTGTCGAAGCTAATAACAGGGAAAAATTGCCTGTGGCGGTGGCATGAGAAATTGTTGCTCCCAATCCAGAAGTACTAATTACTCGCCCTTGAAATGTGACATACTCACTGACGAT
The DNA here is from genome assembly GCF_036917275.1 of Nostoc sp. Classification (GTDB taxonomy): domain Bacteria; phylum Cyanobacteriota; class Cyanobacteriia; order Cyanobacteriales; family Nostocaceae; genus Nostoc. The sequence goes on from NZ_JBALDF010000065.1 coordinate 120,739, forward strand.
ACTGGCATTCCAAGCGCCGCCAACAGCGGTAATAATTCCTGTAATTAGGTAGGGAAAGATTGCAGGTAAAATTAAGGTTCGCCAGCGTTGCAAAGGGGATAGTTTATACACCGAAGCAGCTTCGATGAGGTCTGAGGGAATCGACTGTGCCCCAGCAATGACATTAAACAGGATATACCACATTGTCCCTAACATCATCAGAGCGATCGCACCAATTTGCAAACCGCCAGCGATGCGGGTTAAACCCAACAGTAGCACCGGAAATAAAGCTGTTGCCGGTACAGAGGCGGCAATTTGTACCAATGGTTGTAACACTTGAGCCAGCCGGCGATTGCGGCCGATTGCTACTCCCACGGGTACAGTCCACAACAGTGATAATATTAAAGCAATTATCACCCGCAACGCCGTTAATATAGCGCCCTTTATTACCTGTTGCCAATCAGCCCAGCCTAAAGTCCGTAATAGTAACACAGCTTCCCAAGTACCCCACAGGACAATTAAGGTGAAGCCGCTAACAAATACCCAATTTAAAAAACTCGGCAAGTTGATATTGCCTTTGGCATTTACAGGTACAGAACGCACGGGAAACGACCGAATTAAACTGTCGTCTAGGGCTGTTTGTAATGGCTGAAAAACGCGATCGCCAATTGCGCGTAAAGTAGGCGATCGCCTGACAATATCCAACACCCACGATTGGGGTGCATTTTCAGTTTCAATCATCTCCAACTTAAATCTTTCTGCCCAAGCAATCAGGGGTTGCCACACAAAAAAATCAGTTGCCACAATGATCGCAATCAGTACCATCAAGCCCCAAAATATAGCTTTAAAGTCTCCTTTGTTGGCTGCTGTGGCTAAAAAAGAGCCTAACCCTGGTAAACGAAAATCTTTATTCCCTAAAGTAAATGACTCAATAGCAATTAAAAAAAACCAACCTCCAGCCACCGACATTACACTATTCCATACCAAACCAATTACACCAGATGGTAACTCTAATGTCCAAAAGCGTTGCCAGGGATTAAGCCGATAAACTTTTGCTGCTTCTAGTAATTCTCGGGGAATACTTTGGAGAGATTGATAAAAACTAAAAGTCATATTCCAGGTCATACCAGTGAAAATCAGCAAAATAGCTGCTAGTTCTACACCAATTCTCTGACCAGGAAACAGGGAAATCAAAGCTAATACCACACCCGGTAAAAAAGACAACACTGGAATCGATTGCAGAACATCCAACATCGGAATTAGAATCCGCTCTGCAATTTGGGAGCGATAAGCAGTATAAGCATACAATAAAGTGAAAATTAAGGATAAAAAGTAAGCCAGCCCCATGCGGATCAGAGTTTGGGCTGTATATCCTGGCAAAGCATTGATATTTGTAGAAATTATAAGTTCAGGTTGAAAAGTCCCGCTAAATTGAGAAGCAGTTCTAATAATTGCCACAATGAAAGATAAAATCACCAGAATCAGCAATCCATCTTGCCAAGTCCAATTGCTACGTCCCAGAGTTTTATTAGCAGGAGTAAGGGGTCGGGTCATAATAGTCGGTAGATGAGAGAACCAGAAGAGTTACTAATGACAACTGACTAATCAGCATTGACAACTTGCTCTAAAAATATTTGTCCCGATGGCTCATCGTAGCCGTATATCTCGGCGTAACGACCCCAATCAACGACGGTTTTTAATTGTCGTTCGGCTTCTTGTGGACTAAAGTGACTTTCTAGAATATCTAAAACCAGTTCTTCTGGGATGCGTTGATTATTTTTCGCTTCCAGAAGACGGTAAATTTGCTGTACCAAGCGAATATTAGTTAAGAGTTGCGATCGCATGATTTGTTTGCGATCATCAATACCTCCATTGATAAATTGTTGCCCGACTGGCTTCAGGTTAATATCACCTTCTGCAAGTTCTACAAAATCCATTAATTTTGCAGCTTCCACAATTGGTAAAATCTCATCCACTTCCAATTGCAATTCCTGAGCAAGCCGATAGAGGTCTTTTTCCTGACGATCTTCTAAAAGTTCCAAAAGACCGGCAATAGAACCAATTCGCACGGCTGGCAAAGACTGATATTTTGCTGGTGGTGTTGCAGGTTGTACAGAACTAGTAGGTGGAGACTCAATTTTTTCTAATTCGGGGTTCGTGATGATTGTATAAACCTGATCTACCAGGGCTTGAAAACTTGGGTGTTTGCGATCGCGGTAATGGGGTAGAGTCACAGGTAAATCAGCCCGAATTCTTCCCGGATTGCGTCCTAGAACAATAATCCGATCCGCCATAATTACCGCTTCCTCAATCCCGTGGGTGACAATGAGAACGGCTTGGGTGGGTATGCGACGTTCTAACCACAAATCTAATAACTCAAACCGTAAGTTTTCTGCTGTTAGCACATCCAATGCCGAAAACGGCTCATCCATACATAACAGTTCTGGTTCTACGGCCAAAGCCCTAGCAAATCCAACTCGCTGACGCATTCCCCCAGAAAGCTCTTTGGGATAGGCATTTTCAAACCCATCCAAACCAATAATATCAATCATCCGTAGGGCTTTTTGCCGTCGATAATCTGGCGCTTCTCCTTTTGCTTTTAAACCTAGTTCCACATTCTCCAGTACAGTTAACCAAGGATAAAGGGCAAAACTTTGAAAAACAATTGCTACCCCAGGATTTAAACCAACTAGGGGACGGTTATGATATATAACTTCACCTTGACTGGGGGCGATTAACCCAGCAACTATTCGCATTAAAGTAGATTTCCCTGAACCTGAAGGCCCTAGCAACGCGACTATCTCCCCTGGACGTAACTCAAGATTAATATTTTCCAGAATGACAATCTGCTGACCGTTGGGCTGCTGATAAGATTTGCTGACACTTTTTAGAGCGATCAGGTGTTCGGTTGCTGTTTTAAAGACCATGACTCTTTCTGTAAGTAAATAATTAAATATAATCTCATGTTGAGGTTATTTTACAGTTAAAGTGAACTAAAAATGGTTTATTCAGCAATTGGAACAGGACTGGAACAGAGCTAATCGCTTGAACCGTCATAAATTAGTTGTAATAGTTAATAAGATAAATCCATTATTTGCTGCCAGATAATGACGGACTGCCCGAACATTAATAGAAAGAAATTGCTCTATATTAGCTCTGTGCGTCTGAGTAAATTTGGAGGATTGCAGATATTAAATAAACAATCTTTATCTACTATGGGGGTTAAAATAGAAGCTGTCCACAGATAAATTCGTTGGCGTTTGTTTCGAGGATGTTTAGAAAGTGGGGGGTATTGTAAGAAAGGTAACAAAGTTTAGAGGATGTTTGGAAAGTTAAAAAAAGCTCTAGTCTCTGCTCCCCTTAACCTTAAGTTGAGGAGTATCTTAGATATATAAGTCTAATTATTGTTGGGTGGCGATCGTGAATACAGAGGAATTCCTGCGATTAATCGAAAAGCAGCCCCTATGTCCTGAGACATTACCAAAAGGGTTGCAAGCAATGTGGTATGACAACAAAGGTGATTACAACAAGGCTCATGAAATAGTTACAGATGCCAGCGATGCTGACAGTGCTTGGGTTCATGCTTACCTGCACCGCAAAGAAGGCGATTCTTACAATGCCCATTACTGGTATCAACGCAGTGGTCAGCCAGCATTTTTAGGAGAACTAAGTCAGGAGTGGGAACAAATAACTTCTGTATTGCTAAGAAAGGTCAACGCGACGCATGAATGCTGAGGAATTAAAACGGCGTTTTGCCGCAGGGGAAAGATATTTTCCAGCTATCAACTTGAGTAGCGACAAGCTGATTGGAGCCGATTTGCCTGGAATTAATTTATGGGGATCTGACTTGAGTGGAGTTAACCTAGCTAAAGCTAAACTCTGGGGAGCAGATTTGAGTAGAACTAACTTAGCCAAAGCGAATTTGACCAGAGCTAATTTGAGCGGTGCCAAATTGAATGAAGCAAATCTCCGGGGAGCCAAACTCAACTATGCCAAGTTGTATGGAGCGAATCTGACTGGCGCTTACTACGATGAAAGCACGCGCTTTTCTAGAGGTTTTGACCCCATCAGTAGAAATATGCAGAAGGTGTGAAGGGAATTTGGGAACTCGCTGCCCCCTCTGGGGATAAGGGGCAATGGGGACTTCCCTGCAAGCGGATTTAAGATGACAGTATTTTTTAATTCATTAGTCGTAGAGAACTCATACTGAATTCTCTATGACTAACTCCTTGATTATGTCTAATTAAATTAGCGAAAATGTTGCTTTAAATAACTGATTTTGATCCGTGTTGATGTGAGCCATCTAACATAGACGATATCAACATTTGTTCAAAGACTTTAGAAAGAGCAGTCTGAAAACGTTGACGATGTTTGAGTTTGAAAAAAGGTCTAACTATTTCTGCGTAGGCGTGGCCCGCCGTAGGCATCGCACCGTTGCTCTCTCTGTTATCAATAACTCGAATTGCCCGCAGAGTTCCCAACTGTATTTCTTTTTTTACCATCAACTCAGAAATTCCAATTGCACCAACACCATCTTCGATCGCTGCTTTTGTCATCTCTCCACTGTTGAATACTAAAATTACATCCAGTTCACTGAGATTGATTCCCCAATTTTGTAGGGCTTCCTCAAACCTTTGCTGGGTTCCAGAACCTGGTTCTCGCATCACCCAAAGAGTTTTAGTCAATTGGGTTAAATCAATTTCTCCCCACTCAAACCAAGGGTGTTTTTGACCTACCACAATTTGCAAGCGATCGCTCCCCACTATTTCATACTCTAGAGTATTTTGGAGCGCTGGCTTTACATCTCCTTCCACCAAACCCAAATCAAACTGTCCTGTCGCCGTTCCGACACAAATTTCTTCTGTATTGGCAAGGCTACAGTCAATCTGGATACCAGGATATCGGCTCTTAAACTCACTAATCTTGCTAGGTAGCCAGTAGTTACCAATTGTCAGACTCGACCCTAATTTCAATTCACCCCGTTGCAGATTGTTCAATTCTCGCAATCCCCTTTCAGTCAAGGAAACTTGATCGAGAATTTTCTGCGCTTCCACTTGCAGCAATTTACCAGCCTCAGCAATCTCGATATGGCGACCAATCCGATGGAACAGTTTCACTCCGTATTCTTGCTCTAAGTTGTGGATCGCTGCACTGACGGCAGGTTGTGTAATATAAAGCTCCTCTGCTGCGCGAGTAAAGTGTAACTGCTGCGCCACAGCCAGAAAGATTTTTAGCTGCTCAAGCGTCATTCCTGCCATTTCATAGTATCCCTACAACTTGGTGTCAAATTTTTAATCACTTTCATTTATCATTTTGACAAACAAAAGCATTTGATTCTATCGGTTAGTTTGACTAAAGTATAAATCAAGGCTTCGGCATAGACCCAAACAGCCAAAGCAGAGTTTAAAAATTTCAGCAGAGCGAACCAGATGACGCATCAGTGATCACGACACAGATGATAATTTAGTATTCCTACTCAATATAAAATTTTTGATACCAGTATTTTGGATATCGTAAATCCAATCTAAAATCTAAAATCCAAAATTGAATGACCAAGCATGAAAATAAGGACTTCCACAAATGAGCGGTTTAGTAACTGCAATTACCACAGGGATCACAGCATTTAGTGCCACCAACATCGATGATATTGTCATTCTGACGTTACTTTTTTCACAAATAAATAAAACGTTCCGCAGTCGTCACATCCTTGCTGGTCAGTATCTCGGTTTTGCTGCATTGATCATTGCTAGCCTTCCTGGTTTCTTCGGTGCACTAATCATACCGCAGGACTGGATCAGACTACTTGGTTTAATGCCCATAATCATTGGTATGAGTAGTTTACTAAAACGCGAAGAGGATTCATCTGAGGAAGCCGCAGAAGAAACCGAGCCGTCTTGTCCTTCTATAATTGCCAGTTTTCTCTCTCCGCAAACATGTAATGTAGCTGCGATCGCCTTTGCAAATGGTAGTGATAATATTAGCGTCTATGTACCTCTGTTTGCCAATTCTGAATTAGAGAGTCTATTGGTAATACTAGGTGTATTCTTTTTTTTAGTAGGTGTGTGGTGTTATACCGCTTATAAATTAACCTACTTGCCTGCGATCGCACAATTTTTAACTGAGAATGGCAATACTTTTGTGCCTTGTATATTGATTGGACTGGGTATATTTATTGTTACAGAAAATGTTACTTTGACTCTTGTATCTGTAGTTTCTAGTTATATATTTTCATTGATTTTAGGTTTCAATTCTCAGCCTTCAAGTGAAGAGCAATAAAAATTAATTATCTAAAAATAGGTACATCATGAATTTTCTGCTCAAAATGAATTCCAAACTGCAAAATATATTATCCATCAACAGGAGTCAAAACATGAAAATCTGGAAATCTCTGCTAATTGTCTTGATGATTTTCGCTAATCTCGCCTTTGCTCAACCATCTTTTGCTGATAGACCAAAATTTAGCAAAAACCCTGACTATATCGAAGTCACTAAAGCTCTTAACGAACTTTCTCAGACAAAAGATGCCCAAACTGAAGTTGAAGGTCTTACACAAAAGGAAATTCAGAAGAGAATCGAGGAATTAACACTGCAAAAATATGCTTTAGAGACGGGAATCAACTGGGGTCAATGCGACAACCAAACAGGTAATACCATAGCTGTATATGGCAAAAGAGCAAATGATGAAGACGATGAAGATGCGGTATACGACAATAATCTCTATTTTCTAGCTAATGGTCAGTCCACTAAAAAGAACTGGGATTGTGATGGCATCTATCTAGGGAATGATGTCAAGGTAGCAAATTTTACTTCTACTTCTAATGGGCAAGGTCAAAAATTAACAGGTCCGGCTGCTCTGAAGATACTTGATGGAACTCAGTTGGTGATTAAGACAAATCCAGATACTGCTGCGATTGAATTGAATGTTCCCACTGTAAAAGTTCTTAACAGCAATGAGGCTAACTGGTTTATCCCAGATATATCGCAGGCTCTCATAAATACACGAGTTCCTAATGCGCCTAGCAATCAGTCTTGAAATAGAACTGCATAGTCTATTTTTGAACGATTGTTCGGAATTTAAATAGAGTAACAGCCGAAACCAGAGGATAAACCTGACTTGCACTGGTGAAAAGTCTCTCTGATCTTGGCTGTTTTCTTGATGACACTTTATTACTTACACTTGCTCTGTACCATCAATTACGAATTACGAATTATTTGGTCAGGCTTGTTTTATTTATATATCTGCATTAAAATAAATTTTGAAAAAAATGTACAATCACAAGAGGTATATTTCACTAGCGCAACTATTGCGCTGGATGCAAGTCATCTGGAAGGAGATTTGCTATTACCTCGGCATTTTTTTAATAAGAGCCGCTTTAGGGATACGGGTGTTATTGATGCAGTTAAAATTGAAATCTACAGAAGAAGATAAAGATAAAAAGAAGCCAGGACGACTGAATCCGTCCCGAATCCGAGATCACTTGGCAAATGAGCGTACCTACCTCGCTTGGATGCGGACAGGGATAGCTCTTTTAGGTTTTGGTGTCGTCATCGTGCGTTTGCGTGCTTTCCAAGTACCTTTGATGCCCCGTCCCGGCAACGGCTGGAAGTTAGGTTTAGTCTTCTCGCTGGTGGGTTTAATCACGGTGTGGCTCTCAACAGGACACTATTTCGCAGTCCGTCGTGATATCGAAGAAGATACTTATGAACCGACAGACCGTTGGGTGCTGCTGTTTAGTCTGGCCGTGATGATTCTCGGGGCTGGGGTAATCTATTTTGTCTTTACAACTTCTTTAGATCCATCAAGTCCACTTATCCCTGAGTAACAGTATTTTTAAAACCGCACCTTATACAACTCGAATAATTCCCCTGATTTATGCGTTACTACTTTACCACCAGCCGCCTTAATGATTTTTTCCCACTTAGGCAAAGGTTCTAAAAATACCTCAGCCCCCAAATAGGTTTCCAGAACTGCCCAATCTTCCGCCAAAGGCTGTTCTGGATTGAGAACGTCAAACACAAAATGTCCACCTGGTTTTAACACCCGCTTGACTTCTATCAGAACAGCATCCCAATATTCGAGTGGAAAATAGCAGCTGAATCCTGTTGCGATCGCTAAGTCAAACTGCTCTGATGAATAGTTTAACTGATGAGCTGCTCCCAACTCAACACCTTTGAACAGCTTGGAATTCAACTGCGGCCCACGGGAATTAAGCGTATCGCGGGACACATTACTGATTTCTTGCCCATGAAAATATGCTTGCCAATCCCGCCAAGGATAAATTAAAAAGCTGATACCACAGCCGATATCTAAACAGTGCTGGTTTTTTTGAGGTTTAGCAATTTCCCAAAAAGGGGAAGCAATTCTCCCTGAAAAACTACCTCCAATCCACTCGCCAAATATCGGCATCGCCTGTACTTCTGCCGGGAGTTCAAAGGTTTCACCTTGATATTCTCGGTTAAAGCGATAGGCGACTTGGGCTAATCTCTCGTCCCAGTTTGTTGATTTGGGTGAAGCAAAGAGATTTTGAAACTGTGAATCGGGCTTTTTGGACATTATATTTTTGCTGCTCTTTTTAAGGATTGTAGTCAAATTCGCTTTGCGATGTCTGTTGACAAGCCACTTCTCTACGAGAAGCTACGCCAACGTGTCTACGCACCCCCATCCAATCTCCTGCTGAGGTTTGTCCGAAGTCATTGATACCAATGACCAATGAACTAATGACTGCTATTCAACTTTTTCATGCCAAATACCTACTTTCTCAAAAGCACCATAAGCAATGACCAGCATAGGTTTTAATTCTAGTAGTTTCGTAGCAGCACTATTTTAGTCTTGCCGCGCCACTAGGGTGCGTTATGTCCACGCCAAAATAACAAATGCGTTCGCCGAAATAACAAATGTGTTCGCTGAAATAACAAATGTGTTCGCTGAAATAACAAATGTGTTCGCTGAAATAACAAATGTGTTCGCCGAAATAACAAATGAGTTCGCCGAAATAACAAATGCGTTTGCCGAAATAACAAATGCGTTTGCCGAAATAACGAATGCGTTCACCGAAATAACAAATGAGTTCGCCGAAATAACAAATGCGTTCGCCGAAATAACAAATGAGTTCGCCGAAATAATAAATGCGTTGGCGTAGCCCGCACTTCTCTACGAGACACTCTTACTAGCTTGCTTCCACGTTCGTGTAGCGTCCCGCAGGGAAGTGGTACGACAAAGCTCAGTGACCACCGCAGGCATCGCCATGATTGCAAGTATTTAGCTTTGTCACGCCAAAGAGACCCTTCTCCTATCGGTGACGCTACGCGAACGGGTGACGCTCCTGCGTCGCTAACGCTGCGCTAACAGCAGTCGCCTGCGGAGGAGCCAGCGCAGTCTTGGGGTCTCCCCCATGAGCGACTGGCGTTGGAAACCCTACCAAGAGCGCTGCTTCACCGCAAATCTTTGATGGATGAAAGTTAAGCAGCAAAATTCCACATTTTGGATACAATTACCGATAATTCGGCTAACTTTAAAGATAAAAAATTATTTACCATAAATAGAGAAATTCAAATTCCAATTTAGAAATAGTTTGTGAGTAAATATTTATGAAAGTTATAGTGACAGGTTCTTTAGGAAATATTAGTAAACCACTGACACAAGAGTTAGTGAAAAAAGGGCATCAGGTGACGGTTATCAGCAGCAAAGCCGAAAGGCAGAAAGATATTGAAGCGAATGGCGCAAAAGCTGCCATTGGCACAATGGAAGACGCTGGCTTTCTATCAGCGACTTTTAAAGGCGCAGATGTCGTTTATGTGATGGAATCGCTTGCCCCCGATGCTTTCTTCGACCCGAATGTTGATGTTATCGCGGCTATCACCGAGATTGGCAAAAACTACAAACAAGCCATTGAACAATCGGGCGTAAAACGTGTCGTGCATCTCAGCAGTATCGGTGCTGACAAAGGAGTTGGCTTGCTCCGGTTTCATTACAATGTCGAAAATATTTTAAGAGAGCTGCCGGAAGAGGTCTTTATTAAATTCGTGCGCCCAGTCGGTTTTTACACTTACATGTATACCTTTATCCAAACCATCAAATCACTTGGCGCGATTGTCGGCAACTATCGCGGCGATGAAAAAGAACCGTGGGTCTCCCCAAAAGATATTGCTGCCGTGATTGCCGAAGAAATTGAAAAACCTTTTAATGGTAAAGAAATTCGTTATATTGCAAGCGATGAAGTTTCGCCAAACGAAATCGCCGAAATTCTGGGCAAAGCCATCGGAAATTCCGATCTGAAATGGCTGGAAATTTCTGACGAACAATTTTTAAATGGTCTATTGGAATCAGGAATGAACCCGCAAACTGCACAGGGTTTTGTGGAAATGAATGCCGCTAGGCGTGGAGGCAGATTGTATGAAGACTATTTCCGCCATAGACCAATATTGGGTAAAGTAAAGCTGAAAGATTTTGCGAAAGATTTCGCGGTTGCTTATAACCAGCAATAATTACATTTCGATATGACAAACACACAACCGCGTAGATTTAAAACGATCACCGAATATCATCGGATGCTGGAGCTTCCTAAACCTGAGCATCCTTTAATCAGCGTGATTAATTTAGAATCCATTAAATATTTGCCTCCCCAAGAATTAATAAATCTTGTCTTTGATTTCTACACAATCGCGCTCAAAAGAACACCGAACACTAAATATAAATACGGTCAGCAAGAGTATGATTTTGATGAAGGCGTAATGTTTTTTATGTCGCCCGGTCAGGTTTTCGGAGTGGAGATTGATAAAGATGCAGCATCAAAGCGTAGAGGATGGTCACTACTAATCCATCCCGACTTTTTATGGAATACATCGCTAGCCAAAACGATCAAGCGATACGAGTATTTCAACTATTCTGTCAATGAAGCTTTGCACCTCTCGGAAAAAGAAGAAGCAATCATAAACGATATTATCGAAAATATGGAGCAGGAATATCGTTCCAATATTGATAACTTTAGTCAGGATGTGATTGTTTCACAACTTGAAGTACTGCTTAATTATTCAAACAGATTTTATCATCGGCAATTTATCACCCGTAAAAAAGCGAGCAGTGATTTGCTGGTGAAACTGGAGGATTTATTAAACGAGTATTTTGACAGACAAAATGAATTACAATCGGGAATTCCAAGCGTCAAATATATTGCCGATAAATTAAACGTATCGCCGAATTATTTAAGCGATATGTTAAGAACGCTGACGGGACAAAACGCCCAACAGCATATCCACAATAAATTAATCGAAAAAGCCAAAGAAGCGTTATCCACAACATCGCTTTCAGTCAGCGAAATCGCGTATCGGCTCGGTTTTGAACATCCGCAGTCGTTTAATAAATTATTTAAGAATAAGACAAGTGTCTCACCACTCGAATTTAGAAACTCGTTTAATTAGACTAATTTTTTGACAATGCGTAAGTTCTAGTATTGCCGCATTCTTTTTTCAAATTGGTATAATTATGCGGACATGATATAAGACAAAACAAGGGGCTTAAGCCCCTTGTTATAACCTGCGAAAGCAGGTTTTGTTTATTTAGATGCGGTTTCTAACCGCCCTTTTGGCTGCAATATTAGCCTAAATCGAAAAGCAAGATTTCACCGCCGATGTTGGTGCTAATTTCTAGCTGTTCTTCGCCGTTGATTTGCACTCCATCGCCTGCTCTGAGTTCCTCACCATTCAAGTTAACTATGCCTTGCGCTATTTGTAACCAGGCATAGCGACCAGTTTTGACTTGATAATTAACAACATCACCTGACTCTAAAACAGATGTATATAAATTAACATCTTGGTGAATTGTCACAGCACCATCACGCCCATCTTTAGCAGCAATTAAGCGGAGTTTGCCACGCTTTTCTTCTAGAGGAAAAGCTTTTTGTTCATACCTTGGTGTCAACCCTTCTTCGTCAGGAAGAATCCAGATTTGTAGTAAGTGTAGTGGATTATCTGGTGAGGGATTAAATTCGCTGTGGCTGATCCCAGTTCCAGCGCTCATAATCTGTGCATCACCGGGGCGAATCACTGACCCTGTACCCAAGCTGTCTTTATGCTCTACTGCACCTTCTAAGACGTATGTGAGGATTTCCATGTCACGATGACTGTGGGTAGGAAATCCAGCACCAGGGGCGATACGATCGTCGTTAATCACCCGCAGAGAGCGAAATCCCATCCGGTTGGGATCATAAAAACTACCGAAGGAAAATGTGTGATAACTATCGAGCCAGCCTATTTGAGCATGACCACGGGCATTGCGATCATGGATTAAGTAGGTAATTGTATTTTGAGACATAAATTTACCTCGTTGTTAATGAATATTTAGTTAGGAGTCGGTCAATTTTGGATTTTAGATTTTTCCTTCAATTGCCGAAGATATTTTTTAATTCTTCAACCTTGTTTTGAACTATTTCAATAGTAAAGCATGTACATATAAAATGAAAAGTACGCACTTAAAAGTGGCGTACTTACCAAAAAGATACTGTGAGATTTTGATTTAAATCAATCGTGCTAATAGGGTTAGAACTGCTATATCAATTCTGGATCAAGATGTCCTATGAAATGGTGCGTTACAGCTTTAGTCTAACGCACCCTACTACTAATGAGTTAGAAAGCGGATCTATCCGAAGTGTTTATATTACACCAGCAGGTATCTTTTGAGTTTTATTAGTATCCGCTTTGCCATTCTCTGCCTTAATTTATGCTACTTGCAGATGAGCTTCTAAGAACCAGAGTCGTTTGTCAATGGTGCGGGAAATTTTACAGATAGTGGTTGGCTGTGCAAAACTCTCTAACGGTAGATTGAATTAATGCCTGAATGTCTCAAGATTTATGACTATTGCCTTAACTGCGATGGTTTTCTATGGTATCGAATGTACCACCGAAAAGGCGATCGCGAATTACATCGTTTTGCAAAAAGTCATGAGGAAAACCCAGTTCAATTTGACTCACTTCATTTAACCGTTGCAAATGTTCTGGTGAGAGGCTGACATTTAAAGAAGCTAAGTTATCTTGAAATTGCGTTAATTTACGTGCGCCGATGATCGGAATAATCACACCACTTTGAGCGCGTAACCAAGCTAATGCTACCTGTGAGGGTGTGTGTCCAATTTTTTCTGCAACTTCACTGACAACTTTCGCGATCGCTAAATTCTTCTCAGAAACCTCTCCCCCCAAACTCGTAACTCGCCCCTGTTCGTCGCCTTCTTGACTGGGTTTATTGTACTTCCCTGTCAGCACACCACCACCCAAGGGTGACCACGGCGTTACTGCTAAATCCAAAGCTTTGGCCATTGGTAGTAAATCACGTTCTGGTGTTCGCTGAATTAAACTATACTCAATTTGCAGGGCGACAAACTGCGTCCATCCTTGGTATTTAGCGATGGTATTTGCTTGGGAAATGATCCAAGCAGGGGTGTCAGAAATGCCGATGTAAAGTACCTTACCTTGACGGACTACATCATCAAGCGATCGCAATACTTCTTCAATAGGTGTTGTAAAATCCCAAGCGTGCAACCAGAATAAATCAATGTAATCGGTATTGAGCCGTTTTAGGCTAGCTTCTAAAGACTGAATCAAATTCTTCCGATGGTTTCCACTGGCGTTAGGGTTGCCCGTCTTATCATTCATCTGCAAGGGAAAGGAATATTTTGTAGCAACTACAAAGCGTTCCCGTTCTTTAGCAATTAACTCACCGACAATTTTTTCACTGCTACCATTGGTATAACCGTTGGCGGTGTCAATGAAATTGCCCCCTGCTTCTACATAGGCATCAAAGATTTTACGACTTTCGTCAACAGATGCACCCCAACCCCAATCTTCACCAAAAGTCATGGTTCCTAAGGAGAGTTCAGAGACTCTTAACCCGCTTTTGCCCAAGAGTTTGTATTTCATGAATATTTTCTCATTAATGAAAAAAACTATCGAATACCATCCCAAAAGCATGATAACTGCAAACCGGGGGTGATGTTTGAGGACAAGCCCTTTAGTCTATCTAAATGTAACTTCTTGCATTGTGAATGCGATCGCTTGCATTGTGAATGCGATGGCTTACATTGTGAATGCGATGGCTTACATTGTGAATGCGACGGCTTGCATTGTGAATGCGACGGCTTGCATTGTGAATGTGATGGCTTACATTGTGAATGCGATCGCTTACATTGTGAATGCGATCGCTTACATTGTGAATGCGATCGCTTACATTGTGAATGCGATCGCTTACATTGT
>NZ_JBALDF010000066.1:0-7585 GCF_036917275.1 Nostoc sp.
TGGGTGTACCAAGAGGTGACGAAGGTGGTGCCGGTCAGCCAACCGCCTAGTGCTAGGAAGGCGCAGGGGAACAGTAGTATCCCTGACCAACCTACAAATACGAAGCGATCGCGCTTGAGCCAGTCGTCTAAAACGTCAAACCACCCTCTACTGGGGGCGCGTCCAACTGCGATGGTCATGAGAGCAAATCTCCAAATGTTTATAAGTACAGGTTGTATCTATATTATAGACGGCTATATAAAAGCCATCCATAAGCAGAAAGTTAACCGGTTGTTAACCAAGTTTACAATTTTTTACGAACCTTTAATCATATTAGGTGTAAATCGCTAATTTTTCTAGGGGATTTGTCATAAAAATTAATTATTGATCCAGATGAGGTCAAATTAAAGAGGTGGGGGCAGAGGAGAATAACCAATGCCCATTTCCCTAGAATCACTCAGCTGACGCTAAAATGAGTCCTACAGTTAAATTTGATTATTGCTAAATGTTTACCATCGATTTAAGCATCAGAAACACTGCTTTCCCGATCTCAGTACAACGTAAGTCAGCAGAGGATGCTGAGGCTGTCTATCAGCTAATTTTGGCAGCAATCCGTTCTGGGAACCCTGACATTGTAGAACTCAAGTGCGAGGGCAAGACAGAGAAAAAAATTGCTGTCCGCGCTAGTGAAATTTCTGGGGTGCAGATTGTTCAGAAAGATGGTACAACCCCAGGTGGTGGCAGACCACCTGGCTTTTTCGCTGTAGCTGCTGAGTAACCAAGGTTGACAAATGGCTCAAGTGGGCATTGAGGTCAAGGATTTAAATTTCAGTTGGCCTAATGGAGAGAAAGTGATCAAATCTTGCTCTTTAGAAGTACCCAAGGGTGAGTTTTGGATGCTCTTGGGTACAAATGGCAGCGGGAAATCAACGTTACTTAGACTGCTGGCGGGGTTATTAGCTCCTGAGTCTGGGAAAATTCGGGTTTTACACCCCGTTGGCTTTGTCTTCCAAAATCCAGATCATCAACTGGTAATGCCAACGGTTGGTGCTGATGTGGCTTTTGGATTGGTGGAAGAAAAGTTGCCACCTGCTGCTACTAGAGCAAGGGTTGAGGAGGCGCTAGGGGCGGTAAATTTGCTTGCCTTCCAACGACGCCCTATCTATGCACTCTCTGGGGGACAAAAACAGCGAGTAGCGATCGCAGGCGCGATCGCCCGTCGCTGCGAAGTCTTATTATTAGATGAACCCACTGCTTTACTAGATCCAGATAGTCAGTTGGATTTAGTTGCTGGTGTGCGCCGTCTGGTCAAAAGTCGAGGTATTACAGCCCTGTGGGTGACACATCGATTAGACGAGTTAAATTACTGTGACGGCGCTTTCTTGCTAGAAGAAGGCTCTCTGGTAGATAAGGGTGAAGCCCAACGCCTCAAACAACGTCTGATGCAGGTACACAGCGAAGCCTCTTAATTAAGTGCCCAGTGAAGTAAAAAGTACTCAGGACTTTCACACCCAGTACATACTCCGCCTTTTATTGGTGGTCTTTTAACTTAGTACTCTTCATTTTCACCATTACTGAAAAAGAACTACAACGCGCCTTTTAAACAAAGGCGCGTTTTAAGTTGGTGCGTCTGTCTTAAGTTTTAGTTTTGTGAGGCTACCGTATTTTTTATTTTTTGTAACATGGTGTTACAGACAATGCATCAACTATTATAAAACTTATGAATGAATTTTGTTAACTCTAGAAAATTGTGATTAAAAACCATGCCCCGTTCCTTACTCGAAGCCGTTTTGTTAGTAGACGGCTACAATATAATTGGCGCTTGGCCTTGCCTTAAAAAAACGCGTGATAGTGTTGGGCTAGAGGCAGCACGGGGTGAACTTGTGGAAGCAATGACTGGTTATAGTGCCTTTCAAGGTTATGCAACTCAGATAGTTTTTGATGCCCAATATCAGACTTCTTCTAGTAATAAAGAAATTATTACTGAGCATTTATCTGTTTATTACACTGATTTTGGGCAAACAGCAGATACTTATATTGAAAAATCTTGTGCCTCTATGCGCCAGCAAATAGCCCTGTGTTTGATTTCTCGTGTGATTGTTGCTACATCAGATCGGGCACAGCAGTTGATGATACAAGGGTATGGAGCTGAATGGTTGTCGGCACAACAACTCTGTGGGGAAGTGGAAGCTACCGTCTGTCGGATGCGACAGAAGTATCATACGCGCAAACAATCTAAAAGTAGGTTTTTAGCTAATGCTATTGATGCTAAGGCGCGGCAGCGTCTGGTTGAATTACGAATGGGATTACAGTAGATATTAGTATTTAAAAGTGTCTGCTTGAGTTGCTGAATGGATTTTGGCTGCAAAATTCTCTAATTAAGAGCATCGAAAAAAATATTGGCGAAAGTACTTGCCAAATCTTATTTTTAGCCTTAATATTATAAATCGTGAGTGATCCTCAGTAGCTCAGTGGTAGAGCGATCGACTGTTAATCGATTGGTCGCTGGTTCGAATCCAGCCTGGGGAGTTTAGTAATTTTGGATTTTAAATTTTGGATTTTAGATTATCCTTGAATAATCTATGGTCGCTTGATCCAGCTGTGACGTTTCTGAATCATGGGTCTTTTGGTGCTTGTCCTAAACAAGTGCTGGCAGTTCAACAAAGACTGCGATCGCAGCTAGAACAAGAACCCTTACGCTTTTTTGGTAGAGAATGGGAACCGCTGCTAGACGATGCCAGAAGTAAGCTGGCGGCGTTTGTGGGTGCTGATGTTCAAGATTTGGTATTTGTCCCCAATGCAACGACTGGTGTTAATTCAGTGTTAAGGTCGCTGACATTTTCACCAGAAGACGAAATACTCACAACCAACCACGAATATAATGCTTGCCGCAATGCACTTGATTTTGTTGCCAGTCGCACTGGTGCGCGGGTGGTGGTGGCAAAAATTCCTTTCCCCATTGACTCGCCGCAGCAAGTAGTGGCAGCAGTAATTGAGCGAGTTACACCAAAAACACGATTAGCACTTTTGGATCATGTTACCAGCCAGACAGGGTTAATTTTCCCAATCCAAGAGCTGGTGAAAGAGTTGCAACAACGGGGTGTAGATACATTGGTAGATGGTGCCCATGCGCCTGGAATGATTTCTCTCAATTTACGAGAAATTGGCGCAACTTATTACACCGGGAATTGTCATAAATGGCTGTGTGCGCCCAAAGGAGCAGCATTTTTGTATGTGCGACGAGATAAACAGTCAGAAATTCGTCCTCTGACAATTAGCCACGGGACAAATTCGCCACGCACTGATAAAACCTGTTTTCAGTTGGAATTTGACTGGACAGGTACAGACGATCCTACAGCTTATATGTGTGTACCAGAAGCGATCGCTTTTATGGGTTCCTTGCTACCTGGTGGGTGGACACAATTGATGCAGCAAAATCATCACCTAGTGTTGCAGGGAAGACAGTTACTTTGTGAAGCGTTGGAAGTGCAGCCGCCTTGTCCAGAGGAGATGATTGGTTCAATGGCGGTTGTGCCATTGCCTGCGATGTTGGAAAACTGCGATTTCATGTCTATACATGATGAGTTGTTTGATAAATTTGGTATTCAAGTGCCGATGATTCCGTGGCAGGAAAAACCTCGGCTGTTGGTAAGGATTTCGGCACAGATTTACAATACACCGGAACAGTATGAGTATTTGGCAAAGGTGCTAAAGGGGTTAGTCTCCGGTTAATCTAGTTTCAGGAAACTGACGATCGCATCAAGGGTCTGTTTTGCACTAAGTGCTATTCTTTTAAGTGATTGCACTTAAATTGCTGAAACTAGGATAACGCTTTACATGGCTTCTGGAGCGCTGCCTGACAATCCTTTTGTGGCTGCGGGGATGATTGAAGATCCCAGACTATTTGTCGGTCGTAAAGATGAATTACACGCGATCGCATCTCGGATGAAGGGCGATCAGCCTACAAGTATAAATATAGTTGGTGACAAGCACATTGGTAAATCTTCGTTGCTGCATTATTTTGTTCTGACTTGGCAGCAGCGAGGATTAGACGCGAACCGTTATGTGGTAATTTACCTACCGTTACGGGGTGTAGATTGCCAAACTGAAACGGGTTTTTATGAGGCTGTAGCTGAAGGCTTACTAAGTTACATTCCGGGATGGCAACTACAACTGCGAAATCCTTGGAGGATTAAACCGCTTAATCGTCAAGCATTTTCAGATGCGGTTAAGGAATGGAAACAGCAAGGAAAGCTACCCGTTCTCTGTCTGGATGATTTTGAAAGCCTTTTGAAATATCCTGATAAATTCCATAATGGATTTTATGACAATTTGCGATCGCTGATGGATAGCAACGCCTTGATGCTAGTGGTGGCTTCCTGTAAACAACTGGATGTTTATGCTAACGAGCATCGGTTTGTCTCTAGTTTTTTCAATATTGGTCACACTATTTATTTGAAAGAACTAACTACAGATGAGGCTATTGAACTGTCGCGCTTACCAACTCGCTCTATAAATGGTGCAGCTTTGAGTGTAGATGAACAGAGTCATGCCCAGCAATGGGGCGATCGTCATCCTTACAAGTTGCAATTGGCTGGTTCCTATTTGTGGGAAGCACGTCAACAAGGCAAAGCAATCAAGTGGGCGAAACAGCAGTTTAAACAACAGCTTACTAAAGCTAAATCCGCATCCAACGGACAGCGATGGCAATTATGGCTGCGTTGGTTAGTTTGGGATTTACCAGTGCGTCTAGGTAAGATACCCCAATTCATTGGTGTAACTGTAGGTGATATCGGCAACTGGATTACTGGGTTAGTCATGCTGCTTTTTCCAGTTTTGGTTTTGGTGGGTGTGGTGCGCTGGAATGAAGTTTGGGATTTTGTGCGCGACAAGTTGGGGATAAAGTAGCCGTGAGTAATACGTCTCCAACATCGGGCTTTTTGAATTATGTGGCTGAATGCGTGCGGCTCTTGTATTGGGCTTACTTCAAGCCTTTTACCTTTGAACGCTGGCTGCGGGATATTCATCTAGAACTGAAGCCGAGAGATAACCCTTTTGATAAACGGGGTGAGTTTCGTACTAACCTCCGCCTACGTCGCTATGCTGGCCAAGTCAGGTGGTTAACTGCTGTAGCTCCAATGTTTGCCATGTTGCTGGTAGCACCAGTTTACACTTTGGCAAGTAATGAGTCATTTGGCTGGTTAACAAGCTGTAGCGTTTGTGTGGGCTGGTTTATAGGAAGGTTTCTAGATCGTGGTGGTGATAAAAATAGACTAGTTATTTTCTTGGTTGCTACCTTTACAATATTTTTTGCAATTATATTTTTATCAGACCTGGCGTTTAGCGTCGCGTTTGGCATGGCGGTTGGCGTGGCGTTTAACGTGGCGTTTGGCGTAGCGGGAGGCATAGCGTTTGGCGTGGCATTTGGTATGGGAACAACCGTGGCCGCAGGCGTGGCGTTTGGCGTGGCGGTAAGCGTAACGCAAGGCTTGGCGTTTGGCATGGCGGTAGGCGTGAGGCGAGGCTTGGCGGTAGGCGTGAGGCGAGGCTTGGCGGTAGGCGTGAGGCGAGGCTTGGCGGTAGGCGTGGCGGTAGGCGTGCTGGGAGGCTTGGCGTTTGGCGTAACGGCAGGCGTGGCGGCAGGCGTGACGTTTGGCGTGGTGTCGATTTTGGGTGTGTTGCGGGTTTACTTCTGGTTGCCAGAATTACTGTGGATACTTACCTTGTTCTTGTTGTCTCCCAACGGAAAGCGGGTAAATTGTTTGCGATATCTGCCCCCTCGCTTTGATGAATTGATTATTTTGCCTCTGCCTTTCATGGATGTGATGATTGTTGAAGCTTATAGAAGCAACCCAATGGCTGCCCGTGAGACTATTAATTATCTAATTACATCCACCAATCAGCAAAAAGTTGCAGCACAGGCAATCTCTGGTATTGCTGTAGATATTCTCAATCGTTGTCAAAGATTGAGCGATATTGTGGAGATTGCCAACCAACTAGCGTGGATTCCCTCACCACCACCAAAGGAACTTGGCACTATGCTGCCCCAATTTTTGGATATTAGTCAGAATGTACAGGCATCAGAGGAAGCAACTTCACCTTATCGTAAATATGAGTTACTGAATATTCCCATCAACGCATTACGCCAACTGGGGCAAAGTCTAGCTCTGACAAAAAATGCTCGCGTTGCTGTCTCTTTTGGCAACACTGCACAAAACTGGCTAACTATCCTAGAGACGGCGCAGCGCACTTTAAACGAACAGGCACAGGAATCAAAAGAAATTCGACAAGTTTATATTGCTGGTAATTCACTAGACTACGAAACAGCAAAGGATCGTTTCAAAGGGCGAATTGATATATTTCGGGAAATTGAAACTTTGACACTTTCTGAGCAACCACCAGTGCTGTTACTCTATGGTGGGCGGAGGACAGGGAAAACTTCAGCGCTGAAATATCTACCTTATAAAATTGGCTCAGATATTGTACCTTTGCTGGTAGATTTACAGGGTGCAGCATCAGCCACAACGTTAAAAGGATTGGCTGAAAATTTAGCTCAACAAATTATCGAAGCTGCACGGCGATTACCCCGCACAGTAAACTTGCCTTATCCAGATGCCAATAAACTAGCTGAAGATCCATTTCCCGCCCTGCAAACTTGGTTAGCAGAAATAGAACGCAACAACTCCGGTAAGCGATTTCTCCTCTGTCTGGATGAATATGAACGCCTGGATGAAGTAGTGAAAGCAACAAGCAGCCGTGCGCCACTCAATTTTATTCGTAACCTGCTGCAACACCACCAGAACTGGATTTTACTTTTTAGTGGTTCACACGAGTTATCTGAACTTGACGATTACTGGAGTGACTATTTAATTAACACCCGTGCTTTGCGAATGACCTACCTGCAAGAGTCAGAAGCCCGCGATTTGATTTTACATCCAGTGGAGAACTTCACCAATATATATGAACCAACTGCTGTAGATGCAATTATCCAACTGACTCGCTGTCAGCCTTTTCTTGTTCAGTTGGTATGTTACGAATTGGTGGAGTCGCTAAACGGCGATATTAGAAACAACCAGGGAAATGCAGATACAGTAAAAGCCACTGCCCAAAATGTCGAAGAGATTATTCCTCAAGTTCTTGAGGTAGGCGTTCAGTATTTTCGGGAATTATGGACGAGTTTAGCAGAGAGCGATCGCTCTCTCCTGCGTCGGATAATCCACGGGGAAATTCCCACACAACAAGATAAAGGTGTTATCCGCAAACTAGCGCGAAAAGAAATCTTGACTATAGAAGGCAATGCTTTTCAAGTGCCTTTGGTGCAAAAATATGTAGAACAGTTGCTAGAAGAAGAGTAATATCACATTTAGAAATCCCTAAGCGAAGAATCTACCCACTTTTAAAAACATGGGTGTAAGGGAGAATAAAGTTTTCATTGTTATCGTCGCAACCGACATCGTTACACTGACATCGCTACAAGGATGACGGATGTCGCTACAGGGATGACGGATGTTGCTACAGGGATGACGGATGTCGCTACAGGGATGACGGATGTCGCTACAGGGATGACGGATGTCGCTACAGGGATGACGGATGTCGCTACAGGGAT
>NZ_JBALDF010000067.1:0-18323 GCF_036917275.1 Nostoc sp.
TTCATAGTACTCCTAGCAGATTATTGATAAATTTTTTAATATTATTTTATATCTATTCTTAATAATTTGGCATAACAAGTACTGAAGAACCATAATTATTTAATAATATCATTTTTTGCACTACCAATAAAACTCTGAGTCAAGCAAATCCAACGCTTTTTGGCATTGTGGACAAACAATACACGTCTAGATGAGATGGACAATTCCACTTTTTTGCGTTCCTCACACCTGGAACTTGTAACAATCGACTTGCTTTTTAAATTTGGATGTGATAATTTCTGCTTGTAGTTTATTCAACGGTTATTCGACCAATTTACCGTAAGTGTATAAACAAATACTATAGCTAAGAGACTTCCCAATAAAAAATATCCAACTATCGATTGTGAGACTACCCCACAAGATTGAATGATTTATTCCTTGAAAATCCCTAATTAGCGGTAAAAACGAGAGTGCTGGAGTTGACCTCTAGACTCTCATTCTTATCTTTTCTTTAATAAAAGGAGTAATAAAAAAGTTGTTGAATCAGTTCAAGAAGTTCTTGTTTTTATTGCCACAACGCTCAGTCAAGTCCCTTAGTGCCTTACTGGTTGCTAGTTCCTGGCTAGGTTTGGTGATTTCTGGCTGCGCTCCAAAGAACTCTGCAAATACTAACACTGCCCAAAATATCAGTAACCAAACTCAAGAGAAAACCAGTTTGATTCGCCTGGGATACCAAAAGGGAGGTGTGGTACCAATTGCCCGTCAACGAGGAGAGTTAGAAAAGAGGCTTGCGGCTGAAAATATCAAAGCTGAATGGGCTGGCCCCTTTGACCGATGTGCTACCTTACTCCAAGCAATTAGTGCTAATCAAGCCGATATAGGCGGGTGCGGGGACATTCCTGGGTTGTCAGCGATCGCCGCCGGTCAGGAGCTTTGCATTGGGGCTGTCCAGCGTCCCAGACCGGAATCATTGAGCAGTGCGATCGTAGTGCGTGGCGACTCTTCTATCCGTAAGCCTGCTGACCTCTTAGGTAAAAAAGTTGCTGTCAATCAGGCTGGTGCAGGTGAATACCTGTTATTAAAAGTATTGGAAAAAGAGAATATTTCTAAAGAGAAAGTTCAGCGTGTCTTCTTAGCTCCAAATGATGCTGCACCCGCCCTCTACCAAGGAACTGTGGACGCTTGGGCAGTTTGGGATCCCTATATCTCAATTGCCGAATTAGAGCATGGTGCTAGGAGAATTCCCACAACCCATCCAGCGCCCACCTACAGTGTAATGCTTGTGCGTAATGAGGCTGCGGCTAAATCTCCAGAGGCGGTGAAAGCAGCTTTCAAGGGTTTAGGCGAGGAATACGATTGGTTGAATGTAAATACGGCAAAATCAGCCGAATTTTTGGTTAAGGACATCAAAATCTCCCCAGCCGTAGCCAAGCGGGTTACTGAGAATCAAGGGCCACAGCTACTCGCCACACCTAATGCTGATGATGTTGTCAAAATTCAGAAGACGGCTGACTGGATGCTGGAGCAAAAAATTCTCCCGAAAAGGGTAGATGTTGCTGCTACTATCTGCCCCACCGCTAAGTAGGAGTAGGGAAGCAGGGGGACAAGGGGGACAACCATGCCCAATGCCCAAATAAAGTTTGTAATTTTTGAGGTGATGCACTACTATGCCGATTGAATTTATTGGGATGATTGGAACGCGACAAATATCTGAATTAGATGGGCCGACAATTTCGATCACGGGCGGTTCGATAGATTCCGCCTATGTCCGCAAGTTTGCTAAGGCACATGAGGATGGTGGCTTTGATCGGGTACTAGTTGGTTATGGTTCAACTGGCCCCGATGGCTTAACTGTGGCTTCTTTCGCAGCGGCTGCAACAGAACGGTTGAAGTTTTTAATCGCCCACCGCCCTGGTTTCGTGGCTCCTACACTCTTCGCACGCAAGACAGCAACTTTGGATCATTTTACTAATGGTCGCATTGCCGTACACATTATTACAGGTGGCAGCGATGCCGAACAGCAACGCGATGGTGATTGGCTTGACCACGATACTCGCTATCGCCGTACAGATGAGTATCTCGACATCGTGCGCCGAGTGTGGACGAGTGATACTCCCTTCGACTATGAGGGCGAATTCTACCGGGTGAAAGATGCTTACTCAGATGTGAAGCCTTTACAACAACCCCACATACCCCTGTACTTTGGCGGTGCTTCTGGTGCAGCAG
Organism: Nostoc sp.; assembly: GCF_036917275.1. GTDB lineage: Bacteria > Cyanobacteriota > Cyanobacteriia > Cyanobacteriales > Nostocaceae > Nostoc. Next base: position 2,206 of record NZ_JBALDF010000067.1, read on the forward strand.
TACCTGTGGGTGCAAAGCATAGTGATGTCTACGCTATGTGGGGAGAACCGATTGCGGCAGTTAAGGAACGGATACGTGAAGTAAAAGCCGTAACACCACCGGGGCGATCGCCAGGGTTTAGTGTCTCGTTGCGACCGATTCTAGGTGATACTGAGAAAAAGGCTTGGGAACGGGCGCACTCAATTCTATCGCGTGTTAAGGAAATTCGGGCTGCAAAAACCGAAAATCAGCTACCAATAACTCCCTACTTTAATTCAGAACGTCCGCAAGCAGTGGGTTCCAATCGTTTGTTACAGTTTGCCCAAGAAAGCGAAATTTTCGATAAGCGCTTGTGGACGCCAATTGCTGCCGTTACTGGTGCTTATGGTAACACTACAGCCCTAGTTGGGACACCGGAGCAAGTAGCAGAGTCCCTTGTGGATTACTATGAAGCGGGGGTAACTACTTTATTGATTCGGGGATTTGATCCCTTAGAAGATGCGATCGCTTATGGTCGTGATGTGATTCCCCTAGTCCGGGCAGAAGTGCAACGGCGGGAGCGACAAGCAACTGTTGTTGCTTAAGGACTTTCAAATAAAAAACAAATAAAAAAATATTCAACTACTTCTTGTGGGATAGTCAGAAAAGTCGCTTGTAGCCAAAGGCGCTCATGTTGGCCACTCCACAAGATTGAATAATTTATTTGTTGGAAATCCCTTAGATCAAGATTGGATGATTGATTTTTTGATAGTCCCTTAATAACTGTATTCGTAAGGAATATCATTCATGACCAAAGTATTGATTCTCGATGCCAATCAACAACCCTTATATCCAGTACGCATCAGCCGTGCTAGGCTGCTATTGTCACAAGGTAAAGCTACCGTATTTCAGCGATATCCCTTTACTATCATTCTGAAAGAGTCTCTTTCTCGTCTAAAACTTGAGCAACTTGGCTTCAAGCTTCACCCTGACATTAAAGTAATTCATAATTCGTAATTTAATTATTAGCTACGAATTAGGAATTAGGAATTAGTAAATGTTAGTTGCCTCCCAAACCGAGGAATATAAATGACGAACCACACCATCTTAGAACCATTACCAGAAGACCAATGGTTTATTGAGAGCCAGGAACTACGATCCTTTGTAGCAACAGTGCGTGAAATTAGCGCTAGCACTGCTGACGATCGCACCCAAACTCTAGCTAGATTAGAACCCTATTTTCAAGAACTGCTTGCCCAACAGGAATGGCTCCCGGAAAAGTTTGCTCAAATCAATCCCGAAAGCAAAATGGGCGGCGGTATTGGCCAGTGGCTGCTTTATCGCGCCAAGGACCGTTCCCTCTCAGTCTTCAGCTTGGTGATTCCCCCAGGTTCAACAACTCCTGTCCACGACCATTTGGCTTGGGGATTGATTGGTTTATACAAAGGCAATCAAGAAGAAACAGTCTATCACCGTGTAGATAAGGATGACGCCGAAGGACACGCACAATTACAAGTAACTGAAGTGCGATCGGTTCAACCAGGGGATATCTACCGCCTCTTACCCCCAGATGGTGATATCCACGCCGTTAAAAGCACATCCCAGAGCGCATCTGTATCTATTCATCTTCTAGGTAATGATACTGGCTGCATCTTGCGTCACCAGTTCATCCCAGAATCTCATAGCGTCAAGTCCTTTCGCTCTGGATATTCCAACGCTCCCTGTAAAGAGGAAGAGGAAAAAGAACATGCCCAAGTCCGATAGACTACAACCCCCTATATTCGAGCGAGTTGAAGACGAACGCCTGCACCGTAAGCAACGCCTAGCCGCTGCTTTTCGCCTGTTTGGTAAGTTTGGGTTCAGCGAGGGAATCGCCGGCCATATTACAGCTCGTGATCCGGAGTTTACAGACCATTTCTGGGTCAATCCATTTGGAACATACTTCGGTCATATCCGAGTCTCTGACCTGATCTTAGTTAACAAAGAAGGTGAGGTGGTTAAAGGCGATGCTGAGGTGAATCAAGCGGCTTTCGCCATCCATTCTCAGATTCATGAAGCTCGACCTGATGTCATAGCAGCGGCTCACGCCCATTCACTTTATGGTAAAGCCTGGTCTAGTTTAGGTCGTCTCCTTGACCCCTTAACTCAAGATTCCTGTGCTTTTTATGAAGACCATGCCTTATTTGATGATTTCACAGGTGTGGTTTTAGAACTTTCTGAAGGTCAGCGACTGGCGCAAACTTTGGGCGCAAATAAAGCCATAATCCTGCGTAACCACAGCATTTTAACTGTGGGACATACGGTAGATGAAGCTGCCTTTTGGTACATTAGCTTAGAGCGATCGTGCCAAGCCCAACTACTAGCAGAAGCTGCGGGTAGACCTACTACTATCAAACACGAAACAGCTCGCCTAACGCAAACTCAAGTGGGGTCACATATAAGTGGGTGGTTCAGCTTCCAGCCACTTTACGACAGGATTATCCGTGAAGAACCTGATTTGCTGAATTAATGCTGTGTTTTTTGACACTTAAGCAATAGGCAGGGAAGTATCAATTTACCCTACTTCCTGCTATTTTTAGATCAATTTAACCTAGATTTATCTACATACTCCAGTAAACCTATAAGTTTATAGTATAAATATAGTTCAGAGAAATCATTTTGATGATTCACCTAATTTTTCGCCGCTTAATTACCAAGTGGATATCGTTGATAAAAATCAGGAATATCCCATTTAACAACCAACATAAATTATTCTTTTCTTCTCCTTTGCCAATTGCAGGGGCTTTTGTTGCAGGTCTTTGTCTGAGCGTGCTATTTGCCGCCTGCTCATCGACACCTACTGTTAATTCCCCTAATCCCAGTGCCACATCTGTTAGCAATTCGGCTTCCAATAAAGCAACAATGGTAAGATTTGGCTATCAAAAATCGACCATTTTGCTTAGAACTAAAGGTGTTTTAGAAAAGCGTTTGGCACCAGAAGGGATCACTGTAAAGTGGACTGAATTTCAAGCAGGTCCCCAACTCCTAGAAGCCATGAATGTGGGTAGTATTGACATCGGTCCTGTAGGAGAATCACCGCCAATATTTGCCCAAGCAGCCGGAGCATCACTAACTTACGTTGTTGGTACTGCGGCTACTCCGGCTAGTTCAGCAATTCTTGTTCCTCAAAATTCACAAATTCAAAAACTTACTGACCTCAAAGGTAAAAAAGTTGCCTTTCAAAAAGGCTCTAGCGCTCACTTATTGTTAGTCCAAGCTTTAGAAAAAGCGGGATTGAAATATACTGACATTGAACCTAAATATTTGGCGCCGGCTGATGCCCGCGCTGCATTTGTCAAGGGTAGTGTAGATGCTTGGGTGATTTGGGACCCCTTCTATGCAGCAGCTGAAGAGGCAACTAAAGCCAGAGTCCTAATTGATGGCACAGGAATCAATAAACAGGGAGGATATTATTTGATGACTCGCAAATTTGTCACTGAAAATCCCCAAACTGTCAAGGCAATAGTGGAGGAAATTCAAAATCTAGAAGATTGGTCTAAACAGAATCGAGAAGAGGTAGCAAAAACTCTAGCACCTGTGTTGGGAATTGACGTAGAAACGATGAAAAAAGCAACTAACAGACGGATTTTTGGTCTTGTCCCAATTGACGACAATCTAATAAATCTCCAACAAGGTGTTGCGGATACATATTATAAATTGAAGTTAATTCCCAAAGAGGTAAATGTCAAGGATGCAGTGTTGACAAAAGAAGAATATGCTGCCTTTTCACCAAAAATTTAAACTAGTACAATGAGTAAGCTATAGGGGCACACATCTGTGTGCCCCTATAAATGCCTAGTTACTAGTCTCCAACTAGGAATGGCTCTGCCTCGTATTCAAGTGGCAGCAGCCCAATAAAGAGCATTTCCTTCTTAGACCTGGAAACAAGATTTTAAACCTTAAATTGATACTAAAGTCTTTTATTCAACTGACAATTTTTGAAATGTAAATCTTGGAATTGATTATGACTAATCCTACAGAACTACTGCGATCGCGCTACGGTGAAATTCCCTTCAATCCCGAAATTGAATGGAATGATTCCCTGACAGCACTACTATCTCACCGTTCAATCCGGTCTTATTTATCTGATCCTTTACCACCAGGAACTCTGGAGTTACTAATTGCAGCCGCCCAATCTGCATCAACTTCCTCTAATTTGCAAACCTGGAGTGTGGTAGCAGTCGAAGATCAACAGCGCAAAGAGGAGTTATCCAAGCTAGCAGGAAACCAAGCACATATTAAACAGGTTCCTTTATTCTTGGTTTGGTTAGCAGACTTGGCGCGTCTAAGCTACGTAGCCGATAGTCGTGGCATCTCTCATGATGCGCTGGAATACTTGGAAATGTTTGTAATGGCAACAATTGATGCAACCTTGGCGGCGCAAAACGCAGCAGTCGCAGCGGAATCACTCGGTTTGGGAACAGTATATATTGGCGGAATCAGGAACCGCCCGCAAGAGGTAGCAGAGATATTGAATTTGCCCTCCTCTGTGTATGCTGTATTTGGGCTGTGTGTCGGCTATGCGAATCCAGAGGTAGAAGCAGCGATTAAGCCAAGGTTGCCCCAGTCAGCGGTGCTGCACCGTGAAACTTATAAATTGGCAGATCAAGAAGAAGCGATCGCTCACTATAACAATATCATCAAAGACTTCTATACTGAACAAAAGATGAATATCCCTGGTGATTGGTCAGAACACTCAGCCCAACGGATCGCAACTGTCGAGTCATTGAAGGGACGCGATCGCTTGCGTGAAGTTCTCAATCACCTCGGCTTCAAGTTACTGTAAACAAGAAGAATCAAGATTATGGATTTGCAACTCCGTGGCAAAGTCGCCTTAGTGACAGCTGCTAGTAAAGGTTTAGGCAAAGCTACAGCAAGGCAATTTGCCCGTGAGGGTGCAAAAATTGCCATCTGCGCCCGCAGTGAGTTAATTGACAAAACAGCTGCGGAAATTGAAAGCAAAACAGGTACAGAAGTGCTATCTCTGCGTGCAGACGTTACTAGTCAAGCAGATATTGAGCTAGTGATTAATGCCACAGTAGAGAAATTCGGCGGGTTGGATATCTTAGTTACCAACGCCGGAGGCCCACCCGCTGGCACTTTTGACGATATCGATTTGGCAACTTGGGAAACTTCGATCAACTTGACTTTGCTGAGTGCGGTACGCTTGGTGAAGTTCGCTTTACCTTACTTACGCCAATCTACAGCACCAGCGATTCTGACCATCACCTCAACCTCAACTAAACAACCAGCCCAAAATCTGGTGTTGTCTAATTCGATTCGATTAGCGGTGATTGGTTTAACGAAAACTCTCAGCCAAGAACTCGGTAGCGATAAAATTCGCGTCAACAGCATCTTACCAGGCTGGACATATACAGAACGAGTAGAAGAATTAATCAACGCCCGCATTGCTAAAAGTGGTGAAACGAAAGCAGCAGAAATTGCTAGAGTCAATGGGACAGTTCCTTTAGGTCGTATAGGGACACCAGAAGAGTTTGCCAATGTCGCGGTATTTCTGAGTTCACCAGCCGCCTCATTTGTAAATGGGGTCATGCTGCAAGTAGATGGCGGAATTATTCAAGGAACATTTTGAGGAGTTTGACAACAGAACCAGACCATCGAAAAAATTTTTTTGTCCGTATCAGCAGCAAATTGATCAATCTTTTCCAAAGAGTCAAAAAATTCGACATCTGCTAAAATCGGTTTTCCAATAAATCGAGGTGATTTAAATGCTTCCAGCCTAGTTACCATAATTCCCTCTATTTGATGATCCACTAATTAATCGTAATTTAAGCAATGATTTGCGTCAGTTTAATGAACTAACGATAATTTTGATAACTCTATACCTATGGCGCAAGTCTTGGGCACAAAAAAACCATAAGGTAGTTACGTAACCACGGCTTAAAAGCCGTGGAATATGCCAAAAGGCATATTAGCTCAGAGCGATCGCGCCAAGCACAAATACTGACAGAAGCTATGGGTAAAACCAATGCTATCAAATACTCAAAACAAGGAAACAGTTCCTCTTTTCGGATTTCTAAATAAATCTTAACAACTTATTAAAATTCAAATTTTTTGTAGATACTCAGGTGGAACATGATCCACTAACCAAACACCATTAGCAGAACAATAGAAAATGTAACCCGCCTGATGCATTGCCGCAGCATATACAACAAAAACTACTGCTTTTCCATGTCTTATACCAACAGTTTGTGCTGTTGCAATATCCTTCGATAAATGGACATGATGTCGTAACATTTTGCAAAGTCCTGTTTGCATAATAGCTTTTACAGATTTGTGTCCCGTGCCGTGATAAAGCTCATCTGGGGGAACAACAGATTCTAATTGTAAATCGACTTTTATACTATGTCCTTGGTTCGCACGAATCAGAGTCCCTGTAGAATCAAAAGAAAACCGTTGTTTCTCGTTGGATTCAACTACCGCCTCTAATTCCTGACGGTTAATCGGAAACTTGTTTTTAGCACAAGCAGTAAGTAGTTCATCAACAGCAACCCAACCAGCAGGAGCAAGTTTAATTCCAATTGCATCCGGTGTATGTCGCAGATATTTACTGAGATATTTGCTGATTTTGACGAGGCGAGAATCACTCATTTGATTGTGTTTGTCATCTTTATACTACAATTATAGCTGTTTATGTTACGTAAAATTTCATTGATGGTTTGACTGTGTGGCAATTGCCAGAATTTGTCTTCCCATCATGGCTAACGCCACTCCAATCATCACCATGAGTGTCACCTTGCCACCAGGAACGAGTGATTGATTTATACTATCTGAGTTTTCTTGTTCTTGACGTTGCTTCCAACTCATTAACGCTGGAATAATTCCACCGAGAACTGAGATACCAAATGTTCCAGTGTAATCTAGGGCAGTAAAAAAGATGGTGGGATTGAGTGTGCCCAGAGTCATAGGAGGGAAAAGAACCAGCGAATAGAGGGATAGGCGACTAGAAAGTTTGCCCTGTGTAATTAGGAAAATATCTTTGAACACATTCAGCAACCCGTATACAAATCCAATAAATGATGTGGCGATCGCAAACTCTGAAAAAATGGATACTAGCACTCCTAACCATTCCCCTACACCACCTGTTCGGAGAATTTGTAACGGGTCAAAAATAGTTGTACCATCAGATGTGTCATGTACGATATCAGGACTGATGCTTCCTAAAATTACGGCATTCCACGCCAAGAACATAATTAGAGGAATCACAGAACCAATAAAGATAGACTGACGAATTTTGTGGGCATCCCCTTCGAGTTGCGTCACAACCAGTGGCACAACGTTTTGGAAAAATAGCGCCACAGACATTACTGAAATAGCACTACCAAGGGCACTCCAATTCTGAAATAATAGTTGGGCACTCTGAATGTGCCCTCCTACCAGAAACAATAGTCCCAAAAAGGAAACAATAACAATTCCGACAAAGGCGCTGTTTAATTTCTCAATAAACTTTTCTCGCCCAAGATACATAATGCCACCAAATAAGAGCGTGAAAGTCGTTGTACCCACCCACTTTGGCAATATCTGCACACCCCAAACTTTTGCCGCCGCAGATCCTAAAATCTCTCCACCTTCAGCGATGTATGCCACTAAGAGAGCATAATGCATGAATAAATATGCGCCGCCAGCAATTCGCCCTCCCAGCTTACCAAGGATCTTCTCAACAACTCCCAAAAAACCTATACTCGGACACCCTTCTGTTCGCATCGTGTTTAAGATCACTTCTGCAACCAATAACCCTGAAACTAAAGCGTAGAGCCAAACAGCAATCAGCCCAGATGTGGATGGCACAATACCAGACGGCAGGGTAACAGCTGGTAAGGCGAGAATCCCAGCCCCAATGGTGGTTCCCGCAATCAATGCAGTACTTCCCAATACGCTACCCGGTTGATGATTAAGTTTCTTTCCATCAAATTCGAGATGAGAAAACAATCGAGTGATTTGCTCTGAATCTTTGAGAACAGTCTTTATGGCAACCATACTGAATATCTGTACTTAAACAAAATTAACAATATTAACATGTGTAAATATTCTTCGCAAAAACCCTGATGTTCCTGCTTTTTTAACCAAATTTTTGTGGTAAGTAAGCGTAGGCGTAGCCCGTCGTAGACATCGCTACTTGATCATTACACATAAATTATGAAGTCTAAATGTCACTTATAGCACTTGATTAAATTTTACTTTGGGCAAATGCATCCGTGCGATCGCGCCCTCTCCCCTAATGCCGTAGCCAATCGCCCCAAACCATCTAACCCCCCAAGAATATCAAGAGCTTTGCTGACATTGGCTATTGGATTGACACTGGTGGCGTTGGTTGTAAACCTTGTGCCAAGATTCGCTGTCTGAGCAATTTGTTAGAAAAGCCAGTATAAAGGGAACACTTCAAACAAGACCCTCTGCTGAAGAATGATTGTTATTTATTTAACAGATTATCGGGTTTTAGTAAGGACAAATTAAAACTCCTTTGACACAATAGTACAGAAACACGGAGGTATCTAATATTCTTATATCTCTGTACATAGGAATAAACAAAAAACTAGTATAAAAATAGTCAGGTAAATTACCAAGACGCTATGAACATCAACAACCCTTTGCAGACAATACAAACAAGTTTCCATACGGCTTTAGGCGCTGTTAGCGAATTTACTGCTCTACTTCAAGAACCCCAAAAACTCACAAATTACCTTACCCAAATACAACAAAAACCGGATCAATTGTTCCAAGATTTAGCGGTAAAAGGCAAAAATATGGAACAAGATATGACTAGTTTTTTCAAAAACTACTTTTATGGAGGTGATAACAAATCACCATACCCCAAATATATAGAACGAGCAGATGGACAGGCGTTTAATCAACCCTACGATATTAAAGGGACAAAAATGTACGGTTTTGTCGTTGAAGGTTGAATGGCAAAGTTACAAGAGGTGTGTGATAAATATCTCAATGATCCCAATAACGGGGAGATTGAATATCGCCCAGCGACGAACTATCTTATCTTGACGTTCAACAAGATAGATTCTTTAAGTTCTATCTATCCTCCCGATTATGACAAAGGAATTGTGCATGAAGAAGAAGCCATCTTTTGGATGTTAACAGTGGTAGGTAAAAGAGTCGGCCCTTTATTCATTGCCGAACGCCTAGCTTGGTTCATGCCTTACTTGTACGTGAATAATTGTCCGATCCTAGTTTCTGGTAGAGAAGTCTACGGCTTCTTTAAACAACTTGGCACATTTCAGATTCCTGACTTAAATCAAGAACCGGATTTATTAACGGTAGACACCTTAGTATTTAAAGAATTTTCTCCGACAAGTCAATCTCTAGATGCACGCCTGCTGGAAGTTCAACGCATCAGTACAGGAGGTAAACATCAAGCTATCAAAACATGGGACACTTTTGAAGAAGCAACAACAGCGATCGCTAGCTTATTATTTAACAATAACAAGATTGCCATTCCTGGCTTACAGTTACCCTTTAATCTCCTTGAATATCTCCTAAACAGAATCGTCCCTCTCGTTACCCTAAAACAAATCCGCGACGTAGAAAACAGCAAAAAAGCCTGCTATCAAGCACTGATTGAATCCCCCATGCAACTACAAACCTTCTATGGCGGTAAACTCTTTGGCTTTAATGGTTTTGGCGATCAATTTCAATTAAAAATCAATAATTTCGCTAGTCAACCAATCGTCCAAGACTTAGGACTAGACAAAGGTTATCCCGCAGGTAGCGAATCAGTAAATATCCCAGTAAAGCTTGGTTTCGTCCTGCATTTCGACTTCACTCTCAAAGATGGAAAAGCCGTTTGGCAAGCACCACAAAAAAATTAGTGAGTGCTGTGAGCAGATAGCTAAAGTTTAGTCCGTACTGAGTAAATTATCTCTCCTACCTTCTGCTTCCTTCTTTACCCTTACTACGCAAAGGAAAATAAATATGTCTGAAATTTTTAAGCCAAAAAAAATCGCTATCTTAGGCGGTGGAATCGCATCATTAACCACCGCTTATGAATTAACCAGTCAACCAGAGTGGGATAGTCTCTACGACATTACTATTTATCAAACAGGTTGGCGTTTAGGTGGTAAATGTGCAACTGGACGCAATATCAAACCTCATGCACCTGATTATCAACCAGACTACCGCATCGAAGAACATGGACTGCACATTTTTTTTGGATTCTACGAAAATGCCTTTCGTCTACTCAAGCAATGCTACGACGAAGTTGGTGGCAACGGGCCTTTCAGTACCATAGAAGACGCATTCAAACCCCACAGTTTTATCGTCTTAGAAGAATACATTAATCAAAATTGGGTAACTCTGCCTTTTAACTTCCCTACCAATTCTCTAGTTCCTTGGGAAGGTGGCGGTATTTCTTCTCTTTGGGAATATATTTGCACCACCATCAAATTCGTAATTCAGACTTACGCCGAAATTGAGAATTACGACCAGTTCAATCTTTACAAAAGTTCCTCAGTATCTCTTGCCAAACAAATAGCATTAGGCAAAGAGGTAATTCATTTTCGTTCCCTAGACAGTTTAGATGAGTACAACTACATAGACTGGCTACGAAAACACGGAGCTAGGGAATCAAGTGTTAAATCAGCATTTATTCGCGTTTTATACGATTTAGTGTATGGTTTTCCAGAAGGCAATACCAATAAACCACAACTAGCAGCAGGAACAGCTATCCGTATCCTCACCACGATGTTGTTCAAATACAATGGCGCAATCATGTGGAAAATGCAATCAGGGATGGCGGAGGTAGTCATCACTCCACTATATGAAGTGCTAAAGCGTCGCGGTGTAAAATTTAAGTTCTTCCATGTTGCCAAGCAGTTGCACTTGGATAAAGATCAACAATCAATTGCAAGTATAACTTTAGCTCGCCAAGTAAATTTAAAAAACCCAGAGCAAGAATATCAACCACTCATCAAAGTTAAAGACATTCGTTGCTGGCCTAGTGAACCTCTTTATGATCAGATTGTCGATGAAGAAGCCCAAAAACTCCAAGATAAAGAAATTAACCTTGAATCATATTGGACACCTTGGCAGAATGTAGAAAAAATTACCCTTACCAAAGGCGATGATTTCGATATTGTCTTGCTGGGAATTCCTATAGCCGCCTTACCCTCTATTTGCGGTGAATTGCTCCATGCCAAAAAAAATCCAGTGCATCAAAAATGGCAGGATATGTTAACTCAAGTTAAGACAGTAACTACTCAAGGCGGACAAATATGGCTTAAGCCTACCTTACGACAATTGGGATGGCAAAAATCTAGTCATGTGCTAGGAGCTTATATTGAACCGCTTGATGTTTACGCAGATATGAGCGAATTAATAGTACGAGAAAATTGGCCTTCTCAGCATTATCCTTACAGTGTAGCTTATTTCACCGGCGTAATTGCAGATCCAGGTATTCCTCCACACACAGAATATGATTTTCCAGCTAAAGCCCAAAAAGTAGTAGAGCAACAAGCAATTTACTTCCTCAACAATTACATCGGACACCTTTGGGCTAATCCTACTCACCCCAAAAATCCCCAAGGTTTGAATTGGGATTTACTAGTAGATTTTCAAAACCGTCAGGGAGTAGAACGCTTTAAAGCTCAATACTGGCGAATTAACATTAACCCATCAGAACGCTATGTACTTTCTGTACCTGGAAGTACCAAATATCGACTTAAAACTGATGAATCTGGGTTTGATAACCTTTACCTAACTGGCGACTGGATTAACAACGGTTACAATTCTGGTTGCGTGGAAGCTACAGTAATGTCTGCAATGCAAGCAACACGAGCTATTCTACACCAATGCTTCCATATAAAATACACCAAAAAAATTATTGGTGAGTGGGATTCTTGGTTATAAAATATATTCAAATTAATGAAGTGCATTTTGAAAAACTCAACAAAAATTATGATTATTTAGGTTGCCAAAACCTAGATTATTTGATGGTTCTATACATTTTTAAAGTTTCTTAACCGACTTTAAAAATATATTTATTAGATAAATAATAGAATCATCATTTACCCAACTTTAAAAATTGCTTCAATTATTAATATAACAAATGATTACATTATCTAATTACCAAATTATAGAATTAATTTATGAAGGAACCAAAACTACAGTTTATCGAGCCAGTAGAAATCAAGATAGTAAACTAGTAGTTATTAAACTTTTAAAAACAGAATACCCTGAGCTAAAACATACAGCGGCATTAAAACATGAATATGAACTGCTCAAAAATTTAGATATCCCAGGAGTTATTAAAGCTCATAGCCTAGAAAAATACAACAATGGTTTTGCCATTGTGTTAGAAAATTTTGATGGTACTTCGCTCTCCAAAATTATCCAGGCAGAAAAAATAGAGTTACTTGATTTTCTCAATATAGGTATTCAAATTACCCAAGCTTTAGGTGAATTACACCATACTGGTTTAGGATTATCAATCAGTTATCAAATCGTAGTAGACAAACATCACGGTACAATAGAGTGCATTTCTGCACCTGGACAGGGCGCAGAGTTTATCATTCAAATTCCCTGTTCGCAAAAGCGGGTAATCTAGCATAAGATGTGTCAACCAAAAATTTATGCACAGATTAATATTTCTAGGTTATGACCATTGGATCGTAAAAATATAAACCACGTTCTCCTTTCTGGGTTAACACAGACTTGATGAATTGGGCATATAGCAATCCTATCTGAGTTGTGAAAAATGTAGATAATGAAACGAACCGCCAAGGACGAGCCAGTGCGTTGGGCGGCTGTGCCGACTTGAAGCAACTGGCGTGCCAAGGACGCAAAGGGAAGAAAGAAGAAAGAGACATATAATTTTCACAAATGATTTAGGACTGCCATAGCACACTCGGTTCAATACAATCCTAGAGAAAACAATTTACCAACTTGCGCCAAATCTACATTCCCACCGCTGATAATCACACCAATCCTCGCCTCTGGTGCTGTCACCACACCTTCGAGTAAGGCTGCGGCTGCGAGTACTCCGGTGGGTTCAACTACAATTTTCAGACGTTCCCACAAGAAAAACATGGTGCGAAGAATTGCTTCTTCAGATACTGTCACCATATCATCGACGTAATGCAGCACTAAGGGGAAAGTAATTTGACCAAGGCTAGGAGTCCGCGCACCATCGGCGATGGTATCAGGATTGTTGACAGTTTGCAGCGTTTTGGTGTGAAAGGAGCGCGTAGCATCGTCGGCAAGTGCTGGTTCTACCCCGATTACTTTACAATTGGGTAAAAGTGCTTTGGCTGCGATCGCACACCCAGAAAGTAATCCGCCACCGCCACAACAAACTAATAGTAAGTCCAATTGACCAACTTCTTGGATCAATTCTAGAGCAGTTGTCCCCTGTCCGGCGACTACATGGGGATGATCGTAAGGGGGTATGAGTGTCAAAGAGCGCTCCTGTGCTAGATTTTGGGCTAATTCTTCCCGGTTTGTTTCTTGGCGATTGTACAAAATTACCTCTGCACCATAGCCACGAGTCGCAGTTTGTTTGACGGCAGGAGCATCATCAGGCATGACAATGGTGGTGGGAATATTTAGTAATTGTCCAGCCAAGGCGATCGCTTGGGCATGATTTCCCGATGAATAGGTGAGAACGCCTGTTTGTTTTTCTGCTACCGATAGTTGGGCTAGGGCATTGTACGCCCCTCTAAATTTAAATGCCCCGGTGCGTTGAAAGTTTTCGCACTTAAAGAACACTTGACTATTGGTGCGATCGTTAACGATTCTAGAAGTCAGCACAGGTGTGCGGTGGGCAATCCCCAAAATCCGCTTTTGTGCTGCTTGCACGTCAGTTATAGCAACGGAATTATGCTGTAGCATTGATTTTGATATATATGCTTTTAACGTTAGGCAGAAATACCTGGGGCATAAAAATAAGTTAAAAACTATAGATAAAAAGTTTTGTGACTTACGTATAAACGTTTGTATGTTCAGGTAGTGGTGTATGAATAACTATGTTTAACAGGAACGCCTATAGGAGAATCTGCAATCTCTAGTGGAGTCTTCATAATAAACTAAAAAAGCGGGTTTTTAGAAGTTAGTAGTACTAAGTAGATTTTCATAAATTACTTTAGAGATTTTGACATTTATTTCATTTATTGCCTACGAAATGTTTTAATAACTATTTAAGTATAGCTATTATTTATTACTATCTTTTGGATGCCTAATTTCCTCACTTTAGTAAGATTTACATTCCCTATCTTAACTGTTATTATATTTATGAAATAGAAATTCCATCGGACGTAATGAGGTAAGTAATGGCGATTAAATTGAAAGTTCCGGATATCAAAGGTGATGAGTGCGCCAAGAAAATAACTAAATCTATTTTGACTATGGAATCTGATGCCAAAGTAGATGTGGACGTTAATGCAAAAACTGTAACTGTAGATGCTGCGGCTTCTGAAGAGACAATTAAACAGATAGTTCAATCTGCTGGTTATACAATAGAAGGCTATTAACTACATTTCTAAATTTCTGAGAAGATTTAGATCAAGTAATTTAGCCAGCACTATTGCTTATACCAATTCTTTGTGAAACTCCACAAAATCGGGCTTGGTAAGACAAGGGGCTTAAGCCCCTTGTTCTATGTAACCTCATAGATAATTGGTATTAGTCATATATTCGCCCGGTTTCCGGGTGGAATATTATTAATTAATCTACTTCAGACAGGCTTGAAATACTTAGCTTTCTGCTTAACTTTTAAGCTGTAACAGATACAGCTGAAGACAGTAAGATTTTGAAAGTATAGCTGTATATTTGTTTGCTCTGACAAAACTGTTAAATTTTCCAGTACTCCTTTTCAAGAACGAATTAACATGGGGTCATAAATTTGACATTCCTGAACCCCATAATTGCCCAAAATCAAGCTAACCTGCTCAAGCTCATTGTCTGTACCACTAACGATGAGTATGTAATTGCCTTGAGCAATTTGCTCGTTGTAAAAGCGTGCCCACTCATCTCCTATTCCTAGCCTGATAGCGTCAAAGCGCTCGCTTAAATTAACGTCTATTGACCCAATAAATTGAGAAAAGTCTTTAATAATTAAGGAAATCTGGTTTGCTGGAAAACCTGCGACATACATCTCATTAATTGCCGCTTCAGCATTATCTATATTATCAAAGTAACTAATAGCATACTTAGTCAAAATCCCACTTTTATTAGGAATAGTAGTAGCAGTTGTTGTGGTTAAATAATTTGTAGGTAATTGCTCACTGTTGAAATGCTCGTAAATGCCAAACTCTTCAATACCCCAACGCTGTAAAATTGCTTCTACTGTAGCAATTTCCAAAGATGTACAATCCACGATTATTAAATAATGTCCATACTCTACTCGCTGGTTATATGCTCTAGCTTGTTCTTCCGATATTCCCCAACCAACTAATGCACCAGCAAAAGTTCCAGTAGCAGCACCAATACTTGCGCCAACAAGGGTTGTAACCAAAGCAGTTGCGGCTGCCCCAGCCAGCATTATTGGCCCAACTCCAGGAATTGCTAAAGTACCAAGACCTACTAATAAACCAGTCAACCCACCAACAGCGCCCCCTGAAAGCCCTCCTACTGTAGCACCTTCGTCGGCTTTATCACCAGTGCGCTCTTTAATTTGATCATCGGCAATCTCATGGTTGCGGTCTACATTCTGTACAACTACAGATACTTTTTCCATCGCCAAGCCAGAATCTCTCAACTCATGTAGTGCCTGTTCTGCATCTCGACGATGAGTAAATACGCCTACAGCACGTTGATATTGACTTAAAACCATTATTACTCCTTGATAACAGGGGAAAATTAATTCCGCACAAATCTAGTTTTTCATTACCTGTAATCTTAAATCAATACCTTTGACACAAACTGCTAAAACATCAGTTTCTCCTGCCATGCTTGGCAACTTTTACCCCTGCTGCTGCGGCAACAAAAGCAACAGCAGTAGAAATATTAAAAGTTAAAGCCCCATTAGCTCCGTTAACGAGTCTTTGATACTCGTGAATGAGGCTTTTAGCTCCGTTAACGAGTCTTTGATACTCGTGAATGAGTCTTTTAGCTCCGTTAACGAGTCTTTGATACTCGTGAATGAGTCTTTTAGCTCC
>NZ_JBALDF010000068.1:0-79788 GCF_036917275.1 Nostoc sp.
AGGAATTAGCAGGTTCCACGGTTCGGGAATGGCTACTAAACGGACTTATCCCTAAAAGTACAACCATCTTGCTAGCCTCAGATGGTGGAGTAGGTAAAACCAAATTTGCTTATGCAATTGGCAAGATCCTGATTCAAGGGACTCAGCTTGGTTCATTCGTAACCACAGGAAAAAGAAAAATTCTTTACTACCAGGGAGATGAAAGCCCCGGTGACATGCTGCAAGCTTTAGATTCTCTGGGTTATTCCGAGGAAGATATTGGCGATTCTGTTCGCGTTCGCTTTGGTTGGAGCGCTGAAAATATGCCAACACTCATCCAGGATTTAAAAGAATTTCAGCCAGAAATTGTTTTTATTGATTCGCTATCCACGGCCAACCGATTTTCGATTTACCGCGAGTCAGAAATGGAGTATGCCCGTCCCATTTTGGAAATGACTGGACTAGCCAACCAGTACAAAACCACCTTTGTAATCATTCACCACATGAACAAGGGCGGTGAAGTCAGAGGTACAACCGCAATTAGAAACGCAGTTAGTGAAGTTTGGACGCTATCCAAGGACAACAAAGAAACCGCCACTGCTTACGACCGGATACTAGAAATCGACAAATCGCGATCGCGCTCTTGCAATAAGAAATACCGAATGTATTTCAACCCAGAAGACCTCAGCTTCACATTTTTAGGAGAAGAGGGAGAAGAATTTGGAGGACCGGCTCACTCTGCCAAGGAATCAACCTTGCAATTCTTAGCTAACAACAGAAATATCAAATTCACCGGTGAGGAGATTGCTCATCGGCTAGACATTTCCAAAGACTATACCCGCCGTTTCCTAAACGAACTATCAGCTGATGGATTGATCGGTGTAAAACGCCATCCAGGAAAAGCAAATACCTACTTCTTAACTTTTGAGGGAGGATCACCAAAGGATCACCCCTCGGATCACCTCACTTTACATTCCGTAAGCGTTGATGGCAATAGCTTACAAGCTAATTCTGAGCTTGGTATAAAAAAAGTAGGATCACCCCCAGATCACCTCTATGATCACCCCATAAAAGCCGACACAGCAAGGGATACAAGCGAAGGTGATCCTGGGAGTGGTGAAAATAGCAAAAAAAATCCCAACGCAAAGATTTCTGAGGATAAAGGGGGGGTAAAGGATCACCTTTGCCTGAAAGCTTTGTCAGTCAACCACTTTGGGGGTGATCCTGGGGGTAATCCTAGTACTGACCTGGGGGTGATCCTGCACGAAAATATACTTGACAAAGAAATGGTCGCTAAACCATTACCAGACAACAACCCTGGCAGTTTTTACCAGGGTGATCCTAAGGGTGATCCTTCAAATTCTCAGGATCACCTCGACAGCAATAATCCCTCCCCCCTGAAACAAGCAGATTTTGAGGAAAAGGGTATTTACTGGTCGCCACGACTCAACAACCAAGTAATGATATGGAAGCTTTTTAAATCCCTGCCAGAAGCCGAAGTTTACCAAGCTGGGAATCCTACAGATAAAATTCGGGTGAAACTGTCTGAGCTTTACCCACTGCCGGAATTCAAAATTAATGATGAGGTGGCAGTCATTGGCGATCACAAAAAATTCAACGACAGAGTATTCACAATCAGCGCTATTCACCCTGGTGGTATCTGGATTGAAGGGAAAACCAGAACGGGCACTGACTCTTATGGTCCATTTTCGCCAAGTCAACTGAGAAAAGTAAGCGGCTAATTCTAATTCGCCACTTGGTGATTAGTAGTTACTGCGATCGCCCTTCTGCCTTGAAGCGATCGCTCCGGCGAAATCAAGAGCGATCGCAATCGATTTATTGAGGTTTTAAACAGCAACGTGAACGGGCGTTGAGGTTGACTCATACTCTGCAAGCAGTTGCTCTAGAGAAGCCAGCTTTGCTGTTGTGTCGGCTTTTTCTTGTTCGTCTTGATTTAGCGAAGATGATATCGCCTCAAGTTTAGAAGCCAGTTCGGTATTAGCTGCTTTCAGTTGGGCGTTCTCAGACCGCAGTTGTACATTTTCTTGGATGGAAGCGATCGCACTTTGAAAAAAGCCAGTCAATTTGTCTAAAAAGTCGGGTGTCGTAGTCATGGGATGCCCTAATTTCTTTACTCTGGTTCAGGATAATAGATAAAAAATACAATTGTCTAATCAAGAGCGATCCGTGTAGCTTTAAGTAAAATCAGAATATCTTGATAAAACTTTACATTGTTTTATCCAGTATAAATGCGAGTAAAAAGGAAGTGTAAATTCAACTAAGTTCCTGTTTTGCCTTCTGGCAAGGTAAAACAGGTGTACTTCTCCATGTTTCTAACAGCTATATCTCTGCATCCGAGATATAGCAAGGCTTTAAGTCGGTAAAAACACTTCCGAAATTACATAAAAGTGGCATATTTACTTATTTGAAATTGATTAATAAAACAGAGAAGTAACTATTCAAAACTTCTTCTGATGACAGCAATTAATATAGCTACTCAAATTCCTTCCCAAATCACAACTTTAGAACAGTTGCACGCCTGGTCAGCGCAAGCTTTATTTGCAATTAATCCAGGACTTACGATCATCGAAGGTGTGGGGTATACCGAACGCGCCGCTCAAGCAGGTACTTTTTGGGTAGCGGCAGATTCAAAAACAAGAATGATTTGTCGGTTGTCCTTAGAAGTTTCCCCAGATTATTTAAGTGCTAGTGGTAAGCCGTGGACATTTATCCAACCACTTAGTAGCACCGCTTTACCTGCAAGCTTTAGCGCCAATTAATTAAAATGTCAGACGAAATTAATCCCCGGCAGTTCATTTCACTTGACTACAACGATGCTGATTTATACGGGGGATTAAGTCAACGTCCAGCGCCAGCTATCCCACTAGAAAAAGCCATCGCGCCAACGCAAACGGGTAGAGAAAACGCCAGTACTAGGGCGATGGAAAAAAATCTCTGGGAATTAGAAACAGCAAGAAATGCTCAATTCCTTCGAGAACAAAAAGAGCAGGCAATTGCTAGAGAAGAAGAGATAATTCGCCGTGAACAAGCCCGCCGTCAAGAAATAGCTAACAAAATCTCTAACAATCAACCGAAATCAGAAGAGGTATCCCAGCCACCTAAATCAGAATCGCCTTTAACAAAACAACAAAGATCCACACCAGAACGCCAACCGCAACCATCGACAGGTTCGCCACCTCCAACGCCTAGCGGGACTGCTGCAAGAGCAAACCCACTAGTGGAACCGACTGCAACGCCAGCCCCCGCAGCATTGCCTGAACCAATGCCCAGCCCAGCCCCAAAAGCAGGTAGTGGACTTTCATTTAGTTCTTTACCAACAGGAGTAGGTAGAGCAATTGTTCCAGGTGTTTTTACAGCTGCAAATTTTGCAGATCGGGTTGTTCATGGTCAGCCAGTGGTGCAAGCAGCTAGCGGCGCGGGGGCTTCTTTGGTTGGTGGAATTGCTGGTGGTATTGCAGGTACGGCTGTTGCTGGGCCCATCGGTGGACTTGTGGGCGGATATGTTGGCGGAGCAATTAGTGACTGGTTTTTTCAACCTCCAAATACAGGCAGCCCGCCTGTTGAAGTTCCTAACTACCCTCCTTTTCGAGGTGGACAAGTCCCAAGAGTGCAATATTTGGTAAAAGGAGAATTTGATGTTTTTCAAGCGTTGACTCAAAATAGAATACCAGCATTTGTTCGCCATTCAAGCGTTCAAGGGGTAATTTTTGGGCCTATAAATAGTATTAAATTCAAAGATGGAAAAGATGGCGATTTTATTGGATTTTTAATCGATGGTTACAATCAATTCGGAGATCCAGAGATTGCTTTTCCTCAAGTAGGACATGCTGGGGGTGAATATGGTGCAAATCCATCTAAAATAACAATTTTAAGAGTTGACGGAAAAAACGAAATCTATCCCGATAAAACAGCCCCCGCACCACCACCCGATAATGATCCATATCATTTTAATGTTTCTCCAATAGGAAATAATAACTCGACTCCATCAGGCACGCCAGGAGCTAGAAAAAAAATTGGAAATAACAAAGATGTTGCCCCTTCAATGCCAAGCGGCAACACTCCCAACGGAAATTCATTTTTTCCAGGACACGGAGGATTAGCCCCAAGTAAAAATCCAAACCCAACACAAGCACCCTCAAACCTTGGAGGAGGATTACCCGCAACCAAACAACCACCTCCACCCCCATTGCCTTTTGCTGAACCAGATGATATTCCCGCACCGCGCACAATTACTTTTAATACTCCAGGTGGGGGAACTGTAACTTCAAGTCAAGGTGGGGGACTTGCTTTAGGACCGCCATCTTTTCCGGGTTCAACAGTTAAATACGATTCTCAAGGAAACGTTTTACCCACAGGCATTGATGGTAAAGATCCTTATTCGTTTAAACCTAATCCTTTAGTTGCTAACCCATTAGTAGCCAATGGATTACAGCCAAATGGACTACCTTCGACCAAAGCTCCAAGCCCAATAAGTGATGCTGATTCCCCAATACCAAAAAGTAACACATCACCCAAACCAGAAACAACCGGGCAAGCAGAAACACACAAGCAATCAGATAATAATGAAGCTACTAAAAAAGCGATACAAGAAGAAGTCAAAAAACTTACAGAAATAGGTGCTTTAATAGCTGGACTAACACCAATTATCAAAGGAATTCCTGATGCAATTGCTAAAAGCCCCACAGTACAAGCGGCTAATAAAAAAACAACTAAAGATGCAGTATGCGAAATTGCTCAACCTGGGGGATGCCTCGGAAACGCTTTAGATGATTCGGCTGATAAAATCAATCAAAATAATGATAAAAACGCAAATAATATTTTAGACAAAATTAATGCTGGGGCAAATGCTGCACAATTGGCACTTTTAGAATTAATTAATACTAAATTAGGTAATTTAATCCCTGGTGGATTATCAGGAAAGCTTGAACGTCTCAGTAAATGGCTGCATCTTAATAGAGCATTAAATATATTAATTTGGTGGCAAACTCTTCACAATGCTTACATGTTAAGCGCTAATTTAGGACAAACTTTAACCAGCGCTATATCGAATGTTTTAGCAGCAATCGGCATTAAAGATGCCGAAGGTAGTCCATTAAATATTGGAGAAATATTAGGTCATGAGTTTGACTCTCTTGCAAAATCTGTAATTGGTGAGAGTGAATGGGGAAGCATCAAAGCAGAATACAAAAAATGGAATCGTATTTATCAAGCTGCTGCTAACTTACTCAATGCAGTTCAATCAATTGGATATTCAATTATTAGCGCTTTAGAAGTTGTTGGTAGCTATGTTGCTTTAATTGGCAATGCTTTACGCAAATGGGGTGAAGTTGGAGAAAGCGCTTACCGCTGGTTTAACCCACAGCCTAATTTTCATGATAAGTTTTTTACCGTACTAGAAAATACTACTAATGTTGTCTCTCAAGTAGATCAGGTAGCTTCCGAAGTCTTATCTGTACAAGATAATGTCAATCAAATTGGCCAATTAAAAAATGAACTCAACAAATCATTGAGTGAAGAATCAGAATCCAAGCAAGGTACTATTCCCCCGGAAGCTGCCAAAATTAAAGATACAGCCGAAAAATCTAAATCAGCAAGCGCTACTGGATTACAGCTTCAGGATACAGATTTTGAACCTGACGATGGAGACTAATAAATAATGCCATTACCAGATGATTTTAATGAATGGGAACACCTACAAGATACTTTAAGACTTTGGCACAATAGAGCAGTAAACCAGTATTTTAAAAATACTGAATCTGACAGTTTAGCTACTCCCAAACAATCTTTAAAGGTAGCTTGCCTGATGAAAGATTCTGATACTTCAACAATGACATTAATGAGAATGTGGTTATTTGAAGTAACAGCCGGAAGATTACAAAGCGTCCAACGACCTGTCTATGGTATTCCTTGGTTTGATGTGCAATCAGAACGTACCTTCAAACCTCAAGTAAAAC
Organism: Nostoc sp.; assembly: GCF_036917275.1. GTDB lineage: Bacteria > Cyanobacteriota > Cyanobacteriia > Cyanobacteriales > Nostocaceae > Nostoc. Next base: position 5,955 of record NZ_JBALDF010000068.1, read on the forward strand.
TTTATTTTTTAGAACCTTACAATTTTGAAATTCACGAGAATGAATCAACCCCTCAGCTAGAAGGTGAAATCACTTTTAGATTAATGCACGAGTCTAGCGAAACTATTAGTAGAAGTGATGCTCAAAGGCTAGCTAGACAAATTAAAAATGTCTTTGCTACTCCTCCTTTTTTGTGGCACAAAGGACATTTCAAATGCACTTATTTTGATACAGCACGCGGTTATGAGTTGAAACTTTTAGTTCCTAATAAAGCTGAGGGGGAACGAATCATCAGAGCAGTGTTAGAAATTCAAGAACACCCCTTTGAACGTGAATTTTTGCAATTTATTGACAATGACCGAACTTATCCCACAAATCCCGGAACTCATCGTGTTTATGGGCGTACAGTCAAAAAATTTGCTAGACGGCGAACGGCACAAGTAAAGTTTCGCTTCGCTCAACTACTAATCTGGGGGAAACAAAACCCTGTTAACTTGGTTGCTACATCTGGCTCTCGGTTGCGGAGCGTCATCGAACGAGTTTAAACAGAATCATAGCATTAAAACTAGGTCAGATAACGCCGATTACTATCCTAGAAATTGGCAATTTTTAGGAAGCAATGATGCAATTAATTGGGACTTATTAGATGAACAGATAAACAATAATGTTTTAAATAGTATTAGTCAGTGGCTAACAATTTCTGTCTCAACAGCTACTAGATATTCATACTTTAAATTATTACAAAACGGAGTAGATTCGTCAGGCGTAGGATATTTATGCTTAGGGGAAGTAGAACTGTACGGAAATTATACCCGGTGAATAACAATTAAATTTTTGTAGTAACAAAATGGATACTCACAATAATATTGCTGTTATTGTTGGCATTACTGCGGTTATATCAACTGTTTATAAGCTTTTGATTGAGCCAAGTATTGATGCGAAAATAGCAGGGTTAGAAACAAAAGGTTTTTTGGCAATTGATACTTTTAAAAGTAATCTCAATGATAAAATTATCGTTTTAGATAGAAAAGTTGATATTCACCTACAAGATTACACTAACTATAAAGAAGCTAATCTTTTACATAACAATGGTTTGAACGAAAAAATTAACCATACTTGGAATAAAACAAAAGAGTTGTTTTCTGAAGAGAAAGCTACAAGGAAAGAGATTCAAGCGTTTTTTCAAAAGCAGCATGGGTCAAAAAATCCTAACTAGTCATGATTCCATTTTTTTTTGTAATTTTTTTTCAAAGCTGACTTTTACCCAATTAGGCGGGTGGTAGAATTCAGCCATATAGTAATCAATTTCCTCTCCCATCTCTTCAAAGCCTTCAGCCCAGATGTTTAAGTGAAACCCAACAGATTTTTTGCAGACCAGGATTGAGTAAAGTAATTCCGGTTGACTGCAAGGTAAAATTTTTCCTGTACTGTCTAACTTCCAAAAGCAGTATTTTGCATCATTTCCTTTCAAGCCTGGTTCAATTATTGGTTGGTAGGGTGCAAAGCTAAATTTATTTGCATTTTGGAGGTAGAACTGGTAATCACGCTCGAACTGAACACTATATTGCATTACTGTAATAAAAAATTATCCGTTAGTGTGCCCAGTTTGCCCTTTGGGGATTCTTCGTACTTCTGGACATATTGTTTTGATGCGGCAAAAATTATCTCCCTAGTTTTTTCGTCTAGGCTTTTACCAAATATTCCTAAGACCTTACTGCCACCTCCCCAAAGGATTTGGAAAATCGGAACTGCTACACCACTAACGACTGATATCGCCCAAGGTTCCATTCCTGTCATAAGATTATTCAGTGAATATTTTTAGCAATTAAAGCTGGATTGTGTTATCCAACTCTAAGTTATATTATGACAACTACACCAAGCTTCAATTCCTGGGTTATCTGTCCCCAACCAAATCCTCAAGCCAACTTGCGTTTATTCTGCTTCCCCTACGCTGGCGGGAACTCAGCGATTTTTCGCACCTGGCCTAATAATCTACCTAATAATGTCGAAGTCTATGCTGTGGAATATCCGGGACGGGGAAGACAAATTAAGTCAGCACATTGACGCGATTAGAACCTCTTGTGGAAGCGATCGCTCCAATTCTTTTACCATATTTAGACAAACCATTCGCTTTCTTCGGTCACAGTATGGGCGGATTAGTTAGCTTCGAGTTAACCCGTCTACTTCGCTCTAAATATAGTCTTGCTCCCTTTCATCTCTTCATATCTGCTCGTCGCGCCCCGCAAATCCCGTTGATAAAACCACCCCTCCACGTCCTATCAGACGTTGATTTGCAAGACGAGCTACACAGTCTTAACGGTACACCTAAAGCAGTTTTAGAAACTCCAGAACTGATGCAGATATTCCTGCCGATTTTACGGGCAGATTTTGCAGTTCTGGAAACTTATATTTACACTCAAAAACAGCCATTGAAGTGTCCTATTACTGTTTTTGGTGGTTTGCAAGACCGAGAAGTTAGTCATGAAGAGATGCAAGCATGGCAAGAGCAGACTATCGCTGCTTTTTCATTACATGAATTTAACGGTGATCACTTTTTCATCCATTCACACCAAGAATTATTATTAAAACTTATATCTCAAGGATTGCAGATGCGTCAGCGCAGCTGGTAGTAGTCATTAGACGAGAAGGAGTTAGGAGTCAGAATATAGAATTTTCCTGACTCTCTGAACTTCTGATGTACAATATTTTTACTGTTTATCTTTGGGTAGCGATCGCTAGCCTTGCTCCCTTTACCTGACGGACTTGATCCATTATCCCCACTATCTCACCGTGCAAGACTTTTTGATCAGCATTAATAATCACCAATGCATCTGGGTTAGAACCAATTAAAGTCCGCACTCGCGCTGCTAAATCATTAACTGCTATTGGATCGCGGTTTAAGCTTACCTGACCTTTTTCATCTACCGTGATGGTAACTTTAGTGGGAATTTGCTGTTCCTTCGCCGTAGCTGCTTTCGGTAGATTTACTGGTAATCCTTCTGAGCGTGTTAAAAACAGCGTTGACATGATAAAAAATGTCAAAAGGGCAAACATCACATCAATCAGAGGTACTACATTTATAAATGGTGCTAAATCTGGTTCATTCTCATCTAGATCCATAGGACTTCTCCTGTTGTTGGTAGCGATCGTGTTGTTCATAGCGATCGAGGAACAGTATTTCTAACTGTCCGCCGTACTCTTGAATCATTGTTATCTGCCGCTGGTATAATCCCCGGAAAATGCTGGCTCCTAAAAGCACAAAGATAGCCACAATCAATCCTGAGGCGGTAGCAACTAAAGCTTCACTAATACCAGCAGTAACCGCACCAGTTTTAGTACCTCCGACATCACCAATATTCAGTCCAGCAAATGAGCGAATTAATCCTAAAATTGTGCCGAGAAGTCCCAACAGAGGCGCTAAACCGATAATGGTGTCAAATACAGGTTGAAACCGCTTGAGTGTAGGAATTTCTGCTTGCGCCTCGCTTTTCAAAGCCAAACGAAATTTTTCTGGAGTCGGTCTTTCTAGCTGTAGTCCAGCCAGAAAAATGCGTGCTATGGGTAAATCTACATTTTTTTGCAGCTTATCCACAGCACTAACGACATTATCAAGTCGATAAAGATTTAAAACTTCTCGCACCACTCGGTTTTGACGCTTACCAATTTGTAGCCAAAACTTCGCCCGCTCAATCATTAGCGCCCCTGCCAACACTGAAAACAGCAACAGCGGCAACATGACTACACCACCTGCTGCAAACAAATTTTGAATTCCCATGTAGTGCCTCTAAACGTCATCAACAATACAAAATTAGACTACCAGAATTAAGGGAAAAAATGAAACTTTTTCTCAATAGAGTTTAAGAGACAATCATAATTCTTTAAAATATAATCTAACATCATTATTTTTACTTACTTTTTTTTTGTTTTAGATAAAATAATTTAATTAACAAAAAATTAATCATATCTAAAAATCGTGATATAGAACAGTATTTTTCAAAAATATTTTGATGATGTAAGTATGCTGTTGCGTAATACTGCCAAAATAATTTTAATTTTTTACTTGATATTTGCAACCATGCATTCTAAGATGACTAAATTAGTGAGAATAGGTAGCAATAGCTATGAGCTTTTCCGGCACTACTGTCGAGCAACGTTCCAAAGAAGTTGAGGCTCTCAAGTCTTTTCTGACTTATAGTCTGATAGGTTCACTGGCGCTGCATATCGGCGTACTGTCCTCAGGCATAGGTAATTATTTAACGAGAGTGCCCACAGACGAAGATGAACCAATAGAGGTGGCGATCGTAGATTCTCCGACTGCCGAACCAGAAAAACCACTTGAGAAAATTCCCGAAGAACCCAAAAAAGAACCAGAAATTGTTCAAAAACAGCCTAGAGAAATTCCATCAGTACAAAAACCAGTACAAGAATTGATTGAAAGACCACAAATTCAGCCAGTTCAACAACAACCAAAACAAACTACTCAAATTCAGCCAGTTCAACAACAACCAAAACAAACTACTCAAAACCCACAACCTACAAATAGGGAAATTGCTCCCAAGCTACATGTCCCTGTGACAACTGTTGCACCTGTGAGCGGCGGCGGTGGCGGTGGCGGCGGCGGCGCTAGTCCAGTCCTGACAGATAACTCTGGTAGCTCTGGCTCAGGCGTTGCTTTAAATACAGGTTCAGGTTCAGGTTCAGGTTCAGGTTCAGGTTCAGGTATTGGCAGTGGTATTGGCAGTGGTATTGGCAGTGGTATTGGCAGTGGTATAGGTTCAGGTATTGGCAGTGGTATTGGCAATGGAGTAGGAAACCCTCCGACAGTAGCAACAGCACCAATACCTCCGGCATCTCCAAAAGTCAATAGTTCAGGTAATGGTAATGGTAATGGTAGGGTAGCTTGCCGTCGCAATTGCAAATTCCAGTATCCAACTTCATTAAAAGGGCAACACGTTGAAGGCAGCCCAGACTTACATCTTGAATTAGATGAACAAGGTAATGTCACTAATGTGCGTCTTGTTCGCTCCAGTGGAAACTCCACCGTGGATGAAGACGCCATCAAACAGGCACGTACAATCCAACTAAGTGGTGGCAAAAAACAAGTGACACTCAGGCCTAATTATACTATTGAAGGTTCACGCCGAAACCGAGAAGCTAACGAACGGAAAGCACAAAGAGAAGCACAAGAAAGAACCCAGCAGGCAGCAACAACTGCTAACTCCACACCAGAAAATCCAAGACGTAGGCGCAGAGAGTTGACACCCTCATCTAACGAAGCTACAGCCACAAGACCAGCAATATCTGGATTGAGTAGACGCTTGGAACCTCAAAGACGAGAAATTATTACCTCAGGCTCATCATCTGAAGCGAGGATAAATCGCACTCAAGGAAGTGCCAGAGACTCCCTACGCAATATCCAGCGTGAACGAGCGGCTACCAATTCATCACAACAGCCACAAGCAACCCCAACTCGGCGGCGGCGAGCAGAAAACACCAGTCAGAACAAGTTGCGGGAGTCTTTGCGGCGTTTACGCCCACAACCTCAATCCCAACCTGCTGCTCCCAGTCAGCAGTAGTCTGTCAAAGACTACTAGTAGAGGGACAAAACTTACAAAAATCATACTTTGATTAACGATAATCGCCGCCTCCTGTTTTTAGGAGGCGGTTGTTTTTTAGATCCGAATGGCTACATTAAGCATCATCCCTCTACCATGAGGAAGAGGGGTTAGGAGTGCGGTAATTTTATGATGGGCAATTAGACACACTGGCGATCGCGCCCTTTGCCAATCAATGGAAGTGGAAGTGAATAATCCCGTACTTTCCCATCCCCTATTTCTCTGATGAAGGCGATGAAAATCGCTTGCGCCTAAGGAATGGTTTGCTCATCACCAAATTATATGCTGAGAGGATAGTCAATGGCTAACTCTCAAGTTGCTCATCTGCACTTTATGCTAGGCTTCAAATTCACTGATTTGAATAAAACTTCTACATAAACACACACTGATGCAGTTTCATTTGCTTGAATAGCTATATTGATAAGACATTGATCCGACGGCAATTCACAATTCCTGATTATGGCAAGTAAATTCATTGATGTTAGGGAATATACTGTCAGAGCGCATAAAAGACAGATCCACACTCGTGTTTTCCAGTTTGTCTGTAAAGAGTGTAACGATCTGACAAAACGCGAGACTTTCGGACCTCGACCTTTATATTGTGAGAGATGCCGCCCTCCCCAACCGCCTAAGAAATCCCAACCAACATCTCACAAAGCAAAACCCAGACCAATGTCTTACAAAAGTGACATCAACTTAAATTGATTGAAGCCTTATGACTCAAAATGGACAATTAGAACCACCTCCGGGCACCTTTGTTTCACCACTGTTGGAATTACGAGACTATTATGCTCGCCTTACAGAAGAGTATGAACGCCTTTTCGTGCAGGCGCGATCGCAGCTCGATCATGTAGAAGCGTTGTTGTCTAACTGGTCTTTTTCTGATACCAACAAGCAGATATCAAGTCTGACGGCAGCTGAGGAAATCTCAAATCTTTCTCAACAAGGCTCTTTGCGGTTTTTAGCACCTCTTGATGACATCGACGAAATCAACTTGGTGGAGTCTGTATCAGAACTCGCAGACTCAGATAAGGTTGAGATAGATAATTCTTTTTCTGCTGTTGATACAAAAGAGAGTCAATCTTCAACTACATCGCCAGATCCAAAGATAGCCCTAGAGAACAACGATAGTTCAACAAAGGTGGCGGAAATCCCCATGCTACCCCAGTATGATCACGCTCTCTCGCGAATGGAAGCCATAAAACAGCTATTGCAAGAGCAGATAGGCACTGTCTGTCATATTGATTTTATCGTGCGATCGCTTTATGGAGAGTTGGATTCCAATCTATTCAAAGTAGTTAAAGGTAGGGTTCAATCTTCCCTCACCCAAGGCAGAGAAAGGAATTACTGGGTAACTATTCCCGATGAACCAGGTTGTTATACTCTGGATTTAAGTTTAGTAGCCTCAAGTAACCGCAATGGTGCTTTTAGGAGCATCAAAAACAAAAATAAGAAGCCTTTCGTACCTCCGATAAAAACAGTACCAATGCTCAAAGCCTTTGAGGGTCAATTCTTAATTGATGCCCTCACTTCTCTGTTAGAACAAAATCCAGGTAAAGTTTTCAGCGTTGCTGAAGTCATTGCCGGAATTTATGGAGAACTAGATTCTCAGCAACTTAGAGAGATCAAAAATAAGGTGCTGAATGAATTATCTAGAGGCTATCGGACAGGCAGATTTTCTAGGGTTCCTAACCAAATTGGCTTCTATACTTGGGACTCCAATCTGATATTGGAGGGTAGTTCTCGCTAAATGGGCATTGGGCACAAAAGGCAGAGGGGCAGGGGGCAAGGGGAGAATGACACTAAGATAAGTCCAAAGTCTTGTGTTGCCTCGTTAAGAGCCTCCAGGCTGGGAAACCATTGTGAGAGGCTCTGCCTCCTCTTTGTTGACCAGAGGCAGAGCCTCTTGGAACTAGTTCCCAGTCTGAAGACTGGGAACAAGGCTAGACAAGCTTTTCGGCTTTTCTTAGTGCCATTCGGGCAAGGGGGCAAGGGGGAGAATTAAAATTACCTCTTTCCCCCCTGCCTCCCCTGCCTATCCCAAAAACAGCTTGTATGCCGGATTCTTGTTTTCATCCCAATAACGATAGCCCAAGTTATCGAGAAAAGCTTGCCACTCTTTCATCTCGTCGGGGGGAACCTGGATACCAACAACGATTCGTCCGTAATCTGCGCCATTGTTGCGGTAGTGAAAAAGACTAATATTCCAATTGGGACTCATGGAAGTAACAAACTTCATCAATGCGCCGGGACGTTCGGGAAACTCAAAACGGTAGAGCAATTCATTGTGAGCCAAGGGAGAGTGCCCACCCACCATGTGCCGCAGATGTAATTTAGTTAGTTCGTCGTCTGTTAAATCAAGAGTTTTAAATCCTTGAGCTTCAAAGTTTTCTACCATCTTTGCAGCATCGGCCCGGTTTTGAATTTGCACACCTACAAAAATATGGGCTGTTTTTTCATCGGCAATGCGATAATTAAACTCGGTAAGATTACGGTTGCCAATACATTCACAAAACCGACGAATACTTCCCCGTTCCTCAGGGATTGTGACTGCAAAGATAGCTTCGCGGCGTTCGCCCAACTCTGCCCGTTCTGCCACAAAGCGGAGGCGATCAAAATTCATGTTTGCACCACAAGCTACAGCAATTAAGGTTTGTCCCTCAATTTGTTCTCGTTCTGCGTAGGCTTTGGCAGCTGCGATCGCCAATGCACCGGCTGGTTCTAAAATGGATCGCGTATCCTCAAACACGTCTTTAATCGCGGCACAAGTTTTGTCTGTATCCACCAGAATAATTTCATCTACATACTGCTGACATAAACGAAAGGTTTCTTCACCTACTTCTCGCACCGCCACGCCATCAGCAAATAACCCCACTTGGGACAAGCGCACCCGATGTCCGGCTTTTAGTGATTGAGACATCGCATCAGCATCTACTGGCTCAACCCCAATAATCTTGATTTCCGGACGCAATCGTTTCACATAAGCCCCAATCCCAGAAATTAATCCGCCCCCTCCAATTGCGACAAAAATTGCATGGATAGGTTGCTGATATTGCCGTAAAATTTCCATCCCGATTGTTCCCTGTCCAGCAATTACATAAGGATCATCGAAAGGATGAATAAAGGTCAATCCTTTTTCTACTTCTAATTCACGGGCATAACTATAAGCATCGTCGTAGGTATTTCCATGTAACACGACTGCTCCACCCCTCATCCTAACCGCATCTACCTTAACTTGGGGTGTGGTTACTGGCATGACGATAATCGCTTTGGTTCCCAAGCGCTGGGCTGCAAGGGCGACCCCCTGAGCATGGTTCCCCGCAGACGCTGCGATTACACCTTGCGCCAATATATCTGGTGGCAGTTGCACCATTTTGTTATAAGCACCCCGCAGTTTAAAGGAAAATACTGACTGCATATCCTCACGTTTCAGCAGGAGTCGATTATTTAGCCGCGCAGACAAATTTGGAGCATACTCCAGTGGTGTTTCCTGGGCAACATCGTACACACGGGCAGTTAGAATTTGGATGAGGTAGTCACAATACATGGGTGTCAAGGTGTTAGCAAATGCCTGATGGAAATTAATTTTACGTTACAAGCGATCACACTGGTTTGAATTCACCATCGCATCTTGGATGGATTATAGAGAGACTAAACTATGTAAATTTTTAAAACAAAATAGGCACAGTTGCACAACTATCAAGAAGATTCTCCTGATTTGCTTGATAATCATGCTACTCGCGCGTTAATACCTGCTATATGCCTGATAATTAATAAAGCAATCTACAGAGAGCAAAGATGCAGACTCTCCAAAAACTCTCCCTCCCAAGCATGGGCTGCGGGACTTGGGCCTGGGGCAACCAACTGCTTTGGGGATATAACGAAAGTATGGATGACCAGTTGCAAGCCGTCTTTAACCTATGTGTAAGCAACGCTGTGACTTTATTTGATACAGGTGATTCTTACGGAACTGGGAGATTGAATGGTCGCAGTGAGTTACTCTTGGGACGATTCAACCGAGAATATGTATGTTCAGGTAAAGAAAATATTTGTATTGCGACTAAGCTTGCTGCTTACCCGTGGAGATGGACACGTCAGTCAATGGTGAAAGCTTGCAAATCATCTGCCCAACGCCTGGGAAGAAACGTAGATTTGGTACAGATGCACTGGTCTACAGCAAATTATGCTCCTTGGCAAGAGGGAGGGCTGTTAGATGGTCTTGGCGATTTGTATGAGCAAGGACTGGTTAAGGGAGTGGGACTATCTAATTATGGGCCTAAGCGGCTTAAACAGGTACAGAAAAAGTTTGCTGAACGAGGCGTTCCGATTACTACTGTGCAAGTTCAATACTCTTTGTTGTCTACATATCCTGTCACTCAACTAAAGCTTAAAGACCTTTGTGATGAGTTGGGAATCAAATTGATTGCTTACAGCCCTCTAGCTTTGGGACTACTGACAGGAAAATACTCTGAGCAAGGCCCTTTGCCCAAAGGCATTAGAGGTCTGTTGTTTAGGCAGATATTACCAGGAATGCGATCGCTTTTGGCATGTTTACAAGATGTGGCACAGTCTAGAAACAAAACCATGTCACAGGTAGCAATTAATTGGTGCATCTGTAAAGGAACTATTCCTATCCCTGGAGCAAAGAGTGTGGAACAGGCAAAGGAGAATATTGGTGCATTGGGTTGGCAATTAGACGGCAATGAGATTGCAGAGTTGGATAAGGCGGCAACGAATGCAGACAAAAAAATGGTACAAAATATCTTTCAAACTAAGTAAAATTTAAAGGTTGCTGAATATGAATCATTGCAAACACTTGGTTTAAGTCTGAGACTCCAGGCGTACTCATTAGACCTCTTGCAAAAATCCTTGAATCACCCCCCCCAACCCTCCCCGATGTGTTGGGGAGGGGGCAAGATTTCAAGTTTACCCCCTTTATATCGGGGGAATTAAGGGGGGTCTATTGGACTTATGCAAGAGGTCTATTGTCTAGCAAAAGCCAAGTCACTTTCAATTATCTTGGCACCTGTTAGGTTAACCCCACTCAAATTGCAGAAGTTAAAATTTGCCCCTCTTAAGTCTGCTAGTGCTAGATTGGCTCCTCTTAGGTCTGCATCAGTTAGGTTAACTTCACTTAAGTTAGCGCTACTTAGATTAGCTCCTCTCATATCTGCTTGTTGCAGGTCTGCCTTGGTTAGGTTTGTCCTCATTAGGTATGCCTTACTCAGGTCGGCTCGACTTAAATTAGCTTCACTTAGGTCTACTGCCGTTAAATCAGCTTTACTTAGATTGGCTTGACTTAAGTCTGCCCAACTCAACTTTGCATAACTTAGGTTAATTTCACTCAGCTTTACTGATGCAAGTACTGCACACCTCAAATTAGCATTAATAAAATTTCTTTCTCCCATTGCATAACGGCGTAAAAGTTCATCAGTTGCTACTCTGTCTAAAACAGCTTTTGATGCGCCTTGATAACACCATGTAGCTTCTAATAGTTTGGCCGCAGTATTAATAGCTACCTCATCACATTTAGCTATGCTCACACCATTGCAGCCATCCCATTGACCGTTAAGTATAAAGGCAATCTCATTAGCGGCAGCAATTGAGTCAAATAGTAAAATAGATTCCTTGTGCCGTTTTAACCAGCTATTCCAACCAATCGAGATAATATTTTTCATTTTTATAAATTTTGGCACGTTAAGTGACGATTAAGGCTCTAACTTCTAGATATTTAAGACTTACGCACACTCTACGAATTCTCGGCGCTCTTGGCGTCTTGGCGGTTCGATAAATTAAGCTTTTTAGCAATTTTTGCGTAAGTCCTAATATGAATAAACAGAGTTTATTCATAGTTAGTTTCACCAGCACAAAAGACTGAGCTTCCTTTTTCAAGACTGCCTCTTTTGTGCGCCAGTTTATGACAGGGCGCTGCACAAAGACCTACAACACTGATGCAGCCCATTATATAGCGCTCTGTCACAAAGGAGTTACAATCGGCTTAAGTACAAATACAAGAACTTAGTTCTAAACAGTTGAGTCTGAGCGTTCTATTTGTTGCCGAATGGTATCAATAGAAGCATTAACGCCAGCTAGTTTGGACTCTAAATCATCTCGCATCCAAATCAAGAATTTTAATTTCCGCTCTAAGCCAGCTTTGCGCGAAATGGGTTCGCTTCCATAACAGGGATTACCCCAAAAAGGAAACATAATTTACCTCTGTATTTAGCTTTTGTAACAGTGCAATGTATTGCACTACTACACTACATTATGACTAATCACAATCAGACTGGTGTGTGTAACAACCGATCTAAATTAGACGTGCTTAACGAACTTTGCTAAAAGTTATCTATTGAACTAGCAGAGGTATTTGACCATACTGCCATCAACTCTTTCCATTCCTGCGTTAAGAAAAAGGTGAAGTGACGGCAGCACTTCAAATAAACACAGAAAGATTCTGCCAATTTGGCATTACAAGTCTCTGTTTTGCAGTTTAAATGAGATATCAAGAGAACGGGATAGCCCGAAGGTTACACGAGGAATAGTTTACCCTATGCCTCAGTCGCTCCACAAATCGCCAGTTGTTGACCCAACGCTGTAGAATCACTTCTCAAGCAACTTACAGCGCTCGGTCATCGCTTCTTTACAACTGGCTAGTAATGTACTAGAAAACACATAGTAATTGAGCAGTCTATCTACTGCTTAGATTTGGCAGACACCCCTGGTGGCATATTTCCTTACTTGAATCAAGAGGATGAAGGGCGATGCCTACGGCGGTAAACTACGCACTTCATAAAATGGGAACCCTATTATATAATTGCGTTCCTCACTGCCATGAAATTATTAAATTTCCTCAAATCCAAACTAGCTATTATAGCCTTAGCGATGCCTGCGGCGGTAAACTACGCACTCAACATCACGGTGATTGTCATTGATGTCCATTCTTCCAGTTCAAATCCTCCCATTGTCAAGAGTACAATTACTCAGTCTCAATCACATATTCAACTTGTTCATACACTGACTGGGCATAAAAAAGTGACTTTTGGTGTTCGAGCAATTGTGATTAGCCCGGATGGGCAAACCCTGATTAGTGGAGGTAGAGATGATACTATTAAATTCTGGAATCTTCAGACTGGAAAATTGCTGAGTAGTTTAGAAGCTCACTCAGATGGTGTTACTTCAATTGCTATTAGTCCAGATAGCAAGCTGCTTGTAAGTGGTGGGATAACCACCCCAACTATGAAGGTTTGGGATTTACGCACTCAATTAATGCTTAACATCGAAAGTGGACATCCGCTGCCAGTAGAAACCGTTGCTATTAGTTCAAATGGTAGATTGATTGCTAGTGGCAGTGATGATCATACAATTAAGCTTTGGGATTTACACACTCTAAAGCTGCTTGATACCATTGCTGCACATTCAGCATTTGTGAGTAAGGTTGCATTTAGCCCTGATATGCAAACCCTTGTGAGTACTGGGGGTGGCGATGACAATACAATTAGGCTCATTAATCTGCAAACTAAAAAAACCCGCCATATTCTCAAAGGACACAAAACCGGAGTTGATGCTATTGCTATTACTCCAGATAGCAAAAAGCTCGTCACTGGCAGTTTTGGTCAACTAGTTTCTCGAAATCGTGCAACTAGCACCCTGAAGTTATGGAATCTTCAAACTGGAAAACTGTTGCATGAGTTTCCTGACAATTTTAGTTCAGTTGAATCTCTTACCATTAGCCCGGATGGAAAAATTCTGATTTGTGGCAATTTTGATGGCAGTATTAAACTGTGGAGCTTAGAGACTTTAAAATTGTTGCACACCTTTCAGGATGGTTCCAGTTCTGTTTTAGCGGTTGCTTTTAGCCCAGATGGTAAAACCCTTGTGAGTAGCAATGAGGATAGTACTATTCATATTTGGCAAATCAACAAGTAAGTGGGCTTAAAGGTTTGTAGTAAGGAATTCAGCCTTTACTACGAGCCAATTTAATTAATTTTACATTGCGTAATATAGTTTGATTTATTCTTGCTCACTTTGCCCACTCACTTAATAGCAGTTATCGTTTACGTGAGGTAAACCCGTAGGGGCACGGCATTGCCGTGCCCCTACACCTCGTGATGTAACGTTGTACTGCATCTGAATGGGAACCGCTATAACTGCATTATTTATTACCTACAGAATGGAAATTTAAAAGACAAGTATGGAGAATTGAATAATTGAGCTTGTTGTCCTGGTAAGGACTATTTTGATTTTCGTGCCGATTTGGGCGGTGTTCGGTGTGCGCCAAAATACTTCTCACTGCGATAGCGCAGCCACACCCGCAACACTTGCGGAATCTGCTCTTTTTGTTCCTTGGTCAGTGTATTGTAAAGGAAGATTGCGCGATCGCGCTCACCCCGACAGGCGGCATTATTGTGAGCATCCCAATAGCTGCGGGCTACCCGAATCCGCCGACAGACTTCTTTAATCAGCGCAACTCCGGTGAGTGGAGCGTCCTGCTTTGCCATACTCAGATGCGATAAGTTTCTAATGCGATCGTAACGAATCAGACTCATTTTCACAATCGCAACCCAAACAAGTCAAACCCGCAAATCGATTTCACTAGACTTTAGACACAGACAGCAAAAGTAACTCAGCAATCAAATCCTCTGAAAACATAAATTTGTTCACTCCTAAGTATGTTGATGATCCATATTTTTTCGTCTTTAAAAGAGATTGATGCTCGATAGAATAATTTATGCGTATTCATCATCTTAATTGCGGTTGTATGTGCCCGATTGGTGGGGCACTCTTCGACGGTTTTAGTCGTGGGCTGACAGCCTGTCTGGTCTGTCACTGTCTGCTGATCGAGACAAATCAGGGACTCGTTCTCATCGATACAGGCTTCGGCCAGCGCGATATCAAAGCGCCATTATCAAGACTCAGCCCCTTCTTCATGAATTTGAATCGAATCAAGTTTGAACAAAAATACACGGCGGTTGCGGCTATTGAGCAGCTTGGCTTGAACCCGCGCGATGTCCGCCACATAGTGCTTACTCACCTCGATTTTGACCATGCAGGCGGGTTAGAAGATTTCCCAGAAGCAACCGTGCATGTAATGCTCAGTGAGATTGAAGCAGCGCAGGAACGGCACGGCTTTATCTCATCGCAACGTTACCGTCCTGGCCAGTGGGACGAAGTAAAAGATTGGAAGTATTATTCGGCTGGCGGTGAACCTTGGTTCGGCTTTGAGGCAGTACGTAACCTCGAAGGACTACCGCCCGAAATTCTCCTGATACCGCTCGTCGGTCACACACGGGGTCATGCAGGCATCGCTATTGAGACATCTGAAGGCTGGCTCTTACATGCAGGCGATGCTTACTTTTACCGACACGAGATCGGCTCTGATAAACGAGTTTGCACACCTGGTTTGCGTGCCTACCAGTGGATGATGGAGGTAGACCGCAAGGCTCGACTTTCTAATCAAGAAAAGTTACGTACATTATCGCTCGACCACAGTAGTAACGTGCGCCTCTTTTGTAGCCATGATGCGATCGAGTTCAAAACCTTCGCTGACCAAGATAATTCACAATTGCAGAAAGGCAATTCGCGCTCAACAACCTTAGATTAGCTCAAAAACTCGACGTATTTCAACGGAATTATCCAGTTTTTAAGGTTCGGGTGAGATGCGTTAATCAGTTTTAACACACTCACCCCAAAGTAAAATATCTTACCTAAGCTTGTCAAGCTTTTACAGCAGTTTTCATGTATTTGAACCACATCTGTCGTAGGGGCACAGCAATGCTCATTGGTGTTAACTTAAGCCAAAACCTCTTTAAAACCTCGTTTCCAGCCAGAGGCTGGAAATGCACTTCAATTGCGGCTCTGCCGCAAGTCTTGAGGCGGAGCCTCTTATTAGGCATTCCCAGTCAGAGACTGGGAACGAGACAACAGGACAATCTCTAAAAGCTTGTTCTAAACTAACTTTCACGTTAAGTTGACACCAATGAGCAATACTGTGCCCTTACCGCATGGTCTATTTACCTGAAAATAGCTGTAATAAGCTGTTCCACATTTAGCTTGTATATCTAAATTTAATCAAAGTCTTGTGGAGTAGACGGGAAAGCCCGCCTTAATGAGAGCAAGTTAAAAATGGAACAGTTTACCTAATCAGTCAATTTTAATAAGCAATCAAGCATATTGCTTTCTGAAAATGCTTGATTGCTTTCTGATTTCGGTAGATTTAGCAAGTAAAAAGGCATATTGCTTTCTCAAAATACTTGATTGCTTTCTCCTTTCAGTAAATTCAGCAAGTAAAAAGGCATATTGCTTTCTTAAAATGCATAATTGCTTTCTCATTTCCGTATATCACGTATACATTTCAGTAAATTCAGCAAGCAAAAAGGCATATTGCTTTCTCAAAATGCTTGATTGCTTACTAATTTCGGTAGATTCAGCAAGTAAGAAGGCATATTGCTTTTTCAAAAGCTTGATTGCTTACTAATTTCGGTATATCGCGCATTCATGACAACGATCGCTATGTAACAAAAATCATTGCAGAATTGCCGGAGTTCTCCCAAGCGGATCAATACGGAAGTTTTTTAAAGTAAAGAATATTAACCGTACTAGATTACAAGGCTCAGATCATGACTCGCAGAAAAAGAACCTCTCAGGTGTTAGAAAAAGCAGCGCGTCGTGCTGCTGGCATTAATTCAATTGATCCGAATTTAAATGTAGGCAATGGACTGACGCTACCTGCCTTTTCTACCCTAATCGAGACAATGCGAACTAGAGAGAATTTATACAACACTGCTCTTTCCAACCTTGATAAAATGTACCATGACATGCTCCAAACAGAGCGCGAGTTGGCAGATATGGCAGAGCATATGCTGTTAGGAGTTGCTACTCAATATGGTAAAAGCAGTGTGGAGTACGGGATGGCGGGAGGTGTTCCTAAGAACCAGCGCCACAAGGGACTGCGAGGCGAGTCACCAGTTCACAGTTCACAGCAACCGTCATTCATTGCCAGTGTGAACGGCAGCGGCAGCAAAAATGGCAACAAAGCAGCTACGACAAGTTAGCTTGAGTATTTTTCTTTTGAGAATGCCTATAGACTGAGGCTTTATCAAAAATTATTCTGACTTCTTGTCATTCATTACCGATGCCATTGCATCTGGGAACAAGTCATAAGTGTTACCGTCTGACACTTGTCTGGGAATACTTTTATAGGAGTGATAAGGAAGGCGATCGCGCTAACACTTTCAATTTAAATGTACTTTATCACCTTACAATCACTCCTATTTTACAAAAAATATTGTATTAATACTCACTAATCTACCAGAAGCAAATAAAATGGGATTCATTGAAGATATTACCAAGCTGTCTGAACAAGTCCGTAAGCGGGCTGACCAAGTTGTTGGCGAAGAAGCTACTAAAATGGCACTAATTGTTCCTTTTTTGAGTGCTATTGGCTACGATGTCTATGACCCTAGTGAAGTAATGCCGGAATACGTGGCAGATTTTGCTATTAAAAAAGCAGGGCAGTTTGAAAAGGTAGATTACGCCTTAGCTATTAACAATAATATAGTTATGCTCGTAGAAGCAAAAGCCCGTGGTCAAAAAGCTGAAGCACATGATGGGCAACTGAGCCGCTATTTTAATGGACTTTTGACAACAAAAGTAGCTATCGTCACTAATGGGGTTGAGTACCGTTTCTTTACAGACTTGCGTGATAAAAATGTCATGGACAAGGAGCCATTTTTTGCTTTTAACATCCTGGAATATGATACCAAAGATATTGATAACCTCAAATTCTTTCACTGTGATAATTTTGATGTTACAGCTATTACCAGTCATGCTGAAGAAATGGTTTATGTAAAAGGCATGACTCAGCTTCTAGGAAATCTTTTACGTTCTCCTTCTGAAGAATTTATTCGCTTTTTAGTAGCTGAACTCGGTACAGTTGCCCCTAGTTATGAAATTAAA
Source organism: Nostoc sp. (assembly GCF_036917275.1). Lineage (GTDB taxonomy): Bacteria > Cyanobacteriota > Cyanobacteriia > Cyanobacteriales > Nostocaceae > Nostoc. The sequence continues at coordinate 23,504 of NZ_JBALDF010000068.1, forward strand.
GGTCGAATGACTGGTAAAGTTATTGATAAATTTAAACCAATTGTTAAAAAGTCGATTCAGGGAAGTTTAGTAGAGTTAATGACTCGCTCACTTAGCCAAGAAATAACTCAGCCTGTTGAAGTAGAAGTAGAACAAGAGATTGAAGAAGAGGAAAAACAGCAGGAATCTCAAGAATCGACGAAAATAGTAACAACTGCTGAAGAAATTGAAGCCTTTGAAAAAATTAAAGCAATCACGCAAACTTCAAGGAGTTACAACTTTGAACTCCAATACAAGGATACTGTTTCATACTTTGGTATCAATCTTGTTGGCAAAACTACCTGGTGGTTTCTCAGACTATATCTATCTTCGCAGAAAAAAAGTTTTATTACTCGCTTAAGTGTAGATGAAGTAAAGTCTCTAGCTTCAAATTTTGAAGTGCAGGAAGTAACAGCTTCTGTGGGGGATGCCACATCAAAAGTAATTATTTCCTCTGTCAGTGATTTCGATAAGCTGACATCACTGATTCTCAGATGTTACGAGGCAGAAGCAGCCAAGCACCAAGTATTCACCCCAGATGTAATCAGAATGGAAAAATCAGCTTAACTCCGTGTAATTGCTTTTACTAGCAGCATTAGTTACATGGGCCATCACTGCACAAGAAAACTACTACCGTCAACTGGGACTAAGAGATAGAATTCTTAACTTCCCGTTGATGATCGCAGTGGTGCTAACGTTGATTTTAATTATGCTCCCGAATTGTAGGCAAGATTTAGTTTGGTGGCTGACTCTTCTAATAAGCGTTGTTCATCAGCATTTCTTGGTAACACCAGTTGGCGCTCAATACCTATTGAGCTAATGATACATGGAAGTCCAAGAACAATATCAGTGTCAACTCCATACTTAGAATCTGCTCTCACGGATACTGGAAATATTTGCTTTTCATCTTGCAGGATGGAATCAACTAACTGACAAACTACCGTTGATATACCATAGCTAGTATTTCCTTTACGTTCAGAAATACTATAACCTCGCTTACGCGTTAACTCTGTGTACTCTTGCTGAATTTGTTCCAGTTTTTCTCCTTGTGGTATGGGAAATTCAGTTAACGGAATTCCCCCAATGAATGCATTAGACCAAACAACAAATTCACTGTCTCCATGCTCTCCAATCACATATACATGAACGTCTTGAAGAGCAACATTCAGCCGCTTACCAAGTTGATATCTCAGTCTAGCAGTATCAAGAACAGTTCCCGAACCGAAAATTAGGTTTTCTGCTCTAGTGGAACTGGCGATCGCAATCCGCGTTAGTATATCCACTGGATTGCTAACGATAAGTACGATTGAATTCGGTGCGACTCGATCCAATTCTTTCATCGTGGAACGCATAATCTCTGCATTGTCGCTCAACGTATCTAATCGGGTCTGTCCTTGTTTTTGCTGCACCCCAACAGTCACGACAATAATATCAGAATCCGCTAAATCTTCATACTGGTTTGATGGTATAATCTCCATCTCTTGAAGTAGGGGAATGCTGTCTCCAATATCCCATGCTTGCCCCTCAGCTTTTGATAAAGTTCGGTCAAAAAGGACGACTGTTACACACTTACGGAGTAGCACTAAAGCATTTGCTACGTTTGCACCCACATTCCCCGCACCAATAATACCGACCTTGGATGTTTTGCTACTCATGATTATATTTCACCTTTTTTGTAACTGAATCAATAAGTATATATTAACTCCAGCTAGTTAGTGCGAAGTGCTATTCTGCAAATATAATTTTTTAAATATAGTATAAAATAGTAGTTTTTTATCTTAAATAAAATTTTATAGCAATCCTAAATCATTTGTGATAAATTACTCGATTCATTCAGCTTAGAGAAGTAAAAATTTTGACTATTGATTGCTAGCTCGAATAATGCTTTCACTATAGAAAAAGAATAATATGAAAAATGGAACTATTTGTTAAAAGTTTGATTTGGGAAAGTTTAGTAGAGTTAATGACTGGCTTATTTAGTCAATAAAAAACTCAGCCTGTTGAAGTGAAAATAGAACAAGAGATTGAAGAAGAAGAGAAACAAGAATCTCAAGAATCAAAACTACTAACAACTGCTGAATAAATTGAAGCCTTTAAAAAAATTAAAGCATTACTAAACTTTAAGGACTTAAATTTTGAACCCGAACCAAGGATACTGTTTCACCCTTTGGTATCAATCTTGTTGGCAAAAGTACAGCCAAGTAAATCCTGTGAACGTTTACAATAAAAGCGTCTAAATAATAGAGGTAAATTGATGACAGGTGAATTTAATGGCAAAGTCGCGATACGTACAGGGCGATCGCCCCATCTCGATACCAATCACTGACATAAAGTTGGCTACCAGGTGGACGTAAAGGAGCAAAGCCAAATAATGATAATAGTTAAACTACATATACAACCCAACTGCCTAGACCTATTGACGAGTAGTACCCCTTATGGTATTGGTTTTGACAAAAAAAGTGGCTCTGCAATCAGCAGAACCACTAAAGCTTTCGCAAACCTGTTATAACTTAACGAACTGCCCCTTGAGCAGAAACAGTATCAATTGGCTTCATTAGGTACAGCCGCAATAACTGCCAGCCATTGGAGATGTAATGCGGCAGTTTCTGGAATAATTGCAGGAATTTGGGAGTATTAGAGTTAGCGATCGCACTCAACTTCTGATTATTGCTTATACAAGTATCCAATCGCTGATAAAACTCTGGATTCTCTACATCCAGCATCAGTGGGAACACCCTACCTGCGTTTTCATTAGTCTTCTGAATAACATGGATGTCGTATTCTCGCGCATCCAATCCAAGGGTGGCATAAAAGTCCTTACGTTGGATGTCATTGAGATACATTGTCGCAAACACCGACAATAGGAAGAACCGACTCCACAGCCGTGCTTTCCAATCATTCAATATTTGCGGCTGGGATTTCATGATCGCATCGAAGAAATCACCGTGACGGTTTTCATCTTGACACCAGTTCTCAAAGAACCGGAAGATTGGATAAATCCGGTCTTCGGGATGTGCTTCTAAGTGGCGATAAATGGTGATATAGCGCCAATAACCAATCTTTTCAGAAAGATAAGTGGCGTAAAAGATGAATTTTGGCTTAAAGAAGGTATAATTGCGGCTCTTAGTCAAAAACCCTAAATCTAGGGACAGATTAAAGTCCGACATAGCTTTATTCAAAAAGCCAGCGTGACGTGCTTCATCCCGTGACATCAGGTTAAAACACTCTGCCAAGACGGGGCTTTTGCCTTTCAAGCGACGACCGAGTTCTTTATACAGCAAAAAGCCAGAAAACTCTGCCGTACATGAACGTTCTAAAAATTCAACGAACAACTGGCGAGTCTCCCCATCAATATGATCCCAGGATTGTTCAAACTCGGCATCCCGAACAAAGTGATGGCGATTGTAGTCGGTGCGAAACTCTTCGAGAATGGCTCTTAACTCGTCTTCGTTAACGGAGATGTCCATCCGTGCCATTTCATCAAAATCGGTAGTATAAAACCGAGGTGTTAACAGGGTTTCTTTTGCCGGGACTTTAATCCCTGGCCGGATTTCTTCAAAGCCTGGTTTTTTGAGGGAATCTACCATGTCTTGATTGCTCTTTCGTCTTTATTATCTTAAGTAGACCCTTCGGGTGACGCTTCTACGTCGCTACCGCTATACTAACGGCAGTTCCTCATGGGGGAAACCCCAAAGATCGGACTGCCTCACCATAAAGCCAAGGGTTAAGCTCTGTTAAGGCGCAACAGCCCACAATAATCCAATTGTATAAAGTTCAGTCTACCAAGGTACGGGTTAGAAATTTGCAAGCGAAACATTAAGAGTTGCAACAATAATTCAATGTTTGCGGAATCAGAAATCGCAGATTGGTAGTCAAATAAGCGTAGTTCAGTGATCAGGATTGTTTTGATCAAGTGGAGTAAGACGCTCCTCTTGTATTCTCAAAGCACTACTATCTCAGTAATTTTCTGTGGTTCTTATTACAATAAATTAATGCGGTTTTCTCAATCCGTTGCTCATCTTAAAATTAACAATCCATGATTAGCATAATTACTGAAAAATTCTAATTATTTAGTGATATCTTGCACCCTTTTCAATAACTGTAGGTTGGACACTGCCCATAACATCAAATTATAGTTAGAGCGAACATCAGTACCAACCTCCAAAAATTGCCAGAAAGTAACTGGTGTAAGATGTAAATCTAACTATTCATACTTGGTATAAAAAACAGTATGGAAAAACTATCTTAGACAACAAGAGCAAATCCAAAGAGTTGAAAACAAGATGAATCTTGAAAACAATCAGCAAAAAGACCGACTTCTTGTCTCTTACATCTTGTGTGCAGTCGGATTTTTCGGGGTGGGAGGGCTGCACCGTTTCTACAATGGCAAGATCGGCACTGGGTTGTTGTGGCTGGTGACCGGTGGTGTGTTTGGTATAGGGCAGATCGTGGATTTGTTCTTCATGCCCGGTATGGTTGACGAATACGAACACCAGCTAAGACTAAAAGCGGGTGTATCTCCCTTTGGTGTGCCGTTAAATCAAGCAGTGGTTGCTTCTCAAGTTCACCGCCCAATAGGCAACCAACTCATGATGAAACTGATCGAAGCGGCGGAAAGCAAGGGTGGTATTTTAACTGTCACTCAAGGCGTGAAGTTCACGGGAGCTAGCTTTGCCGAAGTGGAAGCTACTCTCAATGAGATGTACAAATCAGATTATGTGAAAATTGATAACGACCCCAATACTGGAGCCGTTACTTACCATTTCCGCGAACTTTAAGGGAAGTGGGCAAGAAGCAGGGGAGCAGGGGGCTGCTCTTGCAAGGGGAATAAAAAATTACCTCTTTTCCCTCTGCTCCCAGCAAGAACTGCCCCTCTGCCTCTTTTCAATACCCAATGACTAATTTATACCTAACCACTTTTGACCGTCTAAGCGCTGAACTAAGCCAAATACCAATAAATCGAGTGTAATTCTGCGCTCATCGATTAAGAACGACTCAAGGGTGCTAGGTTTTTTGCCTTCATTACAGGAAAATCCCTTTTTCCCTTGAATATCTTCTTCGGGGAAATACAGGTTAAACTGACGCTGACCGATTTCTGTCCAACTGCCGATAATTTGCCAGCATTCTTCAGAGGATTCAAAGCCAGTGATTGGCACCTTTTGCTTGGCAAAAGACACCTGTAAATCTTGCACGCCTTGTTGAGCGATCGCTTTTTGTAAAGCTGGCAAGTAATCTTGCTCGATGAACTCTACAAATGGCTTATCTTCAACAGCTGGGGCTTTTTCCTTTTTGGCGGCTTTAGCTGCGGCGGCGGGTTTTTCTCCTGTTGCTGCGGCTGCGGCGGCGGGTTTTTCTCCTGTTGCTGCGGGTTTTTCGCCTCCTGCGGCTTTAGCTGCGGCTGCGGGTTTTTCTCGCTTGGGTGGTACAGCAGCTGGTTTAGCAGCATTGGGGTTATCTTCGGGATTTGCGGCTTTAGGATCTGGCGCGTTGGCAGTAGGAATATCTGTGGCTTCGGGTGAGTCTGTACTAGGAGCGTGTTCTTCAGCTACACTGGGAGCTTGCTTATCAACAGTGCTGGGAGCTACTTCTCCCGCTTGATTGTGATTGGTTTGGTCTGCCATTGCTCAGGTCAATCCTTTAATCTAGCTTTCGGAGCGATCGCTCACCTTGAGGTATCGGGTATTTTCATTTTGACATAATAGTACCGCAAGGCAATAATAACTGTACAGATTAAAAATAATGCAAAGGCTTAGGACATAAGCTTTTTTCCCTTCTGTCCCCTGTTCCTTCAATTTTGGATTTGCGGTTTTAGATTGTTCAACAGTACGATGTTTTGCATCCTGTGTAGAGATGTCTGTACACGTAGCTTTAAAAGGGGTAGGTTTTAAGAGTTAAGTTTTAAGGGGGTTAGGGAGTTTCTTCTACGTAAATCTTATTTAATCTAAAATTCTTCTGCCTCCTTCAAATCCCCTTGAATCCCATACCAGTTTCTACCTGTTGCTGTGCTTGAGTAGAACTTACCTTACCAGACGTAATGCTAAAAGTCTTGCGCCAAATACCAACTTGGCTTAAGAATAGACTTAATAAAATCAAGCTACCGCCAATATATTGAGGTCGGGTAGGAGCTTCACCTAAAATTAAATAGGCTGCGAGAATGCCCACAATGGGGCTAAATGAGCTAACTAAGGAAGCCATAGATACAGTGGAAGTTTTCAAGCCTTTAATCCAAAAAGACTGACCTATTACCACAATCAACCCACCATAGAGAAACATCCATTGCCACAAGAACGGTGAAAGGACATTAGCAAAATGATCGCTGCCATAGACGACTAAAGCAATGAGGAAAAAGATTACGGTTCCTAGTGCAGTCCGAAATATGCTATAGATTCCAAGCGGGATCTGCGAAAGGTATTTCTTACCAATAATCGTAGAAGCGGTTACAGCCACAGATCCTGCTGCTGCCAAAAGTTCCCCTATGCCTAAACTGAAACCTCCCATGTTCATCATGTTTTCTGCTGGGGATTGAAGGATGATAGTTAGGATAACACCGACAAACGCTGCGATCGCTCCGATAAATTCCCAAATATTTACCCGTTCTCTCAATAACCAGACTGATAAAGCCAGAGTTAGAGGCGGTTCCAAACGTCCCACCAAGATGACATTGTTTACTCCTGTGAGTGCAAATGCCTGGAAAATTAAGCCAGGGGCCAACGCACCCGATAAAATAGCTACTGCTGTTAAACTGACCCAATCCTTACTTGAGAGTTGCTTCAAAGTAGCTTTGTTCCACTGTCGCTCATAAATTAAGATCAGAAGTATCAAGGCGCAAAGGTTTCCCACGAATAAAACATTACAAAAAGAAATCGGATTACGATTGCCTATGAAATGTTCAGCACCAATTTCTGTTAGCTTCCGGGTAACTGCGCCAGATGCTGCAAAAATTAGCATTGCTAGCCAGAGATATGTTTGTCCAGAAATTCTATGGATTAGGCGATGTGGTCTTTTGGGTCTAGTCACAATAACATCACTGCAATGAAAGCATTGCTCATTATATTAAGTTGCCGTCATTCAGTTCTGAATGAGGTTTTGTTGAGAAAATACTTAAATTCTGCTGTGACTTGGAGTAACCATGATTGCCTGAGAAAGTGCTGAGAATCAACTAAATTTTCTCAAAGGATAAATTCATGAAAATAGTGGCTTAGTTTCAATCAACTCTCACTCCCACCTGAGATGCTTGGGATGTTCAGGATAAAACAAAGAAGAGAGTAACAAATGAAACTCGCACCCATACTTACAAGTGTCGCCTTGGTTGGTTTTCTCACAGTTTGGGACGCACCATTAAAGGTGATCAATCCGTTATTAGTGCAGGCATCAGCAGCCCAAGAGATGACTCTAACACAGAAACTAGACTTGCTAACTAAGAGTAAGGGTCAGATTGGTAGTGGTGATCAACTGCGTCGTTTCTTTTATGGTGACTTGGAGCCAATCGGTATCCAGGTAGGTGGTGCAGGTCACGTAGTTAACCTTTACAACAAAGCCAATGATATCACATTCGCTTACTGTTCATACTACGATGTAATTGTAGCAATTAAGAAAGGTAAAGTGACTAAGTTTGAACCCAGTGAAGTGAAGTGAAGTAATCCTATATCCACTTTTCAATTAATATTTTGCTAAAACCAGAGGAGCTATTTGATTACATCTAGGTTGCGATGTCTGACAACAAGCCGCGCCGCATCCACGCTAGAGTAAAAGTCTGATTTAGTCCTCCACAAAAAGGCATTATTCTTGCATAATCAGGTTAAAGGGCAAAGGTAAAAAGAAAATTTAATCTTTTTACCTTTAATGGCCCATTAATTTTATTTATCTTAGACAATGCCAGCTACCAAGTGCAAGGCTAATAGCTGAAGTCCACTCAAGTAGACTGGAACCTTTTATTAGTCCTCTTTAAAGGACTTTGGCTATTGGTTCCAGGGAGTTTTAATCTTTGGTGGGTGAGTGGGTAAGCGAAAAGTTCATTAGTTTTGCTAGATGTCCTGCATCTGTGATCAAGGTATTCTGGAGATATGTTGCTCAGATGCGATCACCTCCGGTGGGCGGTTACGCCATCAGATAAAGTATTGTATTGCAAAATAATTGTAATAATATTTAACATGAGTTGATGTTGTGTTATCTAGATTAACTATTGCAAAGAAATTCTTTCAGAGTCAGGAGAATGACAAATACAGCCAAGCAACTATTTTATAGATTAGTTACCCTAGAACTGTAGACCATGTTTTCAGTCCTGAGTTATTTAAGTATTTTGCCTCTGCGGCATATCAATCAAGACCACACCAAATCCTTCATTAAGATCTCCCACAAATCATAATGCCTGTGATTGAGAAGAAAAGAACTCGCGATTTACCCCAAATTAATGAACGAATTCGCTTCCCGAAAATTCGAGTGATTGACACTGACGGTGGCCAACTGGGAATTATGCCCCCAGTGGAAGCACTACAATTAGCAGAAGAAAAAGAGTTAGATTTGGTGCTACTCAGTGATAAAGCTGACCCGCCAGTTTGTCGGATTATGGACTACGGGAAATATAAGTTTGAGCAGGAGAAAAAAGCACGAGAAGCTCGGAAAAAGCAGCACACGGCTGATGTCAAAGAAGTTAAGATGCGCTACAAAATAGAAGAACACGATTACAACGTGCGTGTCAAGCAAGCAGAGCGCTTCTTGAAAGATGGCGATAAAGTCAAAGCTACTGTGATGTTCCGGGGTCGAGAAATTCAACACAGCGACCTAGCAGAAGATTTGCTCAAGCGAATGGCAACGGATTTGGAGCCATTTGGTGAGGTTCAACAAATGCCTAAAAAAGAAGGGCGAAACATGATGATGCTCATCTCGCCCAAAAAATAATCCTCTAACTGTTTAATAGACCAAGTTTGAAAATCCCCTGACTTCTAGCCAGGGGGTTTTTTCGTTTTTTGTTTGGATACAACATGCGCCCAAAGGTAGCGAGGTCATTTAAATTTATCGAAAATCGATAGTCCTGAAGGCTGAGTGGGAAACATAAGACTCAGTTGCTCAGGACTTTTGCTATTTCCAGGAGATGAGGGACGAGGAGGACAAGGAAGTATTTTCTTCCCCTGCAACGCCAGATTCCTACTCGCCTATTGCGCGGTGATACTACCAGAAAATAAAACTGCATGGAACTGAAAAATCACTGGTTGGCTGCAAATAAAGTTGCCTTACCACGGCTACTACAGTGGGTGAATCTCCGACCAGAGGAGAGTGAACGGACTCGGATAATGTTTGTTTTTTACACAACTGTATGTGTAGGATTGCGGTGGGCAGAGGACAGTACGGTGGCGCTGTTTTTGGATAAATACGGAACTAACCTACTGCCGTGGATGTATATTGCCAGTGCCGCTATGAGTGCAGGGCTGGTTTTTTTATACTCTTGGTTACAAAAGATTTTTCCCTTACGCCGGGTGATTGTAGCGATCGCACCTTGCATGTTGATGCCATTAGTTCTATTAATTTTATTACGTTGGGGATGGCAGGTTTCATACCTGGCAGTTATTTCGGTATTTCTGCTGCGGCTGTGGGTAGATGCACTTTATGTAGTCAATGACCTCAACACCTCGATTGTCGCCAACCAACTATTTAACATTCGAGAGATTAAGCGCACTTACCCACTGGTGAGTAGTGGTCTTTTGGTAGCAGATGTGATTAGTGGCTTTAGTTTGCCTTGGCTAGTGCAATACACCACGCTGAATAAGATCATCCTGATCGCCTGTATAGTAATTTTATTAGGATCGGGGATTCTCTTCTATTTAACTCATCACTACCGAGCAGCTTTTCCTGAAACCCCACAAAGACTAATTTCTGAAGAACAAACCTCACGAGAGCGTTTCATTAAAAGTCCGCTGAAACGCTATGTCTGGCAATTATTTGCCTTTGTCGGTCTGTTGCAAGTCATTGGGTTGTTAGTAGATTTTCAATATCTGCGCGAACTTCAATCTAATTTGGGTGATCGAGAACTCGCTAGCTTCTTGGGTCTTTTTGGTGGCATGTTAGGACTGTGTGAGTTGTTGTTGCAGTGGTTTATTTCCAGCCGACTCATCGAACGGATGGGGGTATTTTTCACAGCCACACTTTTACCAATCACTGTAGGCTTTTCACTACCAGGAGTGCTGGTATTCCTGCATTTAATTCCAGCCATCCAATCGCAAAGTTTTTTTTGGGGTCTGGTGATTGTCAAATTCTGCGATGAACTTCTGCGCTATACCTTTGTGATGAGTAGCGGCCCCATCCTGTACCAACCGATTCCAGAGGCAATTCGCAGCCGGATGCAGACTTTATCTGGTGGAACTGCCGAAGCGATCGCTACAGGTTTGACAGGAGCGCTAATTTTTGTAACTCTATTGTTTTGTGGGAGGTTTGTACCCGTACCCCTGCAAAAGTGGGTGTTGGTAGCAGAAACAATGCTTATAGCTAGTGCCTGTTTAAAAGTAGTTTGGGAATTGCGATCGCGCTATGTTGAACTGTTAGTCTTAAGTGTGGCACGGGGTCACTTAAGCGCAACGAATGTGGGTCTGCGATTCTTTAAGCAGGGGGTAGTCAAAGCTCTAGCAGAAAAAGGCAGTGAGGCTGATAAACGTTCTTGTATTGAACTTTTAGCCCAAATTGATTCCCAAGGAGCTGCGGAAGTTTTAGCACCCCTATTATTCAAGTTAACTCCAGATTTGCAGCGCCAAAGTTTGGAGGTGATGCTGATGGCAGGTGCCAATCCCGCTTATCTAGCCGCCATCCGTCCTTTGTTAGAACAACCCCAACAAACTAACCCCGAAGTTTTTGCCTTGGCGCTACGCTACATTTGGCTGGCTGAACCAAATCCTAATTTAAGCCTGCTAGAAGAATATTTGAACCCTCGCCAAAACTCACTCATCCGTGCTACCGCCGCCGCTTTAGTCTTACGCCAAGGAACGCCCATGCAAAAGGTAGCAGCCACTCAAACCATGCGCCGGATGTTGACTCATAAGCAAGAACGGGAACGGGTGAATGGAGTTAGAGCGCTCAGAGAAGCAGTTTATTTGCAGGCGTTGCGGATTTACATCCCAAATTTATTACAAGATGAGTCCTTAAGGGTACGCTGCGCCGTATTAGAAATGATCGCTGCTACCCATTTAGAGGAGTACTATTCGGCACTGATTGCAGCACTTTATTATAAATCAACCCGCAATACAGCAATGTCAGCCCTAATACTACTGGAGAATGAAGCTGTAGAGATGCTGTTGCAGTTGGCTATCAATATTTACAAACCAGAAGTAGTGCGGATGTACGCTTGGCGGACTATTGCTCAAATTGGTACTCAGGAAGCATTGGAGACTTTATGGGAAAACTTGCAATCATCTTGGGGAACTACCAGGGATCATATTCTCCACAGCTTATTAAAAATACACAAACAACCAGGAATTACAGGTTTAGTAGATCGGTTTTATGAAAGTCAGGTAGAAAATTTAATAGAACAGGAATTAAAGTTTTTAGGTGAGATTTACGCCGCCTACATTGACTTCAAAACATTAGACGAAAAAGAAAATTATCAATCAAGTGAGAGGATTGTGATTGTCTCTGAATTACTGCAACGCGCCCTCCTCGAATTGGAATTGGATGTCAAAGAGCGGCTGCTATTGCTATTGAGACTGCTTTACTCGCCAGAAAAGATGCAGGCAGCAGCATTTAATCTGCGATCGCTCTCAGTGGTAAATTTAGCGCGGGGCTTAGAAATCTTAGAGCATACCGTAACTCTGTCTTCAAAGTCTTTGTTGTTGAATACTTTAGATAACCGACCACAGGCAGAAAAATTGCAACATCTTGTAGAAGCCAAGATCCTAGAATATGAAAATATGGTAGTTAGCGATCGCCTCCACAGATTGCTGATGTTGGGTAACTTGCTTTCTGACTGGTGCCTAGCTTGCTGTTTCCATTTTGCTCAAGTGACTCGTATCCGACTGACAAGTTCTGAGATTTTAATGAGTTTGCGTCATCCAACTGGCTTTGTTAGGGAAGCTGCGATCGCATACTTGCATCTGGTTTCACATCGCGTTCTCCTGCAAATATTACCCCAGCTACAAAAAGATCCACATCCTCTGGTGGCTGCTCAAGTTAAAGAGTTACTCGAAAAATACCAGTTTAAAAATTAGACCAATCCCACTAGAGACACCGACCGATAAATTAAGCTTTTTGGCAATTTTTGTGTAAGTCCTAAATAAATTAGGGACTTTAAAAAAAAGAAGTGATCCAAAATGATTAGAAAGGCAATGAAATCAGATAGGCTCTAAGTATTGAATTATCCTCACAAGCTACATCTTCATTTCCTTGTTAGCCTATAAAGTGAAGTAAGAAATGAAAGAGCATTAGGAGCATTCATGTACGTACTAATTGGTGGAGCAGGCTTAGTGGGGCTGACTTTAGCCCAAAAACTGGTAGAAGTAGGACATACTGTTGCCGTTATTGACATTGATCCTATAGCTTGTCGCTATGCCCGTGAACAAGTAGGAGCAATGGCTTTTGAAGGAAGTGCTGTGAGTACAGAAGTATTGTTAGAAGCTGGGATTCGGAAAGCCGGCTCCTTGGCAGCTGTCCTGAGAAGTGATGCTTTAAACTTGGCAATGGTAACTCTTGCGAAACATTATGGTGTTCCCCACCTTTTAAGTCGGATGCGCCACCCCGATTTTGCCGAACCACTGCGGATAGCTGGAGCCAACCATATCATCAGTACTGTTGAACTAGCAGTTTCAACAATGGTGAATGCTATTGAGTATCCGCAAGTAGAATCAATGATGCATTTTGAGCAAGGGCAAATTGAGGTTCTGAAACTTTCCATCCCAAACAATTGCTATGTTGCTGGTCGTAGCGTCGCCGAAATCGCTCAGGATTCCGGGTTTCCTAGTGGTTCGCTAATTATTGGCTATCAACCCCATCCCCACGAAGACTTAATGATTCCTAACGGCAGTACAATACTGGAACCTCATTCAACAGTGCTGATTGTGACTAAACCAGGATGTTTACACCAAGTAATTGATTTTATTGAACAAAAATGTTGAGCGCAGTCCCTACCTAAACTCTTTATTAGATGGGGTTAGCTACAGATGTATAAAAAATGGGTATAAATAGTTTTAATGAAGCCGTATCCACATCTTTATTTAGCGATCGCTGTTATTTTTCTTGTATCTTGTCAATCAACAAGTATTCCACCCAAGTCACAACCCGATGCTACTCAAGCAACCCCATCTCAAAAAATAGTGACGCTGGATAAGAATTTTAAGATAGCAAGCGGTCAAACTGTTTATGTTCCTGTCTATTCTCATATCTATCATCACAATCGCCAGGAGATTTTTGAGTTAGCAGTTACGCTCAGTATTCGGAATACAGATTTGACCAATCCGATGATCATTACTTCCGTGCGCTACTATAACTCAGATGGGAAATTAGTTAAACAGTATTTAGAGCGCCCTATTCAGCTTGATGCACTAGCTTCTACAGATTTTTTTATTAATAGAAATGACACTAGTGGAGGTTTAGGCGCAAACTTTATTGTAGAGTGGGTAGCCCAAACAGATATATCCGAACCTATAGTGGAAGCAGTCATGATTGGTACTGACTTTCAGCAAGGAATTTCTTTTATTAGTCCCGGTAGAGTCATTAAAAGTCAACCTAATTCATAATCACCATCGACTCGAATGTTGGCACAATTAATGTAGTCAGCTTTGGGATTGACAACAAAGATAACTGCATTACCAATATCTTCAACTCGTCCCAGTCGTCCCCATGTATTTGAGACCCACTCACCCAACTTCTGTTCGCGCTCCTTTTTATCCTTGGGAATTTCCATTGCATCTGCCTGTTTGTCAATCATTTCTGTCCAAATCAATCTAGGACTGATAGCGTTGCTCGTCACTCCTGTTTTAGCAAGCAAGGGCATTGGCGAGCGAAATAGAAAGATTAAGCACAGCTGCTTTTGAAGCCGACTAAGCTTCTGCAAGGTTGACGCAGGTTTGTATATCGCTTGCAGCTTGACAGTGTGCTTGTAACGCTTGATTTTGTATAATAGCTGCAAAAAATTGGTTGATCGGTGTTTGAGCCATGTCAATTTATCTCCTTATGAAGTGAAGACGGGCTAACGAACCCAAACTCAGTGACAGAGGCTGGCGAAGTCAAGCGTGGTAATACGCGAGAAAGCTCACCGCCAGCCTCTGTTCGCTAGAGCGCGTCGTTAGGCGGGGGATTCGCGAGGGAACGCGGAACTTTGATAGCCCCACTCCCGGAGATCGGCTAATAGTTAGTGAAGTGATGCTTCTGATTTTATTGAGATCGTCACCAGCGTCACGTCTTGAGAAGCTCGGGTACGAAAATGTCCTCGCAAGTGAGCCGCCGCTTTGACAAGCCCTGCTCAAAATGATATCGCAGGAAAGTGTCAACAGCCTTGCGGTTCGCCTCCAAGCCGTAGGGCCACCAGTCGTCACCCAGCAGGGTGCGATCCTCGTCTACAAGTTTGCTCAACCAAGGGATCATGGTCGCCATGTTGTTGAAAATCATGCCCTTTTTATACTGCTCCCGGACGGCATCTTTAGCATCGCAGAAGCCTTTGTAAACTGCCTTCACAATTTCGGGCCGCTCTGAGGCCAGTTCCTTGCGAACGACGACCACGTGCATGATTGGAAAAATACCCGTGCGCTGGTAATAGGCACGCTCGATCGCCTCATAGTCTTCAAACAGATGGGCGACCTTCGGCGACTTTTCCAGCACGCACTTGGGTACATCCGCAGCAATCAGCGCATCAATTTCTCCCTCTTTGAGCATTTCTCCCAAATCCGTTTCTTCGGGAGCCTGTTCAACTTCAACGTTCGCAGGGTGCGGGTGCGGAATGAAGTCAATCGGCTTCAAGGGCCAGTCAAGCGTGCCAACGATCCAACGGCACTGGTCGGGCGTCACGCCATAGTCGTCCGACAATATCCCCTTGGGCCACACACCCGCGTCGTGACCGTAGAGCGCAAACTCGCCGATGGTTTTGCCCACAAGATCATTCGGTGTTTTGATGCCGCTCGCCTTGTTGATGTAAATCGCCGAGTGCCGGAAACAGCGATTCGGGAATACAGGAATGGCGATGAAAGGCGGTTCTTCAAAATCCATCGTGCGTAGAAAATACGTCATTCCAAGTTCCGACACGTCAAAAGCATGCTTTCGGATCATGCCTTCAAAAACTTCGGTGACGATGGGGTTACTGTGAAAGGTGGCATCCACTCCATCAATTTTGATAGTGCCATCCGCCAAAATGCGAGTCCGGTCGTATTCCCCGAAGGCAATTTCAAGTTTCGTATGATTCATGCTATTGTTTCGTCTCGAACAATTCTGTTTAAGTGTGGTGCGTTTGCCCTGGCCCTCAGCCGCCCAAACTAAGGCTCTGCAACGAATGGCACTAAGATAAGTCCAAAGTCTTGTTTTGTCTCGTTCCGAGCCTCCAGGCTGGGAAACTATTTTGGGAGGCTCCGCCTCCTCTTTCTTGACCAGAGGCAGAGCCTCTTGAAACTCGTTCCCAGTCTTCAGACTGGGAACGAGGTTACACAAGCCTTTCGGCTTTTCTTAGTGCCATTCGGCTCTGCGACGGCGATTTCTGTTTGGGTGTGAAGATAACAAGATATTGCATATAAAACCTCTATTTAGCTTACTTGGTTATAAAAACTTCATTCAGAAATTGGCACAGTCCCTGTATTGTGGAAAGCGGTAATCTGCCAGGTGTTCTCCTTGCGGGTTGTTACGGCTGTCCAGACACCTATATCTTCTATTCGATGTACTTCATCAGGATTCTTCTGTCCAGTAGTTTCCCAAGTGGTATGTGCGACTGCCACATCCGGGGTGAGGAATTTAATTTGGGTGTCAGTAATAGTCATCTGGTTATCGCTTAAGAACGACGCCAGCGCCTGCGCGTGTGCTTGTTTCGTCTCGGCCCGCCCTTTATACCAACGACCCATGACGTCCACGAAATCGATATCCTCGGCAAACAACGTCGCCAAGTGCTCCGCATCTTTAGCGTTCCACGCCTCGGCAAACGTTGTCATCACTGCTTTAATTGCCGCTTCATCCTTTGCACTGGTTTCTGTTGTAGACATAATGATTGTTCTCACTAATGATTTGTATTGAAGAACTACCGCTTAGGAGCGCAGCACCTTGAGTGCCACCTGGGGAAATAAGCCTTGTAACACCAGCGAACTGTACCCAAATTGTCGCCATTGGCTCTAGTCAACGGGCATTACAAAGGGTTGTGTTGCCTCAATTCTTTAATTTCCATCTAGTTTGTCCAGGACTGTCCTGGATACTCAACGAACACGCTGCCGTCCCAAAAAAAGAGCGGAGCCGAAGAGTTCTTAGCTATTTGCGATAGTAACTGCTTGATGGAGGTATTCGTTACTGTCAAGCTGGGCAAGCATGAAGTCAGCCAAGTCGGCACGGGTAATCTTATGGGCTTTCTCGCCCGTTTCGGCATCGAAGACTCGAACGTTCCCCTTGGCAGGGTCGTCGTTGAGGATGGCTGGGCGAAGAATCACCCACTCCAGACCGCTCGATTCGACAGCAGACTCCATTGCCGCTTTGTCCTTGTCCGCGCCGCGCAAAAAGGTCGCAATCAGTAAACGCTCATACAGAGTCGCATTCACTTCACTATCCCCTTCGCCAATCATCGAAGTTACCACCAGACGGCGCACACCGTTTCGCTGCATGGAAGCGATAATTGTGTTGGCGGCGCTCGATTCGAGCGTAGTTGCCTTGTAAGGCGTTTTGCCGCCAATCGTGTCAAGAACAGCGTCTTGACCAAGGACTGCTGCATCCATTGCGACACTGTTGGTAGCGTCACCTTCGATGACGCGAACGTTCGAGACCTCGTATTCGTCAGCTTTGTGAACGAAGGCCGTGACCTGATGACCAGCGGCCACAGCCTGCTCAACTACAGCTCTACCGGTCTTGCCAGCGGCTCCTATGACTAAGACTTTCATGTTTTAACTTCCCTATGTAACGCTTAGTGGATTTTTCGGTCAAAGAAATGCAGCCTCGATTAAGACTTCTGTGCGAATGCAGGATCTGGGGCGAGAGGGAAGACCTGGGTGTTAGAGTAGCCAACCTTGATCAGTGGAAAGCTGTCGATTATCTCTTGCATATGCTTCGGTGACTCCGCTTCAAAGAGAACGGCCGCGCCATGATCCCTCTTGCCCAGCACCCACGATTGACGGAGAAGTCCCTCCATGTAGAGATATTTCGCTCGCGCCTCTTCCTCAAGTAACAATTGCGGGAAGTCAGAGGGCATTTCATCGCTTCCGAATTTCTGTTTGGGCGTGAAGATAACAAGATATTGCATATGACACCTCTATTTAGCTTTAAAGTTTCCTCTGTATTTAACATCTCCCAGTATGATTAATCAACTTATACAGATAAAGGTAGTTTTTATGAATTGATTGTTTGTAATATTGAACAATAGCAGAGTAGAGATCCTGTCATCGCAGTTAGTGCAGGTTATGGACGATTTGAATGCTGTTTTAGTATTTCTCAAAGTCGCGGAACTGGGAGGATTTGTCGCAGCCGCGCGATCGCTAAACTTGCCTAAATCTACCGTCAGTCTGAAGGTCAATAAGCTAGAGCAACGGCTAGGAGTTCGATTATTTCATCGCACGACGCGGCGGGTTTCTCTTACTGAAGAAGGACGACTGTATTACAAAAACTGTTTACCTATTCTCGATGCGTTACATGATGGTGATGATGCGATCGCCAGCCTGCAAGGACATCCGCAAGGCGTCGTCCGAGTGACAGCTACCCCGTTGTTTGTACGGTCTGTTCTCGCACCCAATTTGTCGGAATTTCTGCTGACCTACCCTGATATTCGAGTGATTCTCAATGCGACGACTGAATACAAGGATATTGTGAAGGAAGGGTATGATCTAGCGATTCGGATTGGGGAATTGGACGATTCAACCCTGATCATGCGGCGGATTAGCACAGATCGTCAGAAACTCTTTGCCAGCGTAACCTATATCAAAACTGCTGGCGAACCAAGAGCAATTGCTGATTTGACCAGTCATACGCTGCTTTCTATGGTTCATCGTCAGAACGAAGTGACCTGGACATTGCATAATAAACAGTACGAAACAGTAACGCTCTCCTTTCATCCACGACTACTCAGCAATGACGTTGCCCCCATTTATCAAGCAATCGTTGCTGGAGTAGGGATTGGGCTGCTACCGGAATTTTTGTTTCAGCAGGAGTTACAGGGTGGGAATATAGTAAACGTCTTACCCCAGTGGTCATCAGCTCCGATCCCGATTAACGCACTTTACCCCAGTCGAAAATATGTCCCAATGAAAGTCAAAGTCTTTCTAGAGTTCCTTGAGCAAAAGATGCGCTAAAACTTAACGTCAGTTCGGGTTAATGTTCGGGCGCTTAACTCCCAGGGTTTTGGGTTTGAGGGGCGCTCCTATATATAGGTATTATACTGTAGTATCGAGTGGGAGTACTGCTATTGATATCAGAGAGTTTGTATATTAGACCTCTTGCATAAGTCGAATAGACCCGCCTTAATCCCACGCCACTTGCTACAACGGAGGGAACCTCCCTTCGGGTTCAGCAGTTCCTCATGGGGGAAACCCCCTTTGAGCGACTGCCTCACCGCAACGCAGTGGCTCCCCGATATATTGGGGGGAAACTTTAAATCTTGCCCCCTCCCCTTCATAAGGGGAGCCACTGCGTTGGGCGGCTCTGCCGACTTGAAGCAAGTGGCGTGAGGGTTGGGGAGAGGTGATTCAAGGATTTTTGCAAGAGGTCTATTGAACTAAACCTCTAGCAAAATAGCCTCCTTCTATGTAATATCTCTCACATACACTTGTCGGAATGGAGTTAACAGTGTCATAAAGAAAAGGTGAAGGTTAACCTGTAGGGTATAACTTACCTTAGAGTTGCTTGCACCTTCTAGCTTCGATGGATCACACTCATGACTGAACTCACGCTACGCCTACAAGAGGAAGATACCGAGACAACGATCGCAGTTGATCGAGATGTATTCACAATTGGTCGTTTGCCGGAATGTAACTTATACTTACCTTTTGCTGGAGTATCCCGCAACCATGCTCGCCTTGTTAAAACGGCTGACGGTGTGTGGACTATTGAGGATCTAGGTAGTAAAAACGGGACGCAAGTCAATAAATATATTATTAGCTATCCCCAAGAGTTACATCACGGCGATGTCGTTTGGCTAGGCAATGTTAACTTGGTAGTACTGCTCACAAGTGCTGTTTCACAATCGATACTTGAGTCTCCCGGAAGTTCGGACGTTAATGAGCAAAGAACAATCCTTCACAATGTTGAACAATTACAACAGCAATGGATTGCAGCTGATAGTAAAGATGGCAACATCAATAATAAGGACAAAACCATTGCCCGTCTCAAAGACTTAGTGGATATAGCTAAAAATCTCTCAGCGGCGGCGTCTATAGAAGAGATTTTTTCCCAGGTGCAGCAAGTGGTTTTTCGTTACCTTGATAGTATCGAGCGCTTGGCATTATTAATTGATGTTAATGGTTGCGGTCAATTAGAGTTAGTAAATGCTGCCACTCGAAACGTTTCCCAACAAAAACATCTCCCCTCAGATGGAAGTTGGATTAGTCGGAGTATCTGTCAAAAGGTATTTGACGAAAAAGTTGTCATTCAAACCGCCGATACCCATGAGGATGAACGGTTTGCTAGTGAACAAAGTATTTTGGTCAAAGGCATTCGTAGCGCGATGGCAGTGCCTTTATGGGATGAAAATAAAGTTGTGGGCGTATTGTATGCCGATGCCAATCTTTCTTCTTACCATTGGGCAAATGAAGGCGAGGAAGAACTCAGCTTTTTTTCGGCTCTAGCAAACCTTGTGGCTTCTAGCGTGCAGCGTTGGCTGTTGGTAGAGAAACTCAAAACTGAAGAAATAATTCGTCACCGACTAGAACGCTATCATTCTCCAGCAGTCGTACAGCAGTTGATATCTGTAGGCGGATTACCGGGTGGTCGTTTAGCTCCCGCTGAGAGCGAAATCAGTATTGTGTTTGCAGATTTGGTTGGCTTTACAGCAATTTCTGAAAGGTTAACACCAACTGCGATCGCTCAATTATTAAATAATTTATTTGAAGAGATGCTAAAAGAAGTGTTTACTTACGGCGGCACTTTAGATAAGTATATTGGCGATTGTATTATGGCATTTTTTGGCGCTCCAGAACCGCAACCAGATCACGCCGATCGCGCAACCGCAGCTGCTAAGGGAATGCTCACTCGTCTCGAACATCTCAATGCCAATGGATTTTGGCACGAACCCCTACAATTACGTATTGCTATTAACAGCGGTAAGGCTGTCGTGGGAGATGTTGGTAGCTCTCAAAGGGTAGATTATACGGCATTAGGCACGACGATTAATCTTGCCGCTCGTATGGAAGCAGTTTGTCCTCCTAGTGAGTGCGTGATTAGTGAAGTCACCTATAAAATGCTTTCAGAACCCTTCGATTTTCAAGAAATGGGAGATTATCGTTTCAAAGGTATTGAGCGATTAGTGAAGATTTATCAGACAAATTTGCGGCAAATGCCAACAATTATTAGTCCAATCATTAATTTTTAGTGATGGTGCATTGAAAAACAACTAACTAATGACTAATGAAAATTGTCAATTTATCAATATAAATACATAGTTAAATTGTATATTTTATTTCAAAAATAATTGCAAAATTGTAATATTAAGCAACTAATTCTGGGCTTAAAGACTAAAATTTGGGTGGTAGCTTCCAACATTAATATGTGTAACACTAAGAAGCCTACCTCAAGCTGTTTTTAACGGGAGATCAGGTAATGGCTATCGTCACCATTAATCCCGCCACTGGGGAGACGCTTAAAACCTTTGAAGCGCTCAACGATGCAGAGATTGCTGCTAAACTCGATTTGGCTAATCAGTCTTTTGAAAAGTATCGTCAGACTAGTTTTTCGACGCGATCGCACGCTCTTCAAAAGGCTGCTGAGATTTTAGAGCAAGACAAAGCAGAATTTGCGAAGTTGATGACTCTAGAAATGGGTAAGCCATTTAAAGCTGCGATCGCGGAAGTCGAAAAATGCGCCGTTGTCTGTCGCTACTATGCCGAACACGCCCCTGGTTTCTTGGCTGATGTCAGTGTAAAAACTGATGCCAGCCAAAGTTTTGTTCGCTACCAACCAATGGGTGCAATTCTCGCGGTGATGCCGTGGAATTTTCCCTTCTGGCAAGTATTCCGCTTTGCTGCACCAGCATTGATGGCGGGAAATGTCGGCTTACTCAAACATGCTTCCAATGTGCCCCAGTGCGCCTTGGCAATTGAGGATATTATCCGACGAGCAGGTTTTCCTGAAGGTGCTTTTCAAACTCTATTAATAGGCGCTGCTAAAGTCGCCGATTTGATGGCTGATGACCGCGTAAAAGCTGCCACCTTGACAGGAAGCGAACCAGCAGGTATATCCCTCGCCGTCGCTGCCGGCAAACAAATTAAAAAAACTGTTTTGGAATTGGGAGGAAGTGACCCATTTATTGTGTTAGAAAGTGCTGACTTAGAGGCAGCAGTTGTCACAGCTACTACAGCGCGGATGTTGAATAACGGGCAATCATGTATTGCAGCCAAACGTTTTATTGTCGCAGAAGCGATCGCAGACAAATTTGAAAAATTGCTTTTAGAAAAATTTGAGACGCTTAAAGTAGGCGATCCCATGCAACCAGATACCGATTTAGGCCCATTAGCAACACCTGGTATTCTCCAGGATTTAGATCAACAAGTGCAAGATGCGATCAGCAGTGGTGCTAAAGTCCTCACCGGTGGACATCCTTTATCAGATCGTCCAGGGAACTTTTATCCACCAACGATTATCATAAATATCCCGCCTGAAGCACCAATTGCAAAAGAAGAATTTTTTGGCCCAGTAGCCTTGTTATTCCGGGTTTCGGATATTGATGCTGCCATTAAACTTGCTAATGACAGTCCCTTTGGCTTAGGTGCAAGTGCTTGGACAACCAATGATCAAGAAAGCGATCGCTTGGTTGAGGAAATTGAAGCCGGTGCAGTATTTATCAACAGTATGGTCAAATCTGATCCCCGATTGCCCTTTGGCGGCACTAAGCGTTCTGGATATGGCAGAGAATTGAGTATCCAAGGGATACATGAGTTTGTCAATGTTAAAACTGTGTGGGTGAAGTGATAGGGATTGGGTATTGGGGACTGGGGATTGGGTATTGGAGACTGGTATTGGGATTAAAAATTAGGAATTAGAGATTAAGAATTAGGTATTGGGAAAGATTTTTCCCAGTCCCTAGTTCCCAGTCCCTAGTCCCCAGTCCCCAATCCCCAGTCCCCAGTCCCCAGTCCCCAGTCCCCAATCCCCAGTCCCCAGTCCCCAGCCCCCAGTCCCCAGTCCCCAGTCTTATTCGTTGCAAGTTAGGAAATCAAATGAATACAGCAGAATTATTGGTGCAGTGCCTAGAAAATGAAGGAGTGCAATATATTTTTGGACTCCCTGGTGAAGAAAACTTGCACGTTTTGGAAGCGCTGAAACATTCTTCGATTAAATTTATTACGACTCGTCATGAACAGGGTGCAGCATTCATGGCCGATGTCTACGGACGCTTAACAGGAAAAGCCGGAGTGTGTCTTTCTACTCTTGGGCCTGGGGCAACCAACTTGATGACTGGGGTAGCAGATGCTAACCTCGATGGTGCGCCCTTAGTGGCGATTACTGGTCAAGTGGGAACAGATCGAATGCATATTGAATCCCATCAATATTTAGATTTGGTGGCAATGTTTGCACCTGTTACCAAGTGGAATAAGCAGATTGTGCGACCGAGTATTACACCAGAAGTAGTGCGGAAAGCATTTAAGCGATCGCAATCTGAAAAACCTGGTGCAGTTCACATCGATTTGCCCGAAAATATTGCTGCCATGCCCGTCGAAGGCAAACCTTTGCGTAAGGATAATAGTGAAAAAAGCTATGCATCTTTTGCTAGTATTCGGGCAGCAGCAGCCGCAATTTGCCAAGCAGTTAACCCATTAATCTTAGTAGGAAATGGAGCAATTCGCGCTCATGCAAGTGATGCAGTCACACAATTTGCTACATTGCTGAATATACCTGTTGCCAATACTTTTATGGGTAAAGGCGTGATTCCCTATACACATCAATTAGCTTTGTGGTCGGTTGGATTACAACAAAGAGATTTTATTACGTGTGCCTTTGACAACACAGATTTAGTAATTGCGATCGGCTATGATTTGATTGAGTTTTCCCCGAAGAAATGGAATCGCAATGGTGAAATTCCCATTGTACATATAGGGGTAAGTCCGGCGGAAATTGATAGTAGTTATATTCCCAACGCCGAAGTCGTGGGAGATATTTCAGATTCCCTCTATGAAATTTTAAAATTAGCAGACAGACAAGGTAAACCCGATCCCTTGGCTATTAGCTTAAGGTCAGAGATTCGCGCTGATTACGAACAGTATGCCCATGATGACGGATTTCCCATTAAACCGCAAAAGTTAATTTATGACTTACGGCAAGTAATGGGCCCAGATGATATCGTCATCTCTGATGTTGGCGCACATAAAATGTGGATGGCGCGTCATTATCATTGCCATAGCCCCAATACTTGCATAATTTCCAACGGCTTCGCAGCTATGGGTATTGCCATTCCTGGCGCTTTAGCAGCAAAACTCGTTCATCCTAAGCGCAAAGTCGTTGCTGTAACAGGCGATGGTGGTTTTATGATGAATTCTCAGGAATTAGAAACAGCCTTACGTGTCGGTACGCCCTTTGTCACCATAATTTTTAATGATGGAGGCTATGGGTTAATTGAGTGGAAGCAAGAAAATCAATTTGGCAAAGGAAACTCATCCTTTGTGCATTTTAGCAATCCTGATTTTGTCAAATTAGCCGAAAGCATGGGTTTAAAAGGTTACCGAGTTGAATCAGCTTTAGATTTGATTCCCACCCTGAAAGAAGCCCTCGCTCAAGATGTACCCGCTGTCATAGATTGTCCCGTGGACTACCGGGAGAATCACCGCTTCAGTCAAAAAGCCGGCGAGTTGAGTTGTGCGCTGTAAAAAATAGAGACAAGAGAGACGCGATTAATTGCGTCTGTACAAGAGTTAGGAGTTAGGAGTTAGGAGTTATTTATTCCTAACTCCTTATTAATTTCCACTCCTTTAACGTTTTGGTAGAGTGCGTTACGCCAAAGGCTAAGGCACCGCTTTACTTCACTTCATTTGTAGAGATATTTCTTCTCCTTCTTCGCGTCCTTCTCTACGAGACGCTACGCGAATGCGTCCTTGGCGGTTCGTTAAAAAAACCACGAGTATCAAAGACTCGTCAGCGAGTATTAAAGACTCATTCACGAGTATCAAAGACTCGTTGACGAGTATCAAAGACTCGTTAATGGAGTTCAAAGACTCATTCACGAGTATCAAAGACTCGTTGACGGAGTTCAAAGACTCGTCCACGAGTATCAAAGACTCGTCCACGAGTATCAAAGACTCGTTGACGAGTATCAAAGACTCGTTGACGAGTATCAAAGACTCGTCCACGAGTATCAAAGACTCGTCTACGAGTATCAAAGACTCGTTTACAATAAATTAGAAGTTATTGATTCTAACTCATCACTGATTTTTACTGTTAATTAATCGTCTTCTGGTTGGAATTTGTACTTTCTTGCTTTTGGGCAATATTTTTTACTGCTTTGCATTCCCTTTTGTCAATATCTGACTTAATCTTCAATTCTTTAGTATTGAGCGTTATTTCAACTTGGTATTGACCATTCACCATATTAATAGCGGCGTAAGTTACTGTACCAAACATCATCACTCCGCAAAGTGATAAGGTAATTTGCAAAACTCCCAGTTCTCGTTTCATTTTTAAAGCCCTTAATTCCTTATATTCCCATTACAACTTGGTGCTGGCTGAGAACAAAGTTGAGAAATAGTCATCCATTAGACGAGTTTTAGTTGATTATCGGTTAACTTCAGGATGACTCTAATTTAGTAGAGTGCAACAGGCGATCGCTCAACAGCAAGGCTATTTAGCTAGTATAAAAACCTGATATACTCACAGCAGTTTCTCGATGAGGAATGATGGCGCGATCGCTCCGAGTAGCCCCACAGTATATTAAAAAAGTAAAGTCAGCACTTGGGCGTAACGGCTATCCCAGCCAGCAGTCCTTGGCTACTGATATAGTAATTTCTCTTTCCACAGTCAAAAGCTTTCTCATTGGTAAACCTGTTGACTATCTAAATTTTGTAGAACTTAGCAAAAAACTGGGGTTAGAATGGCAAGACATTGCATACAAAGAACCAGAAACTCAGCCAAATAAACCTCAGCCAACTAACGGGGAAGCATCACCCTTCATCACTGGCGCACCCATCACCCAGCCGCGTGACTTTTTTGGACGCGAGAAAGAATTAAAACGTCTCTTCAACTTACTCAAACGCCATCCCCTACAAAACGCCGCCATTATCAGTAAAAAGCGCAGTGGTAAAACATCTCTGCTGCACTACCTAAAAAATATCACCACCACACCAGCAGAACAGCTGCGTCCTGAACAAAAATCTGACTGGCTACCGCATCCAGAAAATTACTGTTGGATTTTCGTAGACTTGCAAGACGCACGAATGCAAAGCCGAGAAGGACTGCTAAAGTACATCTTGGAATCACTGAAGATGCAAGTGCCAACACCCTGCGATTTAGATCATTTCATGGATGTAGTCAGCGATAATTTGCATTCTCCCACAGTCATTTTATTGGATGAGATTAGTGTTGGCTTGCAACGCTGTCCAGAATTAGATGATGGCTTTTGGGAGAGTTTGCGGTCTTTGGCGACTAACCACACAGACGGGAATCTAGCATTTGTCTTGGCTACCCCCGAATCACCGATTGACATGGCGCACAACACAGGACACAGTTCACCCTTTTTCAATATTTTCGGTTACACCGGATATCTGGGAACATTGACTGAGATAGAAGCGCGAGAATTGATAGCAAGTTCGCCGATTGCTTTCACTGATGAAGATGTGGAGTGGATTTTGACAGAAAGTTGCTGCTGGCCACTCTTGTTACAAATCCTGTGTAGAGAAAGATTATTTAGTTTAGAAGAAGAGGAGAGTGATGATAACTGGCGTGAGGAAGGATTACAACAAATGAAATCATTTACTCATTTATTAGATTCATAACTAGCAGAGTAACTATGAAAGCACACAGAATTGAAACAAAGTTAACTAAAAACGGAACCTTGATTCTTGAGGATTTACCATTTCAGGCTGGGGAAGCTGTTGAAATTATTATTTTAGAACGTTTTCCCCAAGCTTCAGAATCTAATCCTTATCCTTTACGGGGAACAGTTATTCACTATGACGATCCTTTTGAGCCTCCTGTACCTATAGAAGATTGGGAAGTCTTGCAATGATAATCTTAGATACCCATATTTGGATTTGGTGGGTAGATAATAGTGAACGACTAAACCAGAAATATCGAGATTGCATTGAAGAATATCAATCTCAAGGACTAGGAGTCAGCATTATTTCTTGTTGGGAAGTCGCCAAACTGGTTGAGAATCGCAAACTTGCTTTTTCAATTTCAGTTGACGAGTGGATAGCAGTAGCTTTAGCTTATCCAGGAGTGCAGCTACTCGAACTGACAATTCCAATTATCGTTGAATCAACCAAACTCACAGGTTTTCACCGAGATCCATCTGACCAAATCATTGTAGCCAGTGCCAGAATTAACGGTTGTCCGTTACTAACTGTTGACGCCAAAATTCTGGCATATCCTGGGGTGCAAACTCTCAAAAAGTGAAAGAAAAGTTAGCGTTGCTGAATTAAGCTATGAATTGTTCTTTGCGTCTTTGTGCTTTTACGTGAAGCTCTTTAACATCCTGATTTAGCAACACAGAGTATTAAATAGGAGTGTGCGATGTGCGACTTATTCTTGAAACCCCTCTCCAAACCTCTCCCCGCTTCGGGGAGAGGCTTTAAGTCTTGCTCCCCTTCCCTTGTAGGGAAGGGGCTGGGGGTTAGGTTTGAGAGAAAGTTGCACACCGCGTTAGGAGTGCAGAAACGTTGACTTCACCACAACTACTCCCCAACGCCTACACCGATGCACCCGAACAGCACCCCAATTTAATACTCGGTAGCCTGCAACTGCTTTTCTGGCTTTTCTTCCACCCTTCAGCGTGGCGTAACCACCTTCAGCGGATTGACCCTGATCGAGACTGGGACTCCTCTTTGATTATCTCGTTAATACAAGGGCGATGGCGAAACTTTGCTCTGTGGCGGCTGCACATCCAGGGACA
Source organism: Nostoc sp. (assembly GCF_036917275.1). Classification (GTDB taxonomy): domain Bacteria; phylum Cyanobacteriota; class Cyanobacteriia; order Cyanobacteriales; family Nostocaceae; genus Nostoc. The sequence continues at coordinate 50,913 of NZ_JBALDF010000068.1, forward strand.
CTTAATTTTACCTATCCTGGCTAACTTACTGCTAGGCTTAGTGCTGTGGATGTTGGGTGAACCAATCGAAAATATAGCTTTTAGGGTGGCGTTCGGCGTGGCGTTCAGCGTGGCGTTCGGCGTGGCGTTCGGCGTGGCGTTCGGCGTGGCGTTCGGCGTGGCGTTCGGCGTGGCGTTCGGCGTGGCGTTCGGCGCGGGAGCCGTGGCGGTAGGCGTGGCGGTAGGCGTGGCGTTCGGCGTAGCGTTCGGCGTGTCGAGAGGCGTGGTAGTAGGCGCGGGAGCCGTGGCGGTAGGCGTGGCGGTAGGCGTGGGGTTCGGCGTGGCGGTAGGCGTGGGGTTCGGCGTGGCGCTAGGCGCGGGAATAACTATTAATTCATGGCGGCCTGTTCTATCCTTTCCATTTCTCCTTGTCTGGAATTATCTCCTCTATAGATTAGACAAACGACGTAATGGTAAAAGCACTTGCTTATTGCGCTTTCACTCCGCCTTCTGGGATGAGTGGCAACGTTTACGTCTACCCCGCTTGGATGAACATCTCCTCTTTGTCATCAAAAATAACCCAGTTGAAGGCAAAGCCGCCCTAGAATATCTCACTACCAGCCCCCAGCACTGGGCTGCACAAGCTGTACAAATTGAACTAGATGCACGTAGTTTACAAGGCTGTGCTGATGTAGAAGCTATCCGTGAAGCTCATCGCAGTCTGGTAATTGGCGAACTAGAGAGTGAAGTTAGCCCTCTACTACGAATCTTTAGCCGTATCAGCGAGGATGTTGATGCTGCTCTCAATCAAGCAAGTGCTTATAACCAGCGTTTACTTCTCAGAGATGTTGCAGATAAATTAAATCTACAGTTGCAGAACTTCGCTCGTAGCAGCGACAAATACACAGTCCGTTTCTACCCCATCATCAAAAGTTGGCGTGAGATAATAACTAACTATGTAGGAGAACTGGCTAGGATTACTCAACTCCGTCAAGAAATTGACTCGCCTTACATTACTGGTAATCCCCTTACACTAGAGCAAGAAATTTTCACAGGGCGCGATGACATCGGTTTACGCATCGAGCAACTATTGCGCGATCGCCGTCGCCCACCTCTGTTACTCTATGGTCAGCGACGCATGGGTAAAACTTCCCTCCTTAATAACATCGGAAAGTTACTACCTAATACCATCATCCCCATGTTTGTGGACTTGCAAGGCGCACCTTCATCAGCTAGTGACCATGCAGGTTTTCTCTACAACCTAGCTAGAGAGATGGAGAAGTCAGCGAAAAAGCAAGGTGTAACTCTACCATCCCTAGCCCGCGAAGTGCTAAAATCTGACCCCTTCACTTATTTCTATGAATGGCTAGATAAAGTAGAACAGGCTTTAGAACAAAATATCGCCTTACTAACGCTAGATGAATTCGAGGTACTAGACAACGCCATAGCCAAAGGTCGCTTTGATGAACAAGATGTTTTGGGAATGCTGCGTAACCTCATTCAACATCGTCCCCGCTTCAAGGTGTTGCTGGCTGGCTCCCATACTATCGAAGAATATCAGCGCTGGGCTAGTTATCTCATTAATGTCCAAGTAGTGCATATCTCCTACCTCAAAGAAGCGGAAGCACGACAATTAATTGAACGTCCCGTCAAAGATTTTACTCTGCGCTATGAACCCAACGCTGTTGAGCGAGTGCTACAACTCACCCGTTGTCACCCATTCTTAGTACAACTACTCTGTGCGGAAATTATTGTCCTTAAGAACGAACAAGACCCCTCTATTCGGCGATTGGCAACTTTAGCGGATGTGGAAGCCGCGATACCAGAAGCTTTGCAAAGTGGTGGCTTTTTCTTCGCTGACATTCAAAACAATCAAGTAGACACTACTGGACAGGCTATTCTACGTTTTATCGCCGCTCAAGGGGAAGGGGCTATAGTTAGCCGCCAAACTCTGTTGCAACAGTTCTCCGATGCTGATATTACTTTCAGCTTGCTGTTGCAACGGGAGTTAATTGAGGAAGTTGACGACGGCTATCGCTTCCAGGTGGAGTTGATTCGCCGCTGGTTTGTTTGAATCATGTCCGGTAAATTAACTTATAATATGTCATTGGGAGCGATCGCAGAGCGTCTCGTAAAGAAGCGAAGCAATCCCAAGGATGTTGCGATTGCTTCGCTCCGCTGGCAATGACAAATATTCTGCCGGACATAATCTCAAAGACTCGTTAATGGAGTTCAAAGACTCATTCACGAGTATCAAAGACTCGTTAATGGAGTTCAAAGACTCATTCACGAGTATCAAAGACTCGTTGACGAGTATCAAAGACTCGTTGACGAGTATCAAAGACTCATTCACGAGTATCAAAGACTCGTTAATGGAGTTCAAAGACTCATTCACGAGTATCAAAGACTCGTTAACGGAGTTCAAAGACTCATCTAAGCTAAACTATTTGTTGCCTAGAGTTTTTATTTACTAAAGCGACGCTTTATATAATCTGCCTGGGAATCGCCGCGAACGGAGTTGATTCGTAAGAAGGTCTTATCTTTAGAAATGTTATACAGCGGTTTTCAAGTGAATAGACCACATGCGTAGGGGCACAATGTATTCAGTAATGTCAACTTAATGTAAAAGCCTGTCTAGATAGACCCTTCAGAGATTGCCTCGTTAAGAGTCTCAGACTGGGAATGCCAGTTTGGAGGCTCCGCTTCCCTCTCCTGGCGGCAGAGCAACCAGGGTATGCATTTCCAGCCAGAGACTGGAAACGAGATTTTACAAGGGTTATAGCTTACAGCTATTTTCAGGTAAATAGACCACGCGGTAGGGGCGCAAGGCCTTGCACACTTACGACAGATGTGATTCAAATACTTGAATTCTGCTGTAAGTTGACACCTATGAATATATTGTGCCCCTACAATGATTTTGAATACTAGAAGTTAGGTAAAGTGGTGCGTTAGCCTTTGGCGTAATGCACCGTACCCTAAAAATAGAAGTTAAAATAGACGAACATCAGACTTAGGGAGATATTTACTGCTTGTGCTGGCGTAATTGCTCTACTATATAGTCTTCGAGTTCTTGTCTTTCTCTGTTACTGGCATTTCGTTGATAAGTTCTTCCTGTTTCTTGAATAAACCTGCGTTTCTCACTTGGAGAAGATTTGAGTTTACCTCCAGCGCCTTGCAGCTTTTGCTGTAATTCTTCCCAAGTCTTTTCACCTACACTTTCACCTAGTTTTACCAGTACCTTTGGTAGTAATGTTTTTGCCTCTCTTTGAAAATCTTCTTCTGTCTCAAGGGAAGCAAAATCAGTTTTGCTGAAATCGATATCGATTTGAAACTTACTCATTTTCCTGTCAATCGTAGATAGGATACGAAGATAGCATGATTAAGCAGCTAACAGAAAGCTCCTGACTCCTGCCAATCCTTTACGTGTGGGCGTTTGGCTGCCCAAACCCAAATAAACAATATGGAAGCTTTCGTCACAAATTTGACGATACTCGCTACAGTTGATATCTTCACTAGCATTATCGTTGGTATCGCTGTATTGGAAGCCATAGTCAAGATTATGGTTTTTTCTTTAGCTGCTGTAAAAAGCTGAAGGAGGCTAAAGAGGAAATTCGGCTAGCATTGGGTATGTAGCTGGTTTCCCTTGAGTTTCTACTGGCTGCTGACATTTTACCTAGTGCGATCGCTCCAACTTGAAACGAAATTGGTAAACTAGCTGTGATAATTGTGCTGCGAACAATTCTAAATTTCTTTTGTCAAAAATAAATTCAGCAAGCAAAGAATAAAAATAATGATATCAAGATGGTTGCAACAACTCTGTTAAAGACAATTAACCTGCAAACTGGGAGACAAATTTTGGTCTTGAGCGTTATCCTATCACTCCGCATCTTTCTTAAGAAGTTATTTACTTGGGAGAAAAGGCAAATTATGATAATTAAATCTCATGCTTAATGAATAAAACAAGTTTTTACAGATGATTTAAGAGTGCTAGATCAGAAGGATTTTACATATAGTTAATCCCCGTATAGCGGTTCTCAGTTGAGTGCGGTACAGACCTAACCCCCAACCCCTTCCCTATAAGGGAAGGGGAGTAAGATTCAAAGCCTCTCTCCTAAAAGGAGAGAGGTCAAAACTCTACTGCACCCAAGCGAGAAGCGCTATACAACCAGGTTAGCAATATTAAAAATGCTATCTTAAAGGCAAAGGTCATTTGCTAAATTATTCAGGAAAACGCTATGACTACAACGCTCAAAGAGGCTAATTCTATCGAGTCATTGCTAGGTAAAGAGGCTGAAGACCTGCTTACCTACAAAGCAAAAGTTTCTCAAGATTTAATACATTTGCCGGGGCCAGACTTTGTAGATCGAATCTGGCTCAATAGCGATCGCAATCCTCAAGTATTGCGTAATCTCCAGTTACTTTATTCTACTGGTCGTCTGGCAAACACAGGATATCTGTCTATTTTACCAGTAGACCAAGGGATTGAACACTCAGCAGGCGCGTCTTTTGCGCCCAATCCGATTTACTTCGATCCAGAAAATATTATCAAATTAGCGATCGCCGCAGATTGCAATGCGGTTGCTACGACTTTGGGAACATTAGGGATCGTTTCGCGCAAGTATGCCCATAAAATTCCCTTTATTGCCAAAATCAATCACAACGAATTGCTAACTTTCCCCAATCAATTTGACCAAGTATTGTTTGCTGATGTGGAACAAGCTTGGAATTTAGGGGCGGCTGCCGTAGGTGCGACAATTTACTTTGGCTCAGACCAGTCTACCAGACAAATTCACGAAATTAGCAAAGCTTTTAAACGCGCCCATGAACTCGGTTTGGTCACAATTCTCTGGTGCTATCTGCGGAATAACGCTTTTAAACAAGATAAAGATTACCACGTTGCGGCTGACCTCACCGGACAAGCGAATCATTTGGGTGTGACGATTGAAGCCGACATCATCAAACAAAAGTTACCCGAAAATAACAATGGTTACGGTGCAGTCGCTAAAGCCACTGGTAAGAGTTACGGCAAAACTGATGAGCGGGTTTACACAGAATTGACAACCGACCACCCAATTGATTTAACTCGTTACCAAGTATTAAATTGCTACTCTGGGCGGGTGGGGTTGATTAATTCTGGTGGGGCGAGTGGTAAAAATGACTTTGCCGAAACAGTTCGCACCGCCGTGGTCAACAAACGGGCTGGCGGTTCAGGATTAATTTCTGGGCGAAGGACTTTCCAGCGTCCTTTTGAGGAAGGTGTGAAGCTATTTCACGCCATTCAAGATGTTTATTTGTCGCCGGATGTGACGATAGCTTAGGGAGTCGCGAGAAGGGGGCAGAGGCAAAGAGGTAATTTTTAATTTTCCCCAATGCCCTATGCCCCATTGTCTTACTTCAAACCCAGAATATTCAAGACTATGTACAAGCCCCCTGCATATGTGGCAGAACCAAGCAGTACGCAAACTGGCAGTGTCAGAACCCAGGCTAGCAGGAGATTTCTCAAGGTGTCCATTTGCAAGCCAGAATGGTTCGCCGCCATTGTCCCCGCGACACCAGATGAAAGGACGTGAGTGGTACTGACTGGCAGACCGAAGTAATCCGCAGCACCAATAGTTGTCATAGCTACTAGCTCGGCGGAAGCTCCTTGAGCGTAAGTAAGGTGGTCTTTGCCAATCTTTTCACCCACTGTTACCACGATGCGCTTCCAACCAATCATTGTGCCAAGACCCAGTGCAATAGCAACGGCAAATTTTACCCAATTAGGAATAAACTTGGTTACTTTATCCAACTGCGTCTTATAGCTGTTAAGCACCTCTTCTTGTTTGACATCAGTTAATTTTTTCTGGTGGTCTAGTTTCCCAATTGTTCCAGCGACTAAATACATATCGGTTCGTAATGAACTTAGCTCATCGCTTGAAAGCTGCTTAAAACTAGTCTTACCAGCAAGCTTGTCTCCAATTGTCCGACTTTTGGCAGCAAGGGCTGCGAATGTTTTGTCGTTAGCTTCGCTAGTTGGTTTGAGGAAGTTGGAAAGCTCATCTGTGATGCTTTGGCTGTTTAAGAATGTTCCTCTTCCTTGTTGTTGCAGCACTGGAATCACAGAGTTGGACGTAGTAGCCAACTGAGCGATCGCTCCTGCATTAGTATTTATATTCAGTGCAAATATACCTGGAAGAATGCCCACTAAGATGAGCATGATCAGACCCATACCTTTTTGACCATCATTTGAACCGTGGGCAAAGCTCACACCAGTACATGTCAAGATTAACAAACCACGTATCCAAGGCGGTGGTGCTTTACCGTGATCTGGCGCACGGTACAACTCTGGTCGTTTGATCAGTATCTTCGCCAGCAGTAACAGCAGTGCGGCGCAGGTGAATCCAATAATTGGCGAAACCAACAGAGACGTAAAAACTTCCTGCGTCTTTGCCCAATTCACGCCCTCGCCAAAGACATGACCCTTAGACAACATTGAATTTGCTAAACCAACACCCATGATTGAGCCAATCAGCGTATGTGAACTGGATGCAGGTAAGCCCAAGTACCAGGTTCCCAAGTTCCACATGATCGCCGAAATCAAAAGTGCAAAGACCATTGCAAAGCCTGCACTTGAGCCAACATTGAGTACCAACTCAACAGGAAGCAGGGCAATAATGCCAAAAGCAACGGCTCCAGATGATGTCAGCACACCAATTAGGTTCCAACAGCCTGACCAGACGACGGCGATGTTTGGCTTCAGAGTATTAGTATAAATGACTGTAGCAACTGCATTTGCAGTATCATGAAAACCATTGACAAATTCAAAGCTGAGTGCTAGACCCAACGCCAAAGCTAGAAATAAATATTCCATTTAGCACTCCCAATAAAAGACAAGAATGCAGTCTGACTAAAACAAGTTGTGTGATAAAAAAACTATTAAAACTAGGAAAAAACCTGGGTTTATTGCAATTCAGAGAACTACCTAAAAATTTATAGTTATAAATACAACTTTTTCCTAGATATATTCTATGATTGCGTCTACTATCTCGAAATTAAGAATGGGTTCTAATTACATTTGAAGATTAAAATAGATAAGTTAAGAAATAAATAAGTAATAGTAAAGAATAAATTAAGTAACTCCAAATCATAGTTGTGGGGAGTGGGGCAGCAGAGGAGAATAACCAATACTTTCTCTACGAGAGGCTACTTCTCTGCGAGAGGCTGCGCCAACGCCTACGCTCAGTACAAGTGCCCAATACCCCATGCCCCATTGTTATCTAACGTTTCTCAATAAGAAATCTGGTTGACCACAACTTTTTTGCGATCGCTTCAAAATCTCCGCACTACAAATACCAGCTTCACCATTTTTGGAATAACAAAAGAAGACTTCTTGCAAAAATCTTCCCGAACCAGAACAAAACGGTGCTATACCATCAGCATTAATTTGATTATTCGCATTCACAAAGGAATTTTTAAAATTTGTAATTGTGGTACGCAAAGGTTTCGCAGGACGATTATAAGCTGCGGGAATAGCGATCGCATCTTTTAATTGTTTACTAAATGCGAAGTATTCTGCGGGAGTTTTCCCAGAACAAGTACCATGTTTTTCCCATTCATGATCGGCAAGTTTAGTGCTAGGAAACAAATTGGGAAACTGCTGCTTTACTTGCAAAGGTAATTTTTGCGTGGAACAATTAGCGGGATAACCAGTTTGGTATTGTGGCCACAAACCATGTAGTACAAAACCAAGTTTCCTTCCAGAACCGCACTGCTGCTGGTCACGATTACCATTTGTCGCACAATAATCCGGCGACCAAGAGAGTGTCAGTACATAAAAATCAAATTTACCGGGAGTACCACGATTTTGAGCAATGGCAGCATTCGGTATAAAAAGACTAGTAATTAACAGAGAAAATGTGACAAAAAGTTTCTTAATCTGCATATAAACAGTTAGGTTCCTGTAAAATTAAAGTTATATACAGTACATTGTTAATAGTCAAGGGTCAGAAATTCTTCCCCAGTCCCCAACGAATTCAGAAAAGCAAATCTTGGTAGGGATTCTGGGATATCCTTAGATAAGTGAAAGATTTGCCAAAAATAGTAAGAATGAAGCTGGCAGCAAGAGTAAGTCAGGTAACACCTTCATTAACCTTAGCGATCGCAGCCAAGGCTAAGGCACTGAAGGTAGAAGGAATAGATGTTTGTAGTTTTAGCGCTGGAGAACCAGATTTTGATACCCCAGCGCATATTAAAGCCGCAGCAGTCAAAGCTTTGGAAGAAGGCAAAACCAAGTACGGTGCAGCAGCTGGAGAACCAAAGTTAAGGGAAGCGATCGCCCGTAAGCTTAAAACTGATAACCGTCTTGATTACAAATCAGAGAATGTCATCGTCACCAATGGCGGTAAGCATTCTTTGTACAACTTAATAGTGGCGCTAATCGATCCAGGTGATGAGGTAATTATCCCTGCGCCCTACTGGCTAAGTTATCCCGAAATGGTGACTTTAGTCGGTGGAGTCTCAGTGATTGTGCCCACAGATGCCACGACGGGTTATAAAATTACTCCCGAACAACTCCGTAAAGCAATCACGCCGAAGACGAAGTTATTTATCCTCAACTCCCCATCCAATCCCACAGGGATGGTTTACACGCCAGATGAAATCAAAGCACTGGCGCAGGTAGTAGTTGATGCAGATATCTTTGTCGTCTCTGATGAGATTTACGAAAAGATTCTCTACGACGGTGCAGAACATATTAGCATCGGTTCTCTAGGGAAGGAAATTTTTGACCGCACTTTGATCAGTAATGGGTTTGCGAAGGCTTATTCCATGACTGGGTGGCGTATCGGCTATTTAGCGGGGCCAGTAGAGATTATTAAAGCAGCGAGTACCATCCAAGGGCATAGTACATCTAACGTGTGTACCTTTGCCCAATATGGTGCGATCGCAGCTTTGGAAAGTCATCAAGATTGTGTCGAAGAAATGCGCCAAGCCTTCGCCAAACGGCGACAGGTAATGTTAGACAGACTCAACGCCATTCCCGGATTGAGTACCGTCTCACCAGATGGCGCTTTTTATCTGTTCCCTGATATCAGCAAAATCGGTCTAAAATCCCTAGAATTTTGTGACGCCTTGTTGGAAAAGCATCAAGTTGCAGTCATTCCCGGAATTGCTTTTGGCGCTGATGACAACATTCGCCTTTCCTACGCCACAGATATGGCGACGATTGAAAAGGGAATGGATAGATTAGAGAAATTTGTCAAGTCGCGTATTTAGTTAGTTGTCATTTGTGAGGACAATTTACCAACTCTCCAACTTATTAACTCCACCTTTTCGACTCAGAACGGGTGGAGTTCATTTTTAAACCTGAAGTTCCGAGTTCCAAGCTTGAAGTTCCGAGTTCCAAGCTTGAAGTTCCGAGTTCTGAAGTTGAAGTTCCGAGTTCTGAAGTTGAAGTTCCGAGTTCTGAAGCTGAAGTTCCGAGTTCTGAAGTTGAAGTTCCGAGTTCTGAAGTTGAAGTTCCGAGTTCTGAAGCTGAAGTTCCGAGTTCTGAAGCTGAAGTTCCGAGTTTTGAAGCTGAAGTTCCATTTTCTGAGACTAAAATTTCAGCTTGCGAAGCTGAAGTTTCATCTTCCAAACTGGAACTTTCGAGAACCAAGCTTGAAGTTCCACGCATTTACACAAACAACCGCGCCACGCTGCAAAGAAAATTTGGTAACAGAGGTGAAGAGAGGTCATCTGTTGAGAATAATGTTGCTACTAATTTCAGAACTGCTTTTTCTCGGCGATACACTTCAACTTGTTGCAATTGCCAGTTCAAAATCCAATATTCTTGAACTCCTCTAGAGGCATATAATTTGAGCTTAACTTCCCTGTCTCGTCGCTCGTTCTGCGTCCCAGGGGAAAGTACTTCTACAACCAGTTCTGGCGCTCCCGTTAAATGTCCTTCATTATCAAGTAAAATGGCGAGGCGTTCTTTACTTACCCAAACCACATCGGGAATAACGTTATCTGCATCACTAAAAATAATTCCTGGTGTTGGGACAGCCTCACCAAGACCTGTTGAGAGTGACCAAGTTCTTAATTCTGCATAAATATTACCAGTAGCTTTTTGATGTCCCCAATGTGGTGCCCCAGTCACAAATAATTCCCCATCGATAATTTCGTAGCGATTACCGTTATCTGGTAATAACTCTAAGTCTGTGCTTGTCCAACGTACCCGTTCATCAATGGTTTGGCTCATAGGAACCTCTGAAATATTGATAATAATATCCTAATGGCATTTGTCATTTGTTATCCTTCCCCATGCCCAATGCCCCCTGTTTTACATCAACTCCATCTCCCGCAACCCCTGGCGTAGTCTTTTGGCCTCTTGGGGATTATACCTTTCATGAATGGCGATCGCTTTTCTAAAAGCTGTTAAACTATCTTGATGATTGCCAACTTTGAGCAACACTACCCCTAAATTTTGATAGGCTTCGGCATAGTTGGGATTCAACTCGATTGCATTTTGATAATATGCGATCGCATCTATAAATAAACCCAAAGCCTTAAATATCATCGCTAAATTATAATGTCCAATAACAAAAGTTGGGTCAATTTTTAAAGTTGTGGCGTAAGCAGTTTTCGCACCATCAAAATCACCTGCTGCTTTGAGTAAGTTACCCAAGTTGTTGTATGCTCCTAATTTGAGCATAGGGTAAATTGGCAATTTGATGGCAGCTTTATAGTGATAAATAGCCTGTGGGAATTTTTGCAACCGACTGTAGGCAATGCCTAAATGATAGTGGAGTTCATATAAAATATCGTAGTTTTCTTCAGCAGTGGTGATTCCTCGTCTAAGCAACTCCATACCTGGGGAAATTTTCCCAGTTTGCACATACAAGGCCCCTAATTTACTGCAAACATAGGGATCATCAGGATGAGTTGCGAGAAACCCTTCCATCGCCGTAGCTGCTTTGGCATATTTGTTATTTTGAGCGATCGCACTTTTTTGATATCCTACGTGTAAAAGTGCTACTCCTGGTAAATAACCTACTTGCCAATGGGGTTCTTTAGTTAAAATTGCTGACACACTATCATCTACTAAGGCATGGTAAGGGCGGTCAAAACGAATATCTGGATGATTACGGAATAGCCTGGAAACTAGAGAATAGGGAGATTGTTCTGCACCAACTTCGTGGCGGACAAGGTTGATGAGCAGGTATTCGTCTCTTGCGATCACCTCCCGCAATTGCGGTAAAATTGCTGGTGTCAGAGTTTCATCAGCATCTAATACCAGAATCCAATCACCAGTGACATATTTTAGAGCCGCATTACGCGCAGCACTGAAGTCATTACACCATTTAAAATGATAGACTTTTGCACCGAGTTGTTGGGCAATATTGGGAGTGCGATCAATTGAACCCGTATCCAAGACTACCATTTCATCCACCACTTTTCTGACACTGTTCAGGCATTTAGGTAGTGTTGCTGATTCGTTTTTCACAATCATGCACAGACTGAGTTTCATATTGCCAATAAATTCTGGGTTCAGATTTTTTGCTTGCTGTATTCACCAACTTTTATTTTGCACCGATATAGCATCAGATAATCATCTGGCGAGTTTTTAACGAAGGATAGGGTAAGGATATTTTATTCGCCATCAAAATGCTCAAGCTTTACTTGTTTAGGACTTACGCAAAAAACCTCTCAAACTCTTATTCCTCCGTGTCGCGCCAGTTGCTTTAAGTCGGGGAACCCGCCCAACGCACTGGCTTCCCTGCGTCCTCGGCGGTTCGATTTTCCATTACCTGTGCGTAAGTCCTGTTGTTAAACAAGCTTACTGAAACTAACTCAAGATATATCTATTTTAGTTCTTTGACAATTTTTCTAAATAAGCCTAAAAAATCTTAACAGGGTGAATCGCTACAAAGCCTCCTATATCAAACTGTAAAGTTTAATTCTCATCAGTGCCACATTATTGACACATTATCTACATACCTCATTTACTCTACACTCTACAGAGGTCAACTTACCCTTCACGCCTGGATTTATGAAATTGAGAGTAGATAAGTCTTTGCTGTGGATGCCGATACGGGTTGATTTAAAATCAGATAAAATCACCCCTTACCTGTACCTAATCCTTTAATAGGTGTACACTCAAAATAGGAGATTTATCTTATATGTCTTGGATAATAGTTAATCATCTTTTAAACTAAATATTATCCCTTTGTGATGCTTGTATAACTATAATACAGATTATATAAATAGTCATATATATCATGAAAGATTCATTCACCGAAACAGCAAAGTTACTTCGCCAAAATCTCAAGGAATATTTGCGATCGCTTCAGTATTGGTTTTTCAATACACCAGAAAGGGCGCTCTTAGAAGCTCAACAAGCAGCCCAGAGAATTAAAAACATCGAAATCGAACATTTTGGTAACAAAAGAATATCATCAGAATCAGTAAATTATACTGAGAATGTGATGTCTTACTGGCAAGGATACCTTGAGAAGAATTTAACTATTATCAAAATCAGGCTTGCAGAGTTCCGGCTTAGTCGGGGAATTGTCAATATTTCTAATTCTGTTTTATTAGAAAAGTTAAAGGTTATTGATGAAGTTGTAGAGAAGTACTCTATCAAAGATGAACTAATTAGCAACAGCGAGTTAGAATCAACTTCTCAGCCACTACAAGTTAACCAGAGCGAAATCAACGAACAGCTAGACTCATCTAATATCAATAATATTCAAACCCTACTTCCATCTAAAACAACTGGGGCAATTCCAAGGTCTTTTGGCAATACAGTTAATAGAATTAAAGCCGGATTCTCCCCACAGGCAGAAGAAGAATTTATTAGAAGTTACCGAAATTCTCGAAATCGGACAAAAACTGCTCTAAGGTTTTTATTAATTTTAATTATTGTACCGTTTTTAACTCAGCATATTTCTAAGCAATTCTTAGTAGTTCCCTTATTAGAAAAGGTTAGAGGAGATCAAATTCAAACTTTCCTCAATTCTGATATACAGAAAGAAGCTCTCCATGAATTACATAATTTTGAGCAAGCATTGAAATTTGAACATTTACTTAATCAAGCGCCACCACTTTCTTCAGAGGTAATAACAGAAAAAGTTAAAGACAAAGCAATCGAAATAGCTGAAAAATCTCATACTCAAAGTAATAGCGCCATTAGTAATGTTTTTGCAGATTTAATATCATTAATTTCTTTTAGTTTAATCATCGCTTTCAGCAAAAGAGAAATTATGATTGTGAAGTCTTTTATGGATACCATTGTCTATGGTCTGAGCGATAGTGCTAAAGCTTTTTTAATTATTTTGTCTACAGATATATTCGTAGGATTTCACTCACCAGATGGGTGGGAAGTTCTTCTTGAAGGATCGGCAGAACATTTAGGTTTGCCAGCCAGTAGAAATGTAATATTTTTCTTTATTGCTACATTTCCAGTGATTTTAAACACTATCTTTAAATACTGGATATTCCGCTATCTGAGTCGCTTATCTCCGTCGGCATTAGCTACATTAAAAGAAATGGACGAGTAATTCATAATTTATAATTATTTTGATGCATTTGTCTTATGATTCGCTAGGCTATGTATATCCTGGTTCTTCCAAAGCGTACTATGGATTTTGAAAGCAAAACCAATGCCCCAACTCCCACAGATAACATAGAGTTTCCTCAATCAGCTACTACCCGTAAGCCATTGGAATTGTTGCGAGATACCGAGGCTTTGCTACGTCGCCCAACCGTAGCAACACTGTCGCCGATTTTGCCACTAAAACTAAGCAATAGATTCCAAGCAATCTCATCTTTGGCAGATGACTCCTTTAAGGAACTGGCAGAAATTGACCTAGACAGTATTAGTGATTTTGAACTGCGACTTGCACGAATTCATGTTGGCTTAAGCTTTGTTGGTTTTGGGGCGCTGATGATATTAGTGCTGCTGCTGTACTTAAACACCTTGCGTCCAGAACTCAGAACGGTTGAACAGATTCAGCGATATTGGTATCAATATGTTTGGTTTGTTAGTTTGGGTGTTACAGGGATGTTTATGTTGGGACGTGAAGCGATGCGCCCTATGCCAAAGCGGCGAAAATGAAAAACAGCAATACTCATCTTACTTTTCACGTTATGTGGAAAAGCCCACGAAAAACCTAACCCCCTAACCCCCTTCCCGACACGGGAAGGGGGAAAATTCAAAGTCTCTCTCCTTAAAGGAAGAGAGAAATAGAAGTGAGGTTTTCCAGATACCGTGAAAAGTCAGCAATACTCATTGGTGTCAACTTAAGCTAAAACTCTTTTAAATTAAAATTTTTCTTTAATTAAGAAATAATAATTGTTAGAAATTAGTACTTCATAATATGCTTGGGTATAAGTAGCTGTCAGTAAATTTTATTATATATGAATTACGATGCCTTCATTGTTCCACCAGGTTCAAAGATTTCTTTGAAAAAAAACTATGACCCAGCTTATAAAACTGATTTTAATCAAAAAGCTGATGCTGCAATCAAATTACAGGCAGATATTGAACGAATAGCAAATTACCAAAATATTCTCTACGCTCAAAACACTTATGCCTTCTTGATTATTTTTCAGGCAATGGATGCTGCTGGCAAAGATAGCACAATTAAACATGTGACATCTGGTGTTAACCCGCAAGGATTTCAGGTGTTTAGTTTTAAGAGTCCCAGTGCGGAAGAATTAGACCATGACTACCTGTGGCGAACAACTAAGGCTTTGCCAGAAAGAGGTCGAATTGGGATATTTAACCGTTCATACTATGAAGAAGTGCTAATAGCTCGCGTCCATCCAGAAATCTTGAAAAAGCAACAACTTCCTTACTTTCCTGAAGGAAATAAGATATGGAAACAACGCTTTGAACAAATTAATGGGTTGGAAAAATATTTGGTAGACAATGGTGTAATTATCCTGAAATTCTTTCTCAATGTTTCTAAATCCGAGCAGAAAAAACGTTTTTTAGAACGGATTGAGTCTCCTGAAAAAAATTGGAAGTTTTCAGATAGCGATGTCCGAGAACGAGTTTTTTGGGATGATTATATGAATGCTTACGAAGAAGTTTTCAACCACACTAGTACAAAATCGGCTCCGTGGTATATTATTCCTGCCGATCGCAAATGGTTTACCCGCCTGATAGTCGCTAATATTATCTGCACAAAATTACAAGAACTAAATCTGCAATACCCAACAGTGAGTGAGGAACATAGGCAGCAGCTTTTAGAAGCAAAACGCATTCTAGAGCAAGAAGATGAACCGATGAACGTAAAAGATAAAGGGGGAAAAAAGTAAAATTTAAAAATATTATAGTATGATTATTTTACTTGACAATATAGCGCTTCTCGTCTGTACACAATACATTTTGACCTCACTTCCATTCCTCTCTCCTTTTAGGAGAGAGGCTTTGAAGCTTACTCCCCAACGCTAGTAGGGAAGGGGCTGGGGGTTAGGTCTGTATTTCACGCAATTAAGAATTGCTATAAGCACTTATATATTTCTTAATTGTCTCTGTAACTAATAAGTTTGCTTGGTAATAACAGCCTGAAAATCATGATTCAAATGGCGGAAAATGCCAACAATCATCCACTTCATACTAATACCGCTTTTGATATTGTGGCGATCGCAGCCTCAGCAGGCGGTGTGACTGCTTTAATTGAAGTGCTATCAACTTTACCAGCAGAATTTACAGCTGCGATCGCCATTGTGCAACACCTTCCTCCGCAACATCCGTCGCTGATGGCAGAAATTCTCAGTCGGCATACGGCTATTAGCGTCAAGCAGGCAGAGGAGGGAGATATCCTTACCCCAGGAACGGCTTACATGGCTGCACCCGATCATCACTTGTTAGTTAACGGTGACGGCACGCTTTCCTTATCACAGTCGGAATCGGTACGTTTTTTACGTCCTTCGGCTGACTTGTTATTTGAATCGGTTGCAGCCATTTACAAAAATAGAGCGATCGCCCTTGTGCTAACTGGAACGGGTAGTGATGGCACCATTGGGGTAAAGGCAATCAAAAAAATGGGCGGTACTGTCATTGTCCAAGACATAAAAACCGCTAAATTTTCCGGGATGCCCTCGGCTGTGATTCAAAGTGGCAACGCAGATTTTATTCTCCCCCTGAATGAAATTTCCTCCACCTTAATGACTTTGGTTATGGAAGAATGTAATTAAGCTCAGAAGCAGAGGGGCACAGGGGCGAATGGCACTAAGATAAGTCCAAAGTCTTGTTTTGTCTCGTTCCCAGCCTGAAGGATGGGAAACTATTTCGGGAGGCTCCGCCTCCTCTTTCTTGACCAGAGGCAGAGCCTCTTGAAACTCGTTCCCAGTCTTCAGACTGAGAACGAGGTTACACAAGCCTTTCGGCTTTTCTTAGTGCCATTCGGTACAGGGGCATACTTCTTTACTAGAGACTAGACCTCTTGCATAAGTCGAATAGACCCCCCTTAATCCCCCCTTATAAAGGGGGGAAACTTTAAATCTTGCCCCCTCCCCAATATATCGGGGAGGGTTGGGGAGGGGTGATTCAAGGATTTTTGCAAGAGGTCTACTGTGCCTTAAGCGTAGCTATGCCGCAGGCTTTACGACTGCGCTTAGTAACCAGGGGGGCAGAAAAGATATGTTGAAATAGTACAACACGGCGTAAATAGAGCAACCATTTAAAAACTCTAAAGAGCTTATTCCGTAATACTTTTGAATGAGTGACTTTTGACTTCCGCCTTGCGGTACTAGCCCCTAGTTCTGCCTGAGTTGAACTAAGCGTTCACTAACTTAGACATCATCTTACTCGACCACTCCCACTGTGAACCTAAAGCAGCAAGCGTAGCCTTGAACTTGATGTTTCGCTACTTTTCCTATATTAAAATGGTTCGGCAACTAACTGCGATCGCCTGCAAATAACTAGAACACTTTGAGCTAGTTAACCAATAGTTTGAACGCCGGAATATTCCCCTGTCTCCTCCCTATGGCGTTTCAAAAGCTACTGTCCGCCCTAAGAGGATGTTTGAAAAGTCCATAATGATGTATAAAATATTTTTTACCCCTCCCTAACCCTCCCCGATATATTGGGGAGGGAACCGGATTTTTCTTGTTTCCCCCCTTTATAAGGGGAGGGAACCGGATTTTTCTTGTTTCCCCCCTTTATAAGGGGAGGGAACCGGATTTTTCTTGTTTCCCCCCTTATAAAGGGGGGACTAAGGGGGGTAACAACGCAATTAAAATCACAGTTAACCACTTTTCAAACAACCTCTAAAGAACCTGAGCGATTTCTGGATTCCTTGCTAGTCACTGGTTTAATTTAAGCTCGCTCTCACGAACGCCTGGGACTATTAGCTACTCATTATCCAAAGCCAGAATTAGCAAAATTTTATCTGGGGTTAATGGTATCCGAAGCGCATCACTACGGTATATATTGGGTTTTAGCTGCTACTTACTTGGACAAAGAAATTGTCATGCAACGGCTTGATGAATTAGCAATTGTCGAAAGTGAGTTGTTGGCGACTTTGCACCCAGAACCTAGAATTCACAGTTAGTAGACTAACCCAACAGATATGAAGCTTCAGCTAACACACCTGAGACTGCTTGTCTCCAACTACAAAGATTCTTTTCTGTTCTACCGGGATCTGCTGAAATTTGATGTCGATTGGGGCGATGAAGATAGCGGATATGCTGAGTTTAATACTGGATATCTCAAGCTGGGTTTGTTCAAAAAAGAATTAATGGCTGAAGTAGTCCCAAGAATCGAACAGCCTTCATACGTTGCGAGTCGAGATAAAATTGTCTTGATTTTCGCAGTTGATAATGTGGATGAAGTCTATAAACAAGTAAAAGATCAGAATGCGATAATTGTAACTCAACCACAAGATCGCCCAAGCTGGGGAATCCGCACAGCTCATTTTCGCGATCCTGATGGCAATCTCATCGAAATTTACAACAATCTAGGAATTGTCAGTTAACTGAATTTTAGGGATTTCCAAGAAATAAATTATCCAATCTTGTGGGGTGGGCTAAAAAGCCCGCTCGTAACAAAAAGCGGACTTTCCGATCCGCCCGACAAATTTTAGATTCCCTTTGACGGATTTACCCATCCCCCAAGCTAAATATTCAACAGAACTCAATATTATCTGTTGCTTCAATCAAGGCACTACAAATTCCTGCTTCACTCATCGAATGCCCAGCATCAGGAACAACTATAAATTCTGCTTCTGGCCAAGCGCGATGTAATTCCCAAGCTGATATCATTGGGCAGACTACATCATAGCGTCCCTGAACAATTACAGCCGGAATATGGCGGATGCGGTCTACATTTAAAAGTAATTGATCTTCTGTTTCCAAAAATCCCTTATTCATGAAATAATGGCATTCAATACGTGCGAAAGCTGAAGCAAATTCATTCTCGCCAAACTTTTGCATAAGTTCTGGGTCTAAGAAAAGTCTACTGGTACTAGCTTCCCAAATTGACCAAGCACGCGCTGCTGCTAATTGAATTTCTAAATCTGGACTGGTCAACTGCTTGTAATATGCTGCGATCAGATGATCACGTTCATCTATGGGAATCGGTTTAAGATATTCTTCCCAAGCATCAGGAAAAATATAACTAGCACCCTCTTGGTAGAACCATTGCAACTCTTTTTGTCTCAACATGAAGATACCACGGAGAATTAACCCCGTGCAGCGAGAAGGATGGGTTTGACTGTAGGCTAATGATAAAGTGCTACCCCAACTACCACCGAAAACCGCCCACTTTTCTATACCTAAATGTTGGCGCAGTTTTTCGATATCACTGACTAAATCCCAAGTAGTGTTTTCTCGTAATTCGGCATGGGGAGTACTTTGACCACAACCGCGCTGGTCAAACATCACCAACCGCCATTTTTCTGGGTGGAAATATTGCCGATAAAAAGGTGGACATCCACCACCAGGCCCCCCATGCAGCAAAACGATGGGTTGACCTTGCGGGTTACCTGACTCTTCAAAATGAATAGTATGAAGGTCAGAAACCTGTAAATTACCTTCTAAGTAAGGCTCGATCGCTGGGTAAAGTTCTCGCATTTTGAATATTTTATCAGTAATCTTGTGATTGCGATCGCTAAACCCTGAGTTGTCAGATCGTTGGCGTGATCATATTACACCAAAGAGGATCTATATAGTTAAGAGCGCGATTATAAAATTCGTGGCTTCTTTATCTCGCTTTAACTTAACGAGTACATTTCCTTTGTTAACCAAAGCTTCATGCTTCTCTGGTTTAATTTTCAATGCTTTGTCGAAAGATGCAACAGCTTCCTCGTAACGTTCAAAATTTGCCAGCGCATACCCCCCTTAATCCCGCCTTATAAAGGGGGGAAACAGGAAATCCACCCTCCCCAATCCAAGTTTCCTTGTGCGAATATTGCAAAGAAACCCCAAGAAGGGAAACAGGAAATCCAGTTCCCTCCCCAATACATACGGGGAGGGTTAGGGTGGGGTAAAACCCAGATTTATCAAGCAACAGCCCCTTGTTTAGGCTGACGTACCGGACGCTTGCGATCGCTTCGACGAACGCCCCCTGCCATTTTGTACTCATCGCTATTCTTGCCATACTTTGCAGCTACACTGACTAACATATGTTCTGTTAGTTCCATCAACAACTTTTCGGCAAGTTCTAAGGTTCCTTGAGTCAGATCCACGGTGGAAAGGCTTGAGTTATATGCTTCTAACTTGTCTTGCGTTGTTTTAATGGCGACTGCAAAGGAGTCAATTGTTACCCCATTGCCTAAGTCTAAGGTGGCACTGATCGATTTCAAAGCCGCAATCCGACGCTGTGCTCTATCAAGTACTTTAGACCCGCGTTTTGGACGTGACATAAATCACTTTCCTGTTATTAATAATGCGCCAGGACAAAAACTGAGTTCTATCCTGAACTGTACAGAACTACGATAGACAGAATTTGGGTTACTTGACACCCGCATAATTCAGTATAAATTGATTTATTTATTACAAAATTATTTAATAATTTTATGTAAATTCTTGGTGGTTGCCCGAATTCAATTAGGACTTACGCAAAAATTGCCAAAAAGCTTAATTTATCGAACCGCCAAGACGAGGCAGTGCGTTGGGCGGCTCTGCCGACTTGAAGCAACTGCCGTGCCAAGAGCGCCGAGAATTCGTAGAGTGTGCGTAAGTCCTATCAATAAACAACTGCCCGAATTCAATAAACGACTGCCCGAATTCAATAAACGACTGCCCGAATTCAATAAACGACTGCCCGAATTCAATAAACGACTGCCCGAATTCAATAAACGATTGCCCGAATTCAATAAACGACTGCCCGAATGCAAAATTCGCCCACCCTGGGGAATCTTGCTACATCTCCCAACCCCTTTTCCCAAAATTGGAAGAAGGGGAGCCAAATTCAAAGTCCCTCTCCCAAGCTTGGGAGAGGGATTTAGGGTGAGGGCTTTTGATTCATGCAAGAAGTCTAATATAGGAACTTAGCAAACTTGCTTTTATTCAACACAAAAGCAAACGCAAGAATTGAACTGATACAAAGCGTAGACGCTGCATCGGCGAGTCAAGAGACATCGCACACAAATTTACACTAATTCTTCATAAAACTCTATGTAAAAACATTTAAAAATATATTAAGAAGTATAAAAAAACACTATATTTTCAAATAAGAAAGGCGATCGCCCTCGCCCAAGAGTCTGCGATCGCCTCTCATTTAACCCCTACAATTGGAGTCAAGCATGATCATGGCACAATCAAAAAAGTTTGCTAAATCATCAGAATTCAGCATTCTTGATACTTTTGCTGTAAACCTTTAGAAGGTGAAAGTTGTTCTCAGCGTACCGATAAACGCATCGTCGTTATCGCTGTTTTGACCAGGAGAGGTCAACCAGATCACGCCAGGGGTGATTGAGACATTATCTGACACGCGATACTTGTAAAAGCCTTCAAAGTGATAAGGTATATCATTACCAACAAAACCTGGTCGGTTAAAAGCATAAGGTTCTGCACCAGCAAAAATGCCTAAAACGTTACCCTTTTTACCAAAGTCAGGCAACGCTACCCCAAGACCGTAGCTCCAAGCTTGAAAATCATCATTTGCACCAAAGCCTGTGACATCGTGATAAGAAATGAAGCCACTAATTGACAGTTTGTCGCTGGGTCTGAAGGCTGCCGACAAACCATAGGAATTACTGGAAGATGGGTTTAAGGTACTTAGAGTGTTAGCTTGAGCAGTGCCTACGACGCGGCTAGTGCTAGCTAAACCACCACCTAAATCAAATAAATTACCACCTGCACCGTGATAACCGTGAACGTAGGTAGCAGCTATGGATAAGCGATCGCCAACACTAAAGTTTAACTGTCCAAGAGCTGCATAGTTACCCTCCAACAAACCTAGATTTGGCCCAGGACTATTAGCATTTGACGCCAAGTAGCCTATAGTCAGTGAACTTGGTTTGAAAAAACTGCCACCCTTACCAAAGGGTAAAGTCAGTGCTGCACCGGCACCACCACCAATGCGATAGATGGCACTTTCAGTAGCAAAGGTAGACAAAGCACCATTACCGCCATCATAATCTTCAAAGTAAGGGTTATTAGTGGCAACATAATCGCTATGAATACCTCCGGTGCCCGCAAAGTAAGCTTGGACTGGGCCTATGGGTACGTAATACGCTAGCCAGTCTATAATCACACCGTTATTACCAGTGCTGCCGATTTGAAAAGTTTGTGTGCCTTCAGCAGTATCAATAGGAAGACCAGCATTATCCACTTGATTAAAGGCTAGTGCATTACCGGCTGCAAGACGGGTGTGTAAAATATCTTTACCAGTGAAACTGGTTTGCAAGTCTAAACGTACCCTATCTTGGAAAACAGTATTGTTAGCATCGCCAGTGTTACCGCCAAAAATATCATTAACGGCAAAAATCGCTTCACCCACCAATTTTGTGGTAGTTGAAAACTGATTAGCTTCTAGTTCAGCAGTCCGTGCTTCTACAGCATCTACTCGACCACGCAGAGTTGCTAATTCTGCCGAGAATTCCTCTTGCAAACGCTGGAGGGTCGCCAAATCTTGTTTTGACACCAAGTTACCAGTTGCTGTCGCAATCAGTTCATTAACTCGATCTAGACAAGCATTCAAACCTGCGGCAAACTCATAACGGGTTAATGCCCGGTTACCACGGTAAGTGCTATTTGGGTATCCAGCAATACAACCGTAGCGTTCAACCAGAGATTGCAAAGCTTGGAACGCCCAGTCAGTTGGCTGTACATCAGAAAATTGAGAAACTGATGTGACCTGAGACAGTGAATTCTGGTTCTTGCCTTCGCTGCTATAACGGTTAACCTCTTCTAAAACATTATTATCATCAGTCTTTTGGGCAACCAACTGCTGATTAACTTTTGGTTGCTCTGTTTGAATGAATATTGAAGCAGTAGAAGCTATTGGTGCTTCTGTCTGAGTAACTTTTGCCTTTATATCTTCAGAATAGCTTGCTACTTCAGCAGCCATAGCCCTAGCACAAACCAACACCGTCACTCCCAAAACTACTGGACTTAGTACCAGAGTTTTCCACAATAAATGAGACATTTTTTATTTTCCTTTCCCAAAAAAGACCCTAAATCACTGGCTTCAAGAAAAAGAGAACAAGCAGTTATTCTACTTGTTGGAAATCTTATCAGATTGCCGTGAACTAAGCTATAACTGACAGAATGTTTACAAAAAATTGTAAAGTATTACAAATGACTTGTTTGCAAAATAGAACGTTTATTGTGAATTAAAGGGTTTAAGACCCCGTGGCTCCGACTCCGCTTGGTTTTCGTCGGGATTTAAATTCCCATCTGAAAATGTCTTTAATGCATGAAGGCGTGAATTGTTAAGCTGGGATTTCGCTAGATTTTGTGCCATTTCTGGACTTTACCTTCTTGTTTTTGACTCTAATTTGTGGTAAATCCTTTTTATCTTTGTAAAAGTAACAGATTTCCACTAGAGTTGGCCATATTTCTAAAGAACCGTGAAATTGGCTAATGACATCATCAATAATTCTGGAAACGTTTTGCTGAAAAAAGTCGGGTTCAAACCCATAAAATACTCTCGATAAATTCTCAGCAAACAACTGGAGGGACTGCTTCCGTTCTTCATTTTGGGTAGACATTGAAGCTTTGATTACTTGGCTGTGGATAGCAGAGATTTTTTCCAAGATTTCCTCAGAGTCTTGCAACGTAACCTCACCAGAGTAATCAAACTTGATTCCCAGGTCATCAAGATGATAAACACTGCTCTTAATCTTCTTTTTCAAGAGGCTGCATATTTCTTCATTAAAGAGTTCACTAGCTAGAGGATTACGCATGTAATTATTTCTAATGTGGTTTTGGACAGCATCAACATGTGCAGCTACAATGCCCTCTCGCTGTATCCAAAGCCTGTAGATATAATCTTCAAATCTGAGGCGAGTTGGGAAAAAAGGTGGCAAACCTAGCTGATTATCATATCCAGCAACTCCACAATCCATTCTCCAATTTTTGTTAGTAATAACAGGTCTAAAATTAGTGAGAATATAAAAATCATTCAGGTCATTTGGACTTATTTGGTTTTCATCATTAAGATACATATGAATGAAATCAAGTGTATCGATATCGTTAGTTCCGGTGCGAAAAGTCTGAGCAATCTTAACGATAGCATTATTCAATACTCTTCCCTGTTGTAATAAAAGGCTGTTTTCCCGAAAGTAACCCTTTGTTGTGTTAGTTTCTAAGTTCATTGCTGTATCCACAACCAATTCTCCAGCCTCAAAGTTTTCCGGTACATTGCTGGCTTTTTGACCTAGAACATCACCAAAAGCCGTGAGTAAATCAAAAGATTTATGGACAAATCCGCCTTGTTGGCTAGACTTGATTAATTTACCTCGACATATTTCATCACCTGATAAAGATTCTGGGCTAGTTTCAATTAATGCATCTGGTCGCATATCGTCATCTGCACTAACCATTAAATGACCAAGGGTATACATTAGTGTGAAGTTGCGATTTCCTCCATAACTAGGTCGGAATAAGTTTTTGACTAGTGACTCTAGCTTCTTATCACGTAGTCTTTCATTTAAAAATGTAATAAATTGCTCTTTCTGTTGGGGGCCGACATAAAATACGTCATTGACAGTTTTAGTCTGCTCTAAAAGTGGGTAATATTTCTCATGATTGACAATGCTGGAATCATCAAAAATGATAATTTTTAAAGCATGACCATTTGCCCAGAAATTCTCATCATACTTTTCGATGGTCTGTGCTACATCTCTGAGTCGATGAGTCGGAATAACAAATACAGTCTCTTTTTGTTTCATAAAAAAATGTTTAGTGTTTTAAAATGAAGTTTCCAAACTTTAAACTCTGTTTAAGTTGCCTGCAAGTTGGTTAAAAAAAGCTAGAGTAATACGACTTGGTAACAAAATCAATAGCGGGTGGATTAGAATAATTACACTTACTAGGGTAATTTCCCGTTTCTTGATTTTTCGTCCCAAAAACTCATAGGTCACACAATGAAAAGATTTTAGATTTTAGATTGACTTCAGCAATCAAGTCTAAAGTCCCCATAAGCGTAGCGAAAAACTCACCTATTTAGGTTTGTAATCAGAGCAATTGAGTGCTTGTTTAGTAAGAGCAGTGGTCGGGTGTACTGCACAGTTTAGATAATGGTTATTGTCAAAAAATCGGCAGTTTTTACAAGAATGTTGCTGTAAATGTTTGATGCTTACTATTTCGTCTTTATCTTGCACCACATTTTCTGGGGGATCTTCGATTGCTTTGCAAACGTATGAAACAATATAAACGACAATTCCCCAAACAACTATGAAGCAAAGGTGAGCCAAAAACACTGCTACAAATGGAATATCTCCCTCCTGTGGTTTTGTGTCATGATGTGTTGCTTCAGTCGGTTTAGCTTCAATCAAGGTGGACTGATTAACACTTTTTTGGGCGAAGAGATAAAGTCTCAAAAACTCCGAAGTATGCATATTCAAAGCGCTAAATACTCTTTGCTTAGATTAAAATACCAAATAAGCTTGGCTATTAAGCTCTTTTGTTTTTGAACACAGAGTCTTTTTAGTTAACTCTAATAATATTGTGCAATACTTTAAACAAAATTAAAGTCATGTTTGATATATTTTTAACCCATCTGATATATACCGGAACAAATAAAAGATATGTTTATTTAATAGTTAAAATGGCATATATTTAGAGATGTATTTTGTATATAGCTAGGGATTGGGTAAAAAGCCTTTTTGTATCTAATACCAATTCTGTATGAAGATGCACAGAATATTAAACGAACCGCCAAGTACGCCAAGAGCGCCAAGAATAGAGAGTTACTCATTTAGTGCGGCTTCACATTAAATTGGTATAAGTTTTATCAGGTGTTAATGTCCTAACCACCTTAGCTATTGCTATAAATAGCAATCCTAAATGATTTCTGAAAAATATAGATAAGGAAACAAACTGCCGATCTGAAATAACAAGATATCCGACTTATTTAAATAAGTCGGATATCTAAGGTTTGAAATTAAATTTGATAGTAAATAGTTTTAACTACTTTTCATGCCTTTATCTCTTGATTTTATCCAGAGCTAAATTCAACTTCAAAACATTAACTCCAGGCTCACCAAAGATGCCGAGAAAGCGACTATCTGTATTTTGAGAAATCAAAGTTTCTAGTTGGTTCGGCTGAAATCCTCGCGCCTTAGCTACTCGTGCAATTTGCGCGATCGCAGCTTCGGGGGTAATCTGAGGGTCAAGGCTGGAACCAGAGGTGTAGACTAGATCGCCAGTCGGCTGTACACCCGCTTTTTTTAGACGATTGAAGTCACCTTCAATCTTTTTACTGGGATCGGGGTCATCTTTACCTTTGATGCGTTCCAGCAATGCAGGATTACTGGGAGCCAAATTACTAGCGCCGGAAACCCCAGTTTTCAAAACTCCCGCATCGTCTTTTTTGGGGTCGGCTGTGCTGTAGCTGGTGGTACTGGGACGGCTGTTAAAATAGTGATCGCTACTAAAAGGTTGACCAATCAAGGCAGAACCGACAACTTCACCTGTACTATTTTTCAGTAGACTACCGTTTGCTTGAAAGGGAAACACAATCTGCCCAATGGTAATCATCGCAAAAGGATAAATAATCGCCCCAATAACCCAGAGTACCAGGGTAGAACGAACAGCTCTGCTAGCTTCACGTGCAAAACTCATTAGAATTTCTCCGGTACAAACATTACAAAAAATAGGTAGATGGAAAGCCCTAATGTCACCAGTCCTAACAGTCCCAATCCCCAAGATTGACTGCGGGAAAGTTGTTCGCCAGTAGCTGCATAAACCAAAGGTGCAACCACTAGGTTGAAACACATCGCCAAGAACAAATACAGTGGCAGCTTTTGTTTACGCCATTGACACCAAATTTCAGTTATTTCTTCTAATACTTGGGATACAGGGATAGTGCGTCGAATATGAGAAGGTTTCATAGTTAATTAAGACAACGGCAGAATAATATCTATCAGTTTGATGGCGATGAAGGGAGCAATAATGCCGCCAAGTCCATAGATGAAGATGTTGCGGCGTAGGAGTTGATCTGCTGTTAAAGGTAAAAACTTTACCCCTTTGAGTGCTAGCGGAATTAGTGCCGGAATAATCAAGGCATTGTAAATCAGCGCCGAGACGATCGCAGATTGGGCACTCTTTAATCCCATAATATTAAGTGCGCCGATTCCAGCAGCTGCAAAGATAGTGGGAATGATCGCAAAATACTTGGCAATATCGTTTGCGATGGAGAATGTTGTCAATGCACCACGGGTAATTAGCAACTGTTTACCTATGGTTACTAAGTCAATCAACTTTGTGGGGTCTGAGTCTAAGTCCACCATGTTAGCAGCTTCTTTGGCAGCTTGCGTCCCAGAGTTCATCGCCACACCCACGTTTGCTTGAGCTAGGGCGGGTGCATCGTTAGTACCATCCCCGGTCATTGCCACCAGTTTACCCTGAGATTGTTCGGAGCGAATCACCTCAATTTTGTCTTCTGGAGTCGCTTCGGCAATGAAATCATCCACCCCAGCTTCTTCGGCAATTACCGAAGCGGTAATTCGGTTGTCACCTGTGAGCATAACAGTGCGAACACCCATGCGGCGGAGTTGGTCAAACCGTTCCCGCAGACCAGGTTTGACAATATCTTTAAGGTAGATGACACCATAAATCTTGTCATCTTGGCAAACAGCTAAGGGTGTACCGCCTAATCGGGAAACTTGCTCATAAGCTGCATCTACATCATCAGGAACGTAGCCGCCACGAGAACGCACAAATCCGTTAATCGCCTCCACCGCTCCTTTGCGAATTTGTTTACCATCAGGTAGATTCGTGCCACTCATCCGGGTTTTCGCTGAAAATTCCACACCTTCGGCTTTGTCGATATTAAAGTCTACTGCAACCTGGGACTTCTCTGCCAATATCACGATTGACTTGCCTTCTGGCGTATCGTCAAATAAGCTAGCAGCTAGGGAGACTCGCGCCATATCTTCTACTGAGTGATTATCCAGAGGAATAAACTCATCAGCCATCCGATTACCCAAGGTAATAGTGCCTGTTTTATCTAGCACTAAGGTGTTGATGTCGCCGCAAGCTTCTACGGCTCGACCAGAGGTAGCGATGACGTTAAACTGGGCAACCCTATCCATCCCAGCGATGCCGATCGCACTGAGCAAACCACCGATAGTTGTAGGAATCAAAGCTACCAGTAGCGAGATTAGAATAGCAACGCTAGCACCCGCCCGTAAGCTGTTTCCTGCTTCAACGCCAAAGGCCGTGCTGACAAAGCTGGCGATGTAGCCAACGAATGGAGGCATAGTCGCCACCACAATCAAGAAAACCTGTGTTAGTACTGCCAACAATACCGTTAAAGCAATTTCGTTGGGAGTCTTGCTGCGTTCTGCTCCTTCTACCAGGGAAATCATCCGATCAATAAAGCCTTGACCAGGGTCAGCACTAATGCGAATTGTCAACTCATCTGAGAGCAGGCGTGTACCTCCTGTCACGGAACTTGCAATATCTGTACCTGGTTGCTTGAGTACGGGCGCAGATTCTCCAGTAATTGCAGACTCATCCACTGAGCCAATGCCTTTAATTACATCCCCGTCGGCGGGAATCATATTATTTGCAATTACCTTAACCAAATCGCCCCGTCGCAGTTCTGTAGAATTGACTTGTTGTATAGAACCATCGGGGAGGATTTTGTTAGCGATCGTATCCGATCGCGTCGAGCGCAGTGAATCAGCCTGTGCTTTACCGCGTCCTTCAGCTACGGCTTCGGCAAAGTTGGCAAAAACGAGTGTAAAAAAGAGAATGAAGGTAATTAACCCGTTTAACAAGCGTTGTTGATTGATATCCGCCTGGATTGTACCAAATAAATTTGGGTTAAGGGTAACAAGGAAGGTGACAATTGTCCCTACCCAAACAACAAACATAACTGGATTTCTGACAGTAATTCGAGGATCGAGCTTGACAAATGACTCACGAATTGCTCTCTGGTAAAGCCCCCGCATATCTGTCTTGGGTGTGTGCTTGCGCGAGTCACGAGTTCCAGATGGAATAAGGGGGGAGGGAGAATCAGTAGTAATTGGCATACATTAAATTTTGAGCATAAGTCTTTGAAGTGGATGAACGGAGTTAAAAGGTGAATTGACGGAGTTAAAAGGTGAATTGACGGAGTTAAAAGGTGAATTGACGGAGTTAAAAGGTTGATTGACGGAGTTAAAAGGTGAATTGACGGAGTTAAAAGGTGAATTGACGGAGTTAAAAGGTTGATTGACGGAGTTAAAAGGTTGATTGACGGAGTTAAAAGGTTGATTGACGGAGTTAAAAGGTTGATTGACGGAGTTAAAAGGTTGATTGACGGAGT
>NZ_JBALDF010000069.1:0-36852 GCF_036917275.1 Nostoc sp.
ATTGAGGGTAAATAGTTCCTCCCCTGTTGCCAGATTCCAGACTTTGAGGGTCTTATCCCCTGAACCAGAAATCACCCGTTGCCCATCGGGGGTAACGGCGACTGCTCTTACCCAGTCGCTATGACCATTGAGGGTAAATAGTTCCTCCCCTGTTGCCAGATTCCAGACTTTGAGGGTCTTATCCCCTGAACCAGAAATCACCCGTTGCCCATCGGGGGTAATGGCGACTGCACTTACCCAGTCGCTATGACCAGTGAGGGTGAATAGTTCCGCCCTAGTTTCCAGATTCCAGACTTTGAGGGTGTTGTCCCCTGAACCAGAAATCACCCATTGCCCATCAGGGGTAACGACGACTGCACTTACCGAGTGACTATGACCAGTCAGGGTGAATAGTTCCGCCCCAGTTTCCAGATTCCAGACTTTGAGGGTGTTGTCCCATGAACCAGAAATCACCCGTTGCCCATCGGGGGTAACGGCGACTGCACTTACCGAGTGACTATGACCATTGAGGGTGAATAGTTCCTCCCCTGTTGCCAGATTCCAGACTTTGAGGGTGTCGTCAACTGAACCAGAAATCACCCGTTGCCCATCGGGGGTAACGGCGACTGCTCTTACCGGGATACTATGACCATTGAGAGTGAATTGTTCTTTCCCTGTTGCCAGATTCCAGACTTTGAGGGTGTTGTCATCTGAACCAGAAATCACCTGTTGACCATTGGAGGTGACGGCGACGGCTTTTACATAGGAACTATGACCATTGAGGGTGAATTGTTCCTCCCCTGTTTCCAGATTCCAGACTTTCAGGGTGTTGTCAAGGGAGGCAGAAATCACCTGTTGCCCATTGGGGGTGACGGCGACGGCATTTACATAGGAACTATGACCATTGAGAGTGAATAGTTCCTCCCCTGTTGCCAGATTCCAGACTTTCAGGGTCTTGTCAGCGGATGCAGAAATCACCTGTTGCCCATTGGGGGTGACGGCGACGGCATTTACATAGGAACTATGACCATTGAGGGTGAATTGTTCCTCCTCTGTTGCCAGATTCCAGACTTTCAGGGTGTTGTCAGCGGATGCAGAAATCACCTGTTGCCCATTGGGGGTGACGGCGACGGCATTTACATAGGAACTATGACCATTGAGGGTGAATAGTTCCTCCCCTGTTGCTAGATTCCAGACTTTGAGGGTGTTGTCATCGGAGGCAGAAATCACCTGTTGCCCATTGGGGGTGACGGCGACGGCATTTACCCAGTGACTATGACCATTGAGGGTGCGGAGCAAGCGTCCCCCTGGTGGCGTTAAGCTTGGCGTTAAGGGACACAGCCAAGGGATAGTTGTGCTTTGCTTTATTTTTGCCAATAATGCCTGAATCTCCTTAGCCATTTTCTGATTTAGTAACCGTCCGTGCAATTGACTCGCTAATTGCCCTTTATCCACTGCTAATATATGCGCTGATAGTCTTAATGCATCTTGAATCAATTTCAGACTTTTGACTTTCTCAGAGTTATATTCTGGGTAATTTAATGTATCTGTATCATTAATCAAATCATAATCTTCAATTAGTGGCTGTACGCCAAACTCAGAATGATTAATCTTTGCCACCAAAAAATCAAAATCAGTCAGGATTTGGTAATATTTCTCTAACTTTCCCGACTTCACCAAGCTAGGCGCTAAACTACCCAAGTAAGCACGTTGAAAAGCGGGACTTTCTGCCGCGAACTTGTCAACAAATTCTCCCATATTACGCCATCTTCCTTACAAGGTAGTCCGCAATGCGTTGATTAACCTCTTGAAATAGCTTTCGTTTAGAATCCAGAACCCGTTTTGCTTTCAAGAAGTCTAAAAAACTAGCGTGATAGATGCTGTAGCAGAGTTCTCCCTTTATATCCTGCGGCTTCAAATATTCAACCCACTCCTTTAAAACTGATTGCACATCCAATTCATCCTGTTCAGCAATATCTGCTATCATCTCATAGGGAATTGGTGTACCAATCTCCACTAAAATAAACAGGATAAATACTTTTAATTCTTGGGATTTTTCTTCCATCCCCATGCGCTGCCAATGAACTTGATAATAATCTTGTAAACCATCGGGTAATTGCTTTAAATTCAGGTCTTTATAGTCACCTTTAGCAATTCCTGGCAAAATATAACGCAGGTACATGAAATTATTTTCACTTTTAGTTGCTACCTGCTCAACAAAATCGTTATCAGAAATATTGCGGTCTTGAATCCATTGTCTAAGTGCATTTTTATAGTCTTTATCATCATTTAAAAAGAAGCGAATATACTCTTTGATATCTTCACGACTCAAATTAACATACTGACTTCCCCTTAAATCTAGCTCCTCTACCGGAACATCTGGTGCAGATAAGCGTTTTTTATCTATAGTATAGGGTCGTCTAGTCAGCAGAAAATAGACATATTCAGGAAGTGACGGCGGTAAATCTAAAAGATTTCCCCCTGCTTCTTGTTCTACTTCATCCAAAGCATCAACTACAATTACAAGACGATCGCCAGCAGTCAGTTGTTTGCTAACCTGTTCTAGTAAATCAGCTAAATTAGCCTTCTCGGCATTCTGCAACTGGTAACGCTTAATTAATTGTTTGCGAATACTTTCAAGAAATAGCTCCGCTCGATTGCGACCATCAGAGCGAATATTAAAATAGCATGGTGATTTATTGTCCCAGACATATTTTGCAGCAATAGTACTCTTCCCCATCCCTGCATCACCCACCACTGTGAAGTAACCACTGCGATTTTTGTCGCAAAATTGTTTAAATTTATCGAAAACAAACTTACGACCGCAAAAAGAGCGGATTTTTTCTCTAATTAATGACTTAAATTCTGCTGGATACTCGTCTAAATTCCAATCAGGGAAAGGTTCAAACTCTTTGGATTTGCTTTTTTTGGCAACCTTAATAAATATTTCGCCAAATTCTTCTAACTCAGAGTGCAACTCAATCCTCAATAATCGGATATCATAAGCTAAATCATTCCCCTGCAAAAACTTTTCTACTTGCTTGTAGAAACCCAAGGGATTATTAGAAGTATAAGCACTCCAAAAAGCCTTTTTAATCTCTCTTTCTCGAAAAAGATTCAGAATTGCTTCCGGCTTACCCACGCCATACTCAATTAAAGAGTAAACATAAACCCCATCAACATCTTTGGGTGGTTGTACTGGGTCAAAATCGTATTGTTTTAAGGTTCTGACTACAGTTTCATTACGTTGAGCTTGATTAATAACTAGAGAAGCCGCAGGTTTAGCAATACTTTTAAGTGCATTAACTACAAGATCAATATTCATCTTCGCTAGCAGTAGATATAACTTTTACACCTGTAACTTATCCTAACGAGAGATGCCAAAATTAAGCAAATACACAGTTATATAATAGCGATATCTTTCCTTCTCTACGAGAGGCTGCGTCAGTGGAACGTTACGCGTAGCTTGCTTAAGAGTAAGAGTACGATAAGCTGCGCTAACGCTCTCTCTTCTCTCTTCCTCAGTGTTCTCTGCGCCTCTGCGGTTCGATTCTCAGACTTATTTAGCGCAGTATGAGCGCTCACTTATACCTAAAATAAAATGAAACATGGTGCCGCAGCTACGCCCGTCGTAGACATCGCATAGACGTTTCCACTACCAAACCCCAAACTTGAGCTTTTAAACCGCAAGTTTCAGCATAAAAGGTGCAACGTTCACCCTCAGAAGCTCAACGTTCACCCTCAGAAGCTCAACCTTCACCCTCAGAAGCTCAACCTTCACCCTCAGAAGCTCAACCTTCACCCTCAGAAGCTCAACCTTCACCTTCAGAGGCTTAACCTTCACCTTCAGAAGCTCAACGTTCACCCTCAGAGGCTCAACGTCCACCCTCAGAGGCTCAACTGCGGCAATATAACGCTTCTCGTTTGTATGCAATACACTTTGACCTCTCTCCAAACCTCTCTCCTAAAAGGAGAGAGGCTTTGAATCTTACCCCCCTTTCCTTGTAGTAAAGGGGCTGGGGGTTAGGTCTGTATTGAACTCAACCGAGAAGCGCTATATTAACTTTGGAACCATATCAACAAGTAGAAACCCGATATATGCTTGGACACTAAAGATAGCCATCTATGGTATAGAAATGTATAGAATCTTGTAAAGATATAAAATATAGTTTTTAAATGCACACATTTCTAGCTTCTTCCTCAATGCAGCGGTCTTTACCACCAAATCACTTTCAGCCAATGAAGATTGTCGCACTGGGGGACAGCTTAATCTATGGATTCGGCGACCCGGAAAAAGGAGGCTGGATAGAGCAACTACGGCGATGGTGGATGTTGCCGGATAGTGCCGGTCATATTCTTTATAATTTAGGGGTAAGAGGCGATCGCACGCAACAAGTAGCCCAAAGGCTAGAAGTTGAGTTCCGCCACCGGGGTGAACTGCGAAATCGTGTCCCCGACTTGATTATTTTATCAGTAGGCGTGAATGACTCAGCCCGGTTGGCGCGTCCCGATGGCCGAAGTTACACAGATTTTACATTGTTTGAAAAAGAAATTGCTTTTCTGCTAGATTTAGCACAGCAACTATGTCCTGTGTTATTCGTGGGCATGGTGCCAGTGGATGAAGCCAAGATGCCATTTTTAGATTGTTTTCACTATAATCATGCCGACCAGTATCGCTACAAACAAGCAACTCGGATTGCTTGCACGAAACGGCAGATTCCCTATTTGGACATTTTTGAGCAATGGATGCAACGCGGCGAAAGTTGGCGGCTCAAACGCTTGAGTGAAGATGGTCTTCATCCCAATACACTAGGTTATCAAGCTTTGTTAGAAGATGTGATTAATTGGGATGCGATACATTCAGCGGGCTTTGCCAATGCAGCTTACCCTTCTCAATTTGATTATCACCTTAAACCA
This sequence comes from Nostoc sp., assembly GCF_036917275.1. Lineage (GTDB taxonomy): Bacteria > Cyanobacteriota > Cyanobacteriia > Cyanobacteriales > Nostocaceae > Nostoc. Next base: position 4,897 of record NZ_JBALDF010000069.1, read on the forward strand.
TCCTAATAATATAGATGTGTTGGTGCTTTGGGCAAGCCGATATTCTTATATTTGCCATCCTCGCAAAAAGCACCACAATCTTGCTAAATTTTAAATAACATCCATTTGAAAATCTATCTATAAAAACTTTAACTTCTCTCTTATTAATTACAGACGCGATTAATCGCGTCTCTTCTAACTCCTATGACACCAACTTTATTTGGTCGCTGGCAAACTCGATTATTATTAGTTGCAACTGTCGGCGGGCTTGTATCTTTGCTATTTGCAATGGGTTGGATTGGCCCTGGTGCTAACTCGGTTTATTTTTGGATACTTGGTTATGTCGCCATCTTTGGCTTAGGCTGGGATGCGCTTTATAACTATCTGCAAAAATCTCGCTGGGATAGGGATTGGCCCGCAGCTTATCAACTCTTAGCTGGTATATGGGAATTGGTGTTTGTTTTCTGTGGAGTTAAATTGTTTGGTTTTTTACCAATACCTTTACCCAAGGAAGAACTATCGCCAGGAGCTTTTTTATTGCACTATAGCATCGTGTGGCTAGGAGTTTTTATTACTTCCCAAAGCCTGATGCGAATTATCTTTCCTCGTTGGCGTTTCCGGGGTGGAGAATGGTTGTAACATCTCAAATCATCGTAAATAATTTAATCAAAAATTACAGTATTTTCAGATAATTAAACCGTATGGTAGTGACGCACAGATGTGAGTCACTACAGCAGATTGCGGTTGAAATAGATGAAAAAGGTTATAAATCGCAAATTAAAAAATCATAAAAAATCATATATAGCGGTTTTAGTTTGAATGCAATATCTTGTATTGACGTACAGTTGTGTGGGTTTCTAAGAACAACATGGCAGTTGATACAACTTTGAAAACCAAAGTAATGTCCTGCCTCCTGTATCTCATCAAATTAAAAACAGTTATTTTAGATTGAGCTAATAAAATTATTAGAGTTTATGTTTCACGATTGCAACTGCATCGTAATAACAATTGACATGAGAAAGAAGCACAAATTACCCTTGCGTGTATAATACGCAAGGGTTAAGGCTCAAACTCTTTCTCAAAATCAATTGTTTGAACAACCTGCATTCAGGTAGCAGACGCACCAGAAGAACGCATAGACATGAAGTGGCTTCCCACATGGTAGGACACAAAGAGAAATAAATACTTAACTGAATTGTATTGAGGTGTATCTAACAAGCTTGACATTTTCCAGTCTTTTAAAGAATCATCTTAGAGAAACCAGATAGTTACTTTTGAGGAAACCATGCACATAGTTATTCTTGTTCTGGTTGAGGTGCTGATTGTTATTGGACTTTCACGGCTAGTAGGGCTAGGATTCCGTTCCATTAAGCAACCGCTGGTAATTGGTGAGATTGTCGCCGGGATTATGCTCGGGCCATCTTTATTTGGTTTAGTTGCTCCTCATTTAGCAGTTACCTTGTTTCCACCAGAAACTATTCCTTTTCTAAATGTTTTGTCTCAGGTGGGACTAATATTTTTCATGTTTCTGATTGGGTTAGAACTAAATCCCAAATACCTCAGTGGACAGTTAGAAGTAGCTGTTTTAACTTCTCATGTAAGCATTTTAGTACCGTTTTCCTTAGGAACATTGCTAGCGGTAATCCTTTATCCCCTAGTTTCCAACGCAAGTGTATCTTTCACCGCCTTCACTTTATTTTTGGGGGCAGCAATGTCGATTACTGCCTTTCCAGTGTTGGCGCGAATCATTACTGAAAAGAATTTACAAGGAACGCGTTTAGGAACATTGGCGTTAACTTGTGCTGCGGTGGATGATGTGACAGCTTGGTGTCTCTTGGCAGTAGCGATCGCTGTAGCTAGAACTGGTGACTTTGCTGGTGCTATACCGACAATTATCGCCAGCATAGTCTACATCGGCTTGATGTTGACGGTGGGACGTTGGTTTCTCAAAGGCCTTGCCAAACACTACCTCCGTGCGGGACGCCTCAGCCAATTGCTGCTAGCTGGGATTTATATGGGCGTGGTTGCGTCGGCACTGATCACCGAACTAATTGGCATTCACTTAATTTTTGGGGCATTTTTACTGGGAGCAGCAATGCCCAAAAATGAAGATTTAGTGCGGGAATTGGCAGTAAAAACCGAAGATTTTGTATTAATATTTTTGCTGCCAATATTTTTTGCTTACAGTGGCTTAAAGACGCAGATTGGCTTGCTCAACCGTCCAGAATTGTGGCTTTTGTGTGCGTTGGTTTTAGGAGTGGCGATCGCAGGCAAATATGTTGGCACTTATGTAGCGGCCCGTGTCAGTGGCATTAGTAAACGGGAAGCCTCGGCACTCGGTTGGTTAATGAATACTCGCGGCTTGACCGAACTGATAGTACTAAACATTGGTCTAGAGTTAGGGGTAATTTCTCCCTTAATATTTACCATGCTGGTAATTATGGCATTGGTAACTACATTCATGACCTCGCCACTGCTGGAATGGACATATCCGAAGAAGCTGATCAGGTTAGATGTTGTGGAACGCGAGGCGGAAGCAGAAACAGGTATAGACACCTCTGCTGGAGGTGAAACTTCCCCTCGTCCTTACCGAATTTTGGTGCCAGTGGCTAATCCAAGTACCCAAAAAGGTTTAGTACAGTTGGCAGTAGCATTGGCGCAGCCCGCCGTAGGTATCGCTCTCAATTACCGATATCCTGCCGTTGTTAACCCCCTCAGCCTGATTGAATTTCAAGAAGACTATGCCTTTGAAAGTACCCCAGTTGAAGCAGACCGATTAATCGCCCAGCGCCGCCACCAACTAGAAGAATTGATTAATACTCTCGAACCGCCAGAAACTCGCTCTTGTGTGCATCCTATCGTTCGCATATCCAGCAATGTTGCCCGCGAAACGGCACAGATTGCCACATTAGAACAAGTTGATTTAATTCTCGTGGGCTGGCATCGACCAGCTTTTAGTAGCAATCGTTTAGGTGGACGAGTCGGACAAATGCTTACCACTGCACCAGTGGATGTAGCAGTGTTTATAGATAAAGGCAAAGAGCGATTAGAAAGTTTATTGGTACCTTATTCTGCCAATATCCATGATGATTTAGCGCTAATACTAGCTCTGAGATTGCTAATAAATCGTGATTGTATGTTGCAGATATTACAGATAGTAACAAATAATACCAAGGAAGAATTGAGTTACGAACTGCACACGATGATGGAGCAATTGCCCACCAGTGTACGCGATCGCATTGAAATCAAAATTATCGAAGCCGCAGAACCAATCCAAGCCGTAATTCAAGCCTCAGAAGCTGTTGACTTAACTATTGCTGGCACCAGCCGCGCTTGGGGTATCGAGCGTCAAACCTTGGGAAGATATACAGATCAACTAGCCATCCAATGTCGTTCCTCCCTGCTGATTACCCGCCGCTACAGTCAAGTTACCGCTCACCTTGCCTCTATGCTTCCTGAGGTTAGTAGTCAAGAGCAAACATTGAGGAGTTGAAATTATGAATCATTTCAAGTTCAAATCTTTGGCTTTTTACGGAGTAGCAATAATTTCAGTCCTACTGTTGTTTAAAACTGTAACCGTTTATGGGGAAAACAATCTTAAGGCTCCTCCTGTAGTTAACGGCCGGTATCGTCTAACCCTGTCAGAGAATTTGCCGAACTGTGAAAAATCGGATACCCTGACGTTAAACATTCAACAGTCGGGTATTTACTTAAATGCCTCTGTATTACCGGCAAACGTTAACGCCGATACTGACGAAAAGCACTCTCTGGCAGGCATCTTCAGAAATCAACAGTTAAATTTATATGGAAAAGTTGGTAGATCAATCCTTTGTAATATTCCTCGCCCCCAAAATGATCCTCTAAACTCAGTCACAATTCAAATGCAACTTGTGGATAAAGGTAATATGACAGGTCAATTAACCGTAAATAGCATCCCACAAACCCTGAGATTTACCGCTGTGCCCCAAAAAGCTGAGGAAAAATCTCAGAAGTTATGAATTGGGGAGTGGGGATTTAAGGCGCGAAGTAAACAGCAATGTGAGCGCATTCTATGGGTTTTATGGAGCAGATAAAAAGAATGGATCAGGGACTAAAAACTAGGCAATTTTGCCAATGGCGCAAGCAGCTATTTAGCATCAGTCTATTCGGCTTTTGTGCAGCGATCGCCCTCGAAACTTGTACTACTGCTGCTACACCAGTGGTAAAGCTAGATAATTGGCGTTTTTCCCCCAAGACACAGCAACTCGAAATCACTCTCTCAGCAGGCACAACCCCCCGTTATTTCTACTTAGCCCAACCCTCTCGCCTTGTTGTAGATTTACCGAATACTAAGTTAGGCAAAGTTACCACCCAACAAAATTATTCTGGAGCAATCAAAAGTATTCGCGTTTCTCAACTGAACGCTAAAGACACACGCATTGTCTTAGATTTAGCACCAGGGACTGTTTTTAATCCCAAACAGGTACAACTGCAACCCGTTTCCCGAAAAAACTCCACTCGCTGGGTATTACGTCCGGTTATTTATGGTAAAACTACTGCCGTGAAACCAGGAAACTCCGCACCTTCACCCAAGAAACTACCTCAAACCCCTCAAAAGCCGCCTAGTAACTTACCCGTAACTACTACTAACCAACAACTACCCTTACTCACAGTTCCACCTCCATCCAATCAACTGCCCCCAACAATTACTATTAACTCAGGACAGCCTCTTGTAACCGTACCTCCTCTAAGCCCTAATACATCCTCTCAACAACCTGCTTTGATTCTTCCCCCTCCGTCTTTCCCAAATCAACCCGATAATTTGAATAACATTCCTCCTTCTGGTATGTCGGAATTTCCAGTTCCAACAATCCCCAATGTTCCCAATCCCCAAGTGATAGAGTTTGGTCAACCTCTTCCTAAAACCCGATAGGGACTGGAGAACAGGGGAGAAGAGTTTTCCCCAATGCCCTGTTTGGCCCATTCCCAAATCTAAAATCTGTCCGTTTGCTGAGGTGTTCCAACTGCTCCTGGTTGAGCCGTGAAGAAGTTTTGAGCAGCTTCATTTTGATATATGCACCTAATATCAGGTTTGTCACTGTCCAAGTTACCTGTAAAGCCAAAGGTATTCAGGCGATTTTTGCACTCATTTACCTGATCAGATGTCACCAGCTTACGTTGCTCTAAAAGCGCCCAGTCATTTTGTCGGATTACACATCCAGGACGCATACTCGGCTGAGAAACATAGACATTGAAGGGGTTGAGAGTGACGAACAGTCTAGTGTCCATTACCATAGCGCTAGCTCCGTACTGCACACAAATTTCCGGGTTTGGTGCTTTGAGATCAATGAATTCACGGGAAGCCACATTTGATGGGGCCAACGTGGTTGTAGAACTAAAGGCAATGCCAATCCCAATTCCCAAAATCAACACCCCTCCCATAATTGCGATGGTGAAGAGGTTAAACATTGGAGATTGGAAAATAGAGGGTTTAGAAGTAGTAGCCGATTTACCAGTGGGTTTACGTCTCATTGTTGCTTAATCACCTTCACGCCGATTTGGCAGGGAGTGGTCTAAAGTTTTCTCCCTCTTTCAGTATGCCTATTCTTGACTGTAATTGCCTGTGGCTTTTCTGCAACAAATTCCATAACTTATGCTGATCCGCCCCGCCACAACAGCTGACGTACCTGCAATTTTACCAATGGTTGCCAAAATTTGTGCTTTGCATGAGTCTTGGGATTCTGCCAAATATGGTTTTCTGCCGAATCCAGAACAGCGTTATGAACAATGGTTGACGCGTTTGGCAAATAACGAGCGCAGCGTCTTTCTAGTATCTGAAGATGAAGCGCAACTTGTAGCTTTTCTGGTGGCGACAATTGAGCGAGAAATACCAATTTATCGGTTACAGGAATTTGCTTTTATTCATGATATCTGGGTTGAGCCGGAATATCGCCAAAACGGAATTGCGCGGCAAATGGTGATGCTAAGTATTGAACGCTTTCATCAGATGGGCGTCAAGCAAATTCGTTTAGATACAGCAGTTGTTAACGAGGCTGCACGGCGGTTATTTTCATCTTGTGGTTTTCGACTCAGCATTATTGAAATGCTGAGAGAATTATGAGTTAGGAGAGACGCGATTAATCGCGTCTGTTAGGAGTTTTAAATTTTTAACTCCTAACTTTTAACTCCTAACTTTTGTAAGTGTTAACTAGCTAACAGAGTTTTTTCTAGAGAAGTCCAACGGAAGGCGCGATCGCCACCTCTCTCAATGATTACTCTTACTCGTGGTTCTAGCTGAGGCAAATTCGTTAAATACTCAAGTTCCTCATTGGAAAGAATATGCCCTTCAATAATCCACAACACCAGCCCCTTTGACTTTGGTGGTAGCTGTTCTAGATGAGAATTGAGAATTGGTGGCAAATAGTACACCTGACCTACTGCTGCACCGCTACCAGTGCTTTTTTTACCAAGATGAGGAGGTCTGACTCCATGAATTCTTGTCAGATACGCAGCTACGTCCCCTAGTCCTTTAGCAGTAATGTGGAGAGTAGTATAGCCAGCTGCGCGTAGTCGGCGCTGATATCGACCTTCATAACCCCCTTCCAGAGGTACATACACTCCAAGAGCGCCAAATTTTTCCAGATCGCGGATTAAACCGTTGCCGGTGGTAATTAGTGCCATAGATTTTCGTCTTATCCCACTCAGATATCTCTATTATTTACCCTGAATTGATAGATTAAGTTAAAGCATTTTCTATGAGCATTGGGGAAAACTCTTCTCCCCTGCTCCCTACTCTCCAAAAATAACTCTATAAATTACTAGACAAACATAAATAAATAATTTATATTATTAGATTGTGACCAAGCACGCAAATTAGGCTGCCTTTTTACTGTCAATCTGAGGTAGTGTTAGCATAAAAAGCTGATAACTCAATCCAAACAGGATAAAACTAACTTAGATTGATCAATAGACTGGTAAACTAAGAAAGCTTTCAGGTCAACATTGGAGCTTATGGGCGAAGAACCAAAGCCAATCCTAAGCTCTAGGGTAAATTTACTTCTATGCCTGTGAATAAGCAGGCAAAATCTTAAGCAATAGTTTAAGGTGTTTAGGGAAGTAAAAACTGAGCAGCAATATTGGTTTTATGGCATTACGTCAGTCTCAGTTAACGGATACTGGGCGGTAAAAAACGCTTAAGTCCAACTGCAACACGGCAGTAGCCTACCTCCGGGAAGCCGCCCTTTGGGCGTGTATAAATCGGAAAACCCGCCGACAGCGCTGCCTCCAGAAAGTGCCAGAGCAATTGCTTGGACGAAAGCATTGCTGCACACAGTTTAAAGCTGTAGCGCCTTGCATTGATTCCAGAAGTTATTCCTTCCCAACAGGAAGGGACTTGTGGCTGTTCTGGTGATCTATTGAGTGAAGCTAAACAGATTCACCAAGCAGTACGGACACGGTTTGTTGTGTCCCAAAGCATTTGGAACGGTTTATTTAAGCCATTCTAAATTTCGTAGGCTAACCCAGCCTAAACTGATGCGTACAAAGCGTGTCCTCTAAAGTCCAATTCCAAGGTCAGCAACTAGAAAGGAGAACCAGTTACTGTGTCTGTAGGTATTCTCGGCACCAAGCTGGGCATGACCCAAATATTTGACGAAGCAGGAGTAGCTATTCCTGTGACTGTCATTCAAGCAGGGCCATGCACTGTTACACAAGTTAAAACGAAGCAAACCGATGGTTATTTTGCCATTCAAGTTGGTTATGGCGAAGTTAAACCAAAGGCACTAAACAGGCCACTACTGGGTCATTTGGCTAAATCATCTGCTCCAGCATTGCGTCACCTAAATGAATATCACACCGATAGTTCTAGTGATTATGCTTTAGGCCAACAGATTAAAGCAGATATTTTTAGTGCGGGTCAAATTGTCGATGTAGCCGGCACAAGCATCGGTCGCGGCTTTGCGGGTAACCAGAAGCGCAACAACTTTGGTCGAGGACCCATGTCACACGGTTCCAAAAACCATAGAGCGCCTGGTTCTATTGGTGCTGGTACAACACCAGGTCGTGTTTATCCAGGTAAGCGGATGGCAGGGCGTTTAGGTGGGAAACGCATCACAATCCGCAAGCTGACCATAGTGCGAGTTGATGCAGAACGCAATTTATTGCTAATTAAGGGAGCCATTCCTGGAAAACCGGGCGCTCTAGTAAGTATTGTGCCTGCAAAAATAGTGGGATAGTTAAAAGTCATTAGTCAAAAGTGAGCCAGTGCGGTCTTGGGGATTTCCCCCATGAGTAACTGGCGAACCCAAAGGGTCATTAGTCAAAAGTCATTGGCTAAAGACAAATGGCAAAAGAAAAATGACAGATGACGCCACGTGCTTCACTTGGGGAGATCCCAGACGCTCAATGACTCGCTACCGCTTCGCTATCGCCCTTGGCGTCTCCCTTTGGGAGAAGACCGCAGTGGCTCACCAATGACAAAGGACAAATAACAAAGATGGTTGAAAGCGTAGTTAAAAATTGGCAAGGAGAACAGGTCGGTGAGACGACCTTCGAGTTACGCGTTGCCAAGGAAGAAACAGCATCTCATATCGTGCACCGCGCTTTAGTACGGCAATTGACCAATGCTCGTCAAGGAAATGCCAGTACAAAAACTCGTTCGGAAGTCAGAGGCGGCGGTCGTAAACCTTGGCGACAAAAAGGTACTGGTCGCGCTCGTGCAGGGTCTATTCGTTCACCACTGTGGCGTGGTGGTGGTGTGATATTTGGACCCAAGCCCAGAGACTTTGACCTCAAATTGAACCGTAAAGAGCGACGTTTAGCACTACGGACAGCATTTGTAAGCCGCAATGACGACTTGATAGTAGTAGAAGAATTTAGCAGCGAGTTCTCTCGCCCGAAGACTAAAGACTTAGTGGCAGCGCTTACCCGTTGGGGAGTGTCATTAGAAAACAAGTCCCTGTTAATTTTGTCTGAGATTGCGGATACAGATAACGTTTATTTGTCAGCCCGCAATATTGAAAATTTAAAACTAATCGCAGCCGACCAGCTAAATGTTTTTGATTTACTGCACGCTGACAAGATTGTAGTTACGGCATCAGCCCTAGAAAAAATTCAGGAGGTCTACAGTGCCTAGCTTTGACCCCCGCGACCTTGCCGACTTAGTGCGTCGCCCAATTGTTACCGAGAAAGCGACCATCCTAATGGAGCAGAATAAGTACACCTTTGAAGTAATTCCAAAGGCATCTAAGCCAGAAATTAAGGCAGCGATCGAAGACTTGTTTCAGGTCAAGGTTGTAAAAGTCAACACCATCTTACCACCCCGTAAAAAGCGGCGCGTTGGTAAATTTATTGGTTATAAGCCCCAATATAAGCGAGCCATTGTTACCGTTGCACCTGGGGATGAAGACAAGATTAGACAAGTCCTATTCCCAGAAGTCTAGGAGTTTTAAATTTTAGATTTTAGATTTTAGATTGAGAAGTTTACTCAATAATTACCAAAGATGGTCGTAATTATTTAAACACTCATTAAATCAAAAATCTGAAATCCAAAATTAAGTAAATCCAAAATCCAAAATCCAAAATCAAAAATAGATTATGGGTACTCGTTCTTACCGCCCTTATACCCCCAGCACTCGCCAAGTTACAATCTCTGACTTTGCGGAAATTACAAAAACCGAGCCAGAGAAATCCCTAACTACCTCGAAGCATCGCGCTAAAGGTCGGAATAATCACGGGCGAATTACTAGTCGTCGCCGGGGTGGCGGACACAAACAACTTTACCGGATCATCGATTTTAAAAGGGATAAACATAATATTCCTGCCAAAGTCGCAGCGATTGAATACGATCCTAACCGCAATGCCCGAATTGCCCTTTTGTATTACCAAGACGGCGAAAAACGGTACATCCTCCACCCCAACGGGTTGAAAGTTGGAACAATAATTATTGCTGGGCCTGAGGCTCCCTTTGAAGATGGTAATGCTTTACCGCTCTCGAAGATTCCCTTAGGTACTGGTGTTCACAACGTAGAACTGACTCCTGGTAAAGGTGGTCAAATCGTCCGGGCTGCTGGTGCGATCGCTCAAGTTGTGGCAAAAGAAGGTAATTATGTAACTCTCAAGTTACCTTCAGGAGAAGTCCGCTTGATTCGACGCGAGTGTTACGCCACCATTGGGCAAGTAGGCAACACCGATGCTAGAAACCTGAGTGCAGGTAAAGCAGGACGAAATCGCTGGAAAGGTCGCCGTCCTAAGGTTAGAGGTAGCGTCATGAACCCCGTAGATCACCCACACGGCGGTGGTGAAGGTAGGGCGCCCATCGGTAGATCGGGACCTGTTACACCTTGGGGTAAACCCACATTGGGCGCGAAGACACGTAATCGCAAGAAACTTAGCAGCAAATTGATTGTGCGCCGTCGCCGTAAGTCTTCCAAACGTGGTCGCGGTGGTCGTGAATCATAGAATTTTAGATTTTGGATTTTAGATTTTAGATTGGGGTCTACTTAATTAAAATTCTCAAATTTTCTACCCCAGTGAGATACCTAATCATCCAAAATCAGAAATTCTAAATCCAAAATCCAAAATCCAAAATCCAAAATTAAATTATGGGTCGTTCTCTAAAAAAAGGTCCTTTTGTTGCGGATCATCTCCTAAAGAAAATTGAAAAGCTCAACGACAACAACAGAAAAGAAGTTATTAAAACTTGGTCACGAGCTTCAACAATTTTGCCTCTAATGGTAGGTCATACCATAGCTGTTCACAACGGACGCCAACACGTTCCAGTTTTTGTAAATGAACAGATGGTGGGACACAAATTGGGTGAATTTGCCCCGACACGCACCTACAGGGGTCATGGAAAAAGTGACAAAAAAGCAGGTAGGTAGTTATTAGTCGTGAAGTCATTAGTCATTAGCTAAAGACAAGTGACGAATGATCAATGACAAATGACAAAATTGGAGAAAATTATGGCTAATGATACTACTGAAGTAAAGGCGATCGCTCGTTTTATCCGCATCTCGGCCTACAAAGTGCGTCGGGTACTCGATCAAATCCGGGGGCGATCGTACCGAGAAGCGTTAATCATCCTGGAATTCATGCCCTATCGCGCCACTGAACCCATATTAAAAGTTCTCAGAAGCGCTGCTGCCAATGCCGAACACAACGCCGGCTTAGATCGGACTCAACTAGTAATTACTCAAGCATACGCCGATCAAGGCCCACCGCTAAAGCGGTTCCAACCAAGGGCGCAAGGTCGAGCTTACCAAATTCGTAAGCCGACGTGTCATATTACTGTAGCTGTTGCAGCTGCCCCAGAAAAATAAGCACGCTTACACGAATAAATTGCGTAAAGTAAGAAATCTTAGAGGAAGCATTCGTGGGACAGAAGATTCATCCAGTTGGTTTTCGCCTGGGTATTACACATGAACATCAATCCCGTTGGTTTGCTGTTCCTGATCGCTATCCAGAACTTTTACAAGAAGACCACAAACTCCGTCAATACATAGAACAAAAGCTGGGTAGACTTGCTCAAAATAACGCCGGCATTTCTGAGGTGCGGATTGAGCGCAAAGCTGACCAAATCGACTTAGAAGTACGCACAGCTAGACCAGGCGTAGTAGTGGGCCGTGGTGGGCAAGGCATCGAATCCTTGCGTACCGGACTCCAAGGACTGTTGGGTAGTAATCGCCAAATTCGGATTAACGTAGTTGAAGTCCAACGAGTTGATGCTGATGCCTATCTAATTGCTGAATACATTGCTCAACAATTGGAACGCCGGGTTTCCTTTCGCCGGGTAGTGCGACAATCGATTCAGCGGGCCCAACGCGCTGGTGTGCAAGGGATTAAAATCCAAGTCAGTGGTCGGCTCAACGGTGCAGAAATTGCCCGGACAGAGTGGACTCGTGAAGGTAGAGTCCCTTTACATACCTTACGGGCTGACATTGACTACTCTTATTGCACGGCAAAAACTGTTTACGGTATTTTGGGTATCAAAGTATGGGTGTTTAAGGGAGAAATCATTCCTGGACAGGAAGAAACCCCCCTACCACCTGCAAGCCGCGAGCGTGAACGCGATCCCCGCGATCGTGAGCGTGAACCCCGTCGTCGTCAACAACAACGTCGTCGTCAGCAATTTGAAGACCGCTCAAATGAAGGGTAAACGGGGACTGGGGAATGGGGACTGGGGACTGGGTAAGAATTCTCAATCCCCAATCCCTAATTCCCAATCCCTAATCCCCAGTACCTAGTACCCAGTAGCCAATCATGTTAAGCCCTAGAAGAACTAAATTCCGCAAACAACAGCGCGGACGGATGGAGGGACTAGCCACCCGTGGCAGCACCCTCAACTTCGGTGATTTTGCACTGCAAGCGCAAGAGCCTGCTTGGATTACCTCCCGGCAAATCGAGGCTTCTCGTCGAGCAATGACCCGTTATATTCGTCGGGGCGGACAAATCTGGATTCGGATTTTCCCTGATAAACCTGTAACCATGCGTCCTGCTGAAACCCGGATGGGTTCCGGTAAAGGTTCGCCAGAGTTTTGGGTAGCTGTAGTCAAGCCAGGGCGAATTTTGTTTGAAATCGGTGGGGTTTCTGAAGAAATCGCCCGTGAAGCTATGCGTTTGGCTTCATTTAAACTACCCATAAAAACTAAGTTTATTGTGCGCTCTCAACCACAGGAGCAGGATTAGCTTATGCCTCTTCCCAAGATTTCAGAAGCTAGAGAATTAAGTGACGAGAAACTCTCTGAGGAAATTGTCGCGATCAAAAGACAACTATTTCAGTTGCGCTTACAAAAAGCCACCAGACAACTAGAAAAGCCCCACCAGTTCCGACAAATCCGACACCGCCTAGCCCAATTGCTGACGTTAGAGACAGAACGCAAACGGGCAGCAAGTCAATCGGCTAAAGAAGAGAAGTAGGAGATTATGGCAGTTAAAGAACGAGTTGGCTTGGTAGTGAGCGATAAAATGCAAAAAACTGTGGTAGTTGCCATAGAAAACCGCGCTCCTCACCCCAAGTACGGCAAGATTGTGGTTAATACCCAACGATATAAAGTTCACGACGAAGAAAATAAGTGTAAAGTAGGCGATCGCGTTCGCATTCAGGAAACTAGACCCCTGAGTAAAACTAAGCGCTGGAAAATCACAGAAGTTTTGAACGTCAAACCTACTTAAACCTCATCGTTGTTAGAAACTAACAACATTACAAGGGAGAATAATTGTGATTCAACCTCAGACTTACCTGAATGTCGCAGATAATAGCGGTGCCCGTAAACTAATGTGCATCCGCATCTTAGGTGGAGGCAACCGCCGCTATGGTTTTATCGGTGATAAAATTATCGCCGTTGTCAAAGATGCTACACCCAACATGGCTGTAAAAAAGTCTGATGTCGTGGAAGCAGTAATTGTCCGCACTCGTAAAGCCGTAAGTCGTGACAGCGGCATGAGTATTCGCTTTGATGATAACGCTGCTGTGATTATCAACAAAGATGGAAACCCAAGAGGCACACGAGTTTTTGGCCCAGTTGCCCGGGAACTGCGCGATAAAAACTTTACCAAAATTGTTTCTCTGGCTCCGGAGGTGCTTTAATGGCAACCAAACAGGGTACGCCCAAAGTATTCCACAAAATGCACGTTAAAACTGGCGACACCGTACAAGTGATTGCTGGCAAAGACAAAGGAAAAGTTGGTGAAATTATTCAGGCACTTCCCCAACTGAGTAAAGTTGTGGTCAAAGGTGTCAATATTAAAACTAAGCACGTTAAACCCCAGCAAGAAGGAGAATCAGGGCGGATTCTCACCCAGGAATTCCCGATTCATAGCTCCAACGTGATGCTTTATTCCACCAAGCAAAACGTTGCTAGTCGTGTTTGTTATACCTTTACCTCAGAAGGCAAAAAAGTCAGAAAACTCAAGAAAACTGGCGAACTTCTTGATAAATAAGAATTAGCCTTCCTTGAGATTTTAGATTTTAAATTTAATCCAAAATCTAAAATCCAAAATTAAAAGTTCCCTGACCAAGCCCAGGGATATCAGGACAAAAAACTATGGCGACAACAAGACTCAAAAGCTTATATCAAGAGACAATCGTCCCCAAACTGATTAATCAGTTTCAATATACCAATGTTCATCAAGTACCGAAGTTGGTAAAGGTTACTATTAACCGAGGTTTGGGTGAAGCAGCTCAAAATGCGAAGTCTCTGGAAGCATCCATAAACGAAATTTCGCTGGTCACTGGTCAAAAACCAGTGGTGACGCGGGCGAAAAAGGCGATCGCTGGCTTTAAAATTCGCCAAGGGATGCCTGTGGGGATCATGGTTACCCTCAGAGCCGAACGGATGTATGCCTTTTTTGACCGACTAGTTAGCTTGTCATTACCCAGAATTCGAGATTTTCGCGGCGTTAGCCCTAAAAGCTTTGACGGACGCGGTAACTACACTCTGGGTGTGAGAGAACAGCTAATTTTTCCAGAAGTCGAGTACGACAGCATCGATCAAGTGCGTGGGATGGATATTTCCATCATCACCACAGCAAAAAACGACGAAGAGGGCCGCGCCTTACTTAAAGAATTAGGAATGCCCTTTCGCGATCAATAAGTTCATCTATAGAGGGAACGATGGCGGCTAACGACACAATTGCAGATATGCTGACGCGCATCCGCAATGCCAACCTGGCGCGGCATCAAACTACACAAGTGCCAGCTACAAAAATGACCCGGAGCATTGCCAAAGTGCTACGGGAGGAAGGCTTTATTGCTGAAATCGAAGAAGCAGAAGAAGGGGTAAAGCACAATCTGGTGATTTCCCTGAAATACAAGGGGAAGAATCGTCAGCCTCTAATCACCGCTTTAAAGCGAGTGAGTAAACCTGGCTTGCGTGTTTACTCCAATAGAAAAGAATTGCCAAGGGTACTAGGTGGCATTGGCATTGCCATTATTTCTACATCCAGTGGCATTATGACTGACCGCGAAGCGCGGCGTCAGAACTTGGGTGGCGAAGTGCTTTGTTACGTTTGGTAGTCACCAGAAGTGAGGAGTTAGGAGTGAGGAGTTAGTTATAAAAACTGATAACTCATAACTCATAACAGGATAAAGGACAAAAGTTATGTCTCGTATTGGTAAACGTCCAATTACTATTCCCGCCAAAGTCCAAGTGGCGATTGATGGTACGAATATTGTGGTGAAAGGCCCGAAAGGAGAACTTTCTCGCACTCTAACAGCTAATGTCTCAGTCTCCCAAGAAGGAGAAATATTACAGGTAAATCGTCGGGACGAAACTCGTACCTCAAAGCAACTGCACGGCTTGAGCCGTACTTTAGTTGCGAATATGGTCGAGGGAGTTTCCCAAGGTTTTCAACGCCGTTTGGAAATTCAAGGTGTTGGTTACAGGGCACAACTTCAAGGGCGTAACCTAGTTTTAAATATGGGTTACAGCCATCAAGTGCAAATTGTTCCCCCAGATGGAATTCAGTTTGCAGTAGAAGGTACCACTAACGTCATTGTCAGCGGCTATGACAAAGAAATCGTAGGTAACACAGCCGCCAAAATTCGTGCCGTTCGTCCACCAGAACCTTACAAAGGTAAAGGCATTCGCTATGCCGGTGAAGTGGTCAGACGGAAAGCTGGTAAGACTGGTAAGGGTGGTAAGAAGTAGAAATGAAACTTACTCGTAGAGAATCAAAAAACCGTCGTCATCGACGCGTTCGTGGCAAAGTTATTGGCTCCCCAGAACGTCCGCGTCTAGCGGTATTTCGTTCAAATGAGCATATTTATGCCCAGGTAATTGATGATACTCAGCATCAAACCATAGTGGCAGCATCGACTGTAGAACCAGAGTTGAAATCTAGTTTAGCGTCATGTGCAAACCGTGACGCATCGGTGCAGGTTGGTAAGTTGATTGCAGTGCGATCGCTAGAAAAAGGTATCACTAAAGTAGTCTTTGATCGCGGTGGTAACTTATATCATGGTCGTGTCAAAGCACTAGCTGATGCAGCACGCGAGGCTGGTTTAGATTTCTAAAGTCATTGGTCATTAGTCATTAGACAAAGGACAAATGACAACTGACCCTTCGGGTGACGCTCTTACGTCGCTATCGCTTCGCTAACGCCAGTTACTCATGGGGGAAACCCCTCTGAGCGAGTGGCTCACAAATGACGTTCACCAAAGCACTAAATTATGGCAACAGAGCGTAAAAGTAGAACAAAGCGTGCCAAAAAAGAAGAAACTACCTGGCAAGAACGGGTGATCCAAATCCGACGCGTGAGTAAGGTGGTCAAAGGTGGTAAAAAACTCAGCTTCCGAGCGATCGTTGTCGTCGGTAACGAACGCGGTCAAGTTGGTGTAGGAGTAGGCAAAGCCTCAGATGTAATTGGTGCCGTAAAAAAAGGCGTAGCCGACGGTAAAAAACACCTCATTGACATCCCAATCACCAAATCCAACTCCATCCCCCATCCCATTGATGGTGTTGGTGGCGGTGCAAAAGTGATTATGCGTCCAGCCTCACCTGGTACTGGAGTAATTGCTGGTGGTGCTGTGCGGACTGTGTTGGAATTGGCAGGAGTTCGTAACGTCTTAGCCAAGCAACTTGGCTCCAATAATCCGCTCAATAATGCTAGAGCCGCAGTCAATGCCTTATCTACACTGCGGACTCTTTCCGAAGTCGCCGAAGATCGCGGTATTCCTATTGAAAGTCTCTACATTTAGTAGAGTCGCACTTACAGAGTTTTTGTGTAAACAAGTACTAATTACATCATGAGACTCAACGATGTTAAGCCGCAAAAAGGCTCAAAGAAACGCAAGAAACGTGTAGCTAGGGGTATTTCTGCCGGTCAAGGTGCCAGTGCTGGCCTAGGTATGCGAGGTCAAAAATCTCGCTCTGGTAGTGGTACTCGACCAGGTTTTGAAGGTGGTCAACAGCCATTGTACCGCCGCTTACCGAAACTGAAGGGCTTTCCGATTGTGAATCGGAAAATTTACACTACGATTAATGTAGAGAAGCTAGCCTCCCTTCCCGCTAATACGGAAGTAACTTTGACCTCCTTGAAAGCAGCAGGTATCCTTACTGCTGTCAAGGGACCATTGAAAATTTTAGGTAACGGGGAATTGAGCACTCCGCTCAAGGTACAAGCGGCAGCTTTCACAGGTACAGCTCGTAGCAAAATTGAGGCAGCTGGTGGGAGTTGTGAAGTCTTATGAGTGAGCCGGAACAGCGCACTTAAATGCAAGCCAACTCGCTGTCAGCGCCTGGTTCACTATAAAGGTAGCACTCTATGATCAGTCGAGATAAAGCCCCAACGGCTCAAGAAACTTTTATGCAGATGGCACAAGCAGCTGGCCTTAGAGGTAGGCTGCTTGTTACCGTCGGTATTTTAATTTTGGTTCGCCTGGGCATCTTTTTGCCAGTACCAGGGATTGATAGAGGGCGGTTTCACGACGCCATATCGAGCAATAATTCCATATTCGGTTTATTGGATATATTCTCCGGACGAGGACTTTCGACTTTGGGCGTCTTTGCTTTAGGGATTTTACCCTTCATTAATGCGTCCATTATCATCCAATTGCTCACCGCTGCAATTCCATCTTTAGAAAATTTACAGAAAAATGAAGGCGAAGCGGGTCGGCGGAAAATATCGCAAATTACCCGCTATGTAACTGTATGTTGGGCGATTCTTCAAAGTGTGGCTTTTTCGGCATTATTCCTCCAACAATTTGCCTTAAGCCCAGGACCAATCTTTGTAGCTGAAACTGCGATCGCTCTGACGGCTGGTTCCATGTTCGTAATGTGGACATCAGAACTAATTACAGAACGTGGTATTGGAAATGGCGCATCATTGTTGATTTTTGTCAACATTGTCGCGTCATTACCAAAAGCTTTAGGCGATACTATCGATTTGGTGCAAGTCGGCGGCCGGGAAACAGTGGGTCGCGTGATAGTACTGATCTTAGTTTTCCTAGCAACCATTGTTGGTATTGTGGTTGTGCAGGAAGGAATGCGCCGCATCCCGATTATTTCGGCTCGTCGCCAAGTAGGTCGTCGAGTTTTGGCAGAACAACGTAGCTTTTTACCCTTACGGCTAAATCAAGGCGGTGTGATGCCAATTATTTTTGCAGCGGCCATCCTCAGTTTGCCACTGCTGATTGCTAATTTCGCCAAGAATGCCGAATTGGCAAATATAATTAACACTTATCTGAGTCCAAGCGGTTCTGGCTCTTGGGTCTATGCCTTGGTCTACATGATTTCTATCATTTTCTTCAGCTACTTCTATTCTTCGTTGATTCTCAACCCAGTAGATGTGGCGCAGAACTTGAAAAAAATGGGTTCTAGTATTCCTGGTATTCGTCCCGGCAAAGCAACTAGTGAGTATATCGAGCGCGTGTCAAACCGACTCACTTTTTTGGGGGCGATCTTTTTGGGACTCGTTGCTATTATCCCAACAGGTGTGGAAAGAGCTTTAGGAGTACCCACATTTAAGGGGTTGGGTGCTACCTCTTTGTTAATTCTAGTTGGTGTGGCGATTGATACAGCAAGACAAATCCAAACTTACGTGATCTCTCAGCGCTATGAAGGAATGGTGAAACAATAGTGACGCGACTAATCTTCTTGGGACCGCCTGGAGCTGGTAAAGGAACACAAGCTCAAACTTTGGCTGAACACTTGAATATTCCCCATGTTTCTACGGGTGAAATATTAAGACAAGCCATGAAAGAGCAGACTCATTTGGGCATAAAGGCTCAAAACTATGTAAATAGCGGCGAGTTAGTCCCTGACCAGCTAGTGCAGGACTTGGTACAGGAGCGCCTCAGCCAACCAGATGCAAAAAATGGTTGGATTCTTGATGGTTTTCCTCGCAAAGTGACGCAAGCGGCTTTTCTAGAAGAATTGCTGGAAACAATATATCAGAGTGGCGAAAGGGTAGTTAATCTAGATGCACCAGATGAAGTTGTAATTGCACGTTTGCTAGCTAGAGGACGAAAAGATGATACCGAAGAGGTGATTCGTCGTCGGTTAGAAGTGTACCGCACTGAAACTGCACCCTTAATTGATTATTACCGCGATCGCCAAAAACTTTTAACAATAAATGGCAATCAGTCCCAAGAAGATGTCACTGTTGAACTGCAACAGGTAATAACTTCCTAACTTGAGAAAAAGGAGTAGAGGATTCACCACTTACTACTCCCCACTCCCCCTACTAAGAAGCAGATCCATTTTAGCTAAGATATATTAAGAAACTGTTGATATATTTCTTAAAGTGTGTTCTCTTGCAGATGAAGTGCTGCAACTGAACACGAGATTGTTGAGTTGAGGAAAAAACAAATTGTCTAAGCAAGATTTAATTGAAATGGAAGGCACGGTTACAGAGTCCTTGCCCAATGCGATGTTTCGCGTTGACTTGGACAATGGATTTAACGTGCTGGCTCACATTTCCGGCAAGATTCGCCGCAATTATATCAAGATTTTGCCCGGCGATCGCGTCAAGGTAGAGTTAACTCCTTACGACTTGACCAAAGGCAGAATTACCTATCGACTACGAAAGAAGTAATTATATGTAGAAATCTTATCATAAAACCATTTTTTGGACTGTTTACTAGTCTATTAAGTGGATTAATTTCCCTAGAAATGCTATAACTTAATATTTGGAGTCAAAAAATAAAAGGCATGAAAGTTAGAGCCTCAGTCAAGAGAATTTGTGAAAAGTGTAACGTGATCAAACGTCGTGGTCGCGTCATGGTGATTTGCGTGAACCCCAAGCACAAGCAACGTCAAGGATAGTCCTCTTACCAATAGAGTGAGTTGTAACACGCATATGATCATTAAAACGAAAAGACGCGATTAATCACGTTTTTCTAACCAACAATAATTGCGAGAACAATAGGGAGAGTTCATTGTGGCACGTATTGCCGGAGTAGACCTTCCACGCGATAAGCGCGTCGAGATCGGTCTGACTTACATCTACGGAATTGGGTTATCACGCTCTCAAGAAATTATAGCGGCTACTGGTGTGAACCCAGACACCCGCGTTAAGGACTTAAGTGATGCCGATGTAACAGCCCTGCGAGGGGAAATAGAAAGCAACTATCAAGTTGAAGGCGACTTGCGGCGCTTGGAGTCTTTGAACATCAAGCGCTTAGTTGACATTGGTACCTATAGAGGGCGTCGTCATCGCATGGGCTTACCAGTCAGAGGACAAAGAACTCGCACAAATGCCAGAACCCGTCGAGGGAGAAGGCAGACAGTGGCTGGTAAGAAGAAGGCTCCAGGGAAATAAATTTGCAACGCTTGCTAATCAGAGCAAGTTTTACCTTAAATCAACTAAACAAGTATGGCGAAACAACCAACTAAAAAATCCGGGAGCAAAAAGCAGAAGCGGAACGTACCTAATGGGATGGCCTACATCCAGTCTACTTTCAACAATAGCATTGTCACCATTACCGATCAAAATGGAGATGTCATCTCCTGGGCTAGTGCTGGTTCTAGCGGTTTTAAGGGAGCAAAAAAGGGAACTCCCTTTGCAGCGCAAACCGCTGCTGAAAGTGCAGCCCGTAGGGCCATTGATCAAGGAATGCGCCAAATTGAGGTAATGGTCAGTGGGCCAGGAGCAGGTAGAGAAACTGCTATCCGGGCACTTCAAGGAGCAGGACTGGAAATTACACTCATTCGAGATATTACCCCTATTCCTCACAATGGTTGCCGTCCACCCAAGCGCCGTCGAGTTTAAACACCAAGACTTGAGCATTGAAGACGAGAAGTTACAGCCAAACCAAGTAAAGTTACTTGCAATGACAGCTTGGGCGTCTAACGTGCAAACTGTCATTGGGTGAAAGCTTGGGCTACCAGAAGTGCGTCAGATTTTCCCGCCGGGAAAGCTGTTAAACTTCGGGCTACCCAAAATATTATCAATCAATTTTGGATTTTAGATTTGCGATTTTAGATTGAACCCAACTACAAGGGTACAGGGCCTCGTGGATTTTAAGTTGATGATTTAAGATTTGTTGTGCCTGCAAGAGGCGGAGCATGAACCAAAGAAGCACAATCCAAAATCCAAAATCCAAAATCGAAAATTGGCAATCAATTCGGGAGGCAATTGATTTGTCTGCTAGCAGCACCTTAGAAAAAGGGAGGCTCATCCGTGGCGCAGTTTCAGATTGAATGTGTAGAGTCGAATACTGATGAAAGTCGGAACCATTACAGTAAATTTGTTTTGGAACCTCTAGATCGTGGTCAAGGAACAACAGTTGGCAACGCACTGCGGCGGGTTTTACTGTCCAACCTAGAAGGTACAGCAGTAACAGCAGTGCGGATTGCAGGCGTTTCACACGAGTTTGCTACAGTTTCGGGTGTGCGGGAAGATGTACTGGAAATCCTCATGAAAATGAAGGAAGTTATCCTAAAAAACTATTCCTCACAACCCCAAATTGGTAGATTACTTGTTAACGGTCCAGCAACTATCACTGCGGCACATTTTGATTTACCTAGTGAAGTAGAAGTCATCGATCCGACCCAGTATGTAGCCACCCTAGCTGAGGGAGGAAAACTGGAAATGGAATTTCGGATCGAAAAAGGCAAAGGCTATCGCACCGTAGAGCGAGGACGTGAGGAAGCCACATCTTTGGACTTTCTCCAAATCGACTCAATTTTTATGCCAGTGCGAAAAGTCAACTATAGTGTTGAAGAATCTCGTGGGGAAGGCTTGATCCCAAAAGACCGACTACTGTTGGAAGTTTGGACAAATGGCAGTATTTCCCCCCAAGAAGCACTATCCTCGGCCGCTGGGATCTTGGTAGATTTATTCAACCCGTTGAAAGACATCTCCCTGGAACCAACAGACACAGGTTCACATATTCCAGACGACCCAACTGCCCAGATACCGATCGAAGAGTTGCAACTCTCTGTGCGGGCATATAACTGTCTTAAACGGGCACAAGTTAACTCTGTGGCAGATTTGTTGGATTATACCCAAGAAGACCTCTTAGAAATTAAGAACTTTGGTCAGAAGTCAGCAGAAGAGGTTGTGGAAGCTTTGCAGCGACGCTTGGGTATCACCCTGCCAATGGAAAGAGGCTCTAAACACCCTTAAGAAAAACCGTTCATAACTCATAGTGCATAATTATGCGTCACCGTTGTCGCGTCAAAAAACTTAGTAAACCAGCTGATCAGCGCCGTGCTTTACTGCGATCGCTCGCCACCGAGCTGATCCGTCATGGTAAGATCACCACCACTTTAATTAGAGCGAAAGTTCTGCGAAGTGAAGTGGAAAAAATGATTACTCTAGCTAAAAATGGCTCCCTGGCAGCACGTCGGGAAGCTCTTGGCTACATCTTTGACAAACCACTGGTTCACGCTCTATTTGAGCAAGCTCCAACTCGATATGGCGATCGTCAGGGCGGTTATACCCGCATCCTACATACCGTACCGCGTCGGGGTGATAATGCAAAAATGGCAATAATTGAATTGGTTTAAGTCATTAGTCACTAGTCATTAGGTAACGACAAAAGACAAATGACAAAATCTGTATGTTAGAAAGCCACCAGCCTACACAAACTCATCGAGTAGCCTTGGTAATTCAATACCTGGGCACTCATTTTCATGGCTGGCAACGGCAAAAAAAACAGCGGACAGTTCAAGAAGAGATCGAAATTGCGATCGCTACTATTCTTGGGCATCATGTGACATTACACGGTGCCGGGCGAACCGATTCTGGAGTCCACGCTGCTGCTCAAGTAGCCCATTTTGAAGCAACAGGTTTAATTCCGCCTCACAAGTGGGCAACAATCCTCAACAGCTATCTGCCGCCAGATATATTAATCAGGGCTTCAGCTAGTGTAGATAACCGTTGGCACGCTCGCTTTAGTGCAGCCTATCGACGGTATCGCTACACAATATATACTGAAGATCGCCTTAACTTGTTTGTAAGACCTTTCAGTTGGCATTATTATTATGCACCCCTGGATGAATCCTTAATTCAAGCTGCCTTAAAACCTCTGTTGGGAAAGCATCACTTAGCTGCTTTTCACCGTGCAGGCTCTAAGCGATCGCATTCCTGGGTAGAGGTGCAAGCGGCAGAGTGTCGTCGCAGTGGGCCATTTATCCATATTGAAATACAGGCAGATGGATTTTTGTATGGCATGGTACGGCTGTTGGTAGGGATGCTGGTACAAGTAGGTTCTGGACAACGGACACTTTCTAACTTCACTGAACTCTGGAAAGAAGAACGTCGGGAAGAAGTAAAATATGCCGCACCGCCCCAAGGCTTGTGCTTGTTGCGAGTCGGCTATCCAGATTTTCCCTTTCCAAAAGAGATTTGGTACGACACCTTGCCAAAGTTCGTCACTAGTCAAGAGTCATTAGTCATTGGTTTTTAGTAACGACAAATGACAAAGCGCAAAGTCTGAGCGGAGGAAACCTCCGATCAGAACTTTGTAAGAGAGGACAAATGACTAATGACAAATTACCCTCCGGGTGACGCTTTTGCGTTCGGGCATCCTACGGCAGGCGCTAGCCTCTCCCTTTGGAGAAGACCGCACTGGCTCAAAAATGACAAAGGACAAATGACAAATGACAACTAGTAAAACATACCTTCCTTCTCAAGCGTCCCTTGAGCGCGAGTGGTACATAGTAGATGCCACCGATAAACGCCTCGGTCGCCTCGCAAGTGAAATCGCCCAAGTTTTAAGAGGCAAAAAGAAACCCGAATACACACCCCACCTAGATACAGGTGACTTCGTAATCGTCATCAATGCTGAGAAAGTAGCAGTCACAGGCAAAAAGCGCACTCAAAAGCTTTACCGTCGCCATTCTGGTCGCCCTGGTGGGATGAAAACGGAAACTTTTGCTAAACTGCAACAGCGCATACCAGAGCGGATTTTAGAACAGGCTGTTAAAGGTATGCTACCTAAAAATAGTCTGGGTAAGCAGTTGTTCACTAAGCTGAAAGTCTACGCTGGGCCTACGCATCCCCATGATGCTCAAAAACCTAAAGAACTACAAATTAGTACAATTCCTGGAGAAGAAAATTAATGGTAGTAGCAGACGCCAATAGCGGTCGCGCCGTATACTGGGGTACTGGTCGTCGTAAGAACGCAGTAGCAAGAGTCCGCTTGGTTCCAGGCACTGGTCAACTGACTGTGAACGGTAAAGATGGAAACTTGTATTTTCAATTCAATGCCAACTACCTGGGAGTGATCAAAGCACCCCTGGAAACTCTGGGACTAGAAAATGAATATGATATTTTGGTGAAAGCAGAAGGCGGCGGCTTGACCGGACAGGCTGATTCTGTTCGCTTAGGAGTTGCTCGTGCTTTGTGCCAACTAGACCCAGACAACCGCCCACCTTTGAAAATCGAAGGTTATCTGACTCGTGATCCGAGGGCAAAAGAGCGGAAAAAATATGGTTTACATAAAGCCCGGAAAGCGCCTCAGTACTCTAAGCGTTAAGCGATTGGGTACTAAAGACTGGGTATTGGGTATTGGAAAAGTCAGTTGTTTATATCTTTCCCAGTCCCCAATCCCTAGCTCCAATTGAAACCTGAAAGTTATAATTGATATAGATTCATCACAAAAAGAACAATGGCTAAATCTGATATTCACCCCAAGTGGTATCCAGATGCTAAAGTTTACTGCAACGGTCAAGTTGTTATGACCATTGGCTCTACCAAGCCAGAATTGCACGTAGATGTTTGGTCTGGAAATCACCCATTTTACACCGGCACTCAGAAGATTATTGATACTGAGGGTCGAGTAGAGCGCTTCCTCCGCAAGTACGGCATGAGCAGCACTCAAACATCTGGCGACGAACAAAAGAAAAAGTAGCGGGTTGGCTCTGCTGTTAACGACGGCCCTGCATCAGCTGGGTCGATTGTCATTTATATGCTCGAGCCAATTTGTTATTTTTTAAGGAGCGATCGCACTCGTCATGGCTGAATCATACTTACTGGATAAACTAAAATCTGTTGAACAAACCTTTAATGAGTTAACACGTCGTCTTGGCGACCCTGATACCGCTAGCAATCCTGATGAGTATCAACAAATTGCTAAGTCTCGTTCTTCTTTGGAAGAGGTAGTTAATACCTACGAAACTTGGAAAACAGCCCAAGAAGACTTGAGTGGAGCGCGTCAGGTTTACAAAGAATCTGCGAGTGACCCAGAGTTGCAAGAAATGGCAGCACTGGAAGTAAAGGAACTTGAACAAAAAATAGAATATTTAGAGTCTCGCTTGAAAGTTTTACTGCTACCACGCGACCCCAATGATGAAAAGAATATCATGTTGGAAATTCGCGCTGGTACTGGTGGCGATGAAGCGAGTATTTGGGCTGGCGATTTGATGCAGATGTACACCCGCTATGCCCAGACTCAAGGTTGGAAAGTTTCTCTAGTGAGCGAATCTCGAGGAGAAGTGGGTGGCTGGAAAGAGGTCATTCTAGAAATTAAAGGTAATGACGTTTACAGCCAGTTAAAGTTTGAAGCTGGAGTGCATCGTGTGCAGCGCGTGCCGGCAACTGAATCTGGGGGACGAGTTCATACTTCCACAGCTACCGTGGCGATTATGCCAGAGGTGGATGATGTGGAAATTCATATTGACCCCAAAGATATTGAAATGACCACAGCCCGTTCTGGCGGTGCTGGTGGACAAAATGTCAACAAGGTGGAAACAGCCGTTGACTTGATGCACAAACCAACGGGAATACGCATTTTCTGTACAGAAGAACGCAGCCAGTTGCAAAACAAAGAACGGGCAATGCAAATTCTGCGGGCGAAGTTGTATGATATCAAGTTAAGCGAACAACAGGAAGCTGTAACTTCTATGCGGCGATCGCAGGTTGGCACAGGATCGCGATCAGAAAAAATTCGCACCTACAATTATAAAGATAACCGCGCTACTGATCATCGGTTAGGTCAGAATTATTCCCTTAACCCTGTTCTGGAAGGTGATTTAGAGACGCTTATTCAATCTTGCATATCTCAAGACCAACAGGAACGTCTCGCGGAGTTAGCAACTTCTGCTACTAACTAATTTTTGCTGTTAAAAACCCTGTAAAATCACTTATGTGCTGTTGCTTTTAACAGACATAGGTGGTTTTCTAATATCACATAGAGTGCATCTTCCATTTCACTGGGATAATTATAATAAGCAAATTCGTACTTTATGAGATAATTTAGCTTCGCCCATTCTTTTAGGGTTTGACAGGCATAAATTAACTTCTCGGCCTTTGCGGGTTGTTTTACTAGAAAATCTCTAACCCAATCTTTACAAGGGTTGTCAAGTTCGACTATATGTCTTTTGTCAACGTAGCAACAAGGCTTGGCATAGTTGATGATAGTTTAGAGACAAAAAATAGGATTTTAAAATTTTGAGCTTCAACAGAATTTATTAGGTTGTACAATCCGCAAAAGCTATATAGAGTAATTATTAAGATTTATAAATATAAAATTTTATATCCTATGTTTACGCGAATTTAATTTTCTGACGGATCTACTTGATCAAAGAAGACAGATACGGGAACGCAAAGAAAGAACTCTCCGTACCTCCGTATCTCTTCAATGAAAGACTACCACCAAACTCGATTTCCATTTTCATCAACTCGTGCTTCCCGAATCATGTCGGAAATCTCTTCAGCATCTTTAACGTGGTGGAGTGCCTTCTTTTCACCGTCGGGTTCATCCACAACGAAGTAAGTTGGGACTGTGATCTTATCGCCTGTAATGTCTGGTACATCATCAACAGCTACCTGTTGAGCTTTTTCTTCAACTGATTGAGACTCATCAGCAATTCTATCTCCCGGATTTGCAGTTAAGTTTCTTTCGTTCACATCCGGTTTTTCGCGAGAATGCGAATCTTCGCTCACTGGTTGATTAATTTGATTTTCTTGATTATTCTCACTCATGGCTTTTTCAGGTATTCAAGAATGACACTCTAAGATAACATTTTAAAAAATCGAAGGTATAAATAATTCTTTCTCTAGAGAGATTTTGAGAAAATATTTGAGCGAAACACCTCTAAGGTTAGATATTCGCTCAGATGAATTTACTTCTTTAGTTGAAATAGCGGATATTTTCCCCCAATGCTTTTATAATGCTGTGAGTATTTACCTCTACTATTTTGATATAGAAATCTTTTTCACTTACCTTTGCACCAATTAAATCAGAGTAAAGTTGATTTGGTACTAATTTCACCCCTGCTTCTTGAGTAAAAGTTTTAATTAAAGCTGAGTTAATTGTAGTTTCAGCAAAAATTGCGAGAACACTTCCTATCTTTTTAATTGACTCAACTAATGTCTTGACTGTTTGAGCAGTTGGTTGTTCGCAATTCTTACAAATCAAATATGATTGCTGTATTTAGTCCTAAATCCGGTATTTTTACTATTAAATAACTTCAAACCAAAGAATAATTTCAACGCGATCGTGCCGTAGTATATTAATAAACCTTTCTTGAGAAATCGGGTCATGGAAGAAAATTCTTCTACTAATGGCAAAGTTCCAGCCAAGATAAAAACGCGCCGGGATTTTTTAACTTACATCTAGGTAGTACAGTCGCATCAGCAGCGATGGGATATTTATTTCCCAAGTCAGCCAAGGTCGTAAGATAAACCTAGAAACCCTTTGCTCGCTGTATCTAAAGAATTCACGCTGTCAAAATTATCTTCCAGGATCTGTGGCACTGGACAAAGACGGCAAGAAAATTCAGGCTAATGCACTATTACCGCAAAGCCCGGAATTCCAATTTTCGTAAAAGGCTTGCCAGACCATAACGTTGATTATCTCATTATTCAAGACGGGCCAAATATTGCTGAGTACGTTATCAGTCCAATTTGTACTTATTTAGGATGTACAGTTGAGTAGTATCCTGAGAAGAATCACTTTATTTGTCCTTGTCATGGATCTCAATACAATTCTCAGGGTCGAGTCGTTCATAGACCTGCTAAACGTTCTTTACCACTGATCACTGTAGTAGTCAAGCAAAATTAAATTCGTTTAATTGATTACAAACCTGCTGTAGATCCTCGTTAACCTACTAGTATCAAATCAGATTGGACAATGCCACCATACTTTTTGAGCAAGTCATAAATTATAAAATACTAACAAAAATTACTGCATAAATTAAATTTGTTAGGTAAGCTGACAACAGCAGTTTCATCCTCAAAACAATGACCGCAACTAGTCCCACAGTTTTAGCCCTGGACTTTGATGGAGTGATTTGTGACGGATTAATTGAATATTTTGAGGTAGCGTGGCGCACCTACTGTCAAATTTGGTCGCCTGCTAACGACACACCACCAGATGATTTAGCTTTGAGATTCTATCACCTGCGACCCGTAATTGAAACGGGTTGGGAAATGCCCCTTTTAATCAAAGCGTTGGTAGATGGAATTCCTGATGAAAAAATTCTTCATGAATGGGTAATCATTGCTCCGAAACTTTTGTTAAATGACAAGCTACAAGCAAGAGAAATTGGTGCAAAACTAGATAACCAACGGGATGAATGGATTACCACTGATTTAGACGGTTGGCTAAGTCTGCATAGATTTTATCCGGGTATAGTAGAAAAACTAAAATTAACTCTTGACAGTGGAGTTAAGCTATACATTGTGACAACTAAAGAAGGGCGTTTTGTACAGCAGTTGTTGCAACAAGAAGGAGTAAATTTACCAGCACGAGCGATTTTTGGGAAAGAAGTCAAGCGTCCCAAATACGAAATTATGCGAGAATTAAAGCAGGCAGAAACAGACAAACTAGTTAGTCTGTGGTTCGTAGAAGATAGACTCAAGACATTGCAGTTAGTCCAACAGCAAATAGACCTTGAAGATGTGAAACTGTTTCTTGCAGACTGGGGCTATAATACCCAAGCAGAAAGGGAAGTTGCCCAAAATGATCCGCGAATTAAGTTGTTATCATTGTCTCAATTTGCCAAAGATTTATCTGCTTGGCTTTAATATGTTAAATATATTTCAATAATCTCTTGATGCCTTCACCCTAAAAGGGCTTATCATTGCCCAGATATTTGTAACAGCCAAATTATTGCTTTGATCAATATCCCACCAAGAACTTACAGCACTTTGCAAGTCAATGAAGTACACCCCTCCCTAACTTTCCCCAATACCTTGGGGAGGGTGGATGATAGCGCGGGTGGGGTATTTTTATACCTTACATTGAAATCTGCTGTAACTTCCTGGCTTATACCCCAAGTCCACTCAAGTAGACTAAAATTATTAACTCAGTCCTCCGAAGATAACTTTAGTTATTAGCCTCGGAATTTATTCAAAGGCGGAATGTCAACGAATTGAGATATTTTAAAGATAGTAAGAAATTAGAAAAAATTTTAACTCTGCAAATTTTGGATTTTAGATTTCTCCTTTAATCTAAAATCCAAAATTAAAAATATAAAATTGAATGACTCCTAATTCAGCACTTACCTTTATGCTTGATCTGACAAAACTGGCGCGACAGATGCAGGGTTTAAGTCACCATCTTACCTTAGAAGCTGCTGCCAGTCGCCAGCGTTTAGAATTGGCGCAACAACATCTCAAAAATGCTTACGAGTCTCAACAAGATTTAATTGATCGCCAGGAAAAATGGCGCGATCGCATTCTCTTTGCTAATGCTACCCCAATTGAGCCGTTAGAAACCTGCATTGATATCCCAGTTCCTCCAAAAATCCATACTGTCGTCGCTACTGATGGTTCGCAAATTGCCCCCAATCATCACGAAATTGCTTACTGTTATCTCCTGAATATCGGCAGAGTAGTCTTACACTACGGACAAAACCGCCATCCGTTACTCGATAGTTTGCCAGAGGTATTTTATCGCCCGGAAGATTTATATATGTCTCGGCAATGGGGAATTAGAACTGAGGAATGGATGAGTTTTCGCCGCACTGCTTCAGAAACAACTGTGTTGGCAGAACTTGCATGTGCAGCGAAGGGGGAAGCACCAGCATTGGCAATGGTAGATGGTTCGTTAATTTACTGGTTTTTGGAACAGTTGCCAATTGATGCACGCGATCGCATTTTACCCCCCATCCTGGAAGCTTGGCAGCAGATGCGTGATGCTCAAATTCCGTTGATGGGCTATCTTAGTGCCTCTCGCAGCATTGAAACAATGAACTTTTTACGGTTGTTGGCTTGTCCCCATCCAGTACCAGACTGTAAAAGTTATTGCCCAAATCAGCTAGAAAAAGTAGCTTGTAAAGTTTTTGAACAGTTACGAGATACTTCTATTTGGGCAACCCGACTCAAACCGGGACAACGCAGTACCCTGTGGCGCAGTAATTCCCCCATTCTCGAACTCTACGGTGATCAAACCATTTACTTTTGCTATGTCCATGTTGGCACCGAAATCGCCCGGATCGAAGTTCCGGCATGGGTAGCAGAAAATGTAACCATGCTAGAGCAAGCTTTGGGATTAATGCTGGCACAAGTCCAAAAAGGATATGGCTACCCTGTAGCGATCGCAGAAGCGCATAATCAAGCAGTGGTTAAAGGTGGCGATAGAGCGCGTTTCTTTGCCCTCCTCGAACAACAAATGATCAAAGCTGGTTTGAAAAATGTTGGAATTTCTTACAAAGAAGCCAGAAAACGGGGCAGTATTGCGTGAAGGAGGCAGGAAGCAGAAGGTATGAATTAAGATTATTGACTGATAACTGTTAATTATCAAATAATATCAATTCTTTATGAAGATGCACAGAATTATCTGCCTTAAATCCTTGCTATATAAAGTGACTATTTTATGGAGGCTCACATAGAATTGGTCTAAACTACGAGAAATTGTACTTATTTTATTTTAGTTTAGTGAAATGGTAAATTTTCAGATGAGCGAGGACTGAAGCATCAAGTCTAAACTTGAGTAATCGCTTTTTTCTCGCTCTTCTTATTTCACATCGTAATAATATTTTAGACTTTATCTAAGTAACAATAGTAAAATTTACGTATATTTTTCCTATAAATTTATAAATCTTTACTGACACTTTGATAATTAAAGTACAATCCTCATACTCAAATCTAGCCACTTTGACTGAGTAATCGGCGCACTGCTAGAAATATAGTCAACACCCGTCTGTGCCACACCGCAAATCGTTTCCAAAGTCACATTCCCCGAAGCTTCAATTTTCACCCGGCTCTCGTGCTGGCGAATCAACTGCACCGCTTGACGCATCATATCTAAAGGCATATTGTCTAACATAATAATGTCAGCGCTATACTTCAAAGCTTCTTTCACCTGCTCTAAACTTTCGGTCTCAACCTCTATTGTCAAGGGATAAGGTATCTGAGAACGAATACGGGTAACTGCTTCTCCAATTCCACCAGCCGCCGCAATGTGATTATCCTTAATCATCACCGCATCATCCAACCCCATGCGGTGATTAATCGCCCCGCCCACAGCAGTCGCGTACTTTTCCAACAGTCTGAGTCCTGGTGTAGTTTTACGCGTATCCACCAACTGAGCAGGTAAATCGGCAATTTTCTCTACATATATATTAGTTAGCGTGGCAATCCCACTCAAGCACATAGCTAAATTTAGAGCAACTCGCTCCCCTATTAATAGTGCATCCAGCGAACCATAAATTTCAGCTACTACCTGTCCTGGCTCACACCATGCACCTTCAGCTGCAACCGCCACAAAGCTGACTTTTTCATTCAAAATCTGAAATACCCTAGCTGCAAGTGGTAAGCCAGTAATTATCCCTGAAGCTTTAGCTATCCATTTAGCCGAGCCTAGCGTCACATCTTTTACTAGTAGCGTATTTGTTGTGCGATCGCCCCTACCAATATCCTCCAACAACCAGTTACGCAAAAGTGGATCTAAAACCAACCAGGGCGGCAGAACAGCAGAATTTATCACAACTTTATTGCTTCCTTACTTCCACGAATACTATAGCCTAAACCCCCTACTATCTAAGGCTTTGATAGTGATGGAAAAAAAGTCCAAAATATTTTTGGAAAAATAGTTGACAAGCTTAAGGAGGTTCGCTATATTGAATAAGTGCCGGAAGCGAAGAGCTAAAAAGCGACGCTTTT
>NZ_JBALDF010000070.1:0-307537 GCF_036917275.1 Nostoc sp.
CCACACTGAACCCTTCCCGAACTCAGAGGTGAAACGCTGCTGCGGCCACGATAGTTTAGGGGTAGCCCTACGCAAAAATAGCTCGATGCCAGGGATTTTAATACAAACAAAACCCGCTAGCTCACATCACTGCTAGCGGGTTTTCGTTTATGCTGAATTTAGTATTGCATAAATCGCTATAACTTATGACCCAAGAACTTTGAGATTTAAGAAAGTCCATCAATAATGGACTTTATGATGACGCTTTAGTAATTGTTGATGAGCTAGAGTTGATGAGTCGAAAGAGTTATATCCGAAAGATTAGGAGTTTCCTCATCAGGCTCATTATTCATTTGATTAGAAATAAAGTTGAACAGAGATTAACTAATTCCTGGGTAGCTTCTATTAAAGGCTCGATTTTAGAAATTCAAGATTTAAATTTAAAGGTAAAGGTAAGTAAAAATAATTATGTGAGGGATTTGTAGTAAATTTATTAGATTACTCACTATCATCCAAGACAGAATATGCTTTGCTTCAGCAGCTAGGTTTAGGCTGCTACTATTTTAACTTAACTCTGCGCCCATCTGTCTCACTTGACTCTGTTCTTTGTCAGACATTGTTAGACATCCCCTTACTGGTTTTACTTAAAAATCTATCTGTACCAATTCTTCATGAAGATGCACAGAATATTAAACGAACCGCCAAGTACGCCAAGAGCGCCAAGAATAGAGAGTTACTCATTTAGTGCAGCTTCACATTAAATTGGTATGAGGGATAAGCAGTAGAATTAAATGCTTCAATATTCTCTTCCAATATGAATGAAAAGTATTACTCCACAAGATAAGGTAGTCCTACATCGCGACCTTGGAGGGGATAATCCTGAATCGAGTAATCATTACCAAGCTTACCAACAGTGATCAACCCTTCACTGTATCTATGTAATTTTCCATTTGAATTCAAGAAGTTCAAGGCATCATCAGCAACATTGCTAGGCAGCTTTATGGACAATGTTGATTTATCTATAAAGCTTAATATAGTTGGAGAAACAGCAAAGTCCACTAAGATTATCCCACTGTGTCTCTTCGCCCAAAAGCCTCTTTTGAGAACTGCCGAGTTATCCTCCACATACTGATGCAACATAACCTCTGTAGAAGTTACTTCTGGTACTTCATGCTCAGGATTTGTTCCATATCCCCACTTACGTTGCTCTCTATTTTCAAGGGAGTTAAAGATATCCATATTTTCAATTTAGATTGAGAAAATCATAGTCTATTTGAGATTCTACTCAGTGAGTATTCTTGTCAACAATGGTAAAAACACTTATATCGAGATTACGGCAAGATTGAGGATATTCAAAAGTGATATCTTCACACACCTTTGCGATCGCCTACTCTTCCACTACTTCAATCAATTCTTCAATTGATACACCAAAAGCACGGGCTATTTTTTAAACAACAGTTAGGTCAACCATATTCATCCCCTGATGTCGTGCGTAACTTTGCATTGTGTTGTAGTTTATCTGGGCATCTTCAGCCAACTCTTTGATTGTCCAACTTCTTTCTGCTGCAAGTTCTCTAATTTTTAGTCTAACTAGTCCTATTTTTATCTTTGCAAAGGCGAGATTCCACCTTTTAAAAATTAATGAGGTGGGATTCTACCTACTATATGAACAACATCAAAAGCGATCGCTCGTCCAGCCGGGAAAACTAACAGAGCGATCGCTATCTTCAGTTTTAAAGCCAAGCATAGGAGTCACCTCCCGTACTACTTAGGTTAAAGGTTGATCACCCTCTCCCTGTCGTCCCGTCCCCGCCTCTGGCCGTGGTGCAGACATGATTTGCTTTTGCTGTTCTTGTAGCCAGATTTCAAAGAGTTCATTTAGCAGGCGCACTTTCATGAATTCATCTAGTTGTGCGGGGATAAATTTTTCCAGCCGTAAAATCACGAACCAGTCAGCGATGCGGGTAGGGGGCAATATTTGACCTGGTTGACTGCTAGAAAGCATTTGCACCATTACCGGATGTAGCGCATTCAGTTCAATCGGACCCACTAAGCCACCAGTTTGGGCTTCTGGCCCGAGTGAGTATTCCCGCGCCAAATCAGCAAAAGAGTTTTCTTTTGCCTGAATCCGAAAGTAAAGTTCTTGGGCAATTCCCACATCTTGGGTTCGGAGTAGAGAATAAATTACTTTGTCCAGTTTTGCCTTGGACTGAAAAAAGTAGGATTCCAGTTTATTACCCCAAGTAGTTTGCTTGAATTTTTCAATTTTAAGCTTACGAGTGATAATAACTTCTAGTTGTTCGGGAGTTACACCTTGATGTGCCATCCAAGCCTGAATGTCTTCTTCATTTTTTAATTGTTTTTCGGCGTAAAACTGCTGTTTAGCTTGGGATACTTCCTCAAGTGTAGATATTGCTACGTTCGCGGAGCGTGAGCTTTGATCTATCGCTTCATCAAGGATCAATTCCCGGTGCAATTGTGGCAGCATTTGGTAACTTGCCAGTAAAGAAATCAGTTCACTAGCTGTGATTGTACGATTACCGATTTGGATCGCTTCAGTCATTAGCTTTCGGGCATCTCAAGAATATCTGGTTTGTCAAACAAGCTGTAACATAGCCCATTCACTGGGAGCTTTTGTCTTAGTCCCACCGAGTCAGGTATGTTAACCTTACTTTTGCAATAATTAAATAGTGATTTGCTAACATACTTTAAAATATACAGTTTATATAAGTTTTTATCAAAGATTCTACGTACATACGACCAGATGTGAAGACGTTCAACTTGTGTGACAACGCCTGAATGACGGTTTTGTAGATACTCCAAAGAATGCTCAAAGACGATGTCTGGTGACAAGCCACGCTTGTCTTGCATATCTAAAAATTCTCGTCGTCTGTTAACAGTTATCAGAGATAGAAAAAGGCAGCACACCCAATGCTGCCTTTTTCCATGAGAGATTTATGTATTCTTTAACCAAAAATTATAACCTCTACAACAACTCTAAATAGTTCAAAAGATCCGCCATTTCTTGGGCACTAGGCTGGAATTTGGGCATTGGCGGTGTTTCACCACTGATTACTTGGTGAATCAGTCCATATTGAGACTTGTGCTTTGAAACAGCTTGCAAACTGGGGCCTACTCGCCCGTCTGCTTCCATTCCATGACAACCAGCACAGTTAATTTGAAAGATAGCGTGTCCTTGAACTGGGTTTCCTGTTAGGGACAGAACACTCTTGACGTATGGATCGGAGGCTTGAACCAACTGAACCCCAAAAAAGCCCAAAGGGACTGCTAACAGTATGGCCAGCGTCAATAAAACGATGCGCTGAATCAAAATTTCAGGTTTGGTAATCTGGTTATCCAAAAGGTTTGCGGTGAAAGTTTAGGTGTGCTAAAAAGTTTTTATTTCCTACACATAGCTTAAAAGCTCTTGATTGTGTCTGCAACCACAGAAGACAATTTTCTTGTGGGCAGTCATCCTCCAAAAAGGCTGTAGAGCGCAGGATTCATACCAAATTTGGTAAAATCAAAAACAGGAAACGAATATTTAATAATTACGAAGAGGAGATTTACGGTGGTTGAACCCCTGCTATCAGGTATTGTCCTTGGTCTAGTTTTCGTCACTCTCGCCGGACTGTTTTACGCTGCCTATAAGCAATACAAGCGACCCAATCGGTTGGGGGGGTGAGAAGTGTTGAGTTATGAGTGCTGAGTTATGAGTGGGGGAGATAAGGGGGACAAGGAGGACAAGATACAATTTTCTCTCCCTGCTTCCCCACTCACCCTCTTCTCTCATTCCAAAATTTTGTAGAAAGTAAGTGATGTGTTGCCATAAACTTTGTTGCGGCAAATTTCCCAAGCGGAAATCTCTGGCGGTGTCCAACCTTGTGAGCCGTGTTCAACTGCGATTTCGCCGCTAGAATCTAAAAGCTGATAGTGAGCGATCGCTTCTAAAACTGGCTGGTACAATCCACTGGCATAAGGTGGATCAAAGTAGATTCTGTCAAATTGCTTGCCTGATAAGGTCTTTAACTGCTGGATAATATCTCCCCATAATACCCGAAATTCTTGCTCGGTATTAGCTACTTGCTGCCAATTTTGTTGAATAGTGGCACAGGCTCGGCTCGATTGTTCAATTCCCACTACTAAGCTGGCTCCTCTACACAAAGCCTCTGCACCCATTGAACCAGTACCGGCGCACAAATCCAGCCAGTGACGACCTACTATTTCTCCCTGCCAAATATTAAAAACTGCTTGTCTGACTCGCGCACTGGTGGGTCTAGTTTCTTTTCCTGGTAAAGTTTTTAGCTGGCGATTGCCGTAAATTCTCAGACTCATAATCGATTAGTCGTTAGTCATTGGTCATTAGCCATTTTCATTTATTAACAAATGAAAAACGACAAATAACAAAAGACAAATGAGGAAAATAGTATTAGGCAGGAATTTTTTCGCGGACTTGAGCAACAAAATTAGACAGGATTTGCAATCCGATATTAGAGGATTTTTCGGGGTGAAATTGGACTGCAATCAGGTTTTCGTGGGCGATCGCAGCTGTGACGGTTTGAGTCCCGTGGGTGACGGTTGCTGCACGGATTTGCTCTTCTATGGGGTCAACATAGTAGGAATGGACAAAATACACCCAAGGATCGGACGGTAAATGCTCCCACAAAATACTTTTTGGCTGAGTCACTTCCAGTTGATTCCAACCCATGTGAGGAATAGTGATGTCAGGTTCTGGACGGAACCGCCGCACTTTTCCTTTAATAATTCCTAGCCCTGGTTGGGTACCTTCTGCACTTGATTCAAAGAGAATTTGCAATCCTAAACAAATTCCCAAAAAAGGTTTACCAGATGCGATCGCTTCTTTAATAGGTTGTTCCAAACCACGCGATCGCAAGTGTTGCACTGCTGGATCAAATGCTCCCACTCCCGGTAGGACTATTGCATCTGCCTGCTCTAATTCTTTTGGAGAATAAGTAACATTAGGAGTTGCCCCAGCTTTTTCCAAGCCTTTGCAGACTGAGTGCAAATTTCCCATCTCATAGTCTACGACCGCAATAACTGGCATTTACCTGCTCCTTGTAAATTTATTATGGAGGGTTTTTCTATTCTAAATAATATTTCTATTCTAAATAATATTTGTTATGAATAAAAGAATTCTATTAACTTCCTTTGACACTTGCTAAACGATCAACTGTCAAATTCTTCGGATAAGTCTATTACTAGAAGTTACAAAACTTGAGTTGATACCTAGTGACTTAACTTTTTTGCGCCAGTTACCGGTAGATGTGCAACTTGCCAGTCATCAGGTAATTGAAAAAATCAATGCAATCGAACCTGATTAGATCATCTGTTGTGGCATGGCTGCAAGCCGTACATAATTAAGTGTGCAAGCAGGTGCTAGCTGTAAAGAAATTATTTTGTAGACAGAAGTTGATTTAGAGAAATTAGTAGTGGGAGCATTGGCAATTCAGATTAGCCATGATTGCGGTAAATTTGTTTGTGAACACGAGTGCGGATACACCAGAAGGTGTTTACTATTCAGTATCGGACTACTTAAGTTAATCAATTTTGGATAATGGAATTGACGATAGCGGAGCGTAAAGCCTGCGGCATGGCTTCTCTACCAGAGACTGCGCTAACGCTTAGAGCGAGTCCACGAGCGGATGATTGGATTTCTTTTGCCCACGCTTGGACGGGGCATGAACCAAAAAATCTAAAATCTAAAATTGGCACGATCAAAGCCAACTCACGGCGCGTTGTATCTTTGTCCACGTTTCGGTTCTCAATCAAGAAAATTTGATGGAAATTCTTGGAGATTTCTTATTAATTATTAACAAATTGGCACTTTTATAAACTTATTAGTGTCTGTGATATTGGAAAAAATATCTAAGTGTATGTTGCCATTGCTACTGGCTTTACCAATTGCTCAATCAATTCCTGCCACACCACTACTTGAAGAAGTCGTGCAACCACAAGAAGTGCGTCCTCTACCAGGCAAGTTGGATACAGTGCCAACGTTTAACAGCAATAGTCCAGAATTGGTGTTAAAAGAAGGAATTTTACTCTCCACTTTTCCACCAGATGGCAAAAAAGTGCCAACAGCGCATCTGAATTTTCCCTTTCGGGGACGATTTGATATTTTTGCCCATCATGTTGCTAAGGCTGAACCACCAGAGAATTTGCGTTCGCTGTATCTGGGAATAATTTTGCATAATCCTGGTTCTGAACCAGTGAAGATAAATATTTGGCAGGCGGCGAGTTATTTGAGTCAACCGGATGCACCATTTATTCAGTTACCATCCTTTACCCAAAATCTTTTAGGTACAATTTTTGCGGGGCCAGGCGATCGCGTCATGTCTGATGTTTTAAGGGGACGGCGACAAGAGATTTTTCCTGCCCAAATTGAGATTCCATCAGGGCAAAGTCGAATGTTACTCAATCTGCCAATTCCTGTGCAGGGACTGACACCACCCGTGAATGGTCGGTCTACATTGATCCGATTGCAAAGTAATGGCACTGTCTATGCAGCTAGCCTAGCCATGTTTGCACGGGTGAATCCCGATGGCAGTGAGCGATCGCCTACTTTAGAAGAGTGGCAGAATTTACTAGATAATGGTGATTTGGCTGGGCCACGGGATAAAACTGCTACTCCCTTAGAGGAAACTGACAAACCAAGAATTTATGGGCGTGTTGCTGGAGTGGCTGGTGGTTCACAATGGAGAGCCTTATTAGTAGATAATCCTAAAGCTAGGTATCTGACTATTCCCCAGCCTGGTCAAGTGTTTTCCTACGCTCTGAGTACCCTGCATGGCGGTACGTTAGGAACTGGTCAAATTCAAAGTGCACCCATGCTAGTGCGTTATCCTGACACCGCATATCGCGCTCATGGCAACTATGGAATTCAATATAATCTAAAGTTGCCGTTATATAACAATACTCAAAGTTCTCAAACTGTTAGTGTGTCAATGCAAACGCCACTAAAAGAGGAACAGTTGGGAAAACCAGGGTTACGCTTTTTAAGTACACCAGCCCGTGAAGTATTCTTCCGAGGCACAGTTCGGGTACGTTACAAAAATGACCTTGGTCAGCCGCAAACGGAGTTTGTACATTTGGTACAAAAGAGAGGTCAACCAGGAGAACCGTTAGTTTTATTAAATATGAAAGCTGGCGATCGCTCCTTAGTAGAAGTAGACTTTCTCTATCCACCGGATGCCACACCACCGCAAGTATTAACAGTGTCAACTCAAGCTGCACCTCGGTAATGATTGATAAGTAATGGGTAAGAGCTTTTCTCCTATTAGCAAAAAATATTAGTCAGATCATTCACAAAGTCCTACTGTTTACCAACTTGGCGCGGCTCGAAGGCACATCTGTTATAAAACACTCAGTTAGGGTAACGATTTACAATGTTTACTGATAGCAGGCATAGTATTTATCAAACAGACAGTGTTTAAAAATGATTCAAGATTGTAGACGCCTATTGAAGTTGCAATAATAGATATTGTGACTACTAGGGTAGTAGTCCAAGGCTTTATCTCAGGCATAGATTCTTTTGTTTTTATTGATTGTGTAGAGCGTAAACCACATACATTAGTCAAATCTGTTCCTGGTAAGTAGCGTCATTAATTATACTACTTAGAAACAAGCATGTCATATTTTAGGATAAATGTTTCCTTCAGTTATTTATAATTTTAGATTGATAAGATTAAGTTTTGTATATACTCTTTTGACGAATGGTTATTAAAGCCTGTGGCCATAGATGACTTGGTTGGGGCGATCGCTTACCTAACAAGGCGGTTAATGTTGCTCCATAAATTAACTTCTTCATATTTAGGACTTACGCAAAAATTACCAAAAAGCTTAATTTATCGAACCGCCAAGACGCCAAGAGCGCCGAGAATTCGTAGAGTGTGCGTAAGTCCTAATATTGATAAGGCTTTTCACCCAAAGTTTGTGTATTTAAGGTGAATACTTATTTCGCTCCATGCGTTGCAATATAAATAGCAGACTATAGCAGGCAATAAAAGGACGGCATGGGAACCGATCAAAAAATCAATCAAGAAACTGAGTTAAATTCGCTCCAGATCCTTGTTGGAACCCTGATTTTACTGGTAGAGGATGAGCCAGATGTTGCAGATTTGCTCATCTTCATTTTAGAAGCAGCTGGTGCAGAGGTGATGGCTTTAACCGATGCAGAAGCAGCCCTTGCCTTGGTAGAATCGCTTCATCCCGATATTCTGCTGTGCAATGTGAAGTTGCCTGATCATGATGGAAATTGGTTAATTGAGCAAATTAGAGTGCATTCTTGCCTATCTCTAAGACAGTTGCCTGCGATCGCCATCACTTCTTATACACGGGAAGTCTCAAGTCATAAGGCTTTGAATGCTGGTTTTAATCGATTTCTAGTCAAGCTTGAGAGTCCAGAGGCAATCGTAGGTGAGATTGTTCACCTGTTATCTACCGATCTTTAGATATAAATACTCGGTCTTTATCCATTCGTGAGAGGTTAAGACAAGATTACTTTTGTCAATTAATCACTCTAAATAAGTGGGCGTTAAAAAATACAACTAGATTAAGAAATGTAAATTGCTTAAAGCTTATCTTCAAAGCGTTTCTGGTGCTTTATATAAGTTTATGTAGTTTAGTTTAATTGTGCCTATCTACTTATTTAAAATGTGTTGATAAATGGGATATTAAATTAACGTGAGATCGACGGGTTGAAGAAGGTACAAAAAATATCTCAAAGTAAAAACCTGCAAAAACACTGCTGAGTAAAGCTAACTTTTTTTTATCTAAGGAAACCCTATGATTTTTCGCAGTACAGAACCGAATATCTCTATCCCTGAACAGCCCTTAACGGAAATTGTCTTGCAACGAGTGATAGAATTCGCTGACAAACCAGCGATGATTGACGGGCTAACTAATCGAACAATAACTTATAGAGAACTAGCAGACTCAATTAGCAAAGTAGCTGCTGGTTTTGCTGCGAGGGGTTTTTCTAAGGGGGATGTAGTTGCTATTTATAGTCCTAACTGTCTGGAATATCCCATCGCATTTGGGGCGATCGCTAGTTTAGGTGGAGTTAGCACCACGGCAAATCCATCTTATACAGCTAGCGAACTTGCATATCAATTAAATGATGCTGGTGCTAAATATTTGCTGACAGTACCAGAACTGCTAGAACGTGGATTAGAGGCCGCTAGTCAGTCAAAAGTTGAATCAGTATTTGTGTTTGGTAACGCTGCGGGTGCAATTCCATTTTCTGTACTTTTAGAAGATTGTAACTCAGTAGCAAAAGTACAAATTAATCCAAAAGAAGATGTGGTTGCTTTGCCCTATTCTAGTGGCACAACTGGTTTGCCTAAAGGTGTCAAACTGACACACTATAATCTAGCAGCCAACGTGTACCAACTTTCAAACCGCGAGTTGATAAGTTCAGCAGATACAATTATTGGCATTCTGCCATTCTTTCATAGCTACGGACTGCAAATTTTCTTAAACTATAGCCTTTATTGTGGTGCTACCGTAGTTGTGATGCCGCAATTTGATTTAGAGACTTTTTTGAGACTAGTACAAAAGTATAAAATTACTCGCGCTCATTTAGTACCTCCGATAGTCTTAGCCTTAGCAAAACAACCAATAGTAGATAAATACGACCTCTCTAGCTTAAAGATAATTACCAGTGGAGCAGCTCCACTGGGTAATGAACTGACCTTGGAATGCGAACAGCGTTTAAATTGTGTCGTCAAGCAAGCCTACGGTTTGACAGAAACCAGCCCGGTAACGCATATCAACCCTGACGAACGTGAAAAAATCAAATCCGGTTCTGTTGGCCCTTGCATGAGAAATACTGAATGTCAAATTGTAGATATTGAAACAGAGAAACCCTTGGGTTTCCACGAGCAAGGAGAGCTATGGATTCGCGGTCCGCAAGTGATGAAAGGGTATTTAAATAACCCTGAAGCGACTGCAAAAGTAATTGATGCCGATGGTTGGTTTCGCACTGGTGATATAGCTTATGTAGATGAAGATGGTTATTTTTACATAGTTGACCGGATTAAAGAGTTAATTAAATATAACGGATATCCAATTGCGCCAGCAGAACTAGAGGCTGTATTGTTATCCCATCCAGCGATCGCTGATGCTGGTGTAATCCCCAGTCCCCATCCTAGCACGGGTGAAGTTCCCAAGGGTTTTGTTGTCCTCAAAAACGAAGCTACTCCTGGGGAAATTATGGAATTTGTAGCAGGACTTGTCGCACCACATAAAAGAATTCGTCGGTTGGAAATTGTCGATAAAATCCCCAAATCAGCTTCTGGTAAAATTTTGCGTCGGCTTTTAGTGCAACGAGAAATAGCAAATATAGCAGAAAACCCACCAGAACCTGAATTGACCAAAAATTTGCAGTTACTTCAACAATTAGCATCAGTTGACGAAACAAAACGCCAAGAACTTCTAGTTAATTACATTAGAGAAAAAGTTGTCAAAGTTTTGGGGTTAGATGAATCCCAACATCTAAATTTACAAAAACCATTAAATGAAATGGGTCTAAATTCTCTGAGCAATATAGACCTGAAAAACCGGATTGATACCGAACTTGATATAAACTTACCTATAGAAATTTTGCTGGCAGGGTCAAATATTCATCAATTGGTAAATGTATTGCTTGAACAATTAACATCAAAAAGCATTGCAACTAATGATGCCATAGATTTAGAAGCTGAGGTGATTTTAGACCATGCAATCTACCCAGAATATAGTTATGACTCATTTATTACCGAACCAACAGCCATTCTCCTCACAGGAGCAACAGGATTTTTAGGAGCTTTTTTACTACAACAACTTCTGCAACAAACTCAAGCTGATATTTATTGCTTAGTTCGTGCTAATGATAATGATTCTGCTCAAATCAAAGTGCAAAATAACTTAAAATCTTATGGTATTTGGCAGAATGCTTTTCATAGTAGAATTATTCCGGTTTTAGGCGATTTATCAAAATTTCGGTTGGGTTTGTCAACCGAATATTTTCTTCATATTGCTAGTCAAATTGATGTAATTTATCATAGTGCAGCTTGGCTAAATTATGTTTATCCCTACGAGGCTTTAAAGCCTAGCAATGTTTTGGGAACGCAAGAAATTTTTAGATTGGCAAGTTTTGGTAAAGTTAAACCAGTACATCATATTTCTACCGTTGCTGTTTTTGAGTCATCTTTTTATTTGGGAAAAACAGTTAGCGAATCAGACCCACTTGCTCATAGCTCTGGAATGAAACTTTCTTATTCTCAAAGTAAATGGGTTGCAGAAAAATTAGCTACTATTGCACGTTCGCGAGGTATTCCCGTTTCTATCTACAGACCACCCTTTATTTCTGGTCATAGTGAAACAGGTGCTTGGTATACAGATGATGTTATTTGTCGAATGATTAAAGGTTGCATCCAAATGGGAAGCATGGCTAGTATAACTGATATATTAGATTTATCTCCTGTTGATTATGTCAGCAAAAGCATTGTCTATTTATCGAGACAACGCGAAGCTCTTGGTCAATCTTTCCATTTAAACAATCCTCAACCTATTTCTTGGAATCAGCTAACTGATTTTATTCGTTCTTTAGGCTATCCCATTAAGCATATTTCTTATCAAAATTGGCAGTCACAGCTTAATAACCAAGCTCGCTCGCAATCAAATCCTTTATATCCTCTTTTACCTTTTTTTCTCCAAAATTCTCCAGAGCATCAACAAGCTAGAGAACCGAAAATTAGCTGTCAAGCAACGCAGACTGCACTGGCAGAAAGTTCGATTATCTGTCCTCCAGTAGATACTAAATTACTGAATACCTATTTTGACTACTTTATTAGTAGCGGTTTTTTGGATGCGAAATAATGAACATTATTAAAACACTTCTTTGTGCCTTTGGAATTTATCCTGTTGTGTTTAATGACAACGGCGATAATTCTTGAGTCTTGGCTTTGGACAAAGTGCAGAGTGGCAGAAGGAATTAAACGTTTTGGCGATCTTCCACTCTTCTAATCTCATCTAAAAACTTTAGCTGCTGGTATACACAACTAATCTGCGGTAAATCCACACCCCTAGAATGCGCTTTCCGTAATGGGTTCCCAAAAATTGCTTCCACTTCCAAAGGCCGTCTTTCGTCGTAGTCAATTTTCATGCTGGTACGATAAGGCTTCATCTTCACGGTGTAATCTAGCATTGTTTGAATGAAGCTATCAGGAATGATGCGATCGCAACTAAAGGAACCTGCTGCAACTTCATACATTAACTGTTCAACTAATTTACGGGTGTGGACATAGGACATTAATTCATCTGTTCTAGCGTTGAGAATTACAGACAGTCCATTATAGGGAATATTCCACACCAATTTTTTCCATCGCCCTAGTAGTAAGTCTTCAGTTAATTCTATTGAGATACCAGCACTCTTGAAGTCATCGGCAATTTGCCGCATCTTATCTGTAATCCCAATAGGATGATAGCCAGAAGCATATGCCCCTAATGTAATTTGTCCATAGTCGAGGTGGCGGATATGTCCTGCTTCGACTTTATTGGAACAGAGAAAACACAACCCACCAATAATGCTGACATTGCCAACTATTTTGGCAACTTCTTCTTCCACCGCCAGTCCATTTTGCAATACCAACACTACCCCATCATCCTTGACGAGTGGCGGTAACATCTGCGGCAATAAATGGTTTTGTGTCGTCTTTAGTGCTACCACCACCACATCGCATTGTGGCATTTTTTCTACATCATTGTAGGCATTGACTTGAGTCAGAGTAAAATCACCATCTTTTGACTCAATAAC
This sequence comes from Nostoc sp., assembly GCF_036917275.1. Lineage (GTDB taxonomy): Bacteria > Cyanobacteriota > Cyanobacteriia > Cyanobacteriales > Nostocaceae > Nostoc. The sequence goes on from NZ_JBALDF010000070.1 coordinate 12,797, forward strand.
CAAACCAGATTTACTGACATATTCATAATCACTCTTTAGCAGAAAGTGGACATCTAAACCAGCTTTTTGCAGTTTGGCACCATAAAAGCCACCTAATGCACCAGTTCCTAGAATGGCGTAACTACGCTCGGACATTTTGCTAATAATGAGATTTTTCTATGATGATCATAAGGCGAATACGCCGCACACATACAGCCAAAAACTGCTGGTGGTACCCTCCTACAAACGACTCTGCCTTGGAAACTATATAACCCTAAATGACTAGGCTGAGATGTTGGATATATTTGTTAACTTTATTGAAAACCCTTTGTTGGCTTTTTTTGCCCCTTACTCTTAGACTTAGATTTATTAACTTCTCCTAAAGCTTCTTGAAATAAGTTGTGTAAATGTATAGGAACACTAGCAATTTCTGGTAACTCTGGCTCAATAGGTTTGTTGAATTCTTGTAAAAGTGCATCTAAGTCACTTTCAAGGCTAAATGGACGTTGTAGATATTTCTGCAACACCCTTTCTAACTGAGTTGGATACTGTTGCGCTAACCGATGCCAGATAAAGGCGTTAATACTTTTATCTTCGAGGTAATACCGAATTAATTTTTCAGATCCTTCAATACTTTGCCAGTCCTCTGCTGATAAAATTGCTTGTATTTTACTATATGTTGGTAAAAATATTTGTCCCCAACGAGGATCAGAAAGAGCCGTTACCTGTTCTGCTTTTTTGAGTTCCGCAGGTAAATCAACTTTGGGCATAACCATTTTGCTATTGCCACTTTTACTGTTAAACATCTGAGAAACTGCGTTTGAGTCAGCACCAAATTCTTGTGCTGCTGCTTTGATTTCCTCATCTGTGATGCCAGCTGCTTCTGCAACTTCAGCTAAGGACTTGGAAGTATCAATTCCTGCTGCTGCAAAGCTTTTTTCAGTGATTAATTCTTGGAATTGAGCTATTTTTTTATTAAGCTGGTATCCTGGCAGTGTGATTTCATCAGTGCTAAAAAAGTCCACAAACTGCTGATGATATTGTGCTACTGACTCCCAAGCCTCTTCTAGCAAGTCTGGAGCATCGCTGTAAAGATTACTTTTATAGTTTTCTTTGAAATTACCAATTGCTACAGCAAGTTTTGGTTTACCCAATTTACCCATCATTGTGTAAGGGCCAGAAAACATCCAGTAGCTGTCGGTAACGGGAGAAATACGAGTTAGTAAGATTTCTCCTACTTTTAACCGAGATATTGCCTGTAGTGTTTGGGTATTGTTTGGCTTGACGATGTAGCGTTTATCTGTCAACCAGTTCGTCAACTCAAAACCATCAGGTAGGATGTTAGTAATGGCAAATAAGCCAATAAAACTATGATGCCAGCTTTTGATCAGATTGCGATCGCTCCCTTCTAAATCTGGACGGCTTTCGATAAACAACTCTAATGGTGACTTCTCACCGACTTTCCTTACTGTCAGAAAGCTATCGATGATTAAGTCCTGCTGCGTACTATCCCCACTTCCACGACGCAACTGTGCTGCTGCATAGGTTTCGAGTGCTTGTGCCAGTTCGCCTTCTGCATCAAGAACAAAATCAACTAAGGCTTGTTTTAATTCGTGCGATCGTTCTAATATGACATCCACAAGTTCATCTCTCGGTGCAACAGATGTAAATTATAGCTTTTGAGAGAATTGCTTGTTTGATAATTTAGCAACTTCCCTATGGAAACTGTCATATTTCCTCTAAAAGTTTTCAATAAGCACATTTTTTCCCAAATTAGATGATCTGACGCTGCTGGCTCCTAACCTGCAAAGTTCCTTTGGGAGATGTCTACTGTGTCAAGTTTAAATTGATCAGTAGACAAGACTTTAGTCCTGAGAAAATAAGGACTAATACCATTTCACTTTAATAATGATATAAATACGTTGGTAAGGGCATGGCATTGCCCATTGGTGTCAACTTAAGCTGAAAACTCTTTTAAAACCTCGTTAAGAGCCATAGGCTGGAAATGCTCTTCAATTGCGGCTCTGCTGCTAATCTTGAGGCAGAGCCTCTCATTAAGCATTCCCCGTCGGAGACTGGGAACAAGACAACAAGGTAATCTTTGAAAGGTCTATCTAGACAGGCTTTCATGTTAAGTTGACACGCATGGGCATTGCTATGCCCCTACAAGAAATCTATCTGTATCAGGGTTTTCGTGAATTGGTATAAAGTCCTGACTACAAACCATCAATCAAAACTAGTTTGAAAAATCACTACTAGGTAGAAAGCCAAAAACCAGAATCTTGAGGATCTAAAAATGTGTTTTTAGAGAGCAAAATCAAAAGGCAAAAGAAAATCTTCTTTTGCCTTTTTACTTTTTACCTTTTAATTGAGACGCAAAATTTCAAGTCTCTACTCCTCGTCGAAATCATCTTCCTCGTCTTCCTCTTCTTCCTCGAAATCGTCCTCGTCTGCTACTTCATCGGCAATTAATTCATCGTCCTCATCTAAAATTGACCTTTCTGCACGTCTGCTACCAAAACCAGATTCCCCAAGAGTAGGAGAATCTAAATTATAGGTGCGAGCAGTACGGTCATCTAAGACCATATCGAGGGGATCATCAACTTCATCCAAGACACCATTACTAATCTCAGCAGCATAATCATCGATCGCACCTGGTTCATCATAGGTATTGTACCCAGTACCTGCCGGAATCAATCGCCCGATAATCACGTTTTCCTTTAATCCACGCAGCCAGTCGGATTTGCCTTCGATGGCTGCTTCGGTAAGGACTCGTGTTGTCTCTTGGAAGGATGCAGCGGAGATAAAGCTGTCAGTGTTCAACGATGCTTTGGTGATACCTAACAATACTGGGGTATACTGTGCCCTAGCACCGCCTGTAATTGCCATAGCTTCGTTCACCTGCTCAACTTGGCGCAGTTCCACCAATTCGCCAGGAAGCATTGTGGTGTCACCACCATCATCAATCCGGACTTTGTTGGTCATTTGGCGAACAATCACTTCAATATGCTTATCAGAAATATCAATCCCCTGAGACTGATATACCATTTGCACTTCATTCACCAAGAATGTCTGTACTTTCTGCAAAGCATAGCTAGCACAAGCATAAACTCCGTCTTCGGAACCCAGGCTAAAGAAGATTTCCAAAATTTCGTGGGGGTTGGATGGACCATCTGTCAACGGTTGTCCCGCTAACACAGTTGCTCCATCTGGCACAATCAAATTTTGTCCTGGTCCTAGAGGATAATCAGTGACCACGCCATTTGATTCTACGACCTTGATGGCGATCGCTTCATCACCATCGCTGTAAACTACCTTAACTTCACCCGCCCGCCGACATAAAATGCACGCTTCTTTGGGTTTACGAGCTTCAAGCAGTTCCTCAATCCGGGGCAAACCTTGAATAATATCTCCGGTTTTGGCGCGTTCAAACACCAACAACACCAAGTTATCACCCCGTTGTACCAAATCGCCGTCTTCTATCTGCAACACTGCACCAGGGCTGACTCGATAAGGGCGACCGATGCGGGTAGTAATAACGTAGTTTTTAGTACTCAGAGCTGATTCTCCACCAGATGCAGCAGCGGCACTTTTAATATCCACTACTTGCCCTGATTCTGGGGCAAAAGCTCCCGCAGCAACTTCTGTACCTTCTACTAGCAAGTCACCCACTTTTACCTTGGGCTGAGTACTAGTATTGGTTGTGAGCATATCGGTGTGGCGCAACACCAAACAGCGACGCACGTTTTCGGTTCCTTTTTGCACACCCCGCACTATCCCCCCTTCTTTACACAAGATTTGGGTTCGTGCTACCACAGATCCAGGGGCGATGGTAAGCCCATCTTGGACTTCAAGTGTTGTCTCAGTGCTACCTTGGGTAGCATCAGCGGTAATATCTCGACGAATTACCAAGGACTCTAAAATCACCAGTTGTAAGCGCTGAACTTCTGGATCTTCAGTATCCTGTACCAATTCAATATCTGCTGCTAGGGGCGAAGCATTATGGTCTTGTTCCCCTTCTTGCTCAATTTCCAGCACTAACTGGGTTCGCAGCAGTTCCACACCTTCAACAGACTTGACGCGTTCCGAATCTTTATAAGGTAGTCGCTGCACAGCCCGCAACTGAATCGAACGCCCAGTTTTTTGACTTACCGATGTAGTTGATGGCACGTCTGGATTATCCGGTACGGCAAACTCAACTACCGGACGACTTAACAGGGCAGGGCCTTCTGGTGTCTCCACATACTGGATATAGCGTAATTCTGTGGCGACACTGCCTTGAAATTCCTCGCCAGGTTGGATGAAGGTATTATCTCGCCCGATGATTGCTTCTGGATCATCTACCATTAGCAGTTCTCCTGGCTTAACCACCACTTCCCGCAGAATGTCGTTTTTCTGGGTGACTTCTACCACACCGCTGTTTTGGCAGAAAATATCTTTTACTACCTCGGTGCCAGCTTCCACAAACTGACCGTCTTCTACCAACAGCAAGGAGATGTCTTTATTAACTTCGTGGCTTTCTTCGGGAATCCATAAAAGGGTACCGCCCTGCACAACTTCATAACCCAGCTTGGCTTTGCCTTTTTTCTGGACTTCTACACCCGCAAATTTCAGGAATCCACCAGTGGTTGTCCGATAGCGGTCATCAATTAACTCAGCTACCACTTGACCATTTTGCACTTTTGTGCCTGGTGTAGCCCGGAGATTAAATATCTGGTTGTTGCCAGTGGAGACTAAGTAATTATTGCGACCTTGGGAACTTTGGACTGTTACCGTTGCCTGGTCTAAGACTACAGAAGCGGTAATAATCTCAATTTCCCTGGTACTTTTACCTGGGGTAGCTTCCGGCAAGCGCACCACACCGCCGTGCAAAGTGGTTAACTTGGTTTCTGCTAAAACTCCATTAGAGGCGATCGCATCACCATTTTTCACTACCAATTCTGCCCCAGGTGGCAAGTTGTAAACTTCCCCAGACAAAATCCAAATCAAACCACCGCGTGCGGCTGTGGTTGTGGTATTACCTTGACGGTCAGTTTTTTGTTCTGGAACAACTTCGGCAAATTGCACTTCCCCTGCTAAGTCAGAGGCAACATCTTTAACTGCTTTTTCTGTATTAGTCCGAGTTGTGCGTCCACCAAGGGCAACCTCTGCCAACAACTGACCTTGTTTTACCTTATTTCCATCAAATACATATAGTGTTGAACCTTGGGTAAGATGAACCTCTTGGTTCTCTGGGGTAATATCACCTACTTTTGTTGGCTCCAAAAGCATGATGCCGTTAGCCTCAACATACAAGGCATCTTCCCCGTGGCGGGTACGATATGTTCTGGTCTTCAGTTTGCGGGGAAGCTTGACAGTCCCATCGATTTTAGAACGAACTTGTTGCGCCACTTCCCCAGTAAACACACCACCTGTGTGGAATGTCCGCATGGTTAACTGGGTACCAGGTTCGCCGATACTTTGGGCGGCAATAATCCCCACTGCTTCGCCCAAATCCACCATTTTGGCGTGGGCTAAACTCCAGCCGTAGCAGTGTTGACACACTGAACGTGCAGCTTCACAAGTTAGGGGACTCCGCACCACAACATCTCCCACCCCAGATTTTTCAATTTTCTTCGCCAAGTCCTCAGAAATTGGGGAATTGCGTAGTGCAATCACTTCTTTTGTCACCGGATGCACCACATCTTCGCCAATTACCCGTCCCATCAAGCGGGTTGCTAGAGGAATCAAGGTTTTGGCACCTTCTGTCATTGGTCCAATGGTAAGACCTCTGGTGGTGCCGCAGTCAAATTCCCGAATGATTACATCCTGGGATACATCCACCAACCGCCGGGTGAGATAACCAGAGTCAGCCGTCCGCAAGGCAGTATCCACCAATCCTTTTCTGGCACCGTAAGACGAAATAATGTATTCCGTCACAGTTAACCCTTCACGGAAATTGGTTTTGATGGGCAAATCGATAATTTCCCCTTGAGGATCTGCCATCAGTCCCCGCATCCCCACCAATTGCCGGACTTGGGAGATATTACCCCGTGCCCCGGAAAATGCCATCATGTATACGGAGTTCAGGGGATCAGTCTTCTTGAAGTGGACGACTACTTCATCTTTCAAGGCTTCACTGGTACCATTCCAGGTATCAATTACCTTTTGAAAGCGTTCTACTTCAGTGATTTCTCCCCGTTGGTAACGGGTTTCAGTGGCGCGAATTTCTTCTTCGGCTGCTTCTAAGAGCAATCGCTTAGTTGGTGGCACCATCAAGTCATCTACACTGATGGAAACCCCTGCTTTGGTAGCGTAGCGAAATCCCAAATCTTTGAGCTTGTCCGCCATCACTGCGGTTCGCGCCGTACCATAATTCGTAAAGGCCCAAGAAATTAAATTTCTCAGTTGACCTTTGTCAACCACCCGATTGCGAAAAATCATTTTTTCGTTAGTCATTTAGTCATTAGTCCTCAAATTAATAGTTAGGAGTTAGGAGTTAAGAGTTTGTAATTAATAACTCCTAACTCCTAACTTTTCACTCCTCACTTTTAGCTTGCAAGTGCTTCCTGAATAGCATTATTGTAAATAACACGACCAGGAGTTGTGTATATATACTGTGAAAGTACATTACCCTTAGCGTCTTGTCTGACTCGGCGGAACTTATAAAGTAATGTCCGGCTACCATCATCGTTTTCCGTCACTTTCACGGGTTCTATATCCGGTTGGTCTGATTCTATTTCACCGTCAAACCGCACATAGATATAGGCGTGCAAGTCAATTTGCTCTTGCTGGAAAGCCATAATCACATCCTCTAGCGAAGAAAAGTACTTTCCTGCACCTTTTGTCGCACCGGGATTTTCTGCTGTTAAGTAATACGCTCCCAACACCATATCTTGGCTAGGCGTGATGATGGGTTTACCCGTGGCTGGTGACAAAATATTGTTAGAAGCCAACATCAACAACCGCGCTTCAGCCTGACTTTCTAACGACAGCGGGACGTGTACCGCCATTTGGTCGCCGTCAAAGTCGGCGTTAAATGCCGGACACACCAAAGGATGCAGTTGAATCGCTCTACCTTCTACCAAAATCGGTTCAAAAGACTGAATACCCAAACGGTGCAACGTTGGTGCCCGATTTAGCATCACCGGGTGTCCTTCAATCACCTCTTCCAGCACATCCCAAACACTGGGGTCATTACGCGATATCAGCTTTTTCGCAGCTTTGATGTTATTCACCATACCGCTACGAATAAGGCGGTTAATCACAAATGGTTGAAATAGCTCAATTGCCATTTCTCTCGGCAAACCGCACTGGTGAATTTTCAGCTTTGGCCCGACCACAATAACCGAACGTCCAGAGTAGTCAACCCGTTTACCTAACAAGTTTTGTCGGAAACGTCCTTGCTTACCCTCAATAATGTCGGACAAAGATTTCAGGGGTCGGTTATTTGCCCCTACCACAGTGCGTCCCCGCCGACCATTGTCAATCAAAGCATCCACTGCTTCTTGCAGCATCCGCTTTTCGTTCCGCACAATAATCTCTGGGGCCAAAATTTCTTGCAAGCGTGCCAAACGATTGTTGCGGTTAATTACCCGCCGATACAAATCATTTAAATCGCTGGTAGCAAACCGTCCACCATCTAGTTGCACCATTGGGCGCAAGTCGGGGGGAATCACGGGAATAACTGCCATTACCATCCACTCTGGTTTGGAACCAGTGGCGATGAAGTTGTCAATCACCCGCAGTCGCTTAATTAGCTTGGCTCTCTTTTGTCCCTTGGCGTTACCAATTTCTTCGCGTAGGCTTTCGGCTTCTTGCTCTAAATTAATATCGGCAAGCAAACGTAGCAGTGCTTCAGCACCAATACCTACTTCTACACCCTGTAGCTGAGAATCTTCGCTATAAATTTGGTCTTCTATTTCCAACCACTGGTCTTCACTCAGTAGCTGTTTGTAAGTTAAAGTTTCGGCATTACCTGGACTCAGGACAACATAAGAGTTGAAATAAACAATCTGCTCGACATCCCGCAAAGGCATATCCAATAAGATGGAAATATAGCTAGGAATGCCTTTGAGATACCAGACGTGAGCTACTGGTGCGGCGAGTTTAATATAGCCCATGCGGTGGCGACGCACCCGTGACTCGGTGACTTCTACCCCACAGCGCTCACAGACAATACCTCTGTGACGAACTCTTTTATACTTGCCACAATGGCATTCCCAATCTTTCGCGGGGCCAAAGATCCGCTCACAAAATAAGCCATCCATCTCTGGCTTGAGAGTTCGGTAGTTAATCGTCTCAGGCTTGGTAACTTCACCGACTACCTGACCATTGGGCAATGTTCTTTCGCCCCACTGCCGAATGCGTTCAGGGGAAGCCAAGCCGATTTTTACGTAGTCAAACTGATTAGTTTGGGCAGGTCTCATAACTAGGGATTAGGGACTGGGGATTAGGTACTGGGGATTAGGGATTAGGAATTGGGAATTGGTGACTAAGACTAGAAATATCTGTTTTATAATATTTCTTCCCCAGTCACCAGTCCCCAGTCACCAATCCCCAATCGTTATTCGTCGTCATCCAGCGATTCGCGGGAAAGAGATTCATAGGTGGGTCGAGGAGGTGTGCGACGGGCTGATTGGTCTGCCATCAAATCGACTTCCACATCTAGGGAACTGCCGTCTGCTTGGGTTTCTACTTTGTGTACGGCAATGTCCAACCCCAATGATTGCAACTCGCGCATTAGCACCTTAAAGGATTCTGGGGTTCCAGGTCGAGGAATTGCCTTACCTTTAACGATCGCATTTAACGCTTCATTCCGCCCTTGCATATCGTCAGATTTAACTGTGAGCAATTCCTGTAAGGTGTAAGCCGCACCAAAGGCTTCCAATGCCCACACTTCCATTTCTCCAAACCGCTGACCACCTTGTTGGGCTTTACCACCCAAGGGTTGCTGAGTCACCAGTGAGTATGGGCCTGTGGAACGGGCGTGGATCTTATCATCCACCAAATGCACCAGCTTCAGCATGTAAGCCACACCGATAGTGATTGCTCGGTCAAAGGGTTCGCCTGTACGACCGTCATACACCATGATTTTGCCGGGATTATCTGGGTTATATACCCAGTCTTTGCCTGTTTCGTCTCGTGCTTCTTGCAATTTGCCATGCACGATTCGGCGGGATGACTCTTCACCGTACATTTCATCAAAGGGAGTAATCTTAAATCGCACTCCCAAGGTCTGACCTGCCCAACCTAAGAGGCATTCAAATACTTGTCCAACGTTCATCCGACTGGGTACACCCAAGGGGTTTAGTACAATGTCCACTGGTGAACCATCGGGCAAATAAGGCATATCTTCCGCTGGTAATATCCGAGAAATAATCCCTTTATTACCGTGGCGGCCTGCCATTTTGTCACCAACTTGGATTTTGCGTTTTTGGGCGACATATACCCGAACTACCATATTGGCTCCTGGTGGCAATTCATCGCCTTGTTCACGAGTAAACAAGCGCACATCAACTACGCGACCTTTTTCACCATTTGGTACTCGCAGAGAATTGTCCCGCACATCGCGCGCTTTTTCACCGAAAATCGCCCGCAACAGTTTTTCTTCTGGCGGTTGGTCAGATTCACCTTTGGGTGTGACTTTTCCTACCAAGATATCACCAGCTTCTACCCACGCCCCAATGCGAATGATTCCCTGTTCATCCAACTGGCGTAAGGCATCTTCGCCGACGTTGGGAATTTCTCTGGTGATTTCTTCTGGCCCCAGCTTTGTCTGTCTAGCTTCAATTTCATATTTTTCAATGTGAATTGAGGTGTAAACATCATCCTGCACCAGTCTTTCAGAAATTAATATTGCGTCTTCGTAGTTGTAGCCTTCCCAAGGCATATAGGCAACTACAATATTTTGTCCTAGCGCCAATTCACCACCTTCGGTGGAGGAGCCATCAGCTAGCACCTGACCAGCAACAACACGTTCACCAATGCGGACGAGAGGTTTCTGATTTAAACAGGTGTCTTGGTTTGAGCGTTGGTATTTAGAAAGGGTGTACTTAATTTCTGAGGTGCTAGGTTTAGGACGAACGCGAATTTCTGTGGCATCCACATAGGTGACATCGCCATCAGTGCGCGATACAACCACCATCCCAGAGTCTCTTGCTCCTTGCGCTTCCAAACCTGTACCTACCAGAGGACGCTCTGGCTTCAGTAGGGGTACTGCTTGCCGTTGCATGTTCGACCCCATCAGCGCTCGGTTAGCGTCATCATGCTCCAAGAAGGGAATCATGCTGGTCGCTACCGACACAATCTGTACTGGAGATACTGCTACATAGTCCACCTGTTCTGGTGTTGTGGTGGAGAATTCTTGGCGATAGCGGACTGGCACTTGCGGCCCAATAATGTGCCCGGTTTCATCTACAGGAATGTCTCCCGGAGCAACCCGTAGGTCGTCTTCTTCATCGGCTGTCATGTAGGCTGGAGGCAGGTCAAATCTGACTCGCCCATTTTCCACAGGTCTAAATGGCGTTTCTAAGAAGCCGTACAGGTTAACCCGCGCATGGGTTGCTAAGGAGCCAATCAATCCGGCGTTGGGGCCTTCTGGTGTCTCAATGGGGCAAATGCGTCCATAGTGACTAGGATGAATATCTCGCACAGCAAAACCAGCGCGTTCGCGGGTTAGACCACCAGGACCAAGGGCACTCAGACGGCGTTTGTGCGTCAGTTCTGCTAGGGGATTGGTTTGATCCATGAACTGACTTAGCTGGCTGGAACCAAAGAATTCTTTAATTGCTGCTACCAATGGTTTGGGGTTCACCAAGGAAGCGGGGGTTAGTACTTCTGCATCGGATACGGTCATCCGTTCCCGAATAATTCTCTCTAGGCGGTTTAAGCCTACCCGCACTTGGTTTTGCAGCAATTCACCGACGCTTCTCACCCGGCGATTGCCTAAGTGGTCAATGTCGTCGATATTACCAATATCATATTCTAGGTTAATCAGGTAATCCACGGCTGCCAAGATATCCCCAGCAGTCAACACGCGCATTGTGTCTGGGACAGAAAGGCGCAGTTTCTTGTTAAGCTTGTACCGTCCGACACGACCAAGGTCATAACGTTTCGGGTCAAAGAATCGGGAGTCTAAGAGCTGTTGCCCACCTAAGACTGTGGGTGGTTCACCCGGACGCAGTTTCCGATATAACTCCATCAGGGCTTCTTCTTCAGAGAATTGCCCTTCTTTTTCGATGGTTTTTTGGAAATATTCTGGATGGCGTAAGGCGTCAAAGATTTCGTTGTCTGATAACCCTAAAGCTTTTAGGAGTACCTGGGCTGAGAGTTTGCGGGTTTTGTCAATGCGTACCCACACCAAATCGTTACGGTCTGTTTCAAATTTCAGCCATGCTCCCCGGTTGGGAATTAAGCTAGCTGAATAAGTGCGTCGTCCGTTTTTGTCTATTTCTGATTTGTAGTAGACTCCTGGCGATCGCACGATTTGATTGACAATTACCCGCTCGGCTCCGTTAATAATAAACGTGCCGCGATCGGTCATCAAAGGTAAATCCCCAATAAATACCTCTTGCTCTTTGATTTCCCCGGTTTCCTTATTAATCAGGCGTGTGGGGACATACATTTGAACGGCATAGGTACTGTCCCGCCGTTTGGCTTCTTCGACACTGTACTTTGGCTCCTTGAGTTTGTAGTTATGACCCAAAAAGTGCAGTTCTAGTTTGCCCGTATAATCTGTAATAGGACTAAAGGAGTTAAGTTCTTCTATCAGCCCTTCTTCCAAAAACCAGCGAAAGCTTGACCTCTGGATTTCAATCAAGTCGGGCAACAGAAAAGCGGGTTCCATGTATGTTTCTTTAGTCATGCCTCTTCCTTTGTCAACCTGGTAACATTTTCTCTTGGACACTGCTGATTGACGCTTCCCATTGCTAACCAGTGTCCTTAGCTAGTTTGGGAACTTCTTCTTACACAGTTGCTATTTACAGGTGTGGGCAAACGCAGCGATTAAAGCTGGAATGAGCAATTTGCACAAGGGATACCCTAATCGGGTACTCAGACGCCAAAAACTCACTATAGTCTTGATTTAAGAAGAATATACAGTTGAGATATTCCTGAGTTTTATCTACTTTCTTCATTTTCCCTCCAAAAAGCGCGTTAATTTGCTGACGCAGCTCTAGACGGTGTGTCTTAAATCACCCCGCTATTGATACTCTCAGTAATATCCTAGATATCCTAAGACTGAGGGAATGATCCGTACCTTGTCGGCTTTGAATCAGAATCACTTCATTTTGCTGAATTGTACTCACAAGGCAATTTTGTTTAACGATTTTGAATATGTTCAATACATACCAAGCTGATGTTGTGCAAAAGTTTAATTCAACCTGGGTTGGCACGGTTAGTCATGTGTGGAGAGCATCCGCTTGTAGAGATTTGGAGCATGGCCAAGCCGATAACAGCACGGAAAATTAGGATCTAAAATTTTAGCTTCCTTCCTTTATCATTATGGCGCAAGCAAAATGTTTTTGAGGCAATAATATTATCATATTTTTGTCCCCCTAGAGTTTTATTTTTTTTAGCACAACTGAATAAAAGAGATTAAAGCCCACTTTATATTGACAGACCGAATAATTCACAGGCATTTTGGGTGGTTTGATGGGCGATCGCCTCTACCGTTTCCTGACGCAGTTTAGCTACTTGCTCGGCTACATAAAGCACGTAGGCAGGCTCGTTGCGCCTCTCGCCCCGTTTGGGAACTGGGGCCAGAAATGGGCAGTCTGTTTCAATCAGTAGGCGATCACTACTCACCATCGCAGCTGAGGATTGGATCGCTTTGGCGTTTTTGAACGTTACCGTCCCGCTAAAGCTGATGTATAAGCCTAAATCGAGAAACCATTGAGTTTCTTCTGGCGTTCCTCCCCAGCAATGCATGACACCCCGCACTCTTTCTCCTTTAAATTTTTGCAACACTTCTTTGGTTGCCACAGCAGCATCGCGGCAGTGGATAATCACTGGTAAGTTGAGAACAGAAGCGATCGCTAACTGCGACTCAAACACCATGAGCTGATGCTCATAGTTATCAGCTTTGTAAAAATCCAGCCCCATTTCCCCAATTGCTACCACATTCGAGTCAGAACTTGCTAAAGTTTTGATTTTTTCGGCTGTCTCGCTATTCCATTTATCAGCATCTAAAGGATGTAATCCTACGGCAAAGCTGATTTCGGGAAATTGTTGGGCTATAGATTGAATACTAGAAAACTCCTCCGGGTGAACACAGGAATGTACTAAACGCACTACACCTGCTTCTTGCCACCGCGATCGCACTGTTGCTAAATCTGGCTGGAAACTATCAAAGTTAAGATGAACGTGCGTGTCTATCAGTTGCATTCTTTGTCCTTTGTTGTTTGTCCTTCGTCATTTGTAAGAGAAGTTCTGTACCCTTCGGGATGCCTTTGGCATCTGCTCGCGGATTTATTGGCACCGCCTTTCGTAGAGAACAGGCGGCGCTATTGTCGTCAGCCGACGCTCAGACTTGTCTCTTTGTTTTTTGACCAATGACTAAGGACAAATGACCAATGACTACTCAACTATTTGTGTGAGGGGTTTTAGTCTGTGAGCCAATCTTGACTTTTTTCTTGCCCCATTGTTAGGGTGAAGGACACCCCGTTTGATCGCTTTATCGATTTTACCGTAAGCCTCCGATAACCCATCCTGTGCTTCTTGTTTTAATTCTGGGGTAGGATTAGCTGTATAGGCAGCTACAGCATTAAAATATTTCTTCATCAGTGTCTTTACTGCTGATTTGTAAGCTTTATTACGCAGTCGGTTACGTTCTGCGATTTCGGCACGCTTGAGAGCAGACTTTGTATTCGCCACAGTCAATTCCAAAAATACTATTATTTATGTACACATACTACTAGATTTACTAATATAGCATCCAAATTGCCAATGTTATAATTTCCTAAAAAATTATGGTATTGGGCATGGGGCATGGATGAATGATCAATAGTTCTTGTTTCCCTGCTTCCTCATCTCCCCAGTCCCCAATTCAGTGTGTCGTCAATTTAGGAAATGCGTTAAGATAAGGTACATAAAATTAAATAGTCACCCTAACTCACCACAACCTGGTTAAGCAATGTCATTGCCAATGAATATAATAATCTGTCCATAAAGCGGATGTATTGTTGGAGGCAAAGAATTGTAAAGAGCTAAATTCCAGGAATTTCCAAGTATAGAACCGACATATGGTGTCTGTACACACGTTAACTACTAAAAAGTTAGGAAAATAAGTAAAAATTATACTCAGAACCTACCCCCTGTAAATCCGAGGCTTAGATGTGCAAACACGCCACCTGCACCCCGCAAGGAGTGAGGGAAAGGGCATAAAGGTAACGGGAAATGGCACGCCTGCTTCCTGCCGCAAGCCTGCCAAGGTTTGTCGGATTGAGCAATTAAATCGCCTTCTCAAGCAAACCAAGTGCTGGCAGCCTTGAGAGTATCAAAAAAATCCAGGTTAAGCTAGAGAAGAGAATTAGAGTCAGCTTGCACACCCCAGTGGTCAAGAGCAATACTAAATCTCAGGTGGCAATATTATAATTTTGGCATTGTCCTTACTCCATGCTGCGAATCATTACTCAGCAGGCAGACGTCAGAGCAGAACTACAACGGATCTGCGATCGCACCCATGACGAACAGGTGCTTCACAAAGAAGCAACGGTGCGGGAAGTTTTGCAAGCAGTGAAGCGCCAAGGCGACAAAGCTGTATTGCATTACACAGCCGAATTCGACAAACAAACCCTGAAAGCAGAAGAACTCCGAGTTACAGGCTCAGAACTAGATGCAGCCTATCAGCAGGTGTCAAAGGAGTTGCTTGATGCAATTCGGCTAGCTTACCGCCAAATTGAAGCGTTTCATCGTCAGCGAGTACCCAAAAGCTGGGTACATTTTGGCGACGATGAAATAGTGTTGGGCAAACGCTACACCCCCGTAGATCGGGCGGGGTTGTATGTGCCTGGTGGCCGTGCCTCCTATCCCAGTACAGTGCTGATGAATGCAATTCCGGCTCATGTTGCTGCTGTACCTCATGTAGTGATGGTGACACCACCAGGCTCAGGGGGTGCAATTAACCCAGCAGTCTTAGTAGCTGCCCAAGAAGCAGGAGTGCAAGAAATTTATCGCATTGGGGGCGCACAAGCGATCGCTGCTTTAGCATACGGCACAGAAACAATTCCGAAAGTGGATGTGATTACTGGTCCTGGCAACATTTATGTCACCCTAGCGAAAAAACTTGTCTATGGCACCGTTGGCATTGATTCTTTGGCAGGTCCTAGCGAAGTGCTGGTAATTGCCGATGAAACTGCAAATCCGGTGCATGTAGCTGCTGACTTGCTAGCCCAAGCCGAACACGATCCAATGGCGGCAGCAATTTTGCTGACAACAGATGCGGCTTTGGCGAAAAACGTGCAATTAGCCTTGGAAAGACAGCTAGTAGATCACCCACGGCGAATAGACACAGAAAAAGCGATCGCTCATTATGGGTTGATTGTTCTTGTGGAATCGCTCCAAGCAGCAGCAGAACTCTCAAATGAATTTGCCCCCGAACATCTAGAATTAGAAGTTAAAGACCCTTGGGCACTACTACCACAGATTCGTCACGCTGGGGCAATCTTTTTAGGTTACTCCACACCAGAAGCTGTAGGAGACTATTTGGCAGGCCCTAACCACACCTTGCCAACTTCTGGCGCTGCTCGCTATGCCTCAGCATTAGGGGTTGAAACTTTCCTGAAACACTCCAGTATTATTCAATACTCCCAAGCCGCGCTGCAAAATGTGGCTAGTGCCATTGATGTGCTAGCAACGGCAGAGGGCTTACCTTCCCATGCTGATTCAGTCCGACGCCGAATTCAGCAAGAATAATGATTTGGAGTGGTTAATTTTTTCCTAATCCTGTTGGCAAAAGTTACTCGATAGGTTCCAAATAAAAGTTTGGACAGCAATGTCTGACGACAAGCCCTCCGAGTGACGCTCGTTCCTCGCTAACGCTAACGGCAGTCGCTCATGGGGAAACCCCTGTGCCTGCGCTAGCTTACCGCTACGCGTCTACGCACGCCACTTGCTACCTTGCTTTAAGCCTTTTGGCGGGCGTCTACAAGTTGGGCATTGCCCACCTAATCCAGTGGCTTGTTAAGGAAGGAGTTACCTGGATAGTAAGTCAGTGAACAGTTCAGAGGAGAGTTAGCATCCCCTTATTGCTACAATGCACCAACGTCAAAGTGGGTTAAACCGACCTATGACGCAGCCTTGAATATATAAACTAAGTAGGAAGATGGGAAATTAATTTAGTGTAGCTGGCAACAAGTTTTGCTAGATACTTATGTAAGGGGTCTACTTTTTAGGAGACGAGAGCGGTGCTAAAGAATATTTTGGTAGCTCTGGACGGTTCGGAAATTGCAGAACGAGTAATTCAGACTTTAGATAATTTGGCGTTGTCAAAAGATGTCAAGGTTATTCTGTGTCATGTGTTTCCCACGCCAGAGTCAGAGATGGAACTACCCGCTGATCGTCCTCAGCCAGAGTCCCCAACATTTTCTTATCTTCATATTGAAAAACAATTGCAATCGTATCAAGAAAAGTTATCAGTCATTTGTGAGTTAGAACTGGTAACTGGTGATCCTGCCGAAGAGATTATTCGCCTTGCTAATATTCACAAAACTGACTTGATTATAATTGGCAGTCGTGGGTTGATTGGGATGAAGCGAATTGTCCAAGGTTCTGTTAGCAGTCAAGTTGTGGAAGAGGCTAATTGTTCGGTGTTGGTGGTAAAGCCAAGGTAAAAATTTGCAAAGGGAAGCAATGACTATAACCACCCCAAAACTAACCTTTGAAGTATACCTGAAATATGATGATGGCACTGATATCCGCTACGAATTGGTCAATATTGATTGAAGAACTATATGAACCAGTAGAGTTTTTTGCTACTAATCGCATTTAGTCTCAAATTTTTCCAAAGTTAGAATTAACAGTTGAGCAAATGATATCTGCCGAAGATTAAAAATAATTTAAGGGTTGAGAAAATATAAATGGTCACCGGGTTGCGATCGCAAATCTTCCACAGTCCCCTGAATTTGTAACTTCCCTTGATTTAATACCACGATCCAATTAGCACGGTTGATTACTCTAGGACGGTGGCTAATCAAGATCGTGGTTTTACCTTGGCGCTGCAACAACAGTTGATCTAAAACTTGAGCTTCACTAACTGGATCGAGTCCAGCAGTTGATTCATCTAAAATCAGGATTGGTGGATCGTTAACGATCGCTCTTGCTAAAGCCAGTCTTTGCCGTTGTCCCCCAGAAATATTTGACCCAAATTCACCTAATACAGTTTGATATTTTTCAGGTAGTTTACTAATAAAATCGTCTGCCTCAGCAATTTGGCAAGCGGCGACAATTTGCTCGAAGGTGAGGTGAGGAGAACCTAAGCGGAAGTTTTCAATAATTGAGCGACTCCAAAAATGAGCATCTTGAGGAACGAGAACAACTTGTTGCCGCAAACAATCAAGGGCTAAATCTTCCAGATTATAAATCCCAATGCGAATGTTGCCAGAATTAGGTGTATATAATCCGGCAATCAGTTTAGCAAGAGAACTTTTTCCACAGCCGGATGTACCAATGAGGGCAACAACTTTACCGCCAGGAATGATCAGGGAAAAATCTTCCAGTAGATCTAGCCTGCCGGCGTAGTGAAAGTTTAGATTTGTGCAAATAATATTTGCATCACTAGGAATTTTAGCAAAGGGTTTGTCAGTATCACTTTGAATTTCAGATGTGGAATCGATAACTTCTGTTAAGCGTTGGGTGGCAGTTTTGGCACGCATGAATTCATCTATAAATCCAAGCACAGCACCGATGAATGCCAAAAAATTCCCATTCATCCCGTTGAATGCCAGCAGTTGACCAATGCTGAGTTCCTTACTAATAACTAGGATGCTGCCGAAACCAATTAAACTAACGCTGCCAATAGCATAAACTAACCCAGAAAAGATATTGTTAATAATTCCAATTTGAATTGTGCTAAATGTTTTGTTTGCTAGCCGACCAAATCTATTCTGAAATTCTTCCCAAAATTGAGGAGCAGCAGTAGTAGTTTTGAGTGTCAGCGCCCCTTTAAAGCTTTCAACAAGAATGCCCTGGTTTTCTGCGTCTAACACCAATATACTTCTGATTTTTTGTTGAAGTGTGGGTAGAAATACAACCGTAGATGAACTCATGACAATTGCAATAACGAAGGCAAGCAAGGTGAGTTTCCAGCTATAGAACACCATGAAACCCAAAGAAATCGTTCCGATAAACAATTGGGTAGGCAGACTGATAACTGTTTGAGAAATTAGCTGATTAATTTGTTCAATATCTTGCAATCTGCTAACAATCTCGCCACTGCGACGTGATTCATAGTAAGCCAGAGGTAACCGCAGAATTTTTCTAGCAAATTCTAGAACTAGTCCTAACTCAATCCGTTGGGCAAAATGGGCAATCAGGTTAGATTGAACTAGTTGCAGACTACTTGACACCAAATTCATTACTATAACCGCAATAATCACACCACCAAGAAGCTTGGTATCACCTCGAACTAGTACATCATCCGTTAGAATTTGAAGCAGGAAAGGAGACGTTAATGAAAGCAGACCGATAACTATAGAGCAGAGAAAAGCCTCGAATATTATGCCTCCATAAGGCAATGCACGCTGCATAAAGCGCCAAAGACCCTTGACTTTATCATCTGGTTGAGCATAAAAGCGAACCGAATCTGGCTCTAGTAAAAGCATCACTTGATCTGACCAAGCCTCCGTTAATTCTTTTCTAGAGACATAACGGATGTTATAGGCTGGGTCGGCAATTATATATTTTTTGCCTTTCTGACCATACAAAACAACCCAGTGGTAGCCTTTCCAGTGAATGATTGCTGGCAGTGGTGCTTGGTTCATTCGGTCTAATATTTCTTTTGATGCCCTAACCGAACGCGCATTAAAACCAAGTGCCTCGGCTCCCCGCCTCAATCCCAATAATGTTGTTCCAAGTTGCCCGGTGCCTACTGCTTCCCGGATGCGATTTAGTGTAAAGTTACGCCGATAATGTTTGGCAACGGAAGCAAGACAAGCAGCTCCACAATCTTCTTCACTATGTTGTGTAACAACTTGGTATTTCATTTTATACTCCAGTACCCAATAACATCGTGAAAAAACTCAAAAAAAAATAGCAGGGTTTCGTCCCTGCGTGGTTAAAATTTGACCAGTAGTTTGGTTTTGCTATCACTACTAATCAAAACCAATCAAAATTTAGTAGGGAGGATATGGAGTCAAATGATATTTCCTTTGGAATTTCTACTTTATTAGTAGTTTTCACAACTTTTGTATTTAATGTTGATTGAACTGTTTGTTTCTTTACTCCTGGTTTCCCAGTTGCTTTCTTAACTTTAATAACATTATGATTATGAGAAACCCGCTTAGAAACTATTGAAGCTTTACCACCACACAGGCTTACTTCTTCAGTTTTAGTCAGGGACATAAACATTGGGGAGATTTGAATACTTTTCATAATTATAATTAACCTCAGCTGCTAATATTGATAGAAACCCTGGAAAAAAGCAAAATAGGCAAAACCTTAAATATGAAAGTGTTTAAGATTTTACTGTACTAAGAGTGATTAAACATGGAAATTGTCAACTTCTCAAGAAGTAGTATTTGTTTCTCTACTTGACTACTTAAGGTGAGCAGTATCTTTAACAAAGAGCATCAACAGTTGCTATTAGGCAACTGTTGATAGACTTTGTTAACTTTGTTCTACAAAATGATCTGGTAAGAATAAACGTAATACTAAAATAACTGCGATTAGCAACAAAGCTAATGGTTTGCCAAAAAGGAAACTTTCCTGATAAAACAGGTTAGTTTCTTTAAGACACTTTACCTCAGTAAAAACGCGATTAATCGTGTCTTTACGTTTATTCTTTCCCTTCTACGGTTTAAATGTGATTTGGTTCGCAGCTACTTGGGTGAGGTCGCCCTTTACGGCACCAGTGTTAGTATTAATGGCGACTTGTGTAACGATGGGTGCAAAGGTAATAGTAATAGGACCTATGGTGGTGGTGGGTTTAGCAGGGGTGGCAGGGGTGGCAGGTTTAGCAGGAACGGGCTTCTTCTTCTTCCAATTACCACCAGACAAACTTGCTTCTTCTTGGGCGGTTAATGTAGTGAACAACATGCTTTCCATAATCTTAACTTCTCGCTTGATTGTTGGGATTAACGTCACTTAAAAGTAACAAATATAAACGGAAAAAGTATATTTAGTTACTGTTTCGATGTCGTTAAAAGTATCTTATACGACTCTTGCTCAAAAGGTCAAGCGACTAATTTTGTAATAAACATCTATTACACCTCTTCAGAAATATACTACAGAGATATTTTGATACATAAGTAGATAATTCAAAAAAGCTTTTAATTATCTCTCAAAAAATCGCAGATGTAGATAACGTAAATATCATATGTATGTTCATAATATAGCGCTTTAAAAACTTAATCTTTTCATAAACAACATAAGTTACATTTATTACGTATTAGTACTTAGAGAACCACGAAAATGCCCAAATTAAAGATTTAGTAAAGTAGATAAAAAATTATTTTATACAAATTATACTTAAATAAAATCATAAGATTAAAAAACTGGGATTATGCACCTTTGAATAAGTATTTTTATGTAAAAGCACTTTTTATAAAATTATTCTATACACAGCTAATTTGAATAGATATAATTTCTTTTAATATAAATACGCTTCAGTTTGCTTAATTATTGATTAATTGGAATAAAGCTTTTTTAAAGCTTTGTCTAGTATACCTTGTTCAGAAATAAATAAAGAAATGATAAATTTTTAGAGAAATTTATAAAGATTTGGTGTTCTAACTAAATGCGCTAATTATTATTTAGACTTAACTGTATAGAAACCTTGTATTTACATACTAACTATATCCAAGTAAGGCACTTATCAGTAATAAAAGTAAAAGCCGTTGCTTTCCGCCTCCAGCGCTAAAACGCCAAAATTATAGGAATTTTGCCAAAAATATGATTAAAACGGAAGAAAGCTTTTATTTTTTGGATTTCCCTAAATTTTCGTCGTCACGCTAAGGCTAGGTAGATTTTTTTGCTAGATTATTAACACAACCAAAATGTTTTTTAGCATCTATGTTTATTGACCCCCAACCAGACTTTATTCGCCTAGTCGAAAACGACGAATATCTTCCGCCAATCAGCATATGGACAAGGTTAGGAGGGATATTTTTAATTGGAAGTATTGGCGCTGCCTTCAGCCTTGCTAGTGTCTTTAAATACAACATAATAGTGAAAGCTGATGCTACCGTCCGCCCAACGGGAGAAATACGGTTAGTGCAAGCATCAGCTGAGGGAACAATCAGAAGCATCAAGGTGAAGGAAAATCAGGTTGTAAAAAAGGGAGATGCGATCGCAGTGATCGACAACTTCCAATTAGAAAGTAGAAAAGACGAAATACTCGGAAATATCCAACAAAATCAGTTACAGCGATCGCAGATCAATGGACAACTAAAAGCCTTAGAAACTCAAGTCACTGCTGAGTCCAATGCAATGGAACAGGCGATCACATCCGCAAAAGCAGACTTGAGTCGCAACCAACGAGACTATCGAGACAGGGGAATTACAAGTCAGACAGAAGTGGACGAAGCAGAAGCCTCTGTGACGTTAGCTAGGGATCAACTGAACCGATATAAGGGGCTAGCTAACACTGGAGCGATCCCTGATGCCGAAATTAGAGAAAAAGAACAAGCTTTTAAAGCTGCACTTGCTAGATTGGAACGTAGCAAAATTGGACTCAATCCCAGTGATGCGACTGTGGCGATCGCCCAAGAACGCATTGCCCAAGAATCGACAAAGGGTAAATCTACACTGGCGGCATTGAACAAAGACAGACAAGAAATCATCAGGCGTCAAATAGAAATCCAAAACCAAACTAGCAACGCTCAACAAGAACTTAAACGAGTTTTTACGGAACTGCAAAAAACTGTAATTAGAACCTCAGAGGCAGGTACTATTCTGAGACTGGAATTAAGAAATACTGGGCAAGTTGTGAAGGCTGGGGATGTGATCGCTCAAATTGCCCCTAGTAGTGCCCCTCTGGTGATCAAAGCCCGTGTTGCCGCTTCTGATATTACCAAGGTAAAAGTATGTAAAGTTGTACAAGTTACAAAATGTACTCAAGGGAAAGTCCAAATGCGGCTTTCTGCCTATCCGTACCCCGATTATGGCATACTCAATGGTGCTGTTAGAGGTATTACTGCCGATGCGATTATATCTCAATCGAACAGTAATATTCCTGCTGCACCTTACTACGAGATCACAATTCAGCCCGATAGATATTATCTGATTAAGGGCAATCAATCTTATGCCATTCAACCTGGTATGGAAGTTACAGCCGACATTATTTCTAAAGAAGAGACTGTTCTGACATTTATTTTGAGAAAAGCAAGGCTGTTGACAGATTTGTAGGCTGATTGAGAATAGGCATAGAGACACAGACAAGGAAAATCCTCTTTGTTTCCACGTTGAATCGATTCAACGTTTTTGAGTTGCCAAAAACTGACACAAGCTTAACAAACTCAGGGTTTGACCCAAATTCAAAGGTAAAATTGAAATTATTTTTAAACGGGATTGTACCCAATGAGAAAACTGGAGATTGAGGATTGAGGGCACAAGGACGCAAAGAACAAGCAATGCCTAATACCCTATGCCCAATCCCTTCACGTCCAGTCAATTCAACGTCCTTGAGTTGCCAAAAACTGACGCAAGCTTAACAAACTCAGGGTTTGACCCAAATTCAAGGGCAAAATGGAAATTCCTTCCAAGCGGGATTGTACCCAACCTTCTCCCCAGTACCATTCGTGAAACCCGTCAATGCCTCCACTCAGTAGCAAACGGAGACAGTTGGATTTTACAACGTCTACTTGATGATGAATCGAGACTGGCCCAGTCCAGGTAGTAAACTGGAATCCGGGAAGCAGTTTTTCTGGCATTCCTGGCGCAAAGCGTTGCCCTAAGAGCCATTTTTCTAGTTGCACCGGATGCAGCAGACTGTCACGAATTGCATCTGTTGGTGCTTCTATTTCTATCCGCAGTTGGCTTTGTTGAAAATTACCCAGCATTTTTATAGGATTACCTAAAGGTGAGACATCGCTATTTCTAATATTGCAAATACAATCACTAGTTATTATGGTGTCACTTTTCTACCAGCAGAGAACTTAGAATAGAAAAAGTGAACTGTTAAGAAATGTAAGGTTTTTCATGGCGGATCAGTTAATTCGTGCAACAGCAGCCGAAGGTGGGATTCGTGCCGTAGGTGTGATTACCACACGTTTAACAGAAGAAGCACGGGGACGCCACAAGCTTTCTTATGTGGCAACGGCAGCACTGGGTCGGACTATGGCGGCGGGCTTGTTGATGGCTTCTAGCATGAAGCGAACTGGGTCGAGGGTGAATGTTCGGGTGAAGGGCGATGGACCTTTGGGTGGCATATTGGTAGATGCACGTTTAGATGGAACAGTACGCGGGTATGTGGGAAATCCATCTGTGGAATTACCTCCTAATGCCAAAGGTAAGCTAGACGTTGGTGGTGCGGTGGGTGGCGGCTACCTCTACGTTGTGCGGGATATCGGTTATGGTTATCCTTACTCTAGTACTGTAGAACTAGTTTCTGGCGAAATTGGCGATGATGTGGCTCATTATCTGGTGAATTCTGAACAAACACCTTCAGCTTTAGTTTTAGGTGTCTTCGTGGGAGCAAGTGGAGTAACGGCTGCTGGAGGATTACTGCTACAAGTGTTACCCAAAGCCGCCAGAGACGAAGCCTTAGTAAAAACCTTGGAATCACGGGTAGCTAGTCTAGCAGGATTTACGCCATTGTTGCAAGCTGGGAAGACTTTGACTGAAATCTTCACCGACCTGCTAGGAGACATGGGGCTGGCAATCTTTCCTGAAAGACAAATGCTGCGCTTCCACTGTGGTTGTTCTTTTGATCGCGTTTTGGGGGCACTTAAAATTTTGGGAGAAGCTGAACTGCAAGATATGATTATTAAAGATAATGGTGCTGAAGCAACTTGCGACTTTTGCGGCAACGTTTACCAGGCAAGTAGTGAGCAGTTAGCTCAACTAATTGCCGATTTGCAAGCTGAATCTACTGTTTCGGGATAAAGTATAAAACAGCACTAATTTTCCAGGTTGTTAATGGTAGTCTGTGGAGAGAGATAATCAAAAAGTAGCTTTTTAATCACGAGAAAGTTACTATGGCAAGAATGGAATTATCGACCTAAAACAGAGCGCTATTCAATTATTTTGGTGTGAGAGATGACAGAGCGGGATATTCCAGACAGTTGGTCAACAGGCAAAGCAAGAGAGCCAGATCAAAACACAAGATTATCCCGAACAGAACAATTCGGTGAAACTCAACCATTTGATGTCGCAGCGACTGATTCTAGCTCCAAGTCAGTGAAGCGGCGAAAAACTGCCCAACTCAGTAAAAGTCCTGGGAAATGGCCACGGTGGATGAAAAGCTGGGTGTGGTGGCCAGTACTGCTAATGTTAATTACCGGGGGTGTCGGATTCTTGGCAATGGCAATGCTGCTGAAGTTGCCAGCTGCCCCTAATTGCCCATCGATTTTTTGGCCCCTAGCTAGTGCTTCTGTGCGGATACACTGCGCTCAGTTGGCGGCTTCTAAACAGACAGTGAATGACCTAGTGCAAGCGATCGCTCTGGTGAAGCAACTACCACAAAATCACCCGTTGCATGGAGAAATTGATCATTTCATTCAAGAATGGTCGCGGGATATTTTGAAGCTAGCTGATCAAAGTTTCCAAACAGGGAATTTAGAGGAAGCGATCGCTACAGCTGAGAAAATACCCGAAGATGTACCAGCTTATAAATTAGTCGATCAGCAAATTGGCAAATGGCAGTCAATTTGGTCAAAAGCAGAAGCCACATACAACGGTGCGATCGCCGAAGTCCGGGAACAACGCTGGCAATCGGCATTCATGCTGTCCGCCAAAATGCTGCGCGTAGACAATCAGTACTGGGCAACTACTAAATACGACCAATTGAATCGCCTGATCGCCACAGCGCGGGAAGATGGCGATAAGTTAGGAAAAGCTGAAAACTTAGCTTCTAGTAAAGTAGTTGATAATTTACTAGAAGCGATCAAGATAGCTGAGTCGATTGGGCAGGAAAGTTACCTTTACCAAAAAGCTCAGGAAGCGATTCCGACATTTGGACGCAAAATGCTGGAGTTGGCACAGGCAAAACTAGACAAGCGGGATGCGGATGAAGCACTGAATATTGCTAGACAAATTCCAGAGAGTGCGAAACTCCAGGGCGAAACAGATGACTTTATTGCCTTGGCTGACGCGAAAAGAAGTGCTTGGATCGGTAATGTTTCTGGTTTAGAGGCTGCGATCGCCCAAGCACAACAAATTGATCCTTCCAGACCAGTGTACAACGAAGCACAGCAACTGATTGCTCGTTGGCAGTTGGAAATTGAAGATGTTGCCCATCTAGACAAAGCGAGAATATTAGCTAGCCAGGGAACAGTCCCTAATTTAACAGCAGCGATCGCCCAAGTGCAGCTGATCCCTTCTAGTAACCCCCGCGCCACAGAAGCTAGACAAGAGATCGGTCGCTGGAGTGCCGAAGTTGAGAC
This sequence comes from Nostoc sp., assembly GCF_036917275.1. GTDB lineage: Bacteria > Cyanobacteriota > Cyanobacteriia > Cyanobacteriales > Nostocaceae > Nostoc. The sequence continues at coordinate 38,515 of NZ_JBALDF010000070.1, forward strand.
AATTGAAGACCAACCTTACTTAGAACGGGCCGACCAAATAGCAGTATTTGACGATATCAACTCCTTGCAAGCAGCGATCGCCCAAGCCAGCGAAATTCGTAGAGGTCGTGCATTATATCCAGAAGCACAGAAAAAAATTCGTACTTGGGTAGGAAAGATTCAGCGAATTCAAGACCAACCCTACTTGGATCAAGCACAAGAACTAGCTCAGAGTGGAAATCTCACTGCCGCCATTAGCGCCGCTCAACAAATTGCCTCGTCGGGAAGGGCGCTTTCTAGGGAAGCACAAGCTGCGATAAATGACTGGGAAGGGCAAATCCGCACCAGAGAAAATTGGAAAAAAGCTCAGGAAGTGGGTGCGACTGGCACGCCAGAAGCCTTGGTTGAAGCAATGCGGTTGGCAGATCGGGTTTCAAATAATAGCATCTTACGGATGGATGCAAATCTCGCTATTGACCAGTGGAGTCAGCAATTGTTAGAAATAGCACGCTCTCAAGGTCAGTCTGATATTGCCAAAGGCATTGAGATTGCCAAATCGATTCCCCGTGGTAGTGCTGCTTACAGTGCAGCGCAGGAGCAAATTAAGACTTGGCAGGCATTTCTCAATCCTCAACCGTCACCTCAGCCTCAGCCTGAGTCTCTACCATTTCCTCCATCAACTACTACTAATGGGCAGTAATATCCTTATTAACGATTTAGTTAAAATCTTTTAATTCAGCATTTTCAAAGTGTATACAGCAGATTGCAAGTTAATGAAGTACAAAAATACCCCTCCCTAACCCTCCCCTTAGAAAGGGGAGGGAACTAGATTAGGAATTTCCCCCCAATACATCGGGGGGATTAAGGGGGGTAAGGATGTACTTCATTTAAATGCAAAATGCTGTATCAGGGAAACTGGGGTGTAGGTAGAAACTTCTCTCAATGTGTCTCAACTTACAACTTTTTTAAGTATAGCAATAGCTAAGGTGGTTAGGACATTAACACATGATAAAACTTAGATACAAAAAGGCTTTTCACCCAGTCCCCAGTCCCTAGTCCCCAGTCCCTTGCTGTATATAAACCACGGATTAGGGTAACACAGTTAGCTGTGCTACCCTACAAAAATTTATTCCCCGATCGCTTCTCCCCATTCCTTAATTACAGAAAATAGTGATGAGTAATCATCATCAGCAAATGACATTTTCACGGCTGTTTGCAAGATTTGCCGTACACCTTTAATACTGCTGAGATCCAAACTTTGAGATTTCGCTTCAGAGATAAACAATTCTGTATCTTTGAGCAAGTGTTTTGTGGGGAAATTCGGATCAGCATAATTGCCATCCAACATCCGTTGTAGCTTTTTGTCAAAGGTAGGTGCGTAGAGTGAACTGTCGCGCAATATTTGCATAAACACATCGACATCGACACCCTGACGCTGGACAAAAGCTAGACTCAGAGCAAAGCTAGTTGTTAGGGAAGCTATTAGTTGATTTAGTGCCAATTTGAGCGCCGCAGCAGTTCCCACAGGGCCTATAAGTAAAGGTTCTGTCCCAAAATTTTGGAGTAACTTCAAGTGGCGTTGATATTGTTCTGGTTCAGCACCTACCATAACACTCAACTTGCCAGCTTTCGCTTCCGGGATACTTCCTAATACGGGTGCTTCTAAATATTCACCACCACCTGAAACAACTGCATCTCTAATTTCCTGGCTTTCTGTGGGAGTAATTGTTCCCATTTGGATGATAGTGCGCCCTTCCAGAGTTTGCCAAGCAGTATCTGAAAGCAACACATTATAAATGGCCGGGGCATTAGTAAGCATGAGGATTACACACTCAGCAGCACGAATGGCGTGGCGGGGATGTGTGACAATTTCAGCCCCAGCTGCTTGTAGCGGTGCTAATTTTTCTGGGGTGCGATTGTAGGCAACTAGCTGTATATCTGCGGCTAATAACCTTTGAGCCATTGGTAGTCCCATCAGTCCAGTTCCCAGAAATGCCACCTTCATTTTTCACGTTCCTTTAATACAGCTTCACAGCCCATCGTGGACATCGCGTTTGCATTGTTTAATTCAAATTATTTGGAAAGTAGTTACTTGAGACTTAAGATACAATCCCAAATCCCAGTTTCCCTACTCCCCACGCACTATTCTCTAACTCTGGCAATCAACCACCAGCCGCAAAAGTCACCATAATTATCACTGAAAGCAAAATACCAGGGGTAAGTAGTGTTGCTAGCATTAGCAGGTCATGAGTGGACATAATTATTACTTTGGTAGTGTGTTTAAGTTTACAGTAATCACTGTTATGCTAGTCTAAATCAGACTGCTAGTGCATTCTTAAATAGAGTTTTAACTTTTCTTTCTTTACATTTACTCAGGCAGCGTCAATCCTTTTAGTGGTTGAGAAATTTCTGTCTTGTCTAGACCTTTGCTCTGAACTAAGACTCCAAAGCCGCCCAGTCCTGTGGGATCTATAAGTTGGTGTAGTGCGTCCCGGCGCTGTAGTAACTGTAAAAGGGGTTGCTGTTGATCAGAAAGGGCAGCAATGCGTTCGTCAAAGACGCGGCTAAGCCGATCGCCTAACCCCAACGCCATTAAAAATAATCCCTGCTGGATAAAACCAACTTTCTCTAAGCTACACCGCTTACCCCAGCGTTCCAAAGCCGTAAAGTCAACATGGGCAGTGATATCTTGTCGCCCAATATTAATATAGGGGTTGTCATGGAAACGGTGATGGTAATAACACTGTAGGGTTCCTTGCGATCGCCTGGGATTATAGTAACGACTGGCGGGGTAGCCATAATCAATTGTTAACACATAGCCGCGCTGCAAGCGGTCTGCTACTATACTCAACCAGTCTAGAGCAGCTAAATTAATTTCACTGCGGTAATCATCTGGGTATGCACTTTGGGTAAAGTTGATTTCCACTAAATCCAAATATTCAGCCAGTTGGGGCGTTGAAAGTTCTCCTGTGACTTCTACAAATGATGGGTATGGGGCATTGGTTTCTTTCTCATTCTTGTCTGTTGTCACATAAATTTCTCGGAGTTCTCCCGTTTCTAGGATGAATTGATGCACTGGAAACGCATCTACTAACTCGTTAGAAAAAAAGCAGCCTGCGATCGCCTCAGATGGTATATCCTCTAAATTGCACCAACGCACGGGCAAATCTTGCAAGCGTTGCTGCTGTTCTTGTCTTAAAGTTGGGGACTTTTCAACAATGATGTATTCCAGTGCAGTAAAAAAATCTGGGTAGCGTAGCTGATGATATTTGAGGATATGCAATGCTAGCAGTCCTTGACCTGCTCCCATTTCTACCAGAGAAAAGGGTACAGGTTTTCCTAAAATCTCCCACATTTGGAAAAATTGTTCTGCTAGTAACTCACCAAAGTCAGTGCAGAGGTTGGGAGAAGTGAAAAAATCACCACCTTGAAAGCCAATTTTGACAGCATCGCTGGAATAGTAGCCATGTTCAGGGTGGTATAATACCATCTCCATGAATTGGGCAAAAGTAATTCGTTGCTGGGGACTAGTGGTAATGTGATTTGCGATCGCTGCACACAATGCTGGATTTGAATCCATAAAATTTGAGGTTTTAAATTAGGGTGTAGAGAAAATAAATGAATTATGAATGATGCAAAACAAAATTCATAATTCATAATTTCCCTAACGGTCTACAAACCCCATAATATCGACCACTGTGCTATGAGCGCTGGCATTCATTGACAGACAAAACTTGAGAAGTTTGCAGTTTCATGCGATCGCCCACCAATGCAACGCCACAAAATGGTTTAGTATCTACTACATACATCAAATCCTTACTTTGTCAATACATCCTTCAAAGCAGAAATCGACGGTGCAAAGAAGTAGCCGCCACCAGTAGGAATCACCCAGTCTTCAGGTGCAGTCAACTTCTTAGTTAGAGGTTGACCTTGGTCATCCTCAAGGTGGATAAAGAACTCGCGTGTGCGATCGCCATTTGGTTTGTTATTTTCACTTTGACCAATAATTGGATCGTGACCAAGGGGTAGTTTACCGTCAACCTTGTGATTGGTAGCCGCCGGTTCACTGAAGTCTGGATTGTTAACCCATAACTTGGTTACAAACTCAAACTGGTCTTCAATTGAGGTCTGATAAGCCAAAAAGTGCAGACCACGATCAACAAAGTTCGGGTCTGGTAGCGGATTGTTCGGCGTTGAAGGAGACACCGGGCCATAAGGAATGCCGCGACGGAGCAAGCGGTGTGTTTGAGTGGTCACTTCACTGCGGTCAATCTCTTCTGGCCCAGGACCTCCACCTCCTGGTGTTTTGTCATTACGTGGATAAGTCTTGCGGGTATGGGCAATAAACGGGCAACGCAGACCCGTTGCATCATCAGAAGGCGGAACTACATCGTTTTTGAAGAAATGATTCTTGCGTGAATCATCACCGTTAAATTCAAAATCATTATTGGCATCGTCATTATCACCCAAACACGGGGCATCTTTTTCGGGCGTGCGGACAGTGGGAGCGCCACTAGGCCAGCGACCAATCAGCTTTGCGCTCACCTTTGGAGGGTCGGTATTCAGGTAGGCAGCAGTATCGTTTAAAAACTTGTGGAACTTATACACATCTTGACGCAATCGGCGGAATACAAGATAAGAGCCATCATTCGCCCAGTGTAGTCTTAGTCCTGCCGACACAACCTCACCTTTGCTATCTTCCAACGTTTTAGCCTCATTGTTTTGACCCTCATAGCCAAAAACAAACTCTCCTGGCCACAGAACATCCTGTCCTGGTTTGCCCTGGTTTGGCTTCTTTGAATTCTGCCGAGGAGTAAGAAGGTCTTTAGGATTATCAGAAACTCTGCCACGAATACCAGGTTGTGATATTCCATCCTTGTTGCCGAAATGTTCATGTCCAGACAGGGGTGCGGGTAAGTTGGCTCCCTCTTCCAAGAAGGTAATTCTGGCTCCGCTGCTCTTAAGTTTGCCTTGATCGTCTCTAAATGCCACAATGCTTTCTAAGATGCGCGAGACTTCTGCTAGCAAGTCCGCGCGTTCGTCGCTGGCAATAATGAAAACTACATCAACTTTGCCATTATCCGGCCCACCCACAACCCAGCCAATAGGCTTGCCATCCTTGTCCACTGGGTCGTTCAAATCAATAGCGCGTGCTGCTAGCCCAGCTTTAAAGGATGTATCCGTAAATGCATCGGCATCATTGGTTAGTTTCTTCAGCCCTTCAAAGGAGAAAGCGATATTGACCCAGGTTGCCTTAACAGCGCCTTCGCGGCCTCGTCGTTCTTTGCTCGACTTAAATACGCGATTGAAGGCTATCACTTCTGAGGCGGTAGCAATGAAGTCGATCTGTAACTCAAGCCACTGCTTGAAGGCATTTGGATTTTCAATTTCAAGGAACAAGAGGGCCTGGTAATCTTTATTGAACCCACCTAGAATGTTGCCTTGAATGTTATTGACATTGAGAATAGGATCATTAGGCGCAGAGGCGTAGAAGAATGCGTTTGCCTGTTGACCTTCTAAGGTTTCAGAAGCAGGTGCTTCACGAATTATTTCTTGTGTCATGATGAAAGTCCTGTTGATAGTAAAGCCTATTGGCTATTCCAGAATGGAAAAATGAAATCAGGTATCCCTGATGGGAACCTGTGTTAACTTATCGGACGTTGGTAAAGAATTTATGCAGCAATTCTCCCCATATTTCAGCGCATATTTCAATATAATTAAAGCGCCTAACACAGCGCTACATAACACGGTGCGTTAGGCTAAAGCCGTAACACACCCTAACTTTTGATTTATTTTATAAATGGTTTCTTAAGTATTGATTTTCGCCCAAGCGATCGCGATGTCTACGACGGGCTACGTCAACGTCAGCCCAATTAATCGCGTCCAAGGAAATTTGTTACCTAGCCACTCACCAACGACACAAGCACGCCATTAGGATCGCGGACACGAGCAATAGTGTGTCCCCCAGGCTGAGTTTTAGGGGCATCTAGTGTTTTTGCGCCTGCGCCTATTGCTCTCATATAAGCGCTGCCAACATCAGGAGTGATAAATGATATCTGGATTAATGTCGGTGGTTGTGTGGCGTCGTTGGGATGGAAGCCGCCAGGAAATAATTTATGTGCCTCGCTACTGGAGGAGAAAGCTAGTGTGGTGTTTCCGGTTTCGATTTCAGCCCAGATAGATTGCCCCTTATCCAGGAGAGTGCGACGAACTAAACCAAAAGCTTTTTCGTAAAACTCAACGGTTTTAACTACATCGTCTACCCAGATGAGCGTGTAACCAAATTTCACAGTTATTTCTCCTTATTAGAAAAATCAGTGCTAGCGAGGATCTTTGCTACTTCACTGTATGCGATTTGAATACACAGTAGCTTAATCCAGAATGTTACGATCTGTTGCTATTTGTGCTTCTGTTTGCATCATTTCCATATCTGATGGCGACCTAATAATTATGCCCTTAACAGTGATGTGCTATTAGCAATCCTCATAGTCCTCTAAATATCAAAATTGGTACAACCAAGTTGGCGCAAATCTGCAAATTGCAGAGAAAATCTTGATGACAAAACTGGATTGGCTTTAATTCAATATCAGCCTTTACCCGTCCTATAGCGGTTCTCGTTTACGTAAGTTACACCCGTAGGGGCACGGCAGTGCCGTGCCCCTACACTTGGGGATATAATGTTGTACCGCATCTGAATGGGAACCGCTATACCAATCAGCTAACATGGTTAAAAACCTTTATGCTTGCGCCATTAGTATTCAAAAAAGCGGCAATGGTTTTTACGATTTCATGTTCCATTGCTTTATCTTGTTTGTTTTACTGCAAATTTCAAGGTGCAGTAGATATCAATTTGAGTTTATCACTCTTACCTTACTAAATTAATGCTAACTTTTTTGATTTTCCAAACATTGGGGCAAAGGTACGGTAAGCTTCTAATGCTGCTTCTTTAACGATCGCATTAACAATCGGAAATGTCGTGAGGATGTAGCTAAATTCATCTTCAGTTAAGCCGTAAAGGTGTGCTACCATTCCATCGAGTTCGGCGCGGAGTTTGGCGCGTTCTGTTTCGTCGGTAACGCCTTGTTGATGGGAACCTAGACCGACTTCTTGCGCGAGTTCGTCAAATTCTGGTGTGGTGCAGATGAGTTTGGCAGCGCGTTGTACAATGTCGTTGAAGTTGCGATCGTTTTTTGTTAAACGTGGGACGGGTGTTGCATATACAAAAAAGAATGAAAGATGATTAGTAATACTTCGTCTTAAATAGGCATCTATAATAAACGAATTCATTATTGTACAAATATAAAATTTTTCAGCATTGCTGATTAGTTGGTAATTAGGATTAATTTTTCCGTCTTCTACACGAACATCATAGACTTGCTCAAGAGAAACTGTATGTGGACAAAAAACATTTTTTGGCAATATAGTCATAATCATAGAACGCTCATTAGTGCTAGCAGCCACATCACGAAAAGCTAGTCTATAAGATTTATAATCAAGAGCTACTTGTACACTACCAGGTAATCTACTAAAAAATTCTTTACTAATTCTATCTATATATTTATGACGTGGCGATAATAACTGTTCAGCTGCTTCAGTTTCATTAAGCCAATACTTAGGCTCACTCCATTTATGAGTAAATTGGTGAAACACTTTACCTTCATATAATGATAGCATCTCTGGTTTTTGCTCTTTAAAATAGAGATGACTGTCATTTGTCATGTCAAATTCACGAGTTAACCGTAAATTCCATTTCCCCTCAATCTTTTCACCTAGTAAGGGGAACTTAAGCATTTTTTCAGCTATGTGGATATCTACCTTATTTTTAAACTCCATCACAGATAAAGAATCTGGTGAGAGTTGACGCACCATATCAATATTAATCTGTAAGCTATCATCACTAGGAAACCTTTGAAGTTCCTGCACATCATGACGCATAAAAGCTGATGGAAATTCTGTTGTTGTACTACCTTTTGCAAAAGTAAGAACAACTATTTTAAAACTGCGATGAACACCTTCAAAGACTTCCTTACGATTCTCAAGACAGAATAAACCAGTAACTTTAGTTTGACTAAACAACATTTCCCGTAATTGCTTAGTCCCTAAATCTGTGTAAATCCCACTAGGAATTACAATTCCGCACTCACCGCCTGAACGTAAAAGATTAAAACATTGTTCTGTAAATAGCTTATAGAGATTAATATCTGTACCTGCTTTTTTACCATTTACTACAGAAATCTGATTTTTATACTGTTCTGATGAACGATAATAAGCGCTGACATAAGGATATTGACTTTGATAGTCTAACCAAGTACTTGCAATTATTGGATTTTGTAAAAGTTTACTTTGTTCTTTCTCAAAATCTTTGATATCCATTTTGTTCTTCGTCACAAGTTCATTATGTTGTGCAAAGAACTCCTTAGCTTGTGGCTTAAATATTTCCCACGGTGGATTAGTGATAATTGCATCAAAACCGCCGCGTTCTAAAACCTTGTCAAAATGATAACCCCAGTGAAACGGTTTCAAAGCTGCAATATCCTCAACCTTCAAAACCCGCTTATGTGATTTTCCAGTTAACTGAACTTCCTCATATTTGATACCCAAGCGTTTACTAAACTCATCCAATAGCAAAACATTTAACTTTTCTTGCGATTTTTTGTTGAGTTGTTCAATATTTTTGCGGAGGTGTATCAATCGAGTATCTTGAGGTGTATCTGTATCGGGTAATGCTTTAGGTAAAAAAGCGTGTTTTTTGTACAAGTCAAGAGATTTATTCTTTTCTTCGAGAATTTTTTTATAATTATCTGCGGCTAAAGACTGTAATAGATTTCCTTGTAGAGAATTTCCGACTGCATCAAAAGCTGTTTCATCTACCCGAATTAAACCAATTAAGGAATTACCCGCCATAATATTAAAATCAATATTAGGCAATGGTTCTAACTCTTCAACATCGTAAGCTGAAGAAACCAAAGCTAAGAAAAGGCGCAGTTTAGCAATTTCTGTTGCTTCCTCCATGATGTCTATACCATAAAGGTTATCAGAAACAATACGCTTTTTGATAAAATAAGGTAGTGATGGATGAGAATTTTCTATATCTTCAAGGTTCTTTTTGAGAGTACCATCACTCATCAATTTAATTGTCCCAAACACTGCACTATAAACTTGGATGAGCGTCTTCATCGCCGCGACAAGAAAAGCACCGGAACCGCAAGCGGGGTCAAGAATTGATAAATTAGGAAGAATATCTTCCATTAGTAGACGACAAACATTTGCATCCAGCTTGATAAGAAGTTCGTTAATATCCTCAAACCGCTTATCATTATCAGATAGCGCATCATTTACGCGGTCTACAATTAACTTGTGGATAGTTCTATCACAAAGATATTCTGTAATCTGCGGTCTAGTATAATACGCCCCAAAAGCTTTTTGATTAATATATTTCTCAAAAATATAACCCAAAACATCAGGATTTATTTCATCGTCTTTACCTTCCGGCGTATCATCCAGATTCCAAGAATAACGCCCAAACAAATCTAAAACTTGCTCAAACGCCTTATCAACTATAGAAATATCATATTTATCTTCAATATGATGCTTGAGAAATAGCCCACCATTAAGGTATTTAACCTTTCCTACCAATTCCTGTACAGATAAATCGCGTTCAAACTCAGGTTTTGCAAAGCTTTCAAAAAATAAAGCCTTGAGAAATTTAGCATAAAAATAATTTTCACCTTTTTGCTGGCTTTGTTCAAGTTTATTTTGCAGATAGTTTAAATCTTTGTTATCAATAAAACCCTTACGTTGGAGAAAATAAACAAACATCAGGCGATTCAGAATTACCGATGTATACCAACGTCTATCTGTCTCATTATCAATTCCTTTAACAAACAGCAAAAACTTCTGGTGTTGCTCTTGAAATTCTTTGTAAAATTTCTTAGTTACTGGCTCAACATCAAACCCGCGTTGTAACTTATAGGCAATTTCGACAACCGTCGGTTCCCCATGTTCTAATTCAGTAATATCAATAACTAAAGAACCAAGCTTGCTTAAAAATAAGTCTCCTGGTTGACCTTTCACATATAAATGGTCACGGACGTAGCTTTTACTTCCTTCTCGTTTAACCCAATACCAAAGACTACGTGTGCGTTCTTCGGTAATAAAAATTAGGAGATTTTCATTTATTAGTTTAGTTATTTCTTGATGAATAGTAACTCTAACTTTAGCCTCTGGTATTTTCCCATCTGTTGCAGTGATTTCAAAGATTGCAACACCTGAAAGTTCAGCAATTTTCTGGTATTGATATGTCTTATTTTCAATCTTTAAGGTTACAGGTTTTTGTCTTGTAGGTTTAGACCAACCTAATTCTTCTATAAATAAAATACTAAATTGGAAGTTATAAAGTAAATCGCGTGTTCGTTGAAAATTAAGCGACATAATTTACCATACTTGAGGAATAAAAAAAGAGCATAGTAAATTTGCCACTCAGAAAATAAATCTGTGACTCTAAAAATTAAGTCTGCGCTGACAGACTTTAAAAAAGCCTCTTTATACGAGTTAAATTTTAACCATGCTTTTTATACTTTATAAATCCTTTATATCAAAGTAGGTTCAGGGATATTACCTGAGTTATCTAAACGCCGACTTAGTTCTGTGCATCTGTGATTTTTAATTGTCAAGTATATTTGCTGATTTCTTTATCAAAATGCCTAATTTTTTTCTCAAAATACTGAAATGCTTTTTCAAAACAAGCTTTTGCTTCTTCAAAACAAGCTTTTAGTTTCTAATTTTGGTGTTTTCCACATGCAAAACAAGCTTTTACTTCTTCAAAACAAGCTTTTAGTTTCTAATTTTGGTGTTTTCCACATGCAAAACAAGCTTTTGCTTCTTCAAAACAAGCTTTTACTTTCTAATTTTGGTGTTTTCCACAAGCAAAACAAGCTTTTGCTTTCTGATTTCAGTATTTTACGCAAGGCCTAGGTTGAGTTGAGGAACGAAACCCAACATTATCAAGCCCTTGTTGGGTTTTGCTAATTTAATGTTAAGTATTTTAGGGTGCGTTGCGCTACGCTACGCCATAACACACCTTACACATACCGCTACTCCTCAAATAAACCCAAAGAACAAATAATTTCAGGTTCTCGCTTCTCCAGTTCTTCTGTTACAATACACAAACGGTCATCCATCCGTAGCGCCACTACTAATTCAGCCAACTGCTGATTATTAATGCCGCTTCTTAGTTGGCGATTAAGAGTATCAATGGCTGATTGTCGCAAAGGATAACGGTAAATCTCATCAATTGCTTTTAAAAGTTCTTCGCTAACAAATAGTGTTCCTTTCATCTGTTGAACATAACTCTTCAGTCGTTCATAAGTGCGGAACCTTGCACCTGATGGTCGTCCCAATTGACCGCCTGCATTTTTCTCTTCTTCAGCAATCAATTCAGCACCCTTTTTAACTAATTCGTGATGCTGTTTGTCTCTGGGTATCGCTGGGGTGGATTCTTCACACGCCGCCACTCGAAGAACCGCTAATTGTGATTGAGTAACGCTATTTCCATCGCGGTCAACATAAATTAAAGAATCATTTCCCTCAGTGGTTTTCATATAAAGCAATACTCCATCCGGTTGCACAGGTTGCGGAGTATGGGCGCGGGTAGAATAAACTACATTTTGCATTTCCTCAATCGTTTTTTTCAAGCCCGGATTACCATCAGTGGCTTTTTTCCAAATTTGAAACGCTTCTGAAGTCAAGTCAACTTCTGTATCTTCTTCACCATCTAAAACTCCAGATTTTTCGTTGTAAAGGTCAAGAATTACTCGTGCATCATCATCTTCAAAAAATGCTTCATCAGTTCCCACCACTTCAGCATTTTCTTGCAGTCGTTTGCGGAGTCGTCCCCGTAAATTAATAATCCGTTCTACTCCCTCGGCTGGTAAAAAAGAATAACAGAGAATTTGGTCAGCATTTTGTCCAATGCGGTCTACTCGTCCAGCGCGTTGAATTAAGCGAATAATTGCCCAAGGTAAATCCCAATTGACGATAATTGCACAGTCTTGCAAATTATGACCTTCACTCAAAACATCTGTGGCGATTAAAACCCGCAACTCATTTGATGATGAAATTTGCTCCCGTTTTCCATTACTCACAGGGCTAAATCTTCCTGTGATTACTGTAGGGTCTTGAGATTGACCCGTTACCCCTGCCACATTAATAATATGACTTGACTGTAAATTGTCTGCAAGATAGCGGACTGTATCGGCAAACTGCGTGAAAATTAGTACTTTATCTTTAGGGTGAGTTATTGTTAACAGTTTAATTAAAGCAGCAAGTTTTTCATCCTTTTGAGAATTCCACTCGCCACACTCTTGCAGGACATTAATAAGTGCTTTGGCATCTTCTAATAAATCCCGTTTCAGTTTTTTAATGTCAAAAAGTGTAGAACGCAACCACTTAAATCGTCGTTGATATCGAGTTGTATATTCTTGGTAAATTGACTCTGCTCTTTGACGAAAGACTTTTTCTGTTTTAGATACCTTCTCTTCTTCATTAGAAAAAGGAGTTACTTCTCTCTCTACTTGCAGTGAAGCAGTAGAATCATCTTCTGTTTCTGTATCAAACAAAGCTGCTGCCACAGAATCGGCATCTTCATCATTATTACTTGTATCTAATAACTCAGCCTCTTGAGTTCCAATCGGAATATCAAGCCCCTGCTCTAGGGCATATAAATAAATGAAGTTCCGTAAAATGTGGCGTTCAATTGATTGGATAAAAGCAATACCACTACTTTCTAAACGTTTAAACAAATTAGTGCGAGAAAAACCCATTAACCTCCTACCGCCACGAAATAAACTATTAATAAAGCGTTGTTCGGTGTCTGTAGGCGGTTCTTTGTGTTTAGCAATAACGTAATTTCCTAATCCATAACGAGGTAAATTAAGTTGATTAATTACTTCTACTACTAATTCAGAGTAAAGGCGAGAATAAAAGTCAGTGTTAGAATCTTCTAGAGGAAACTTGAGACTACGAGGTAGGCGCTGGGGAAAGTAAGAATGTCTGCCATCAGAAAATTCTAAATATTTCCGCCCTGTTTCATCTGTGTGGGCATAATTATCTTTAATAAAAGAGCGAGTGCGTCTCACCATGTAACGCTTCATCAATTCTCGCCAGTCATCAGGATGTTCGCTTTTCTCAAAGGCAGCTAAAGAACGTACTGAACATTGATGCTTTCTAATAAACTCTAATTCTCCTACAGAACTGCCACCAAGTTCATTAATTAAAGCTTCTGGTCTTAATCCCAAATCTTCGTCTTCTGGCACAAATAGCCGGAGTTGGGCGGAAAGGTCAAGATAACTTTTATTGTAAGGAGTAGCTGATAATAAAATACATTTACTTTCGTTAGCTGCAATATATTCTGTAATTGCTCGATAACGTTTGCCTTCACGGTTACGTAAGTTATGACTTTCATCAATCAACACAACTCGGTAACGCCGGAGTTTTGGTAATTTATTTTGTACTTGACTAATTGGCATAACTTCGGCAAGTAGCCGATAGTTATTTACATATTCTTGCCACATTGACACTAAGTTCTTTGGGCAAATAATCAGTGTTTCTAAAAAACAATCTTCTTGTAATATTTTGGCAAGGGCGGTTCCAACTAGGGTTTTGCCCAAACCGACCACATCACCCACTAACACGCCACCACGCCTAGTTACATGACGTGCTGCTAGCTGCACGGCGGCTTTTTGGAAATCAAATAAGTTATTAAATTCGCGGGGGATACGAAATTCTGAAAGTCCAGCGATCGCTTCATGGGATAAGTGGTAAGCTATCTTCAGGTAGATGTAGTAAGGTGGGATTAACTCAACTCTTGCCCAGCTTTGATCGATAATTTCTGCCAATTCTTGGGAAATATCTACACAACCGTAATCTTGCCAGCGATCGCTAAACCACTTTTGCAGCTTATTGCAAGCATCATGATCTAAAATATCAACATTTAGCTCCCCTTGTTTCACCAGTCCTGGAAGGGTTAAATTGCTACTACCCAAGAATCCCACTGTTGGAGTATTAAAGTCATGGCGATGTACAAGATATAATTTGGCGTGCAGGGGATGGCCCAGAAATAGTTTAATAATTAGTTTCTGAGTTTTTAGCTGATGACTTAACCGCCGCAACCCCGCTTCATCCTGATTAGTCGGCGCACCGATAGCTAACTGCTTACGAAATTCCGCCGCCATGCGTTTTTTCAACCGCACGATGGCACTGTTATCAATCCGTCCATCACCACTACTAAGAGTAAATGCCGCATGAACTTCATCACTCGGCAAACTTTGCATCCCTATTAGCAAACGGCAACAAGCATTTTCACTACCAACATATTGTTCGATTAAATCATCAATTTTTCGCCAACCTCTGAGGTTGAAGTAGCCAACGCAAAAATCTGCCCGATAAGAGACTTTAAGAGTTTCTCGCAAAATCGGTAGCAGTTGTAAATCAATGTTGTCAAATATCCGGGGCATTACTCAAAACGTTTAAAAAGAGATCATTTATGTTATATGAGTAAAAAATTTTTCCAGCCAGAGTAGGCGTGATTCATTAGTCAAGGGTGCGGTACTAGACTTGATATATAGCAGTTCTCGTTTGGATGCAACAGATGGTAGGGGCACAGCAATGCTGTGCCCCTACGAGTGGTCTGACTTTTCACGAAATCTGGAAAACCTCACTTCCATTCCTCTCTTCTAAAAAAGAGAGGAATGGAAGTTTACTCCCCACGTAGCTTTCTTAAGGGGCTGTTCTTGTTTGGTCTTTATTTAACTCAACACAGAAACGCTATAATCGGCAGTTTTACCAATGCTAAAAAAATAGAGCAGTTGCACTGTATACAACTGCTCTAAAAAAGTACTTAGATAGATATTATCTACCTATCCACAGACCCCATAATTACGTCAACACTGCCGAGAATCACCACAATATCTGCAACCTTCATGCCCCGCAGTAAATGTGGGACAATCTGGAGGTTGTTGAAATCTGCTGCGCGAATCTTCCAACGTGCAGGGAAGACGTTATCATCGCCAACCAAATAAATTCCCAATTCACCTTTGCCACTTTCTACACGAGCGTAGATTTCACCCTTGGGTATCTTGAAAGTGGGGGAAACTTTTTTGCCGATGAATTGATAATCAAATGCGTCCCACTCGGATTTTTTACCTGCTGCTAAACGCTTGGCTTCCAGATTTTCGTAAGGACCGCCAGGAAGTCCTTTAATTGCTTGGCGAAGAATCTTCACAGATTCGCGCATTTCCCGCATCCGCACCACGTAACGGGCAAAGCAATCACCGGCAGTTTCCCACTGCACATCCCAGTCAAAATCGTCGTAGCATTCGTAATGATCAACTTTCCGCAAATCCCATTGCACGCCAGATGCGCGTAACATTGGGCCAGAAAGTCCCCAGTTAATTGCTTCTTCACGGGTGATAGTGCCAAGACCCTCAACACGTCGCCGGAAGATGGGGTTATCGGTTACTAAGCGTTCGTACTCATCAACTTTGGGTATTAAGTAGTCGCAGAATTCCAGACACTTATCTACCCAACCATAGGGCAAATCGGCTGCTACTCCACCAACGCGGAAGTAATTATTATTTACCATCCGATAGCCTGTAGCGGCTTCCCACAAATCATAAATCATCTCCCGTTCCCGGAACTGGTAAAAGAAGGGAGTTTGAGCGCCTACGTCAGCGAGGAAGGGGCCAAACCACAGTAAGTGGTTAGCGATGCGGTTCAACTCCAGCATGATGACGCGGATGTAACTAGCACGTTTGGGGACAGCGACACCTGCAAGCTTTTCTGGGGCGTTAACAGTGACGGCTTCGTTGAACATTCCCGCAGCGTAGTCCCAGCGACTGACGTAAGGAACGTACATTACATTAGTGCGGTTCTCAGCAATTTTTTCCATTCCCCGGTGCAAATAGCCGATAACTGGTTCACAGTCAACGACATCCTCGCCATCCAGAGTCATGATTAGCCGCAGAACCCCGTGCATTGAGGGGTGGTGTGGCCCCATGTTTAGCACCATCGGTTCAGTGCGGGTTTCTAGTCTGGTCATAGATTTCGTGTTCTCCCGTTGTGTTCGTGTAGCGTGCCAAAGCCAAAATTTTGAATTGAACCGCCAAAATGCCAACCAGACCCGATTTATCTAGTCTGCCAAGCCAAAATCAAGCTTGCAGGAGCAATACTCTCAGGAAAACTGCCTTTGGGGCGTCTAGATGTATTGCTCATACAGGGGTATGTTGGAGAAGGGGTGACAGAGGAGGGATTTTACTTGATGTTTAATTTTGTTGCACTTCTTCAATTATTATATGGAAGCTCGATTTCAGGGAGTTGAGGCGCAGGAATTTTTTCATGTGCCAGTTTTAGGTGGGCAGGTAATTGAGGGTTTGGCGGTGCGTCCGGGTGGGCATTATTTAGATGTGACGGTAGGCGGTGGTGGTCACAGTCGCCTGATCTTACAGTCTGCTGCGGATGTGCGGGTAACGGCAGTTGACCAAGATGAAGAGGCTTTAGCAGCCGCAAAGAAGAATTTAGCTGAATATGGCGTTAGCGAAGCTCCTCCGAAGGAGGCTCGCATACAATTTATTTATAGCAATTTTGCTGACTACGAGTTTCCCCCCAACACTTTCGATGGTATTTTAGCCGATTTGGGAGTGAGTTCTTACCATTTAGATCAAGCAGAAAGGGGTTTCAGCTTTCGCCAAGCTGCGAATTTGGATATGCGAATGGATCGAGGGCGATCGCTAACTGCTGCTGATGTGATTAATAATTGGGATGAAGCGGATTTAGCAGATATTTTCTTTAAGTACGGTGAGGAAAGATTATCGCGGCGCATTGCTCGTCGCATTGTTGAACGGCGGCCGTTGCATACGACTGTTGAATTGGCTGAAGCGATCGCTTCTTCAGTTCCCCCGAAATACCGTTATGGGAGAATTCACCCCGCTACCCGTGTTTTTCAAGCTCTGCGAATTGTCGTCAATGATGAGTTAAAATCCCTAGAAACCTTTTTGGATAAAGCACCAAATGCCCTTGTCCCTGGTGGCAGAATTGCAATAATCAGTTTTCACAGTTTGGAAGACCGCCCGGTGAAGCATGGTTTAAGAAATTCACCTTTGTTAAAAGTCTTGACAAAGAAGCCGATTATTGCATTAGAAGAGGAAATTCAGAGGAATCCGCGATCGCGATCGGCCAAACTGAGGATAGCCCAAAAGCTGCTGTAAATGCAATGAATGCAGCGTTAAACTGCTCCTTCTCCTGGCTCAGAACTGCTGCGAATACGCTCAATGAACTTATGATAATTTTCTAAATCCTGTTATGACTGTAACGGTGGTTCAATCCAATTACCTTCAACATGTAGCTTATCCACATAAGCGTAGAAGGCTTCCTGATCTTCCCGATGAGCAAGAACGTAATCATGTAACTCTTTCTGACTCATTGCATGAAAATTAGGCTTGCTCATCCTATATATAGGACTCATATCTGATTTTTGAATGAGATTTCAGATCAAACCGCGATCAAACGGGCTTTTCAGTCTCAGGATGTTTTCATAAATAAAATTGGAGTCCTATATCTCCCTTTACTATTAGGGTATATCTCTATAATATTTTCCTCATCTGCCAAGAAATTTTATCAATTAATTTTACCAATCCAGCAATACTCTAAGGAAAAATACGATTTCAAAAATATTTTTTATCCAGATAAATTAACTTTTTTAAATTTTATTTTTATAATTAATTCGACTTAATGTAATATTTAAGCAATTTCTAGCTGCTAATGCTCACTAAATAACTGTTTTCGTTTTCATAATAAAATATTCAAATATATGTCAAATCCAGAATCAGCATATACCATTGAGGTTCTTGAAAAAGGTAGTTATTCTAAAGTACCTGGCTATTATGTAAAAAGTACTGCAACTATTAATGTTGAAGATCCACCTGAACCTCAACAGCATAATGATAGTGTAGATATAAAGAAAATTGCTGAGTATCTCACTAGTAGCGATCAACCGGAATTAGTCTTCCATATACATGGCTATGCTAATTCTGAAGAAGATGCTAAAAACCGCTATAATAAAGCCTGCAAATATGCCAATTCACAAGATTCAGGACTTACACCTGACAATCGCAATTGTGTATTTATTGGCTATCGCTGGCCTACTGAAAGTCCTTTAGTTCAAACTGGAAATTCCTTAGAATCACTACCAAGTTTAATTGTGGGAATATTAATTACTTCCCTTGTATTTAGTTTAATAGCTATTATATTAACACTCTGGACAAATACTGCATCGAATTTTATTTTCAAATCTCTGTTAATTATTCTCCTTGCATCTGGGCTTGGAGTTTGGATAACACACATAGCAAAAGCAACAGATTCTTTACGCATCATCCCGAATGGATTATTATTGGTTTTTTTTGCTTGGTTGTTTGGTGCAATTTTCAGTCTATTTGTCAAAAATCCTTATCCGTGGCTAATATTTGTCATCGTTTTCTTCGTATTGTTGACCGGTATAATTTTAGCACTAATCATCCTTCGTGTGACATCTTACCCTCGCGATCGCTTTCGGGCTAGTAATTATGGTGTAGTAGATTTAGTAACATTTTTCCAAGATTTACAAAACGAAATATTAGATAAATATCCCAATAATAAAAATAGGGAAAACAGTAGAATAAAAGTATCATTTATTGCTCATAGCTTAGGTTGTGAAGTAGCAACTCAGACGATTCGTATTCTCTCTGATGTATTTGACCCTGACGCACTTATTCATAAACCTTCTTCTAAAATTGGTAATGTATTTAAACTAGGAAGATTGGTGCTTGTTGCACCAGATATTCCTGTGGAATCGATTTTAACTTCTAGGGCTAATTTTCTGAAATCTTCATTGATGCGTTGTGAAGAAGCCTACATATTTTCTAACGAAGCTGATTTAGCATTACGCTTGGCTTCACCCGCTGCTAATTATTTTAGTTTTCCAACTAAAACTAGGGATAGAGGATATAAATTAGGTAACGTAACTGTTGATAAGAAAAAATCGTTACCAAAAAATTATGGTATAGTGAATTGTCAGAATGCCGATTTTACTAACCCTGCTCCTCCTTCTGAATATCTGGAAATCCGAGCATCCTCAAACGAGCGTAAAAGTTTACATTGCCTGAATAATAACGTTCCACTTCACGAGAAGGCTATTGCAGACTCTTTTACATATTTTGATTGCACTGATTATACTGATTGCACTGATACAGAAAGATCAAAGAGAGGAATTCTCAGTTTCTCCAAGAAACAATCTGCTCTCAATTTTTGGGACTATGTTCAATTGTGTGGAGCGTACTTTTTTAAATTTCCCAGGTATATCAACGTACATGGAGGATATTTGGAGGGCGAATTTTGTCAACTCCTAATTAATGAACTTGCTTTTCTTGGTTATAAGGGACTACTTAAGAGATATTCAGATTCTATACACCAACAGACAGGCTCAAATCAGTCTGATGAATTGTTACTTAATTCAAAATTTTCTGAAGATTGTAAAAGCAAATATATTCAAGTTCTGCTTGCAACTCGTAAAACTCCGTTTGCTCAAGGCGAATCCGCAAAAGGACAAATCCAAACAATTCGCATAACTTGAAAATGTATAACTTTGGCTTTCCTCCAGATGGAACCCATGAGATAATTTATCATCAGGTCTATTGCAGTCCCGCCGCAGGCTATTCGGCGTCGCAAATATACGAGTAAATTAGGGTTATATGAAGGGTCTGAAACGACGAAATTTCATAATCCACATTATGGTTAATTTGTACAGTGCGTAAGTCCGATAAATTAGCCCTTTCAAGGTGGGTAAAAATGTTAGTCGAAAAACCTCTTTTTAACTTCTTACCTCTGTGTCGCGCCAGTTGCTTCTCAAGACAGGAGACGCTGCGCCAAGCTTGCTTCCCCGTAGGGATACAAGTCGATTTTGATATCCAATTTTCAACTCTAATAGTGTTCTAAAATAACGAATAGCTTTTTTCGCTAAAGTTTTTGAGGGAATACTCTATGACTATTTGGGTAAATGAGCAAATTGATCCGTCTGGAATGATTCATGCCTGTATTGCCACTTGTAATGAATCTCAAGCCAAAGATTGTCATGATTCCTTTGAGAATAATTTGACCGAGACGCAAAAGGCAGCAGGTTGGGTAGCGCAATTGCGGACAGTCGATTCTTGGGATGAAGTGCCGGTGAATTCTTTAAAACTCAATTAATTGGGTGCAATGGAAAGTATGCTGCATCGGTTAGCCATTTCCAAAGAGACAAGATTACCTTTGTTTTTTCTGCTTGCCTTTGGCAAAACTCCAACGCGCTTTGCCTCACCAAATGCCTGTTTAATCCTGCTTTGCTGACAGTTAGACCATTTTGGTTTGAGATGCAAATCGTCTGAAATGGAGGTCATTATTTGGGATTTTGATCGAACAGATTTCAGGAGCGTAGGTGTAGCCCGCCGTAGGCATCGCTTGTTTACCACAGGCTGCACCTATGCTAATGCCTAGAGCGATCGCAGCAAATCCCATTAGAAAAGGTTAATGAAGGATAAAATTCGGATTAAAATTCTCAAATTATTAACAACTGCTTCCAAAAAAAGTAATATATTAAAGAAAATTGATGATTTTTTGGAACTTTTAAGAGTTATCATCTATACCGGAGATTCAATTAAAAAATTTGCCAAAACCGAATCAATTTAGTGAACTATCCCAGAGTTTACACTTCGGAGCAAGCCTGTCCCATTAATTTAGTTGACGAAAGGGGACAAGCGGTTCAAATTTCAATTCATGCTCCCAGTCAATATATCTGTGCCAACTGCGAACGGATATTACCAGATTGGAAACGGCAGCCATTTTTACGAGTAGTGATTGTCTTACAGCAATCGCGTTATCAACTAGTCGAAAAGACAGCAGAAGTAGAGACAGAGAAAGAACGCTTGCGAGAAAAGTTTATGAGATTTGGCTGCGATTTAGCATTTAATCTGCGCGATCGCGGCTATTTAACAGACTTGATCGATCCTCGTACAGGCTATCCTTTACTGTCTCATCCCGGAGCAATTCCCCATGATGACACAGCAGTTGTCAAAGCTTTGCTCAACTATCCAGTGATTAAAAATCAATGCCGTATTCTAGTGCATCCCGACTGGGGTGCAGCAGTTTATCCTAGCATTTTGATATCAGAAGCTCCCCCAATTGCGATCGAATGGGTTACAAAAGGTATAGCAGGTATGCATGGGTGGAAAGAAATTTGGTAAAAACTGGCTGAGTGCAGTTCATCTCTGCTATCCTAACCACTGGTCAGCTGAGGAGAAAATTGGTAAAGACTTTGCTACGATACATGCACTTGTGGCAGGTATGGAAAAAATTAATCGGCGAGGGGATGCGATCGCATCTGGGATGACACCTGGCTTGGCTTTTTATCTTAGAAATCACCTAAGTACTTATCAGTTATTATTCTTAGGTTTACGCAATTTCTGAGAACCAATTGGGCCGAGAATTTGGTTAAGGTCACGCAACTGTTCAGCTGTACCCATGCCAATTAGCCGATCTCCTGACATTAAAACTGTATCACCAGTAGGGCCACCGATTAAAGTCCCATCAAGGCGGCGAATTGCCAGAACTAATGCCCCAGTTTGCGATCGCAATCTCGCTTTTTGTAAAGTTTGACCGACGAAGGGACAAAAAATCGGATCGAGTAAAAATTCTTCCATATACAATTGGCGGTCTGCACCTGTCAAAATCCCGTCTACAAAGTCCAATACTTGGGGTCTGAGAGCCGCAGCAGCCATGCGCTTCCCACCAGTAATATAGGGGGATATCACTTCATCTGCACCACCGCGTTGTAACTTCTGCAAAGCTTCTTCTGTACTTGCGCGGGCGATCGCTCGAATTCCTGTATTTAGTGTTTTTGCTGATAACACAATATATAAATTTTCGGCATCTGAAGGAAGGGCTGCAACGATACAAGTCGCTCTTTCAATACCAACTTTTAAAAGTGTGTCATCTAGGGTAGCGTCACCTTGGTATGCCGTGTAACCTTCCATCTGCGCCCTTTGTATAGATTCCATCTCCGAATCAATCACTACAAAAAGTACGCCTTCTGCCCGAAATTCCTTGGCAATTTGACGACCAGTCCGACTAAATCCACAGATGATGTAATGTTCTGATAGAGATTCCATTAACCGCCTCTGCTGTTGTAGCCGAATTCCTTCTTGAAAGTAGCCTTGAATAATCGCTTCTGTAAATCTGTTGACAATGTAACCGATATTCATTACACCCAACAAAATTAGGGCAATTGTAAACAACCGTCCTCGGCTACCCATTGGGTGGATCTCTCCATATCCCACAGTCGCTAAAGTGATGACTGTCATGTAAGCCGCGTCTTCCCATGACCAGCCCTCCACTAACCAATACCACAAAGTGCCAATGACGAAAACACCGCCGAGAGCGATCGCCCCAGCCATTAATTCCTTTTGGATACGTTGATATTTTTGCTCAAGTGTTGAGAATGACGTAACAATAGTACTTTTAGCCTACTTTTTTTAGTTTTATACTAACTTTATAGCATTCGTCCTTTTTAGTACATTTAAACTCTCTACGAGACGCTTTGCGTAGCAAGATCCCCGTAGGAGTACGCTAACGCAGAATTTTTCAGGCTACTGACATTGTTCTAGTGCTGATCAATCACCATACTGTACTGTGTAGATAGTAGCTGCAAGGTAAATAACTAGAGATGATTGCTGCTGTTGTTCGACCTCTGAATTTGATAATTGGTTTGCTGCTATGTTGTTGTTTCTTGCTTACAAGTTGTCACCCGACACAGATGAAAAGCAAAGCATCTCAGGTAGCTCAATTAGTTCTAGTTTCGCTAAGTGACCCGACTACTTTTAACTTTGCGGTTAATGATTCTCCATATAGTGTTTTTTCTTTAATTTATAAGGGATTGCTCGATGAGAATATTATAACTACCAAGTTGGAGCCAGCACTGGCAGAATCTTGGTCAATATCTGCTGATCAAAAGCGAATTATTTTTACTTTAAAAACAGGGTTGAAATGGTCAGATGGTGAACCTCTCACAGCAGATGATGTAGTCTTTACCTATCGGGACATTTATCTGAACAAAAAAATTCCCACTTTATATAGAGATTTTTTGCGTATTGGCAACACAGAAACTTTCCCGTCAGTGCAGAAACTAGATGAGCTGCGAGTTGAGTTTACTTTTGTGGAACCTTTTGCCCCTTTTTTGAGATACGCCGAAAAACTAGCAATTTTGCCAGCTCATGCCTTGCGTGCCTCTGTACTATCCAATGATGCCAATGGTAATCCTCAGTTTCTCTCAATGTGGGGAACCAATACTGATCCGCAAAAAATCATTTGCAATGGCCCTTACCAAATAGAAAGCTATATTCCTGCTGAACGGGTAATTTTACGACGCAACCCCTATTACTGGCGCAAAGATATTCAAAGAAATCCTCAGCCTTATATTCAACGGATTGTCTGGCAAATTATTTCTTCTACAGAAAATCAGTTAGTGAGATTTCGCTCAGGGGAACTGGATACTTTGAATGTGACACCAGCAGTATTTGGGTTACTCAAGAAAGAGGAAAAGCGAGGAAAATTCATTATTTACAATGGTGGGCCGACTGAGGGTTTTAGCCTTATGGGTTTCAATCTCAACCGAGCTCGCAATCCTAAAGGTAAGCCTTTTATAGACCCGATCAAATCTCGGTGGTTTAATAACTTAGTTTTTAGACAAGCAGTTGCCTATGCCATTGACCGCAATCGAATTAAAACTAATATCTATCGCGGTTTAGGTGAAATACAACATTCGCCAATTGCTATTCAAAGCCCCTATTACTTGTCCCCAGCAGCAGGGTTAAAAGTTTATGATTATAATCCCCAGAGAGCTAGGCAGATGTTGTTAGAGGCTGGTTTTAGGTACAACTCCCAAAAAGAACTATTAGACCAAGATGGAAATCGGGTGCAATTCAATCTCTTAGTAAAATCAGAAGAGCAATCAAGAATCGATGCCGCAGTTCAAATCCAACAAGACCTCAGTCAAATTGGTATCAAAGCAGATATGCAGGTAGTCAGTTTTAACATAGTATTGCAAAAGCTACTCTCTCGTCGAGATTGGGATTGTTATGTCGGTGCGTTTGGTGTTGACGGTGCAGATGTTGAACCTAATCTTCTATCTTTATTTTGGACTAGTCAAGGCTCATTTCATCAATTCAACCAAGGTGCTCTACCAGGAAAACCCCCATTGCAAGGATGGGTAGTTTCTGAATGGGAGAGAGAAATTGACAGTCTTTTTTACGCCGGATTTAAAGAACTAGATCAGAGCAAGCGTAAGGCGATTTATGACAGATTTCAGCAAATCGTTGCGGAACAGTTGCCGATATTCTGCCTTGTGAATCCAATCTCGTTTGAGGCGGTGCGTGAACGTGTCAATCCCATCAAGTTTTCTGCTTTAGGAGAAACTTTATGGAATATTGATGAACTGAAAATCACAGAAAAATAATTCCAACCAGAGATTTAATACCAATTTAATGTGAAGCTGCACTAAATAAGTAACTCTCTATTCTTGGCGCTCTTGGCGTACTTGGCGGTTCGTTTAATATTCTGTGCATCTTGATACATTGACATTGCAAGGAATTGCCAAATTTAATTCGCTACGAATTAATGAAATGCTGTACTTAGCTCCCTTGTGGTTTTCCCGCACACAGCAAGGGGAATTTCCTCATGTGTATTAGCGCCATCAAAACCGCAGACTAACAACGAGTCAGGCTTGGACATCAGTAAGAAAACCCCTCGACTGGACTCCACCTAAGACTTGCGATACCTATGACAGGCTGCACCTACGCAAACTGCCTATTGCTCAAGTGTTGAGTACAAAGTTTTTTTTCACCACCGCCAAGCGTTTGAGGTTATATAAGCGTTAGCCTAAAAGGGAGTACAAGTTGTACTAAATAAAAAGTATTTTTTAGGGATTTCTAGGAAACTAGTAAATAACTATATAATGAAAAACTTTCAGGAGGAGCGGTAGTGAGCCTACAAACTCTCGTTGACCAAGCCACCATCCCCCCAGATTCAGGGTCAGCATCCAGTCCCTTTGATGCAGATAGCTTTAATGAAGCTGTTATGTCTACCTACGCCCGGTTTCCTTTAGCCCTAGAACGGGGTGCTGGATGCCGGGTTTGGGATACACAGGGGCGAGAATATCTGGACTTTGTAGCGGGAATTGCCACTTGTACTTTAGGACACGCCCACCCAGCTATGGTAGAAGCGGTGACACGCCAAATCCAAAAGCTGCACCATGTCTCTAATTTGTACTACATTCCTGAGCAAGGTGAATTGGCAAAATGGATCGTTGATCATTCCTGTGCCGATCGCGTATTTTTCTGCAACTCTGGAGCTGAAGCTAACGAAGCCGCAATTAAACTGGCGCGGAAATATGCCCACACAGTATTAGACATTGAAAAACCGATTATTCTAACCGCCAATGCCAGTTTCCACGGACGGACTTTGGCGACGATTACCGCTACTGCACAACCGAAGTATCAAAAATATTTTGATCCTTTGGTTCCTGGTTTCCACTACGTAAATTACAACGATATTAACGCTGTGGAAGTGGCGATTAGCGAGTTAGATGAAGGTGATTATCGGGTAGCAGCGATTTTGATCGAGCCATTGCAGGGAGAAGGCGGTGTGCGTCCGGGAGATATTGCCTATTTCAAAAAGCTGCGGCAGATTTGCGACGAAACTGGCATTTTATTGATTTTTGATGAAGTGCAAGTTGGTATGGGGCGCAGTGGCAAATTATGGGCTTACGAACATCTCGGCGTTGAACCGGATATCTTCACCAGTGCCAAAGGCTTAGGTGGTGGTATTCCCATCGGCGCAATGATGAGCAAGAAATTCTGCGATGTTTTTCAACCAGGGGAACACGCCAGTACTTTTGGCGGAAATCCTTTTGTGTGTGGTGTAGCACTCAGTGTTTGCCAAACATTAGAACGGGAAAATATTTTGCAGAATGTGCAAGATAGGGGTGAACAATTGCGAAGTGGATTGAGGGCGATCGCAGCAAAATATCCTCAGCAGATTGGGGAAGTTCGGGGATGGGGTTTAATCAACGGTTTGGAGTTGCGGAGCGACATTGGGCTAACCGCAGCCGATGTCGTCAATGCTGCCATCAACGAGGGCGTATTGCTGGTACCAGCCGGGCCAAAAGTAGTCCGATTTGTGCCACCACTGATTGTCACAGAGGCGGAAGTAAACACTGCCTTGGAAGCTGTGGAAAAGGCGATCGCGATCGCTACAAAATAAAATATTAACCTCTCGTTCCTTGGCAGAGCCAAGGAATGGGTTTAGGGAGGCTATGCCTCTAGTCTTTGGCGGCAGAGCCTCTAAATAGGCATTCCCATGCTCTGCATGGGAACGAGTTTAATCTTTACGTCCCTGCGTCCCTCTTCATTCTGGGGAAATTTCCCGATAAGCTTGCCGACACTGCTGATAATTGTCTAGTAAAATCCCGGCATTACCAAAACATAATTGCTCGTGTGTGGTAATTAAAGTTTCATAAGGCTGTATAGGAGTCACAGACGATCGCAGCAATTGCAGATATTATCCATCTGTGCGGCTGAGTTTGTGGGGTGCGATGGTGTTTTCATCCAACTGCTGCAACATCGCTAAATACACACAACGGCAAGCTTCACGGTAGTTCCCCTGACGGGAAAATTCTGGCGATCGCTCTAACAGGCGTTGCATAAATACGGGATGAATTAGCGGTTGAAACCATTAAAAATCCGTTCCAAATTGGGCAAAATCATTCTATGATTCAGCAACGCCGTTTTTTCAAAAGTATCTGTAGGCATAGGAGGGGGTGGGGAGTAATAATTTTAGATTTTAGATTTTGGATTGAAATTTAATCTAAAATAATCAATCCAAAATCCAAAATTGAATTTCCTAATGCCCCGTGACTATTGACTATTGACTATTGACTCTTTTTTTATCACTATCGAGCCGATAACAATAAGTAGCGCACCGAATGCAAGAAATCCTAGATCCCAAACTAACTGATTTGGGCCTGGTTTGACATGATGGATACCGAGAATTTGGTGGTCAATTAGACCTTCAACGAAGTCAAACAACCCAGCCCCAATTATTAGTGAGCCAATAAAGGTTTGTGATGACCAAGGAACATCATCACGCCCTCCTGCACGCCATAGCAACACAAGTCCTACCACAGTGAATACCCAATCAAAGGCATGAAATAACCCATCCCATACCATGTTCAAATCTATATTCGCTATGTTTGTCAGAGGCCGAATGCTACTGAGCATATGATGCCACTGGAGGAGCTGATGTATTAAAATTCCATCAAGAAATCCTCCAAGACCCACACCAAGACAAATTCCAGCACTAATTAGCGGTGCGCGTCGGTAGAAGGTTTCACTTTTTGCCTCCATTGTCAACCTCATAGATAGGGTTTCTTACCAAAATACAACATCTTTTGGGAGAAAAATCTTCTATCTTGAGGTATATACGATCATTCAACTTAAATTAATCAATTTTCAAATTTAATCTGCATACCCGCTTTCACTGGGTCGAAATCTTGAGGAAAATGGGTGTTGCGATCATAGTCTGCTTTTTTCAGGTTTGCTCCTTTAAGTTCAGCTTGGCACAGATTCGCTGACATTAATAATGCTCCCCTAAGATCAGTATCCTTCAGATTAGCTTGACTTAGATCGGCAAAGCTCAGGTCAGTTCCTTTCAAACTAGCACCACTCAGGTTAGCTTCACTCAAGTCAGCATAACTGAGATCAGATCCTTTCAAGTTAATGCTTTGCAAATCAGCATCACCCAGTTCTGCTTTACTAAAATCTCGTTTTCCGGCTGCATAACTCTCTACAAGAGTAGCGGCACTATTTATCGGCTGTTGAGAATTGACTTCAGGCATATAACAGCCTCACGGGTTATCTTGTTATTTCTTTGATATTAAGGATGAAAATTCTCCCACTTCATCCTTCCTAAATGTAATACATGAGTTCCTTCTGCTTGCGGGTTGATCTTCGATCACAAAGGTCTTGGAGTGTATATTTTTCCAAAACGGAGTTAGCAGCCTGACGTGCTTCCTGCCAGACTTCCTGAATTAGTTCACCTTCTACCGTGTTAGGAGTCGGCTCACAATCAGAGACAGCAATATCTGACCCTTCCATGCAGCTAAAAGCATCAAACACTGTAATCTTACCAGGATCTCGTGCCAGAACATAGCCACCTTTGGCTCCGCGGATACTTTTAATTAAACCTCCACGCCTTAATGTTGCCAGGAGTTGTTCCAAATAGCGGTTCGGTATGTCTTGCAATGCCGCTATCTCTCGAATTTGTAGGGCTTCACCGTTAGGGTAGCAGGTTGCCAACTCTAACAGGGCTAGAAGTGCGTATTCTGATTTGTTAGAGATTACCACAGGCGTAATATTTTAAAGTCATATTTTTAAAGATACAAAGTCCTTGAGTTGGTTTCCCTAACCTTACTGTTAAGAAAAACTTTACAATTAACTTATTGTTGACAGGCTAACTCTACTTTAAAGACCTTCAAGGATAGAAGCAACTATTTTTTACTTTTAATTCGATAAATAAAAGTGATTGATTATTTTACCGTCTTTTGAGTTTAAGAGTTTAACTAGTGTTTAAGAGGATGTTTGAAAAGTCCATAATGATGTATAAAATATTTTTTTACCCCTCCCTAACCCTCCCCGATATATTGGGGAGCCACTGCGTTGGGCGGGCAATGCCCGACTTGAAGCATGTGGCGTGAGGGAACCGGATTTTTCTTGTTTCCCCCCAATATATCGGGGGGACTAAGGGGGGTAACAACGCAATTAAAATCACAGTTAACCACTTTTCAAACAAGCTCTAATACTCATTAATCAGGCTTAGAACTCCGTTAACGAGTTCTTTGATACTCAAAGGACGCAGATCATAAGTGGTTACGCAAAATTATTTATGTCATTGCGAGCAAAATGGAATCTAGCAGAGCAATCCCAAACCGCAAGTGAATTGCTACCCTGCGGGAACACCTGCCGTAGGATACGCGAACGTAAGAGCGTCTCCTGTCTTGAGAAAGGCAGTAAGGCTAACATTTCGCTTTGCTTCGGCAATGACAAATGTATATTTAATTTTGCACTACTACTTAACTCCACTCCTCTGCCTCTTTATTGACTTGTTTATGGACTTTCAACAAATTTTATTTGGAAGTTCCTAAATCCTTTTGTCTGGCAATGTTGCTTAATTTGGCTCTTAAATCTGCCCATTTGACCCCTGCTAGGCTGGGCAATACAATGTGAGCGGCTCCAACTCGTTCAGCGGGGCCGAGTCCTACTGCCCACATACCAGCAGCTAGAGCCGCTTCAACGCCTGCTGCGGCATCTTCTACAACTACAGATTGCTCTGGTTCGAGTCCTAGTTGCTTGGCTGCATACAGAAACAGGTCGGGTGCTGGCTTGGGTTCCTGTACACTATAACCGTCAGCGATCGCATCTATTTTATCAGCAATGCCCAGTCGCTCGATCACTGTGCGGGCATTTTTACTACCTGAACCAATACCGATTTTAATCCCAGCTTGCCGCAGTTCATCCAAGAAGGCGATCGCACCTGGTAACAAATCCTGGGGCGTCATCTTTTGCATCAATTCCACATAATAGCGATTCTTGCGCTCCATCATCTCCTCGATTTGTGCTTCCGAATACGGTCTATCTTTAAGAATCAGCATCAGAGAAGCACGACGGGATACACCCCGCAACGCTTCGTTAGCCTCCCGATTAAACGGTATACCCTCTTCATCTGCTAACTTCTGCCAACCTAGATAATGAAGTTCTGCTGTATCTGTTAGCACACCATCTAAGTCGAAGATGAATCCTTGGATGTTGAGGTTATAGGTTGCTTCGCTCTGGGATTGGGGATTGGCAACTGGCGGGGATGAAGCAGGAGAATCAGCCTGGTGTTCAGAAACTTCTGAACGGAGATTTGGGGGATTTGCAGAAAGGGAAAGTTGGAGAGATTTTAGTTGATTAGTTATATCCTGGGCAACTTGTCCCGGACGGAGATCGAACTCGTGCCATTTCCCGCGCCAGTGCAGTTTAAACTTCAGGCGTGTCCAGCCTGGGGGCAGATGGGGATTGGCTACGGGGCCGTTTTCGGTTAGTTGGATGCCACCGAATCCAAAAATTACAGCTTGCCAAACGCCACCAGCAGTAGCGCCATGAATTCCATCTTTGGTGTTACCTCGGTTATCTTCAAGATCCACCATTGACGCGTGCATAAACTGTTCGTAAGCTTCCGTTGATTTGCCCAAATCGGAAGCTAAGATGGCGTGAACTGCTGGCCCAAGGGACGAACCATAGGTAATGTCGGTACGGGGTGCGTAGTAGTCCCAGTTTGTCTGCAATGCTTTTTTGTTGTAGGGAAAATCTGCTGATTCCCGCATTAAATAAAGCAGCATCAATACGTCTGGCTGCTTGAGTACTTGAGATTTGTTGGTTTTATCCATACCCAAGATCGGTTGCATGGAGCGATCGCGTGGTTCATATTCTGCTAAGTTAATATCTTCCAATTGGAAAAATCCCTCGATCTGCTCAATTAATTCTGTTGATGGGTCATAGAAAAACAATATTTTGGCGATAATATCTTGCCAATGCGATCGCTCTTCTGGGGTAAGTTTTAATTTCTGTTCTAGTTCGGTGGCTCGTTCGGGGAATTTGTCAACCAACCAATCATAGACTGCGATCGCTTTCTCTAAATGCCATTGCGCCATCCGGTTTGTAAAGGCGTTGTTGTGAACTAATTCATGGTATTCATCCGCTCCGATCACTCCTCGAATTTCATACTTTTCCTGCTCAGGATTGAATTCCACGCGACTACCCCAAAAAATGGCGGCATCCAAGATCACCTCTGCGCCGCACTTTTGCATCCACTCATCATCACCAGTGGCTTGCCAGTAGTTCCAGATGCCGTAGGGGATATCTGCATTGATATGAATTTCGCGATCGCGGCACCAAATCCGCACATCTTCACCATAAAAATCACTTTCGAGTGCCCAACGTGGTGTCACTTCATCTCCGGTATCTGCACTTTCCCAGGCATACATTGCCCCTTTATACCCGTAATGGGCTGCCTTGCGTTGCGCTCCTGGTAAGGTGTGCCAGCGGTAAGTGAGTAAGTTGTGGGCGATCGCTGGTTGGGTAAATAGAAATAGGGGCAGCATAAAAATTTCTGTATCCCAAAAGATATGACCGCGATAACCAAACCCCGAAAGGGTTTTAGCAGGAATACTCACCCGATCATCATGCTGTGGGCCAGCAATCAGCAGCTGAAACAGATTGTAGCGAACAGCAAAAGTAGCTGTGCTATCCCCTTCAATGAGAATGTCACTTTGTTGCCAAACCTCATCCCATGCCTGTAGATTGGCTTTTTCTAATGTTGCATAGTCTGGCAGATGTGCAAGTTTTTCTTGAGCTGCTGGGACTGGTGTTTCAATCTCCCGCGAGGTAAAAACTGTGACGATTTTTTCTACTGTTACGCTCTGTTGCGCTTTAGCCTGGTAGGTCGTACTCAAGGTAGGATAACCAGGTGCGGTACTGACTTGCAAAGATGCTTCAGTGCCAGATATTGTTACCTTAGCTGCCATACCAAGTTCAATTCGGGAGTTGCGGGTGCGGCGTTGCAACCAGATTCCTTGGTTTGTCTTGCCCTGATCCAGTCCTTCCCAGTGATTGAAACCCTGATTTTCTGGATAGCCGTTAATGCTAGCTTGAACTTCAATTAACCCATCAAAATCTACTGGCGTTATTTTGCAGCGTAGCGCCAACACGTGCGGATCTGCAAGACTAGCAAAGCGTTCAAAATGGATATCTATGGTGTTCCCACTCGGAGAACGCCAACGCAAGGTACGGATGAGTAGTCCTTGACGGAGGTCGAGTTGGCGATCATAGCTTAATATCTCACCTTGATCGAGACGGAAGCGATCGCCATTCACAATTACTACCAAGGGTAGCCAGTCTGGGCAATTTACCAGTTCAGTGTACACCACTGGCACATCGTCATAGACACCGTTGATGAAAGTAGCCGGCAATGCATGAGGATGCCCTTCCTCAAAACTGCCCCTTGTTCCCAAGTATCCATTGCCGATTGTAAAAACGGTTTCTTTGGATTGCAATTGCTCAGGGTCAAACTGGGTTTCGATTAATATCCAGTCTGTGTAGATAAAATGGCGAGAACGACCTTTTGTTTGCATAAAGTGGGGAGTGGGGATTTTGAGTCTTTGAGAGAGATGAACGAGTATTAAAGGTGGATGAACGGAGTTCCGAGGTGGATGAACGGAGTTCCGAGGTGGATGAACGGAGTTCCGAGGTAGATGAACGGAGTTCCGAGGTGGATGAACCGAGTTCCGAGGTAGATGAACCGAGTTCCGAGGTAGATGAACCGAGTTCCGAGGTAGATGAACGGAGTTCCGAGGTGGATGAACCGAGTTCCGAGGTGGATGAACCGAGTTCCGAGGTGGATGAACCAAGTTCCGAGGTGGATGAACCGAGTTCCGAGGTGGATGAACCGAGTTCCGAGGTGGATGAACCAAGTTCCGAGGTGGATGAACGGAGTTCCGAGGTAGATGAACCAGTCTCTAATTCCCTTTGTCCCCTTGTCCCCTCATCCCCTTGTCCTCTCATCCCCTACTCCCCATTCCCTAAGCACTATGCCCCATGTGCTTTTCCAAAATCTTTTCGGCTCTAGGTTTATAAATGA
This sequence comes from Nostoc sp., assembly GCF_036917275.1. Taxonomy (GTDB): domain Bacteria; phylum Cyanobacteriota; class Cyanobacteriia; order Cyanobacteriales; family Nostocaceae; genus Nostoc. The sequence goes on from NZ_JBALDF010000070.1 coordinate 71,341, forward strand.
GATGAAATAAGGCTTCCATATAGCGATCTCTAGCTTCGTTATTTTCTGGAGCAACAAAGTTCCAGAAACTAAACATTTTAGCTAGTAGTAGTAATTGATTGCTATGTAAATGCCAATTATATTTATTATGAATTCGCTGACTCATCCGTTCTGAGACTTCGTGCCAATGTTCAGGATGAGTATCGCATTGCTCAACGAAGTCTAAAATTTTCTTCGCTGTTCCTTCTAAGTCTGTAGGATTAACATTAAATCCATTCTCTTGGTTTTCGATTATTTCTAAAGAGCCACCAAATTGAGTTGCAAAAGTTGGCAAGCCGGAAATCATCGCTTCCAAAATGCTCCGCCCGAAGGATTCAAAGAGAGCAAAATGGACATAAATTCCCTGAGAGTCTGCAACTACCCGGTAAGCTTCGCCGAGGTCGCGGGTCGGGATACGCATCCCTATCCAGCGAATATTACCATAGAGATCATATTGATCAATGATGTCGTGAAGTTTTTGGATTTCTTCTGCTTCTTCTGGGTTGGTAGCTTCATGTGGATGCAGTTTACCACTTAAGAGGATCAGGTTACAATGCTTTTGCAACGGCTGACTTTGACCAAAGCATTCAACTAACCCAGTGAGATTTTTGATTGAAGTGACCGAAGCAGCAGCAAAGATTGGTCGCTTATTAAGGTTCTCTAAGTGACCTAATATTTGGGGATCTTCGTGGATAAAGAGTAAGTCGTGAATTTGGGTGCTGAGGTTAATATCTCGGTCTTCTTTTTGGCTATAGGGAAAGAAAATATTCTCATTTACTCCCGGTGGCACCAAGTTGAATTTAGGACTAAACAAATCAATCCCATCAACCACATGATACAACTGTGGCATCGTAAACCACTTGTACGACTCGTATTGACCTATGGTGTCGGGTGTGCCGACAATTTCTTGGTAAGACGATGTGATGATGAAGTCAGCTGCATTCATGCTGATTAAATCGGCGGTGAATTGAACCGAGAAGTGATATTGGTCTTCTAAATCTTGCCAATATAAATTACTAAATAGATATTTAGGTTTGTCCAAAGAATGGGCAATGTTGCACTGGGTAACTTTCATCCGGCGAGATAAAAGAAAGGCTACTAAGTTACCATCGCTGTAGTTCCCAACAATCAGATTAGGTTTGCCTTTGAATTGAGTTAGTAATTCTTTTTCTGCATCTAGAGCAAATGTTTCTAAATAGGGCCAAATCTCAAATTTAGAAATCCAATTGTTAGTAACTTCGGGATTAAATTCCCCAAAAGGAACGCGCAATATCCAAGCATTTTCAGTATCTTGGACTTTTTCTAAACGCAGGTCGCAAAATGTCTCTTCACAGTTAGGGATTAGCCGGGTAAGAATAATCACGTGTGGCTTAATGCCCAGCAGATCCAGTCCAGCGAGTTTGATTTCTTCACGCAGTTTGTTTTCTAAGCTGCGAGCTTGTTCGAGGACGTAGATAACTTGACCGAGTGTTTCATCTCTTCCTAAAACATCTTCCTGTCCAACCCAGCCGTGGATGGAAATAAGGACGACGCGAAAGACAGCGGGGACACGGGCGACAAATGTTTCTAAGATGCCAGGTTCTGGAGAGAAAATGAGTCGGTCGAGGAGTTCTAGGGTTTGGGAAACTCGCGCCGCAGTGTTACCCCAACCAGGCTCAAAGCCGAATTCTTGGAAGTCAAAGCGGAATTTTTCATAGGGTTCATGAGGCTCAAGCTGACTCAGGAATTTGAGCGCTTGCTTGATTTGTTTAGCTAACTGAATACCGGAGGGAATGCGATCGTTCAACAGTAGGCGAATACCATCGTATTCCAGTCTATGTAATGCTTGAAATAATGTTTCTAACCAATATTGGGGGTCAGTCAACAATTGACTGCACAGGTAACGGTTCAGGAAGGCTAAACCTTGACCAATACTTCTGGGGTCATCGATTCTTGGGGAACCCTCATAAAAGGGGTGGAGGTCAATTTCGAGAATGTGGTGTTGGTAGCGGTTGACTAAGCGATCTCTTACATCTAGCAGGGCTTGAGGTGTGATCTGCTCGAAACTATTAAAATCGGCTGTCAGATGCCAAACTTGTTGGTTAGCAATCTTAGGTCGAACCACGAACCAGGTACTTTCCTCTTCGAGAATTATTTCGTGGGTATACTGGATCAGCTTGCCAACAGAAGAAGAGTAGTAAAAATAGGCTGGCTTTTGAGATTGATGACAGTAATCGGCAAAGAGGAGCAAAATCTCATTTCTTAGGAAGTAATGCTTACCTGAAGCATTCAACGCATAAATAAACTGATGTAGAGCAGTTTTTTCATCACTGTTGAAGACAGCTTGAACTAGTTCATGCATGATGACGAATTCCAGTACTTTAGCTAGGTCACGACCTCATTTTTGTCTTCAGTCTTGTGAGGCACATTTCCGTCTGTCATGATATATAACCGTGAAAACCTCTCGCATCTAACTCTGGGATGAAATGCTGCGAAGACTTCAAATTTATAGGATTAGGGAGTAGGGAAGTAGGAGGTGTAGTGTAATAGACTTCTTGGATAAATCGAAAATAAGAACCCCACCCCGCCAAAGCTACGCTTTGTCTCCCCTCCCCGATGCTTTGGGGAGGGGTGTTAGGGACTTTTGCAAGAGGTCTAATTTGTCTAGCGATCGCTAACTCATGATTAATCTTTCTGACAATTAATAACATGATTTCAGCTAAGTAAATTAATTGGGTTCCGAAGTATACCCCCTCTAGAGAGATTATTGCAGAGCAAGAAGGCTGGCAAAACAAACTATAAACACCAAAAGAGAATGTAGATGCTCTCTGGGCGACTCGCCAAAAGGTAGGCTAGGGTAAAGAACATTCTCTAAAAAACTTATACTATGCTCCTGAATCTTGATAAAGTTCGCCAATATTTTCCCGCCTTAGCTGGTGAATGGACTTTTTTTGATAATGCTGGCGGATCACAAACTCTAAAAAAAGTAGTAGATAGAATTAGCGAATTTCTTTTAAGTTCTGATGTCCAGTTAGGAGCTTCTTATGCGGTTTCTGAACTTGCAGGAGAACGATTAACGGGAGCAACTAAGGGAATGGCTACCTTGATTAACGCCAATTCTTTTAAAGAAGTGGTCATGGGTCCATCTACTACAATGATGTTGAAAGTTCTCTCAATTTCTCTGAGTCAAACTTTCACGCCTGGTGATGAAATTATTGTTACTAATTGTGACCATGAGGCCAATATTGGTGCTTGGGTTGCTCTTGAAAAACAAGGAATGAAGGTTAAAGTGTGGGAAATTCGCCCAGACACCTTAGAACTTAATTTAGCAGATTTAGAACTTTTGATGAGTGAGCGCACCAAACTAGTAGCTTTAACTCATGCTTCTAATGTTCTGGGAACCATCAACCCGATCAAAGAAATTGCTGAATTTGTCCACGATCGCAACGCGATGATTTGTGTAGATGGTGTAGCTTATGCACCCCACAGATTAATTGATGTCCAAGATTTAGATGTTGATTTCTATACTTTAAGTTTTTATAAAGTCTATGGGCCACATCATGCCTTACTTTATGGTAAAGAAGAACATTTATTAAAATTGCCTGGTTGGAACCATTATTTTATTGAACAGACAGATATACCTTATAAATTTCAATTAGGGAATGTCAATTTTGAATTAAGTTATGGAATGTTAGGATTATGTGATTATTTAAGTGAGTTAGCACAACTGCACTACGGCAATCAAACTGCACCTGATTTGAGAAATCAAATGGTGCAAGCCTTTGATTTAATAAGCATCCATGAAGAAAAGATTAGCGATCGCCTCCTAAACTACCTCAACAGTAAGTCTAATGTGCGAGTAATTGGTCAATCAAAAGCTGATCGCCGATTTCGTGTACCAACTATATCTTTTGTAGTAGATGGAATAAATAGCTCAACCATTCCGGCAAAAATTGACCAACATTATATTGGGATTCGCTACGGGGACTTTTATGCTAAACGGCTGATTGAATACTTGGGGTTAGCATCGCAAGGTGGAATAGTCCGGGTAAGTATGGTGCATTACAATACCCTTGAGGAAGTTAACAGCTTGATTGAAGGTTTTGAGCAGATATTTTAACTACAGCAGATTTAATGGGACTTACGCAAAAAACCTCTCAAACTCTCATTCCTCCGTGTACTCTGTGTCTGGAGTGGTTGGTTCTTTCATAACCCGTGCGTAAGTCCTGTTTAAACTTGATGAAGTACAAAAATACCCCACCCGCGCTGTCGCGCACCCTCCCCTTGGCAAGGAGAGGGTTGGAGAGCGGTATAATTTACTTTCAAAGTGCTGTATTATTTTGACCTACTTACCCGTTAACAAGCTGCAAAACTTGCACCTCTTCTTCTGGAGAAATTAATGTTTTACCCACCGGCACAACAGCCAAAGCATTGGTTTGAGCTAAATTAATTAAATTGCCGGAACTGTGACTACCAGCAGCTTTGTGAAATTCGTAAACTCCATCAATTAAATGCAATTTACCCCAAAGGTAAGTTTCACGCTTGCCATCCGATCGCAACTCATCATGCGATCGCACTTTCAAAAATACTGGTTCCCAACCTTCAGTAATTCCCGAAAGTTTCTTGATTGCTGGTAGCACAAACCGCCAAAAAGTTACCAATACAGCCCCAGGGTTTCCTGGTAAACCAAAATAAAGGGCTGAACGGGTAGAGACGCGATTAATTGCGTCTCTACTGGGGAAAGTGGCGACGGTAAGGGGTTTCCCTGGCCTCATCTCCACAGCTTGAATGTGGATTTTTGCTTCTAATGAGTCTAGAATTTTGTCAACATAATCATAATCTCCCACTGAGACACCACCAGAAGAGAGAACTATATCAGCGATCGCAATGGCATGGGCAATGACTTTCTCAAGGGCAACTGGATCATCCTTCACAATACCTAAAATTAACGGTTCTGCCCCACTCTGTTTTACCAAAGCTGCCAGTGTATACTGATTAGAATCCACAATTTGCCCTGGTTGCAGCTGTTTCTCAACTGTCATCAGTTCATCACCAGTCGAAAAAATTGCCACACGCGGACGACGGTAAACACTTAATTGCGAACATTGTGCTGCGGCTAATACGGCAATTTCTGGGGCATTTAACTTAATTCCTGCTGGTAGTAGTTGTGTTCCAGCTTGATAAAAAGATGCTTTGTATCTGACAGATTCTTGCGATTTTGGTGCAGCCAGAATAAATACGCGGTTTTCTTCCCGACGTGTATTCTCTTGCATGACTACAGTATCCGCACCTGCTGGGATCACTGCACCCGTGAAAATCCGCGCGGCTTGCCCTAGTTGAATCGTAGACTTGGGCTGATACCCAGCCGGAATATTTTCAACAATTTCTAAAACGGCTGGTTGTTCGCTGCTAGAGTGCTGTACATCTTGATAACGAACTGCGTAGCCATCCATTGCCGAATTATCCCAATGGGGAAAATCTAACGGACTGGTGACAGGTGTTGCTAAAATCCGACTATGGGCTGCCAATAAATCGACAACTTCTGTATCCCGTTGATCATCCAACGGCTGGACTAAATTTAAAATAATTGCTTGTGCATCGCTGACTGATAACATAGCGATCGCCTCCGACTTTTTACCTTAATTTCTGTAAAGTAACACTGATCAATTTTAGATTTTAGTCGCACCTTTCCAAAATTGATTTAACTTTTCACTTTCTGTGCAAAAGTCAGAATACCTACCTTTAAGACAAGGGGCAAAATCCCCAAGTCTGGTTAATTGTGATAATAGCTGGATTTACGTCAAGCTGTGCTAGCTTTTTTCTGCTTGAGGGCAAATCCCAAACTACACACTGCTAGTAAACCTATAATTATGCTTCCTTCGGGGACTTTGGATACCTGGACTGAATTGTTACTTAAATCTAATATTTGCTCTTTGTCTGGTGCATCTCTGTTGATCAAATGAAATTCTTTAGCTAGAACCTGATTACTAAAGTTTTCATCTATGAGTGCGAGATTATTATTAAGCCATGTGTCACCAGAAAGGTTATTATCCTTGCCAACATCAAAGGGGCCAAAGATTTGCTGGGCAGTATTATCAAAGTTGAATCTCAAATAGCTGTAGTTAGATATACCACTAACCACTGGAGTGAGACTATTTATGAAAGTATTTAATGGATCAAAGAAAGAAATTGAGAGAGACTGCAAGTTCTTCGTAGCCCCTAAACCTGTTTCAGAAATGACGCTTGGAGCAGTTGTTGTATCGTAGTTAAATGAACCTTTAGCTGAATAACCAGTGTCTCCTTTCCAGTTAAAATTGAACTCAGCAGCATGAGCTAGGTCGTTAGTGGTTATGGCGATCGCTAACATTAAACTAGTAGTCGTCACTATCCTAAAAGCTGTTTTAGTAAACATATGTTTCATGGATACAACTTCCAAATTAATTAAAATTAAGTTTCTATAACAATATAATATTTCCCAAAAACAGAATTAAAGCTTATAGCAGTTCTCGACCCAGTGAGGCACAATTTTGACCTCTCTCCAAACCTCTCTCCTAAGAGGAGAGAGGCTTTGAATTTTCCCCCTTCCCGCTTCGGGAAGGGGGTTAGGGGGTTAGGTCTGTTTGCATACCTGTACCTCACGGGATTAAAAATGGCTATAAGTCATTCTGGGGAAGTTAGCAGTACGCCCCTACTGTATCTTGCATCTATGACGCGTAGCGGCTATTCTACGAGAACGCCAAAGGCGAATCGGCAGGGGATGAGAATCGCTATAGCTGCTTAATCCTATTCTTGAGTCGTGCAGTTGGCAGTTGCACAAATTTATGTTGGCTGGTTTTTGTTCGTTTACAGCGCAGCAACTAGCCAAGTCATCATCTTAATATAAAAAACAGGAGCAATCATTATTCCCCAACCCCTAAATAAAAATACCTATTTTGTATGACAATCGAACGAGTTCCCCAAAAACACTATCCCAAGGCTGGTATTGGGCGGCGAGGTATGGCATTGGGACTTGATTTCCTTGGTGTCTGGTTAGTCAGTTCGCTACTGGGAGGCAGCGATATCGGTATTCAATTTGTTGAAATCTTAGTTTTCGTAATACTTTGGCTAGTTTTGCGGGTGCTACTGGTATACAACAATCAAGGGCAAAGTTTAGGGCGTTGGGCGTTCGATTTAAAGGTGTTGTCAGTCGAAGATGGGCAAGTGATGGGCAGAATTCCAGATTTGCCCTCACTGCTGAAGCGAGAGGCAATCATCGGCTTGGGTGCCCTTTTAATGTCAATTGCTCTGAGCAATATTAGAGCCAATCCCACTGCTATACTGCTAATACTTCCCTTAGCAATCGATTGTGGGACTGCCTTCTATGATGCCAAAATGCGGCAGGCTTTACACGATCGCTACTGCGGAACTTTCATAGTTTCGTCGCGTCGTGGCTACTCGCTCGATATAAAAGTCAAAAGATTAGTTGAAAATATGCGGCGGAATGTGAGAAGATAGTCATTTGTGTTAATTCTCTTCAGGCTTCACTGTTTGTAAGATTATGGCTAAGAGTAAAGGTGCCCGCATAATTGTGACACTAGAGTGTACCGAGTGTCGGACAAATTTAGATAAGCGTTCTGCTGGTGTTTCACGTTATACCAGTACCAAGAATCGCCGCAACACTACAAATCGGCTAGAACTGAAAAAGTTCTGCACCCACTGCAACAAACATACTGTTCACAAGGAAATTAAATAGAGATGAGTTATTTCCGTCGTCGTCTTTCTCCGATCAAGCCAGGAGAACCAATCGATTATAAAGATGTTGATTTATTGCGTAAGTTTGTCACCGAGCGGGGTAAAATACTGCCACGTCGGATTACTGGGCTGACATCTCAGCAACAGCGAGAGTTGACATTAGCAATTAAACGTTCGCGGATTGTGGCTTTGTTGCCATTTATCAACGCGGAAGGCTAGAGCAATTTTGGATTTTGGATTTTGGATTAGAAAGAGAAGCTGTATTTAAATAAACATTTGGCTTTATCTTTACTAAGACCAAAATCTCAAATCTGAAGAAGAGAGTGTAAAATGAATTGCTGGATAAAAAATGGTTGGATTTAAGGATTTAATACCAGTTATGAAATCCAAAATCCAAGTTGCGCTTCCAGCGCACCAAAGGTGCGACTAAAATCTAAAATTATTAGAGTGCGAGAGTTGTGGAGAAGGGGACGTTAGTTGAATTTAGGGTTCAAGGCGATCGCCGTCTGGGCATCGTAGAACGTCCAGACGGAAAAACCCGCTGGTTTGTGGTAGACGAACGTGGTCAATCCCACAGCCTCGCGCCTAAACAAATAACTTATACAGTTACTAAAGAGACTTACAAGCCCTCTGAGATTGCCAGCTTTTTGGAACAGATTAAGCCTTATCTAGATCCATCTAGCTTAGAAGTGGCTTGGGAATTACTAGTTGAAGATGGGGAAACAGTCACCCCAGACCAAATGGCGAATCTGCTATTTTCAGAATCAGCCGCGCCTCATTGTTACGCCGCCTATTGCTTGTTATCAGACGACAAACTTTATTTCAAGCAAAAAGGAGATGCTTACGAACCGCGAACTGCTGCTCAGGTGGCAGAACGGAAGCACCAGCTGGAAGTAGAGGCACTAAAAGCTAAGGGACAGCAGGAATTTTTAACTCGTATAGAGCAGGCGCTCAAAGGTGAAGTGGTAGAGTGGGGCCGCCACGATCGCCAACGCATAGAAGGACTAGAAAAATACGCAGCGCTGATAGCTGACACCGTGCGGACGGGGGTTAATTATGACTCCTTGGCTCGCGCTTATCCCCCCAGCGCTCCAGTATTAGAAACTATGACCATGCTGGGACGACCCACAACACCCCAAGGAGCCTTTCAACTATTGGTGGATTTGGGTTGCTGGAGTCCTTATGAAAACTTGTTCCTGCGTCGTTCTTCAATTCCAATTCAATTTCCTCATAAGGTATTAGAAGTGGCGCAACAGCGTTTGGATTTCCCGCCGATTGACTCAGATACAAACCGTTTGGATCTGACTCACTTGAAGGTCTACACCATTGATGATGAAACTACCACAGAGATCGACGATGGTCTAAGTTGGGAAGTACTCGCTGATGGACGGGAACGCCTATGGGTGCATATTGCCGATCCCACTAGATGGTTAGTGCCGGAAGATGAATTAGATTTGGAAGCCAGAAAGCGGGGTAGTACAGTCTATTTACCTACGGGGATGATTCCCATGTTCCCAGAGGTATTGGCAACTGGGCCAATGAGTCTGATCCAGGGAAGGGTTTGTTGCGCCCTCAGTTTCGGGATTGTTTTAGGTACAACTGGAGCAGTAGAAGATTACAGCATTCATACCAGTTCGATTAAGCCGACTTATCGCCTCACCTACGAAGATGTAGATGAAATGCTGCAATTAAGGGTACAAGCAGAACCGGAAATTGCCGCGATCGCTACTTGGGCACAACGGCGCAAAGCTTGGCGTTACGCCCAAGGGGCAATTAGCATCACTATGCCGGAAGCGACGATCAAAGTCAAAGGTGACGAGATCAACATTGACATTTTGGACGATTCTCCGTCGCGGCAACTGGTAGCAGAAATGATGATTCTTGCCGGTGAAGTTGCGGCTCGTTATGGTAAAGCTCATAATATACCTTTGCCCTTTCGCGGTCAGCCGCAACCGGAATTACCTCCAGATGAGGAATTGCTCCTACTTCCGGCTGGATTCGTTCGCGCCTGCGCCATGCGTCGTTGTATGCCCAAGAGTGAAATGAGCATCACGCCTTTGCGTCATGCTGGTTTAGGTTTGGATACCTACACCCAAGCAACCTCTCCCATCCGCCGCTACAGTGACTTGCTCACCCACTTTCAATTGAAAGCTCATTTGCGCGGTGAAGTTTTGCCATTTTCCGCAGAACAACTAAAAGAAGTAATGATGACTGTTGCCAGTATCACCCAAGAAGTGACGATGGTGGAACGGCAAACTAATAGATATTATGCTCTAGAGTATTTACGCCGTCATCCAGAGGAAACTTGGGATGTGACAGTGTTGATGTGGCTGCGGGAAGACAGCAACTTGGCACTAATTTTGTTAGAAGATTTGGGTTTGCAATTGCCAATGACTTTCAAACGTTCTGTGAACTTGGGCGAACAGATATTAGTGAAAGTTAGCCACGCCGATCCGCAAAAAGATATGATCCAGTTTCAAGAAATAATTTATCAGGAAGCCTAAACAGCAGCGAATTATTTTAACCTTGCTCCAACCTTTGTTGGTTAGCATATAGAGTAAATCGAATCAGGTAATAGTTGTGAATATATCTTTGACCACAGAACTGGAGCAGTTGGTTAAGGATAAAGTTAATAGTCAGAAATACCACTCAGTGAGTAAGGTGATGGGTGAAGCATTAAGATTGCTAGAAGAACGCGATGCCTGCGGCGGGCTATTCGGTGTCGCATTCTAGATCAGCGTCTAGCAGAGTTGAAAGGTAAAATCCAAGTTGGTGTTGAAGAACTCGAACGTGGTGAAAAGGTATTTGCTGAAATTGAAGAAGACATCCGACGCGCTGAAGCTCAAATGCAACAAATAGAGGCTGTTAAATAATCAGTAGGTGTATTTTAGCACCTTCAGCTAGATTAGATTTGAAAGAACTTAGTAGCTACATTACCCGCTTTAATCGTGGCGCGGCTCGATGACTCAACAAAAAAATTATATTTCCATATAAGCAATTTTATTAGTATATAATTATGGATCGTGTCGAATTAAAGCTATACCATGCCTAAACTCAAGACTCGTAAAGCCGCAGCGAAGCGATTCCGTGCCACCGGCACCGGCAAAATTGTCCGTCGGAAAGCTGGCAAAAACCACCTTTTAGAGCACAAATCTTCAGACAAAAAGCGTAGCATGTCCAAGAGCGGACTTGTACATGAACGCGATGAACTCAACGTGCGCTTGATGCTCCCATATTTGTAAGTATTTCAGGAAATAAGTTATGACACGGGTAAAACGCGGTAATGTAGCTCGGAAGCGCCGCAATAAAATTCTCAAACTAGCTAAGGGTTTTCGCGGTTCCCACTCAACTCTGTTTAGAACTGCCAACCAACAAGTGATGAAGGCACTACGGAGTGCTTACCGCGATCGCAAAAAGAAAAAGCGCGATTTTCGTCGCCTCTGGATCACCCGCATCAACGCTGCTTCAAGGCAACACGGCTTGAGCTACAGCCAGTTGATCGGTAACTTGAAAAAAGCTGATATCCAACTAAATCGCAAGATGTTGGCGCAATTGGCAGTCCTCGATCCAGCTAGCTTCGGCAAAGTTGCTGAACTAGCAAATCAAGCTAAAGGATAAAGGTGGCAACGGATGTACAAGGGATGTAACAGATGGCAAGTAATTACTCGGTTACATCTGGTATTATCCGCCACTATTTTTTGGATATCTTGCTTTTTCATAGTGGGGACAGGATTAACTGCATCTGCCGCAGAAATGCCAGAAATTCAGCAGCGGGGCTATTTAACTGTTGCAGTTAAAGATAACTTGCGTCCCTTGGGATTTAAAGATACTAGTGGCAATTTGCAAGGCTTAGAAATTGACTTGGCACAGCGCTTGGCAACTGATTTGGTTGGGAAAGGTGCTGCTAAAGTCAAGTTTAAACCAGTAGCGAATCGCGATCGCCTGTCTGTAGTATTAGACAAGAAAGTTGATTTTGCGATCGCTAGGGTAACAGCAACTGAATCTCGCAGTCGCATAGTTAGTTTCAGTGTTCCCTACTATTTGGATGGCACTGTATTAGTTACAAAAGATGCCTCTGTCCAGCAGTTGAGTGATTTAGCAAAGCGCAAAATTGCCGTCCTGAATAACTCCAGCACCATTGCTAAAGTGCGATACTATGTGCCAAATGGCGAGTTAGTAGGAGCGAATTCCTATGAGGAAGCGCGAGAGAAAATAGAAAGTAATGCCGCCGTAGCCTTTGCCGCAGATGCTAGCGTTCTGAGCGGTTGGGTGCAACAATATCCCCAATATCGGCTACTACCAACTAAGCTATCAACTGAACCCTTGTCTGTAGTCATGCCCAAGGGATTGCAGTCCGATGAGTTAAGACGAAATGTGAATCAAGCGATCGCTCGTTACTTAGAAGAAGGTTGGCTCCAGCAACGCTCTCAATATTGGGGTTTACCTTAAGAGACGCGATTAATCGCGTTCCTAACTCCCTCATGCCCAATAGGCTGATAATAGATTACAGAAGCAACTTTTAATATTTGTATTTGCAGCAATGGATAACAGTCTAGCCGTTGTTTATCTCTCAATTTTGGTGGTTATACTCACAATTGCAGCCGTGAGTGTTTTTCGCCAGATTTTCAAAACTCGCAAGATTGAAGGCTCCTTTGGAAAATTACGAAAGAAGTTAGAGAAAGAAAAGGGTACGACTCAAGAATATTATGAGTTAGCCAGTATTTATTCAGACAAAAAAATGTATTCCCAAGCGATCGCGCTGTTTCAAAAAGCTCTGAAAGCTGCCCCAGAAGATGGAGAAGAAAATATTGCCCCTATTTACAACGGGCTGGGTTATGTTTATTTTATCCAAGAGCAATATGACTTAGCAATTCGTCAGTATAAAGAAGCCCTCAAATCTAAACCAGACTACGTAACAGGGTTGAATAATCTCGGTCACGCTTACGAGAAAAAAAAGTTAACTACTCAGGCGTTACAAACTTACGAAGAAGCACTAAAATTTGCTCCAAATAACTCTATTGCTAAACGCCGTGCTGAATCTTTACGCCGTTTGGTTTCTGCGTAAATCAAGACCTAACAACAACAGCCCCAACCGTCGTAGCGTTGGGGAGTAAGATTTAAAGGCTCTCTCCTTTAAGGAGAGAAATCAGTGTGTATTGGAACTCTTGCAAAAATCCTTGAATCACCCCTCCCCAACCCTCCCCTTATAAAGGGGAGGGAGCAACATTTTTTCTGTTTCCCCCCTTATAAAGGGGGATTAAGGGGGGTCTATTCGACTTATGCAAGAGGTCTATTGTATACAAACGAAAAGCGCTATAGTTCCAGTCCCCCCAACTATTAGCAAATTAATTTAGCTTTAGCTAGCTTAATTTATCGGGTTTCAGGCTTAGGCTTAGAAATAGATAACTATACGTCTTTTGTAAGAATGTAAAAGATGATTAAGCGGCTAAAGCGTTTTTTGTGGCTAGCTATTCCTGTCATTGTCCTCATTTCTCTCTCACTTGGATCAATGGGGAAATTAATGGCTCAACAGTCTTCGATTTCCCATCCTCTCATTTCGCTAACAGAGGTAGAAATTAGCACAGCTGTTTCAATCATCAAAAGAGAAAAAACTTTGAGCGAAACGGCAGCTTTTCCACTGATCGCTTTAGAAGAACCAAATAAACAAGAAGTTCTTAAATTTACACCTGGTAAAGCTTTTGGGCGAAAAGCTTTTTTGGTAATCTATGAGCGATCGCAAAACAAAACCTATGAGGGAATTGTCGATCTAACAAGCAAAACCTTAAGTTCTTGGAAAGAAATATCCTCTGTTCAACCTGCGATCGTCAATTCAGAATATGAACTGGCAACTCAGTTAGTTAAAGCCGATCCCCGATGGCAAAAAGCGATGCAAAGACGGGGAATTACCGATTTCAATCGAGTCAAAATTAGTTCATGGGCCCCAGGCATCCTGAATCAACAGGAAGAAGCAACAGGTAATCGTCTTTGTCGGAGCTTATCTTACTACAAGGGTAAAGGCTGGAACTATTACGGTAGTCCGATTGAAGGAGTCATAGCAACAGTCAATTTGAACACAGGTAAAATTGCCAGTTTTGTTGATAAAGGAAACGTACCTTTCTCTCAAGAAAACTGGAACTACGATATCAAATCTTTGGGCAAATTACTTTCACCACTTAAAGCATTAAAGATTCTACAACCAAATGGTGCAAGTTTCCAGATCAAAGACAATGAAATTAGCTGGCAAGGTTGGAAGTTTCGCTATTCAATGCATCCTCGGAATGGATTAATGCTATACCAAGTGACGCACAAAGACGGGGAAAATATCCGACCAGTTTTATACCGCGCTAGTCTATCGGAAATGGTAGTACCTTATGGCGATCCTGAGCCTACTTGGTCATTTAGGAATGCCTTTGATATTGGAGAATATAACCTTGGTTTGTTAGCAAATACGATGGAGTTAAGTAAGGAAATTCCCGAAAACGGCCTGTTGCTAAATGCTGTATTTGCTAATGAGCAGGGAGAGCCTTATGTAATGCCAGGGGTTATCGGTATCTACGAGCGCGATAACGGAATGCTTTGGAAACACTATGAGTATAATACTCAGCGCAATGATGTCCGTCGCAGTCGAGAACTAGTGATGACAATGACTGCGGCTATTGACAACTATGATTATAGCATCAATTGGATTTTTCACCAGGATGGGACTTTGGAAGTCCAAAATGAATTAACGGGTATCTTACTAGCGCAGGGAACCGCTTCTGAAAAGCAATCTGAAGGTAATTCCTATGGTCAGCTAATCGCTAAGAATATCTTCGGAGTAAATCACCAGCACTTTTTCAACTACCGCTTAGATTTCGATGTAGATGGTGAAGCTAATTCTGTGATGGAAATGAACGTGAAAGCTTTGCCGATGGATGAAAAAAATCCTTTAGGAAATGCCATCGCACTTATAGAAACCCCATTAACCAATGAAACGGCTGCTGTGCGCGATTTAGATATGAAAAACAGTCGGGAATGGATGATTGTTAGTGCAGATAAGAAAAATCCGCTAGGGGTTGCACCTGGATATATGCTAATGCCTGGTGGAAACTCCATGTTTTTCCCAGTGGAAGGCTCGAAAATCCGTCAACGGGCAGAATTTGCGACTCACCACGTCTGGGTAACAAAATATAAACCTGCTGAACTCTATGCTGGGGGCGATTATCCAAACCAAACTCAACCAGGACAGGGTTTACCAAAATATATTGCTGACGATGAGTCCTTGATGGGTGAAGATGTCGTGCTGTGGTACACAATGGGCGTAACTCATATTCCGCGATCGGAAGATTGGCCTGTGATGCCTGTTCACCAAGTTGGCTTTAAGCTAGTCCCTAGAGGATTCTTTAGCCGTAATCCAGCGATTAATTTACCAGAGTAAAATATTAGTTTTCTAAAGTTTGCTTCGTTTACTTTTTTCGCAATCTGTAAACCTGTAACTTGAATGCTGATAAGCTTATCCTAGTCCAAAAACTGGCAGTTTTCATTCATAGGATACTTCATGAATTTTCCCGAAATTAATATTCCCGGTGATGGCGCACTGCACGCTCGTTTAATTACTTCCTTGGGTCAAATTATAGTTCGTTTGGAGGAAGACAAAACCCCCAACACCGTCAAAAATTTTGTAGGTCTAGCAACTGGGACAATCGACTGGAAAGACCCTAAGACAAGTCAATCTCAGAAGGGGACTCCTGCCTACGATGGGATTCGCTTTCACCGAGTCATCCCTGATTTTATGATTCAGTGTGGCGATCCCCTGGCTCGTTATCCGGATCTGGCCAATCGCTGGGGTACTGGTGGCCCAGGATATCAATTTGAAGATGAGTTTCATCCTGAATTGAAACACTCTAGTGCAGGTATCCTCTCAATGGCAAATGCAGGACGCGGTACTAATGGTTCGCAATGGTTTATTACAGAAGGGCCAACGCCTCATCTTGACCGCAAACACAGTGTTTTTGGTAAAGTTGTCGAAGGTATGGATATAGTCAACCGCATCGCCAATGTGCCTACGACTAGAGATCGTCCAAATCAAGACGTAGTGTTAGAAAAAGTAGAAATTTTTCGGCAGTAACTAACACCTCTCTAGGTTAATTTCTACTCCCTCGAATGAACAAATTGCGCTAGTGTTATTCCCCCCTTTTTTTCCTAGTTTAAGGAGGGTTAGGGGGGATCTTGATCCAATCTGATTGTTTACAAATATCCTCTGAGAGGATCTTTGTATTTTTTGAAAAGTTGTACATAAATTTTATAAATTTATTGGTGATGGTTAATACACCGCCCCAAATTGAAAACAAATTTGCCAAAAAATTAAGATTTATTTTAAAAAAGCAACAGTAATATTGTTAAAGTTCAGAAGCTAGATTCCAATCAGGTACGAGGTTTGGGCGATGCCTACGCTGGACAAGCCTACGCACTTTAGACAAAATCCTTACAAGTCTTCACTTCATCAGGGATACAACTTTTGAGACAATCAGAAACGATTTAATAATAATCAAGCACTTATAGTCCACTTTTATCGGACTCCGTGTTATTTCTGTTGAAAAGGGAGAACACAAACATGAAATTGGCTTACTGGATGTATGCAGGCCCTGCCCACATCGGCACTCTGCGAATCGCTAGCTCTTTTAAAAATGTTCATGCGATCATGCACGCCCCCATTGGCGATGACTACTTTAACGTCATGCGCTCCATGCTATCGCGGGAGAGGAATTTTACTCCGGTAACAACCAGTGTCGTAGATCGCAACGTTTTGGCACGTGGTTCCCAAGAGAAGGTGGTAGATAACATCGTCCGCAAGGATGCCGAGGAACACCCAGATTTGATTGTGTTAACTCCCACCTGCACTTCCAGCATTTTGCAAGAAGACCTGCACAACTTTGTCGAACGATCGCAGTTGGAAGCTAAAGGAGACGTAATGTTAGCGGATGTGAACCACTACCGCTACAACGAACTGCAAGCCGCCGATCGCACTTTGGATCAAATCGTCCAATACTACATTGAAAAAGCCCGAAAGCGGGGCGAATTAGCAGAGGGCAAAACTGCGAAACCCTCGGTGAACATTATCGGTACTACTACCCTTGGTTTCCACAACAATCACGACTGCACCGAACTGAAACGGCTGATGGCTGACTTGGGAATTGAGGTAAATACCTTAATTCCCGAAGGTGCTTCGGTGAATGACTTGAAGAAGATGCCCCAAGCTTGGTTTAACCTAGTGCCTTACCGCGAACTCGGTTTGACTACAGCGCGTTATCTGGAAGAACAATTTGGCACACCTTATATAGACATTACTCCAATGGGTGTAGTAGAAACTGCCCGTTGTATTCGCAAGATTCAGCAGGTAATTAATGCTCAAGGTGCAGAAGTTGATTACGAAGACTTCATCAATGAGCAAACCTTGTATGTCTCTCAGGCTGCTTGGTTCTCCCGTTCAATTGACTGTCAAAACTTGACTGGCAAAAAAGCTGTGGTCTTTGGTGACAACACCCACGCCGCCGCCATCACCAAGATTCTGGCGCGAGAAATGGGTATTCATGTTGTTTGGGCTGGAACCTACTGTAAATATGATGCAGACTGGTTCCGCGAACAGGTTAGCGAGTATTGCGATGAAGTGCTAATTTCCGAAGATCATGGTGAAATTGGGGATGCGATCGCTCGTGTCGAACCCTCTGCTATTTTCGGTACACAAATGGAACGCCACGTTGGTAAACGTTTGGATATTCCCTGCGGCGTAATTGCTGCACCAATCCACGTCCAAAACTTCCCCATTGGTTACAAACCATTTATGGGTTACGAAGGCACGAATCAGATTACAGATTTGATCTACAATTCCTTCACTTTAGGAATGGAAGATCACCTGTTAGAAATCTTCGGTGGTCATGATACCAAAGAAGTAATTACTAGAGGAATTTCTGCTGATTCTGATTTGAATTGGACAAAAGATGGTCAAGCAGAATTGAATAAGATTCCTGGATTTGTGCGCGGGAAAGTGAAGCGAAATACTGAGAAATTTGCCCGCGATCGCGGTTTCAAAGAAATCAACGCTGAGGTATTGTACGCCGCGAAGGAAGCCGTCGGGGCTTAGATTAGCGGTTAATCGAGAATATTGAGGGGTGAGGAGTTATGTATACTCTTTACCCCCATTTTTTTTTGCTTTAGTGATAAAAATTAAATTATGAGATATCATAGATGTAATATTAATTTTTATTTATTCTCTCAATAACTATTTAAAATAACCAAATTAAATATAATGAAAATACCATCAGGTTTAGTAATTCAGGATGAAAAAATTACTAAATACCTACTTGTTTATCAACCTAAAAGTGATAAATCAAGATATCTAGCTTTAGCAGGATATAACCTTGATAACTGGGAGCTTCTTAAGAACGATATAATAAATGCTGTAGAATGTTCTGAAATTGCAAAAGTTACCCCTAGTGATTGGGGGACTCAGTTTGAGGTTAAAAGCGAGTGGACTGGGCGTAATGGTCGATTAATTAAGGTAATTACTATCTGGCAACAAGATGAAGAAACAGAATTTGTTAGATTTATAACACTATATCCTGATAAATCACAGGAGACTTAAACGATGACAACAGCTAGTTTATTTCAGTGGGTAGAACTGAAGCACAATGTTCCTAATAGTCCTGTAAAAGCTGGCGATAGAGGGGTTGTATTGGATCATCTGCGTCCTACTAAAACTCAGCAAGAGCCAGGATATATTTTAGAAATCTTTAAAGACAGTGAAACTCTAGATGTAGTTACTGTGCCTATTTCCTGGGTTAATCCTCTACCTGAAACCTGGGGAAGTATTGAACATGATACAAGGCAGACAGTTTAACGCAGAAAAAATCAAACTCATGGCTGACTATGGATGCTATCCGCTATGGTGGGTAAGTCCTGAGAAAGTTGGTAACATTGACCCAGAAACATTGCCATTAATTCCAGAAACTATTAAACGCCTGAATAAATGGGAAGAAATTTATAATGCAAAGTTGAACTGGGAAGATCCTGCTAACTCATCAGGTTTCCTAAGTGAACAAGCTGAAGCGGCTTTTGAGCAAGAAGGAATCAGCCTGTGGAAGCAATTGCAAACAGAACTTGCACCTAATTATCAAGTTGTTTATTTCAGTGAGCTATTAAGCAAGGTTTTAATTCATCCTAGTGAATTAGAAGTTTTACCTGCTATTCAGCAATGATTTCACCTAACATAATATAAATTTAATACAGCACCAATAAATTTAATTGCGATCGCGCTTTCAAAGAAATCAACGCTGAGGTGTTGTACGCCGCGAAGAAGCTGTCGTGGCTTAGTTTAGCGGGTTAGCTATTAGCTAGTTTTAATTTTGAGATTAACTTCAATCGTTTGGCTGATGTTTCAGCGAAACGATTTTTTAGTAGTATTACGCAGGACAACTTTAGTCATATCAGTATAGTTTTTAAGAAACCACCCATATAAGCCAATGAATCAAGTTATTAATTTCTACGCAACAGTAGTCAACTGCAAAAACTCAGAAAGAGAGTGTCCAAATACTATTAACATGAATCGACTAAATAATGAACCAAATAATCCTGCGTTAGATTCTCCACCAAGAGGATTTTACACAGAAGGAAATCCCGAAAATATCCAAGTGATGCTTGTTGCCAAAAATCCCGGACATATTATTAACGCTGAAATTGGCTACTATAGAGGTTCACCTAAAGATATTGCTCAAAAACATATAGATTGGAATCGGGGGTTATTTACTGGTAATGTCATAACAAAGCCAGGAGAAAAGGGTAATCTAGTTTTCCACAAAAATATATTGAACTATATGTCAACTATACTGGATGTTCATCAAGGTGAAGTCTTTAAGTATTGTGTCCTGACTAACCTTGTGAAATGTTCAACAATTGGAGAACAAGATAAACTAAAAAACAATACTATCAAAAACTGTTTTCAATGCCACTTGATGCGTGAAATGACTTTTTTTAATCCAAAGGTAATCATTGCTTTTGGAAGAGAAGTTGAAAAATTTCTTCAGAGCTATAAAAGTTTACATGGTAAGTCAGTAATTTATGTGAAGCATCCAAGCTACCACTATAAAAAAGATGAGAAAGATTCTAAAATCGTAATAATTAAGTCAGAAGTAAGAAAATATTTAAATCTATAAAGTCTACAGCATTAGGAAATATCCCACCATGTCTAACCAGACAAACTTGACTGATGCTCGTAACAACCTAGCCGAACTCTGCAATCAAGTAGTTGCAGATAGAGAAGTGGTAATTATCACTCGACAAGAAGGCGAAAACGTCGCCTTAATTGCTGTTGATGAACTAAATAGTTTACTAGAAACATCTCATTTACTTCGTTCACCTAAAAATGCAGTCCATCTGTTAACTGCTTTGGAAAGAGCAAAAGCTAGAACTTTAAAACCTTAAAATATTAACGAACTACGTCAGGAGTTGGGAATTGACGAAGAAAAAGAAGGATGAAACCCAACCCCAAGAAAATAAAGTTTGAGATGCTGTATTTCATCCAGAATTTCGGGAAGACCTCGCTTATTGGGTAGAAACAAACCGTAAAACTGCACTTCGCGCTTTTAACTTGGTTGAAGCGATTATGCGAGATCCTTTTACAGGTATTGGGAAACCTGAACCATTGAAATACTTAGATTCAGATGCTTGGTCGCGGCGACTTACTCAAGAACATCGGATTGTTTATCTAGTAAGTGATGACCGAATTGATTTTCTTCAAGCTCGATATCACTACTGAAATAGCACATAGCTACAAGACACTGACCGTCTACAAATCCTAAACAAAGCTTATCTTGCAAGATGTTACCATATAGCGATCGCTGCTGCAACCCCTCAAGCGATCGCATTCCTTAACGCAGAAATTTACTGATAAATAAAAATTAATTGCGAATAAATATCACAATACAAAATTATTACTTTGGGGATCTAATAGGCAGAATAACCCACTAAAGCCTTAACCGATGTGTCTCCCGCGACGAAGTAAAAAAAGCATCACAAAAGCCTCGCAATATCTCTTATAGAAAAAAAGCTGATGCATGTTAATGTTTTAATCTCATTGACTTCCCTTCGTGCCTTTCCCTATGCATCTGCACTATTTACACCCCCAACACCTTGAAGAATTAGTCAAGAGTAGTGGTATAGACTTACACCTAGTGCAACTCAATTTTAGGTCACTCCAAGGCGTAACAGCTTATGAGTACTTATTAATTTCTGAGCTACTCCCTCGCACCAATACCGGAATGGTGAAAAGTGGATGGTTGCAGCGTTATGCTCATATCACTGAAGGTGGTTGGTGGTGTTCGGGGCTAGACCCTTTGAATAATTGGCAAATGATGGAATGGGGGTGCTTTAAGCCAAACCAACGCCGACAGAATCACAATGGTAAGTCCATCAAATACGAGCATCCCCCCAGCACGCCAACGCGGATATTTTGTTTGCGGGTAACACTGCAAGTGTGGCAGCAAATTGCTGGACGTTACAATCTGGTCATGCCTGACAATATCACGATTACTGCTGATGGTGAAGCTGAAGGCTTTTGGCAATGGGTGATGCAACATAACATTCCTCTCATTCTCTGCGAGGGTGTGAAGAAAGCAGCAACGCTTTTGACGCAAGGATATGCAGCTATTGCCATTCCCGGAATTACCAGTGGTTATCGGGTTGTTAAAGATGAATTTGGCAAAGTTACCTGTCGTCAGCTAATTCCTGATTTAGCAGCGTTTGCAATTACAAAACGTAGCTTTTATATTTGCTTTGATTTTGAAACTCAGCCTAAAACAATTGCTGCTGTAAATAATGCTATTTCTCAACTTGGTTGTTTATTCCAGCAAAAAAATTGCACTGTTAAAGTCATCGAACTTCCAGGAATCGAAAAAGGAGTTGATGAGTTTATCGTTGCTAAAGGTGCAAGTAGTTTCGAGAAAGTTTATCGGCAAAGCGTTGACTTAGAAATTTATCTTGCTCAAGCCAAACCCCACACTGAGTTAAGCATTCCTGCTGCACTCACCTTAAATCGCCCTTATATAGGTGAAATACCTTTCCCTACTTCTGGATTAGTAGGAGTCAAATCAGCAAAAGGAACAGGTAAAACTACAGCACTGCAAGCCGTTGTTCAACAAGCAAAAACTATAAACCAACCTGTTTTGTTAATTACTCACAGAATCCTATTAGGAAGATTTTTGTGTAAAAAAATTGGTATTCAATGGGGAACACATAAAGAAGATGCGGATAAAAGGATTGATAAAACACTTACCCCCGCTCCTCCCATTCTCCGCTCACTCTCTCCTCAGCCCTCTCTTGGATTGTGCGTTGATTCTATTTGGAAACTTAACCCTGAAACTTGGCAGGGAGCAATAGTAATTTTAGATGAAGTAGAGCAATCTTTGTGGCATCTATTAAATAGTAATACTTGTAAGCACAAGCGTGTAAAAATATTAAAATTATTCCAGCAACTAATTTCCACAGTTTTAACAACTGGAGGGTTAGTAATTGCCCAAGATGCTGATTTATCAGATGTGTCACTTGAATATTTACAGGGATTGGCAGGAATTAAATTAACACCTTGGGTAGTTCTTAACCAGTGGAAACCTCAGCATGGTTGGGACGTAACTTTTTATGATTCGCCGAACCCAACACCGCTAATTCACCAACTGGAATTGGATTTACTTGCTGGACGTAAATGTTACGTTACTACCGATAGTCGGGCTGGGCGTTACAGTTGTGAAACAATTGAACGTTATCTGAAAGAGCGGTTACAAAAATTACGACGGCAATTTCCTAAAACTTTAGTAGTTAGTAGCCACACTATAAACACACCTGGTCACGAAGCAGTTGATTTTATCGCAGCTATCAATCAAAAAATCTCTGAATATGACGGCGTTTTTGTTACCCCTAGCCTTGGTACAGGAATTAGTATTGATGTCCAACATTTCGACCGAGTTTATGGCATTTTTCAAGGGGTGATTCCTGACTCGGAAGCAAGACAAGCATTAGCGAGAGTGCGGGATGATGTTCCGCGTATTGTCTGGTGCGCTAAACGAGGTATTGGCTTAATTGGTAGTGGTAGTACAAATTATCGCTTGCTATCTGATTGGTATCAAGAAAATCAAAAAGAAAACTTAGCTTTGCTTAGTCCACTACATAAAATAGATGTAGATTTACCTTTAGTTCATGACCCGATTCATTTGCGAACTTGGGCCAAGTTATCTGCAAGGGTAAATGCCTCTATCCGCCTCTACCGACAATCGATGCAAGATGGTTTAATTGCTGACGGGCATCAAATTCAGATGCGGAGTAATGCTGTTCACAATAATATTATTCGAGATTTACGTCTTGCGTTTTTGGCAACTGACGCTGATGATTTAGCTACCCGTAGAAGATTAATTTTAGAAATTGTCAAAGTTCAAAAAGATTGGACGCAAAGCCGTCAAAAAGCTAAAGAGATTAAACGTAAAATTAAAGATATTAAGCAGCAAAATCAACTATCGCTAGCAACTGCTGTAGCTAATACTAAAGATATCGATTATGTAGAATATGAGCAGCTATTAGTGAAACATTCCCTGACTGATGGTGAACGCAACCAAATTAACAAATATGTTCTCAGACAAAAATATGAGATAGAAGTTACTCCTTGGCTGAAGTTGCAGGATGACCACGGATATTATCCTCAACTGTTAATTCACTATTATTTAACTCACGAAAGCGAATATTTTCATGTTAGAGATGAGCAAGAATGGCATAAACAATTATCTTGGGGTGAAGGGAAAGTTTTTCTACCAGATTTAAAAACTTATACGCTCAAAGTTGAGGCGATGAGAGCCTTGGGAATGCTTCAGTTTCTCGAAGCAGAACGAGAATTTACCGAGAGTAATCCAGATTTGATATTACTGAAAAATGTTGTTTTTCAGCATAGTAGGCATATTAAAAGAGCGCTTGGTATTAACTTAGCTGGAGACAAAGAGCAGGTTTCAGCAATAAAAATACTCAGCCGATTGTTAAATTTGTTGGGTTTGAAACTAAAGCGGGTAAATGAGGTTTATCAAATCGACCTAGAAACGCTTTATGATGGCAGAGAGAGAATATTTGCAGTTTGGCATCAACGGGATGAGTTAATGTTGGCTCATGTTAAGAGTGTTGGCTATGAGTTACCTGATTCTTCTTCAGACTGGAAGCTTGACATTATCCAAACCAAGCCTTATGCCGCAGTGGTCAAAAAATAATTACAAATTATGAATTGTGAGTATCCTGTAGCCTAATATCTAATGGTGATTGTCATACTTCTAAAATGCAGCATTTAAATCATTTTAAAAAATACAGCACTTACGATGCTTACGGCGCGCTACGCCTACGCACCTGCAAAATGTGGGATTTACAGCAGTTTTCATTTCTTTGAACCACATAGATTGTAGGCACAGGATTGCTCATTGGTGTCAACTTAAGCAAAAACTCCTTTAAAATCTCGTTTCCAGCCTCTGGCTGGAAATGCTCTTCAATTGCGGCTCTGGCGCTAGTCTTGAGGTGGAGCCTCTCATTAGGCATTCCCAGTCAGAGACTCTTAAACAGACAAATGAGACAATCTCTAAAAACTTGTTCTAGACTAGCTTTTACCTTAAGTTGACACGTATAAGCATTGCTGTGCCCCTACATTGTGTGGTATATTTACCTAAAAATAGCTGTAAGTACGGTTGCTTTAAAAAATCAAGATTGCGATACCATATCATAACCTGAACTAATGGAAGCGATCGCTATATTTTACTTAAGTAGAACGGCGTAAATAATTAAAAATTTATAGTATACCCCTTTGGATATCTTGCTACGCGAACAAAAAAGGGCTTGAGCCGCTTATTACAAACTCAATTACAATAACTTTACATTGCAAAACACATAGTTTGATTTATTCCCGCCGACTTACTTACCTATCCCAATTTATACTTTGCCTTCACCCGCGCCTGCTTCACCATCGCAATTAGAGTTTGATGGGCATCTTCTGCATCTGCTAAAACATGATCAAACTGAATGCGAACTGGCACAGCTTCCTCATTCACTTGCGCTGTTAAATCCATACCTTGTGCATCAATTGACAGCATTTGGGCTGCGATCGCATCTGTTATACCGCCAAAAGCCTTAGCATAAAGAACTATGGCATCAGCATGATCATCATTCATATGCTTGCAGATGCGCGAACTAATATCAGCAGAGAAATCCTTAGACATTGTTGAGATAAAAAGTTAGCAATACAGCAACAGCTTACATTTTAAGATTTTAAGCTAACGCGGGTGAAATTTGCTGATTTTCTTTCTTAGCAGTAAAAAGTATGCATCTTACCCTATCTTCATCATCAATATATTTTATTTTTAGCCGAATAATTAAATTAAAATAAAACTTATTCAGTATTTTTACCTTCCATTACGGAAACCAGACAGCTTAAACTGTAGCAGAAGTATTAGCCAAACTATTGAAGCTAAGAGACAATGAGCGAAATTAGCCCCAGACGAATTGTAATTGGGGATGTGCATGGTCACTATGAAGGTTTGATGACATTGTTGGAGGCGATCGCCCCCACCTCAGATGATCAAGTCTATTTTTTGGGAGACTTAATTGATCGCGGTCCTCATAGCGCACAAGTAGTTAATTTTGTCAAACGACATAACTACCCATGTTTGCTGGGAAATCATGAGCAGATGTTATTAAACATTCTGACCAATGAAAGAACTTCCTCGCCGACGATGCAAGCATGGTTGTATAGTGGGGGGCAAGCTACCGTAGCCAGTTACCACGAGGCTACAATTCCTGATGACCATCTAGATTGGTTGAAGACTTTGCCTACATATCTCGACTTGGGGGATATTTGGTTAACTCATGCTGGTGTTGACCCTTGCAAGTTAGTGACAGAACAAACTGCCGATCAACTGTGCTGGATACGAGAGGAATTTCATAGTATTGAAAAACCCTACTTTCCCGATAAGCTAATTATCATCGGTCATACCATTACCTTTACTCTGCCGGGTGTTTCTCCTGGTAAACTGGCACAAGGACAGGGATGGCTAGACATAGATACTGGCGCTTATCATCCCCGGAGTGGCTGGTTGACTGGACTGGATGTCACGAATAATTTAGTTTATCAAGTTAACATTTTTAAAGACTATCTTCGTGCCCTGCCCTTAAAAGATGTAGTGATCAGAGTTGATCCAGCCAAAATCAAAGTCGCTCGCCGCTACAAGAATTGAGCATCATTCGAGATCGGAAGATAAGGGAGATAGGCGAGATCAGGGAGATGGGGCAGAAATGACCCTTGACGCTTAACTTTAAGACCGCACTAATGGTTGAATATTAGCTTTATAACTAGCATTATTCAAGCCATAATTTCCATTACTGGGTTGAGACTTAATTGCACTTCTGAGGGCATCAATGCGATCGCTGGTTCCGGGGTGCGTACTCAAAAATGTCGGAGTAGAACCACCTTTTTTCAGCAGCTTTTGCATAAAGGAAACCATTGCAGACTGGGCGTAACCAGTCCGTGTCAAAGTTCGTAGTCCTCTTTGATCGGCCTCAAATTCATTTTTACGACTGCGTGGCAAGTCTCGCGCTAACTGGACACCAATTTGCACTGCCGTATTCCGGTCTAAGCCAGCAGCTGTTAATAGGCCACCTTCGAGCGCTTTTTGCTGCATCTGTTTGACTACGTGTTTGCCGCCAATGTGACCAATTTCATGGGCGAGTACACTTGCCAATTGCGCTTCATTGTCTGCGGTTTTCAGTAAACCCGTGTGGACATAGACATAGCCGCCCAAAGTAGCAAAAGCATTAATACTGTCATCCTGAACTACTTGGAAGGTATAGGGGAGATCGGGGCGATCGCTATTAGCTGCTAAACGCCGACCAACTTGTTCCACATAACGATTAACTTCGGGATTGCGGTAAAGCCGGACTTGACTACCAACTAATTCTTGATTAATCTGCTTACCAAGATCAACTTCTTGGTTAGGGGATATATTAGAAAGCTGAAATGCCTGAACTCCTTGGAGTAGAAGAGGCAAGAAGTCTAAAGTTCTTCCAGGCAAGGGTGTACTTAGGCACAGACTCAGAGCAACTACCACCGAAATTAAAGGATAAAACCAGTAACGCCGCCACACACGGTAATTTGCAACAAAACTTTTCCAGTTGAACATAATACACTCTGAAGATTATTTTGGGAGAACATAAAATGATCGGACAAATTATCAGACGGATTTAGAGTATTCTAAGTTGCATTATTAACTCAAGACCAAAGGAGTTGTTATACAGCTAATGTATAGGCAAAGCTACCGAATTGCGGGGGTTGGCGATTCCCTGTAGAGATAGGCTTAAACACGAGATATTAATTTCTGGGTGCGTCAGTCTTAACAGGCAAAAGTTTGAGGGTTAGCTGCCACCCCTGTAGAACTTACGAACTCGTGATAAACTGTCGCATAACCGCAATCTCCAGCCGCTTTGAGTTATTACCAAATAGGGAAAATTGCCGTTCCCATAGAAAGCCTTCTTGCTACAATCAATTACTTCGCTATTACCTCGGAAAAGTTTTTATGGCTATTTTAGATTCAAAAGGTCGCTTGTTTGGCAAAATCAATCTTCTAGATTTAGGTGCTGCGCTGGTAATTTTGCTAGTTATATTTGGCATCTTTATCTTCCCTGGCACTTCTGGTTCTGTTGCCCAAGTCGGTGCGAAAACAGTACCCATAGAAGTAGATTTAGTAGTCCGTGGTTTGAATGTTCGTGACCCTGAACAATTATTCAATAACGGATTAAAAAAAGGCGGAAAAACTAATGTGATTATTCGCAATCAACCCCACGGAGAGATTGAGATTAAATCCGTTCAACAGCTACCTAGAACAATCAATATTCCCCAACCTGATGGTACTGTTAAAGAATTGCCAGATCCAAAAACCAACAATTTTAGTACAGATTTGATTTTGACTTTAGATGGCAAAGCCCAGCTTACTGAAAATGGGCCAGTTCTGGGTAACAGTAAAGTTAAAATTGGTATGCCATTTGAGTTGGAAGGTTTTAACTACAATTTCAATGCAACTGTTATTGATCTCAGATTAAAAGACAAATAGCATTCCCATTTTCGTCTTCAAAAAAGGGGCTGATAAACCGAACTTTATGTCATCTAAAAAAACTCGGTTTATCAGATTACTCAATTGAGGTTATAACTATTGAGCAGCTTTCACTTGAAACATTAAATACGTCCCTTCTAACCCTTCTACAATTGTGCGTGTATTGGCAATCATCATTTTCTGATAAGTGTCTGCCTCACTTTCTGGTTCACTAAGTCCCTGAGCATACAACTTCCTATCAGAAATTTTCACTTGAGCAACTCTTGCTACAGATTGAAGTAAATTAGGGTTAACTGCCGTCTCAGCAAAAATTGTTGACACTTTAGCCCGTTTAATATTTGTAACAAAATTTTTCACTCTTGTAGCTGTTAGGTTTTTGTCAGTACTAATATTTTGTAATCCCCCTACTAATGAAATACCGTATGCTTTGGTGTAATAACTCAGTGCATCAGAGGTTGTAACTAACGTACGTTCTTTAGTAGGAATACTGGCAATTCTTGACTTAATCCAGCTATCTAGTTGAGTAAGTTCATTTGTGATTTTTCTGGTATTGCTGGTATAAGTCGTGGCATCACTAGATTCTAATTTTCCCAGGTTGCTATTAATTACCTCCACCATCCTGATCGCATTCTTAGTATTGTGCCAAAGATAAGGATCGTTTACTTTCTTATCGCCTCGCTGAAATTTTTGTGGCTTAGGCACTGCAAGTTGACCGACGGCTATTTTCGGTGCAGAGTTTTTAGTCGCTTTAATTAATTTGATCAGATTTGGTTCTAAATTATAGCCATTATAGAGAATAAGATTAGCTTGCTCAATGGCTTTACGATCCTCTGGCTTTGGTTTATAAAATTGGGGGTTGGCAGTAGGAGAAATCAAGCAGGTAAGGTTAACAGTATTTCCGGCAACCTGTTTGGTTAAGTCGCATAGTACACTTGTAGTTGCTACGACTTGGGGAAGATTCTCATTTACCTGCGTGGTAGTTTGAGTAAATGTAGTTCTTGCAGTTTGATTTCCGCACCCAACAAATCCAATTGTCAAAGCAACAAGAATAGCTCGTAAGGAATTATTTGATAGTGGTTTTTTTGACATCCTAAACTCCTACTGGATGTATAAAAAAAGATAATCATTATTAAACAAGTCAGAATTTTGAATTCTGAATTCAGCTTAGGCAATTAGCGAACAGTCAGAGCTATGGCTTTTAGCGATCGCTGTGTTAACACCAAAGGCGAACTGAACCTTTGAAGAGAATGGGGAAAAAAGACCCGGCAATTTTTGGTAAGTGAACTACAAATGAGGTTTTTGCAGGCAAAAATCTCGCTTCACGCGACAGGCTGCAAAACTGCTAGGGATAAAAGCACAATCAGCAAAGCGATGCTAGGGTGTCTTTGGTAAGAAGTGTAGTGCAGTTCTCTCACCATCTGCTGAAGCGGCTATACCATTGTGCTTATGTGCCGCCAAAGTCGCAAATTGACTAAAATTATCCGCTTAAGGAGAAAAATATAGTGATGATGGGGCCTATTGATCATACAAGTTGATTTCGCAAAGCAAGTCGTGAATCTAAGGCAATTGTAACTGCGGTTTTGTGAGGTGTGGGCAGATGCTTGTTACAAATATTGGTGAAGATAAACAATGGTAATTTTAGTTATCCTCGTTAACACCCTGATTTCGCTGATATTATTCTATGTGGCTTGGCGGGTGTGGCAACTCAAGCAGCAGTTAGCATACATAGCAGATAAGTTAACCGTCTATGAAAGTTTTACCCATGCAGCACTGAATAAAGCACCCGAAAATATTTATCTTAGCCAGGAGAATATTTACAACTTACGGCAGAAAAATCAAGCACTACAAATACAAATTCAACAAGTGCAGCAAATTATCAGTCTACTTTTGCTAGGACAGCAAATCTGGCAGCGTTATTTTCCTAGACTAGAGTTAACACCTGGGAAAAAAACAGTCGCAAAATGAGTTATGTCAAGTTCGGATGAACATTTATAATTAGGGCTGACACGGGGATGCGGTGACACAAGGAGGTGAGAATACGGTGAGACGGTGACACTAGGAGTTTTGAATTATAAGTAATTAACAGTTTCGATATTAAAGCAACATTTTTGGCTGATATTTTGTCACGATAGATTAATTAGATAAAATCGTTTAAGTCTTGCAAGGGTAGAAAACCCACCTAAAATGGGTGTAAGGAGAGCAATAACAAGATGTCTAATAACCGTTCTGGAGTATTTATTGGCGGTTTGATGCTGGGAGCTACCATCGGTGCTTTGACCGGTTTGCTCGTAGCTCCCCGCACAGGGCGCGAAACGCGTAAAATTTTGAAGAAATCTGCCAATGCTATCCCAGAATTGGCAGAAGATTTATCAACGAGTGTACAAATTCAGGCAGATCGTCTCTCTGCCAGCGCACTGCGAAACTGGGATGAGACTTTAGATAGATTACGGGAAGCGATCGCAGCAGGTGTAGATGCCAGTCAGCAAGAAAGCCAAGTCTTAAAGCGGCAAACATCTGTTGAAGACTCAGATTCTCTTGCCCAGCAATTAGAACGCTCATAAATAACATAATCGTGATTGACCCCCTGTTTTGGTTGGGACTTTCCTTACTCTTAGTCGCCACAAGTTTGACTGCGGTTTTAGTGGTGGCAATACCGGCTTTCCAGCAGTTAGCACGCGCTGCTCGCAGTGCAGAAAAGCTATTTGATACACTTTCACGGGATTTACCACCCACTCTAGAAGCTATCCGCGTGACTGGTTTGGAAATCACTGACTTAACTGATGATGTTGGTGAAGGTGTAAAAAGTGCCAGTCAAGTCATGAAACAAGTTGATCAAAGCCTTGATAGTGCAAGAATTCAGGCTCAAAATCTGCAAGTAGGTACACGCAGCATCTTTGTTGGCGCGAAAGCTGCTTGGAGAAACTTCACACGCCAAAAACCCGCGAGGCGAACAGGCGATCGCACCCTAAGCAATGAACTACCACCACTCACGTTGCGAGAACGAGAAGTGCTCAGGCAAGAAAATCGCCGGATAAAGACAGAAGTATACCGCGCTAATGACGGTTACAATGACGCTGCTACCTGGGAAACCAATTTCGATGACGAAGATTGACCAAAAAAAGGCTGTGCATCTTTATACAGAATTGGTATTAGTCAATTTTGAGTTGTTAAAAACTTTGACGATAATGATAATCAAAAAGAGAGATCGTTGCTTGCCTTCTACCCCTCTCCCCAGCCACGATTATGATTTTTATTAAGGATATTTTGAGTATTTTAACTGATTGACAAAATGTACTTTATTTTAAATTATTACGAATGCTGCTCCCCAATTCCCAATACCCAAAAACGCTTTGTTTTGATCCCTTAGATTAGAGTAAAGTAAACAAGTGTAAAGAAGTATCACTTTTCCAGTACTCTTTTAAAACAACTTGTTCACTTCTACCGTTGATATTTGTATAAAAACGTCCATGCAATCTTGTTTTTGGCGACGAATTCTGGTATCTATCGCAGTATTTTTCCTGGCTGGGACAATTTGGGTCATGCACTCTCCCCCAGCACTGGCTTATGACAATCCTGACTTACTCCCTAACACCTTTACCCCAGTTGTAGACTTAGCAAAATCTCTTCCTGTGCTGCAAGAAGAAAAGCTTGTCAAAGATTTAGAGCAGTTTGAAACCGATACGGGTTGGAAATTGCGAGTATTGACCCAGTATGACCGCACCCCAGGTCGGGCAGTCATAAAATATTGGGGTTTGGATGACAAAAGCATTCTGCTAGTTGCCGATTCTCGTGGCGGTAACATTCTCAGTTTTAGCGTCGGCGATGCTGTTTATGAACTTTTACCCCGGACTTTCTGGATAGAACTACAAACCCGCTTTGGTAATTTGTACTTTGTCCGCGAACAAGGTGAAGACCAAGCCATTCTGCAAGCTTTAGAATCGGTTAAAGGCTGTTTACTCAAGGGTGGTTGCAATGTTGTCCCCGGACTGCCACGAGAGCAATGGATTCTCACCTTGATTAGCTCAATCATTGGTGGGGTGATTTGTGGATTTGCAGCTCAACCCCGCGAGAAAGGACAAGTTTTCGCTTGGCAATGGGCTTTAATTTTCTCACCTTTGTGGGGAATCTTGTTTATTGCCTTTGGTATTGGGCCAGTGGTGACACGCACAAGCGACTGGTTACCTCTAGTTCGCAATATCTCTGGGTTTCTCATTGGCGTCTTGGTTGCCTACTTATCTCCTATTTTCAGTCGGTCTTCTTCTAGTAATGAGTTATAGGTGCTGAGTTGGAGTTATGAGTTTTTAATTAACTTATAACTCCTAACTCCTAACTCTCTGAAGCTGATAAGCTGAAAGCTAATATTTGAGAAGCTCAACAAAAATGGAATGGCACGTAACTGATGCTCAAAGTTTAGCAATCATTGATAGTGAAATTGAAAATCATGTTTTTTCACCAGCAGAGTATGAGATTGTGCGTCGGGTAATATACTCTACAGCTGACTTTGAGTATAAGTCTTTGATTCGTTTCTCTGAGCGTGCCTTGCAAGCTGGAGCAGCAGCACTAGCCGCGCGCACCACGATTGTGGTAGATGTACCGATGGTACAAGTAGGTATTGCCTACGAGATTCAAAACACCTTTGCCAATCCGGTGTATTGCAGTATGGAAGCTCTGACACGCCCTCAAAAAGAAAAAACTCGGGCAGCATGGGGAATAGAAACTTTAGCAAAGCGTTATCCAGAAGGCATTTTTGTGGTGGGTCAAGCACAAACA
Organism: Nostoc sp.; assembly: GCF_036917275.1. Taxonomy (GTDB): domain Bacteria; phylum Cyanobacteriota; class Cyanobacteriia; order Cyanobacteriales; family Nostocaceae; genus Nostoc. Next base: position 103,986 of record NZ_JBALDF010000070.1, read on the forward strand.
GCACTAACAGCACTAGTGGATTTAATTGAAGCTGAGGAAATTAGACCTGCTTTGATAATTGCGACTCCAGTGGGATTTGTAAATGTTAATGAAGCAAAGGAGCGCTTACAAGATTCTCTAGTGCCTCACATTACAATTGATAGTCGCAAAGGTAATGCAGTTGTAGCAGCTGCGATCGTTGATGGATTGGTAGACTTGGCTTGGCAAGCCTATGGACAAGATGGAAATCGGGGGAGTTAGGAAAGTCGGCCGTATCGTTCCCTTTATGCCAAATAGGATTTAAAACTACTAAATAACCTGATATTTTTGTTAAGTAGTGCCGATAAAGGAGCCTTTTCCTGTGGTATTTCAACGTTTTGGTTTAATCGCATTTCTTGCAATTCCCGTGGTATTAAGTCTTTTGGGTGGGAAAGAAAGGATAAAAGTATCTTTAGTTGAAAACGCCCGTCAGGTATCCACTAACAAGGAAATCATCCTACCCAACCACAAACTAATCAGCATTAAGGCGACTCCGAAAACATATTATGTTAGTGGTAGCGGAAACGACACAAATAGTGGAATTTCTACTTCATCCGCTTTTAGGACAATTCAAAAGGCAGCAGATATAACTAACCCTGGCGATACAGTATTGATTATGAACGGAGTATACACAAATTTAGCAAAAGCTCCGAGTGTAGTAAGTATTAAACGTTCTGGAACCGCAAAAGCATGGATTAAGTATAAAGCATATCCTGGTCATTTCCCAAAAATTAAACACAATACATGGAACGGTATCCTGATTTCAAGTAGAGCTTCATATATCGAGATCAACAGGCTAGAGGTCATAGGAAACAATGCCAATATTACCCTTGCTTATGCATTAAGTCAGAAGACTAACAGATCAAATCCACTTACAAGCGGAAACTGCATAAACATTGACGGACGAGCCAATGGTCATGTTCATCACATCCGTATTCTGAACAACAAAGTGCATGACTGTGGAGGAGGAGGTATCGGAGCAGGGCAGGCTGATTATGTGAAGATAGATAATAACACTGTGTTCAATAATGCCTGGTATGGTGTTTATGCTTGCAGTGGCATTACGATAGGGACCAGTTGGAATTCTGACACCAACCGGGGATATAAGATGTTCGTGACCAATAACAAGGTATATAACAATCGCATGTACATCCCTTGGGTTGCGACGGGAAAGATCACAGATGGTAATGGCATTATTATCGATAGTACCAGAAATGATCAGAACCCAAATTTGGGTGCATATATAGGACGGACTTTAATTCAAAACAATTTGACATTTAATAATGGTGGTTCAGGAATTCATACATTTTCAAGTGATCATGTTGATATCGTCAATAACACAGCTGTTTTAAATAATCAGAGTCCAGAAATTAAAGATGGGCAAATATTTGGCAATGTGTCATCTGATGTCAAAATTTTAAGGAACATTCTCTATGCTTATCCTGGCAAAAATATCAACGGTAACAATAAAAATAAAAACGTTATTTATGATTATAATATCTACATTAATAGTTCTAAAGTAAATGTTAAGGGATCTCACGATATTGTTGCAGACTCTGAGTTTTTAAGGAAGCATCCCACTCTAGAAAAAATATCTAGCAATTGGAAATCGCGGCTAGCTAAACAAAATCCGCCGAGGCGGACTTATGTAGAGTCTAAGTCGGGAGGTTTTGTTTGTGGGTCAATGACCTATCGTTTGAAAGGCAAACTCATCAAAGTGGGATGCTCCCGTTAGCAAGAAGGCAAAGGGCACAGGGTAGGAGATGATTTATGCTGAATCCAAATGCCGAACCTCATGGGCGACTATCGGGGAGTCTTGCGGTTAAGAGCAAACTACCAAAATCTCTGCAATAGGTGGCTCATAATTAGTGTCGGTCTGTCCTTTGCATGTGTCTGAAAGAGAAGCCTATGGTTATTACATCCTCCTGCCAGCTTCACTTCTTTAATCCTCTACTCTCCGACGCCGCCGACGCGGCTTTTGTTGTTGGTCTTCACTCAAGCGGCGACCGATTTCGTTAAAGAAATCCCGCCGTAGATAAGGATAATCGCTAACCCATAGGTCACGACTGGGAAAGTAGATATCGCTGAATTCTTCAATACTGCTCAAATCTGAGCGATTTGACATCACTACCATTTCTGCAATTTGACCACGAGTAATAACTTTGTGGGCAGGACGTAATGGTGCTACAAACTCAATACTAAATCCTGTGTCATCACCCACCTCTAAGTTAATCTGTTTTTCTCGGTTTTCTACAATCACTAATTCGCCTTTGCTGTTGACTGTTTCGGTTTTACCCATCAACTGGTCTGTAATCCACCAATCTAACACTCGACCACGGAAAAAGCCGCCATACTTATAACGGCGGCATTGCAAATTCCGCATACTTGCTTGAAACACTGGATACCACAGCCAAAAAAAAGCGCTAAGTATCCCCACCACAAATACTATTGAAGCAAACTGAAGCCTAAAAACGACTGTCACAAGCAAAATAACAACTACTGCAACTACAGAAATTAACAGCCGTTGCAAAAAATTTGAGAATTTCCCCCAGTAGTACTTGTACTGCAAACCAGTGCCAATTAGGGGGACAACTTGTTCAAATTTCTGGCGAGTCAGTGGTACTAACATGAGTGCTGAGTAATGAATGAGCGATAGTGTGTTTAAAGTATCTTTTCTAATCCATATACTAACGACTTTAGCGCTAAGACTTTGCGAATCGCTAGTAGGACTCCTGGCATATAGCAAGCGCGATCGCTCGTATCATGTCGTAAAGTATAAATCTGTCCCGCTGCGCCAAAAATAACTTCCTGATGGGCAATCAATCCTGGCAAGCGGACGCTATGAATTCTAATCCCTTCATCTGCTATACTCCCTCTAGCTCCTGGTAATTTCTCCGTTTCTTCTACAAGAGCAGGGTTAAAAGTTTTACCCAATTCTCCTAATAACTGCGCCGTTTGAATGGCAGTACCACTCGGAGCATCAGCTTTTTGGTTGTGATGCAGTTCGATAATTTCTACATGGTCAAAATATTTTGAGGCTGCAACTGCGGCTTGTTGCAACAGCACCATGCCAATGGAGAAGTTAGGAATAATTAGACAACCAGTGCTAGCTTTGTCGGCAAAGTCTGCCAACTCTTGGATTTGTTCTGGACTTAACCCAGTGGTTCCCACTACAGGACGAATACCGTAAGCGATCGCACTACGAATATTGTCATAAACTGAATCGGGATGGGTAAAGTCTACAATCACCCCTGGAGGAGAGTGTCTGTCGCCAGCCACATACCCCAACATCGGTTCTAATTGATTGGTAATTGGCACTTCCAGGGGTTCGCTTAAACCCGCGAACTCTCCAGCGTCTTTATCTTGATGTTCCAAACTGTGGTCAATTGCACCCACTAGGTTCAAGTCAGGCGCTTGCGCCACCGCCTTAATCACCTCACGACCCATTTTACCAGCAGCACCGTTGATAATAACCGGGATAGGAGCTTGATTCGTCATAGGTCAAGAAATACTTTTTGAGTCAACAAAGGAATTGTAAAGACTTTAGTGATCTAGTAGCTAGCTTTTCAAATCTCTGGCTTAATTCCGACTACCTTGAGTTATGCAGCTAATCGCTCAGTTTTTCCACTCCCGAAAGCGGATGGGTTCTCATTTTCATCTCACTATCTTAGCCAGTAACCCGTTTTATTTTCCCTACTTCACTTACCACACTCCAAAAACAATCCGATACTGTCCTTAATAAGTAGCTCTTATAAAAGCTATTAGTCTTTTTTTGTCAAGTTCAATTGACTATTTATAATCTTTTTGTTAAATTTATTTACATAACTTAGCAAAGCCCAAACTTAACTACCTAACTGGTGTTAGCTAAGAAAATAAGATTTCTGTATCGCTTATCTCATCAACATTTAGACTTCTCCCATCTACCTCGGCTATTAAGTCGGGGTTTTTATATTCTCGATTAACTTTTCTTTAGCAGTTACTACTGATTTAGTCATCTTTGAGATGACTTTCGCTATTAGCTGTAGGTTTCTAACCTATAACGGGTGATGGTTCAGCCGCGAGATTGAACATTATGATAATTGCGGAATATTGGTTTGACTACAAGTCAGCCTCAGAATGAATTCTGAGGCTCATAGCTCAAGTCAGCTTAAGCTGACTAAATACAGTTTTGCGTAAAAGCGTAGCGTTTTTAATGCAGGGGAATACATTGGGATTGCATTGAGATGCATTAACAAGGTAAGCTGACGCATTAACAATGTAAGCCAACGCATTAACAATGTAAGCCGACGCATTAACAATGTAAGCCAACGCATTAACAATGTAAGCCAACGCATTAACAATGTAAGCCGACGCATTAACAATGTAAGCTGACGCATTAACAATGTAAGCTAACGCATTAACAATGTAAGGCGACGCATTAACAAAGTAAGCTGACGCATTAACAAAGCAGGGTATTGGCAAATTTAATTCGCTAGGAATTAGTGAAATGTTGTACTAAGGTTCAATGAACTTAGGACTTACGCAAAAATTACCAAAAAGCTTAATTTATCGAACCGCCAAGACGCCAAGAGCGCCGAGAATTCGTAGAGTGTGCGTAAGTCCTAGAACTTAAAGATTAATGGAATTCATTGCTTTAGCTGCGTGAGTTTTGAGCCATGTACGTGCTGTTTTTGATGAAATTTATTGCGTCTAGTATTCCCGCAATGGTTAAAAATCTTCCAGTCAGCTTGAGCTATTAGCCTTGGAATGAATTCCGAGGCGGGTAAGCGATGTTTACGACGAACTACGCTGACGCATTTCCCACCGCTTCATCAGTAAGGCGAGACACCAGGGAGTATTTGCCGACATTTGGGCATTTATTGATCCCTCCCCATCTAATGCGTCATCCGAAGCGTCCCGGTTGATGGGAGAATAAAAACGAGAAATGATGCTTGCTTGGTGTTGTCTCCAGCCCAAAGGAATTTGTAGAAATGTGGAAACGAATTGTATTAATTTTGCTATTGGTGTTGAGCTTCAGCCTGAGTAATTCTAATGTAGCGGCTGCGGCTGGACTCAAAAGCTTTGTAGACACGAATGATGGCTATCAGTTTTTATATCCTAACGGCTGGCTGCAAGTAAAAGTTGCCAACGGGCCAGATGTGGTTTTTCACGATTTGATTGAGGTGTCTGAAAACGTTTCGGTTGTGATTAGCCCAGTTCAAGAAGGCAAAACTTTGTCAGAATTGGGAACCCCAACAGAAATAGGATATAAGTTAGGAAAAGCAGCTCTTGCGCCTCCTGACTCTGGTCGTTCAGCTGAATTAGTTAATGCCGCACAGCGAGAAGTAGACGGTAAAATATACTACCTATTAGAGTATGAGGTTAAACTTCCCAATCAACAGGAACGACACAACATCGCCAGCGTCGCTGTTAGCCGTGGTAAGCTTTTTACCTTTAACGCCTCAATTCCTGAAAAACGCTGGCAGAGAGTTAAAGGAATGATTGATCAAGTTGTCAATTCTTTTTCTGTCTATTAATTGTCGAGTGGGGAATAGGGGATAGGGGATAGAAAAGAAACTTAATCACCAATCCCCAATGCCTTATCCCCCATGCCCAATTAACAATTTTGTCAGAAATATCATGAAAATTCCACCCTTTGTACTTGCCTCAGCTTCCCCAGCCCGACGCCGCTTGCTGCAAACTGTTGGTATTGAACCGATAGTTCGACCAAGTGACTTTGATGAGTCGCAAATCCAATTAAGTGAACCAGCAGAATTGGTCAAAACTCTTGCTCAATATAAGGCGGAAACTGTAGCCCCGCAGTTTGAATCGGCTTTGATTATGGGTTGTGATTCAGTTTTGTCTATCAATGGTCAAATTCACGGTAAACCAGCAGACTTCTCTGAAGCGATCGCTCGTTGGCAGATAATGCAGGGTAACTTTGGCGACTTGTACACAGGTCACGCTTTAATTGACATTGAGCAAAACCGTACTATAGTCAAGTCTCAAGTGACAAAAGTTTACTTTGCTCAAATGAGCGATCGCGCAATTAAAGCCTATGTTGCCACAGGTGAACCCCTCAAATGTGCTGGAGCTTTTGCCATTGAAGGTTTTGGTAGTTTCTTTGTAGAAAAAATCGCAGGCTGTCACAGCAATGTAATTGGACTTAGTTTACCCTTGCTGCGGCATATGCTAGGGGAATTGGGATACGATGTCACTGATTTGTGGCAATAGTCCTTTGGGTTTTGTCATTTGCCCAATGACGCCACTTGCTTCTCCTGTCGGAGACGCTGCGCGAACAACCGCAAGAACCCCGGCAATACAGTGGCTCCCCAATGCCCACCAAGTGTTTGCTTATATTGCAGTCCACGACAGGTATGGTACAACAAGTTGTAGACTGGCTACTAGATCGCATTCCCAACTAGAATATGTCATTTACTTCTATGCCCTCGCTGCGTGAGCAACAACATCCCCTAATTCGTCAGCTAGCTGATTGTATTGAGGCAGCTTGGCATCAGCACTTGGATCTATCGCCCTACCATTTGCCTGATGAGTTGGGGTATGTGGAAGGTAGACTAGAAGGCGAAAAACTGACAATTGAAAATCGCTGCTATCAAACGCCCCAGTTTCGGAAAATGCACTTGGAACTGGCGAAAATCGGAAATATGCTGGATATTTTGCACTGCGTCATGTTTCCCCGTCCAGAATACAACCTGCCGATGTTTGGTTGCGATTTAGTTGGGGGTAGAGGTCAAATTAGTGCAGCGATCGCAGACCTTTCTCCGATTCAATTAGAGCGCACCTTACCAGAATCTTATACTTCTGCACTGACACAGCTAACAGTGCTTAACTTTTCTCAACCCCGTGAATTACCTGAATGGGGAAATATTTTTTCAGATTATTGCATCTTTGTCCGCCCCAGTTCCCCAGAAGAAGAAACAATGTTTCTCTCGCGTGTGCGAGAATTTTTAGATATTCATTGCACCCAAGCGATCGCCTCACATCCTGTTTCAGTTGAACAAGTCACACAAAATATCGCCGGACAACACAACTACTGCACCAAACAGCAGCAAAACGATAAAACCCGCCGCGTACTAGAAAAAGCCTTTGGCCCAGCTTGGGCAGAACATTACATGACCACAGTTTTATTCGACCTGCCAAATTAATCATCCCCCGAATCTCCTTTCAGACTCACAGTTACCCATCTGTAAGCTCTGTTACGTTTTCGCGTAACGGATAAATGTAGAATTCATTCAACGAGAGTTTAATGGAGTCCCAAAACAGCAGCAGGAAAAGTAGTCAGGTCTTTAAAGCAAATATTACAAAATGGTTTGTTGTCTTGGTAGGTGCAAGCAACTAGAGACAGCTAACTCATTGACCAGAAAGTTAAGGAAACTTTAATGTTAAGAATGCTCAAGTTGACCCTTCTCTACGAGAGGCTGCGCCAACGACTTCTCTACGAGACGCTACGCGAACGCTCAGGGTGAACAGATATTTTTTAGTTAGTTAATCACTAATTCACTTAAGGAAGACTAACTTTTGTAGCAAGATTGTATCAAGCATTGGCAACAGTCTATTTTTGATATTTTTTTTCAATTTTGTGACTAACTGTAGCCGTAGCGAATGTAGCAGTACAGTACCGCATCATACCAATTTGGGATTTTGTGTAGAGACGCGATATATCACGTTTATACATCTAGATTCATACTGCTTGTGAATTCTGCTAACTCGCATTGCACTCATGTCTCAATAATACTCAGAGTTCTTAAATAGCCAGCTACTATAGCGTTTCTAGGTTTCAATACAGACCTAACCTCAAGTAAGCCTCAAAGCCTCTCTCTTTTTAAGAGAGAGAAATGGAAGTGAGGTCACTGTATTGCATACAAACGAGCGATGCCTACGGCGGGCTACGCCTACGCTATAGAAAACACCATTTTGCAAAACCATAGTGTTGAGCGTTCATCACACAATGGATTTTAAGCCATACCCAGCTTTAAACCACTGTTGTTTGTCCTAAACGGCTGGCTGTTGATTAAAAACCCTTTTATTTTTACTTCCATCAGCACAATTCAGGTAAACGGGCAACATACTATGTCAAGGGTGACTGAAAAGCCAAAGCCAAGTGAGCGGCCACTTAATCATGAACAACCTAAGATTTGGTGGGGTATCGCTGTAGCTGTACCAGTAGTAATAGCTGCTGGGATACTAGGTACAGCGAAAATCGAGCAGTTGAGAAAACTAACTACATCTGCACCCGTAATGCCATCTACCAATAGCATTAGTGCTTTAGGGCGTTTGGAACCGCGAGGCGAAGTTGTTAAATTGTCCGCTCCATCCTCAGGATTAGCGCCATCCTCACGAATTCAGCAACTTCTGGTGAGAGAGGGTGAACAGGTAAAGCAAGGCCAAATTGTGGCAATTTTGGATAACCGCGATTCCCAAATAGCCGGACTAGAAGAGGCAAAAGCCAAGGTGCAAGAATCCCGTGCGAATTTAGCACAAATCAGAGCCGGATCTCCAAGAGATATTCAAGCTCAAAGAGCAGTTATTGCTCGCTTACAAGCGCAGTTTGTTGGGGAAAGGGATGCTCAACAAGCGACGATCGCGCGGGTTGCAGCTCAGTTTAGTGGAGATAAACTCGTTCAACAAGCAACCGTGAATCGCATAGAAGCTGAACTCAGTGGGCAAAGAGAAACTCTTAGAGCAACGCTTACACGTATTAAAGCCCAACAGCGCAATGCTCAAGTCGATGCCGGACGCTATGATTTTTTATACCGAGAAGGTGCGATTTCTCAGCAAGAACGGGATAGTAGACGCCTGAGTGCAGTAACTTCTAATCAGCAGGTTGCCGAAAGCCAAGCTACACTAAAGCAGACATTGGCAACCCTACGACAGCAAGTTGCTGAAGCTAGAGCTAACCAAATACAAAATTCAGCAACTTTGCAACAGCAGCTAATCGAAGCCAAAGTTAACCGTGACAAAACTTTAGCAACTTTGCAAAGACAAATCGATGAAGAAAAGGCCAAACTGAGCAAAATTTTAGATGTTAGTCCTACCGATGTGCAAGTAGCGCAAGCCCAAGTTAGTAATGCGATCGCAAATGTTAGAAAAGCTGAAGCAGAATTGAGGTTGAGCTACGTTCAAGCACCAATAGCTGGAGAGATTTTAAAGGTTTACACCAAGTCAGGCGAAGCCATAGGTGCAAATGGTATTGCTGAAATTGGACAAACCAGCCAAATGTTTGTGATTGCTGAAGTCGCTGAAGACAGTATTGGAAAAGTGCGTATTGGTCAAAGCGCCACTATCAGCAGCGATAATGGAGCATTTAGCGACGAATTAAAAGGAACTGTTACTGAAATTGGTAGAAAAATTGGTAAAAAAGATGTGCTGAATACAGATCCAGCAGCAGATGTGGATGCCAGAGTAGTAGAAGTGAAAATTGCTCTACCTCCACAAGATAGCCAGAAAGTTTCGGGTTTAACTTACGCTAAAGTTCTTGTTGAAATTAATAGCGAATCAAGTTATAGGTGAACAGTAATACAAATTTATGATTTGATATTTTGGATCTTGTTCCGATGTTGCGCTATGCGCTAAAGCGTCTCCTAATGTGAGAATACGGCGCTGCTTCACCACTTTGCATCTACGTTCAAAAAATAAATAATTTTAGCCTTAACCCAAGCGTATTGAGATATAAAGACTATTTTACTCCTGACTCTGCCAATTTTAGATTTTAGATTTCTCCCTCAATCAAAAATTGAATTAGTTCTAAATACTACTGTAATTGATAACTGTGCTTGGATGCCTATAACATGAATCAAAAAATACCTCTGTCGTGGCTACAACTGACAAGAGAAAAAACTCGCCTAGCTGTGGCTTTGGCAGGAATTGCCTTTGCTGATATTTTGATGTTTATGCAACTCGGTTTCCGGGACGCTTTGTATTATAGTAACGTTCGATTTCATAGCAGCTTGCAGGGCGATATTGTTTTAATTAATAGTCAATCCAGTGCTGTTCTGGCAATGAGGAGCTTTTCTCAACGGCGGTTATATAAAGCTTTAGATTTACCCGCAGTACAATCAGTACATCCTATATATTTAGACTATACAGTTTGGAAAAATCCTGTAACAGGCCGTCCTCGTAGTATCCTTATCTTTGGAATGAACCCAGAGAACAACCTAGTTAACTTACCTGGAGTTCAGGAGAATTTAGATAAACTTAAACTGCCTGATGTAGTTTTATTTGACCGTTCTTCTAGAGTGGAGTATGGGCCAATCGCTGCTAATTATGAGCAAGGAAAAACTGTAATAGCAGAAGTACGAAGGCGGCGAATTAAAGTAGGAGGACTATTTACATTAGGTGCATCATTTGGTGCAGATGGAAATTTAATTACAAGTGATATTAACTTTCTGCGAATATTCAACAATCGTCAACCCGGATTAATTGATATTGGGTTAATTAGATTAAAACCGGGAGCAGATGTTAAAGTTGTCGTCCAACAACTACAAAAATATTTACCTAATGAGGTAAATGTTTTAACTAAGCAAGAATTTATTGATTTCGAGCGGAATTATTGGGCAAATAGTACAGCTATTGGCTTTATTTTCACATTAGGGACTGTCATGGGTTTCATTGTAGGGACTGTAATTGTTTATCAAATCCTTTATACAGAAGTTGCAGACCACTTAGCTGAGTATGCTACTCTCAAGGCAATAGGTTATACACAAAACTATTTATTGACAGTCATTCTTCAAGAGGCTTTGTTATTAGCAGTTTTTGGATATTTCCCTGGAATTATTTTTGCTTTATTTATGTATAAAGCTGCCAGAGATGCGACACTTTTACCAGTTTTTATGAGTTTTGATCGGGCGGTAATGGTGTTGATTTTGACAATGCTTATGTGTATTATCTCTGGTGCGATCGCAGTCCGAAAATTACGTTCTGCCGATCCAGCAGATATCTTTTAATTAATTAAATATTAAGCAAAAGATATTGTTAGGATTGATGGATTAAAATTAATAGTTAAGAAAAGTTTTTTCAGAAACTACTACAGTTTTATTTTAAAAAACCTAATTTATAGCTAACAGAATCATGACCCAAAAAGAACCTATTATTGCCATTAAAAACCTCAATCATTACTATGGCAGAGGCGCACTTAAAAAACAAATATTATTTGACATTAACCTAGAAATTGATTCTGGTGAAATTGTAATTATGACTGGGCCATCGGGTTCAGGTAAAACAACATTACTGAGCTTAATTGGTGGTTTGCGATCTGTACAAGAGGGAAGTTTGAAATTTTTAGGTGAAGAACTCGTTGGCGTCAGTCAAAACAAACTGGTGCAGATGCGACGCAGCATTGGTTATATTTTCCAAGCTCACAATTTGCTAGGGTTCTTGACTGCGAAGCAAAATGTGCAAATGGCGGTAGAATTGAATAAGAATATTTCTAAAACAGAAGCAGTAGCTAAATCAAAAGCCATGCTGGGGTCTGTTGGTTTAGAAAAACAAGTTGATTACTACCCAGACAATCTTTCTGGTGGACAAAAACAAAGAATTGCGATCGCCCGCGCCTTGGTAAATCGTCCTCCACTGGTGCTAGCAGACGAACCAACAGCTGCATTAGACAAACAATCAGGACGCGATGTCGTGGAAATAATGCAGAGTCTTGCCAAAAATCAGGGAACTACTATCTTATTAGTGACACACGACAACCGCATTTTAGACATAGCCGATCGCATCGTAGAAATGGAAGATGGTCTTTTAACCCGTAATTCCCCCAATGCAACTATTGGGTTATGATTTGGAAGTAATAAATCACAACTGATAACTAAGTTGTGACGCAAATAAATATTGCCTATTTACTCGTAAGGGTCATTTTTTGTCATTGGTCATTTGTATCTACAAAGGAAAAAGGACAAATGACTAATGACAGCCATAATTTATTGTCTAACCGAGCCTGATTTTTTCATTCCAAGTGGCTTTGGCAAAGTTGGGGCATTTGGTTGGCGATTAGTCCGAAAAGTCACATTCACGCCTTCATTCGATTGCTCTAGCACCAGTAGAGGCGTAGGTTTAGCCTTTTGATCCCAATGCATGGTAGCAATCCGACCTTGAATTGTTGGTTGCCAGCTATCTTCGTCTTCTATGGGGCTTAAATAAGTTTCTATACAGTCAATAATTTGACTAATAGTAGCAGAACTTGCTTGCGTCGGTAACTTCATTAACCGGATTTGAATGCGAAATAGAACTCGCTTGGCAGAGTTCCCTGGACTACCAGTCTCATACTCAACATCAAAAATTTCATCTACTTGCCGTCCAGCGCTATTAGCAATTCCGACTGATCCAACTTGTGCTTGATTTGGACGCAGGGCTTGAGAAACTTTATCTTTAATCTGAATCTTCACTTGATTAAGGATTGCAAAATGAAACACCTCCTCTGACATCCGCATTCGCAGATAATCCAGGTTAAAGTCCCGTGAGTTGACCAAATCGGGATTAGTTTCCATTTTACGAATTGTTTCCAGCGCCAGCTTAAATTTTTTCTCCAATTCTCGCGAGCGGAATTGTTCAAACTTAAGTTTTTTCTCCAGCTTATTCATCTGGAACTTACTATACACAATTAAAGCAATCACCGCTAAAGCCAGTCCTCCTGAAGTTACCAACAATAATGGTGGTATTTGAGGATTACTTGCTGGCACTTCCTGGGATGCCTTTTTAATCTTTGTCCCGGAGGATTGGGCAAGAAACATCGAAGTGGACATGGTTGGGAAACTGAAAAACTTGACTCCTGATGTTTAGGATGCCCAAATCTTCAATGCCATCTTGCTGTATCATTAATATTTTTTACAACCTTTTACAAACTGCATATGTCCAGACATTTGAGCCTCCCTACCCTGTCTGAGGTTTCATCTACAAGCTTTAGCAATATTCGTCTGATAGCCACAGATATGGATGGCACCCTGACTATACGAGGAAAATTTACTCCCGCACTGCTGCAAGCTTTAGAGGATTTAGCGGCAGCTGACATTAAGGTGCTGATTGTCACAGGACGTTCTGCTGGGTGGGTGAGTGGATTGGTGCGATTCGTTGAGTAGCGAATTCCGGTATCCAGTCCGGTCATAACTACTCCAATCAAATCTAGAAATAGAAATGATTGAACTTTCAGAGATATACAGGTGAAAACCCTGTCCATTAGACTCAATGTGAACCCTTATCTGCCCACGATGACCCGACTCGGTTTCGGGAGGTCGAAGCTGGGAACAGGGCGCAATCAGATATCCGTTGTGGGATAACACTGGCGCTAATAGGAAGCTCCTACGGTGAAACTGAGCCTAGAAAAGCAACCTACTCGCAAGCGGGGCACAATTCAAAAACCCCGACTTTATCAGAGACAATTCCCGCCGCATTCTTTAGTCCAATAGCGGCAAGAGTCCAGGGAATCTGATGGTTGAATTGGCTACACCTAACGGAACATAACAATCTCTCTGAAGGAACGAATAAAAACGAGTTGTGGGTCAAGGGGGAGTCGAACCCCAAGTAGACCAGACGAGTGGTGGAATCCCCACAATTCGGGTAGGACGAACCGTAATTGGTTCGAGGTGTTCAGAATACACTAACCAGAGAAGAGAAAATGATTAGACACAGTTACAAAACTAGTGAATCTTGGGTAGCCCTACCGTGGAAGAAATTCCGCCGAAATCTATTCCGCCTTCAAAAGCGCGTGTATAAAGCTGTTCAAGTTGGAGACAAGCAGAAAGCTAGGTCACTCCAAAAGCTTATTCTAAAATCCACCTCGGCTCGATTTCTTGCAATAAGACAAGTATCTCAGCTAAACGCTGGTAAAAAGACGGCTGGTATTGATGGTAAGAAATCCCTCTCATTTGAAGAACGCTTCAACCTTGAAGAACTACTCAAAGTAAATAGTGGAAATTGGAAACATCAAGGATTACGGGAAATCCCTATACCTAAGAAGGACGGGACTACCAGAATGCTTAAAATACCAACCATAGCGGATAGAGCTTGGCAATGCCTTGCAAAATATGCACTCGAACCAGCACACGAAGCCACTTTCCACGCCAGGAGTTACGGGTTCAGAACTGGGCGCTCTGCCCATGATGCTCAAAGGTACATTTACAATAACCTACGTTCTTCCTGCAACGGAATAGAAAAACGAGTAATCGAACTCGATATTGAAAAGTGCTTCGACAGGATTAACCACTCAGTAATAATGGATGAACTCATCGCCCCCAAAGGCTTAAAACTCGGTATCTTCCGATGCCTCAAGGCAGGAGTTAACCCAGAATTTCCTGAACAAGGAACCCCACAAGGGGGAGTGGTCAGCCCCTTATTAGCAAATATTGCACTCAATGGGATTGAGAGTATACACAGATACCACATGAATCACAGACAGAGAATCACTGATAAAACCTTATCTAGTGATATTACTGAACCATCAATCCGATACGCGGATGACATGGTTATTATACTCCGACCCGAAGATGATGCAACAGAGATACTTGAAAGAATCAGCGAGTTCCTCCGCAAACGCGGAATGAATGTAAGCCAAAAGAAAACCAAAGTTACCGCCACGACAGATGGGTTTGATTTCCTTGGATGGAACTTCAAAGTGCAGAGCGATGGAAAGTTTAGAAGCACTCCCTCAGTGGATAACTTCAAAGCTTTTCGCAAGAAAGTAAAACACATCGTCAACAACTCGAATTATGGCGCTACCACAAAGGCTGAGAAATTAGCCCCGATAGTTAGAGGGTGGAGAAATTACCATAAGTTCTGCAAGATGGATGGGTCAAAGTTTTCCTTATGGCACACCAATCATAGAGCTTTCAAGGTATTCAACAAGGAAACCAAGCAAAACCGTCACTCATGCCAGGAGCTAACAAAAAAGGCATTCCCAAAGGTTCCTTACTCCGAAAATAAACACGTCATGGTTAAAGGAACAAAATCCCCCTATGACGGAGATATAGCCTATTGGAGCGAACGTAACAGCAAGCTCTACGACGGCGAAACCTCTAAAGCTCTTAAGAAGCAAAACCATAGATGTGCTTCCTGCGGCTTAAAGTTCATCGATGAGGAGCAGGTTCACCTGCATCACATCGACGGAAACCACGCCAACTGGAAGAAAAATAATCTCAAAGCAATTCATGAGAGCTGCCACGATTACAAACACATGAGCAAAAGCGCAAGCTGAGAACATCGGGAGCCGGATGCACAGAAATGGGCATGTCCGGATCTAACTGAGAGGTGCGGGAGATAATACTCCCCATCGACTCAACCAGTGCGATTATGCCAGTAGCAGGTGGTATGGCAGAAAATGGCGGTTTGTACTTTCCACCTGGAAACCAGAAACCAGTAGTCTTAACACCCATTCCTGATTTAGTTAAACATCGCCAGCACTTGGCTACGACTTTTGAGAATTTACAAACTAAATTTCCCCAAATCCAAGAATCTGCTGATAATCGCTTTCGCATCACCGACTGGACTTTTGATGTAGCTGGTTTGAGTCAAGACGAACTACAAACCATAGACAATCTCTGTGAACAAATGGGTTGGGGATTTACCTATAGCAACGTGCAGTGTCACATTAAACCCCAAGGGCAAGATAAAGCTGTAGGATTGTTGCAGGTGTTGCGCGAATATTTGCCCCAATACTCGCCAGAGCAAATTGTCACTGTTGGCGATAGCCCCAATGATGAAAGTTTATTTGATCGGCGTTATTTTCCTGTTTCTGTAGGCGTGGCAAATGTGCTGGAATATCTGAATCAGTTGAAATATCACCCTGCTTATATTACTAACGCTGCCGAAGGGGAAGGATTTTGTGAATTATCTAGTTATATTTTGAAAAGCTTACACATCTCAACTTAGGCAGAGCCAGACTTGCTCTACAATAATCTCGTAGCACTGATTTTATAACCATGACGGCTACTCTAAGAGTTGGTATCGAATCAGAAATCTTCTATCCCAGTGCTGATGGTCAACCAGTGGCAGAAACCTACGACCACCTTTATGCCTTGCTAACTACTTTGGAAGTACTGAAACAGTATCTGGCATCTCGTCAGGCAACAGTATTGGGAAATCAATTTCTTTATTATGCACAAGGCTTGCCCAAGTTGCGGGTAGCCCCAGATGTGATGGTAATTTTTGATGTTGCACCTGGCGGTCGAGACAACTATAAAATCTGGGAAGAGGGTCAAGTACCCACAGTTATTTTTGAAATGACATCTTTTGGTACTAAGGGACAAGATGAAATCTTCAAAAAGACCCTCTATGAGCAGTTAGGTGTCAAGGAATACTGGCTATTTGACCCTAAAGGCGAGTGGGTGGAACAACAGCTACGTGGCTATCGCCTGCGGGGAGAAATCTACGAACCTATACAAGATGGACGCAGTGAACCGTTACAACTGCGCTTGGTGGTTGAGGAAAGGCTAATTGGGTTTTACCTTGAGGATACGGGGGAAAAATTACTGATCCCTGATGAACTGGTAGAGGCTTTAAGGCAAGAAATTTTAGCAAGACAGCAAGCAGAAGAATTAGTGGAACAAGAACGTCAACGAGCAGAACAGGAACGCCAACGAGCAGAACAGGAACGCCAACGAGCAGAACAAGAACGCCAACGAGCAGAACAGGCAGAGTTGCAAATAGAACAGTTAAAGGCAAGGTTGCGATCGCTCAATATAGACCCCGATACTATTGAGTAACATGCAAGGTGTAATTCTAGAAATTGATGTAACTACGCCCATCCTAGACATCGCACCAAAGACACTAATGAGTGACCGTTAAATTGAAAAATTGTTACAAACAAGTAGACAATTTGTTACCTATATTTTTGCCACATTTATTACCTTAGACAGAATAGAATAGATGGGTATCCACCGCGTTTCAATCTCGGAAGTCTCAACAGTAGTGATTTTATTTAAAAGACTGGTTTATAAAATCATTCGCAAGAGGTTAGCGTTTTATTTCCAACTTCCACTAGAAAGTCCAAGACCAATGGTAGAGTCAAGAATTTACCTTTAAATACTGTGGTACTAAATTATGCAAGAAATTGAAAGATTCTTTGGCAACTTGTTCAGTAGCGTAATCAACCGCTTTAAGTATTTTGCGATGGACAGTGCTGAACGAAAAATGAGAGAAACTATCGACGAGCAGATCGAACAACGGCGACAAAAACCCAAACCGAAGGATCAAGAAGACCGCGAGTAGATAGGTCTTTTGGGGTAGTTTAAAACTAGTCAGTTAAACACTAGTACATCACGGCGTAAATACAGCTACCATCTCAATTAACAAGATTTGGGACAAAATCCCTTCTTTAAAGGTAGGCAAACTGACGCCATGTACTAGGGTGTAGCTCCCCTGGCTTAAAACGCGTAAGTTCAGCTTTTTTACTGAGTATTTATTACTAAAAAAGGGTAGCGATCGCTGTTGAAGGCGTTTAAAACAGCAAGATTTTTATCACTATCACTACAAGCATAGCGCTTCCCTATTGTTGAGTGGGCAGCGCTATTTTCTCGCCCTTACCAAACTACAACTCTTCCGAATGTGCTAACCTAGTATGGTTAACTAATCTCGCACATCTGAGAATTCGGGTGTTTCCCGGTTGGGAAATACGCTTGGATGGAGGTTTAACCCGAATCGGAGTTAGAAAATATATGCCAGTAGTTTCATTGGCTCAGATGATGGAGTCAGGGGTTCACTTTGGGCATCAGACCCGGCGTTGGAACCCAAAAATGTCTCCTTACATTTACACTTCCCGCAATGGTGTACATATTATCGACTTGGTGCAGACTGCCCAGTTGATGGATAATGCTTATAACTATATGCGATCGCACGCTGAACAAGGGAAAAAATTTCTTTTTGTTGGCACTAAGCGCCAAGCGGCTGGAATTATTGCCCAAGAGGCCAGCCGTTGTGGTTCCCACTACATTAACCAACGCTGGTTGGGCGGAATGTTGACTAATTGGGCAACCATCAAAACACGAGTAGACCGTCTGAAAGATTTAGAACGCCGTGAGGAAACTGGCGCACTAGATTTATTACCCAAAAAAGAAGCATCAATGCTACGTCGGGAAATGACGAAGCTTCAGAAATACTTGGGCGGCATTAAAACAATGCGGAAAGTCCCCGATATCGTGGTAATTGTAGACCAACGGCGGGAATATAACGCAGTTCAAGAATGCCAAAAGCTGAATATTCCGATTGTGTCCATGCTGGATACAAACTGTGACCCAGATGTAGTAGATATCCCCATCCCAGCAAACGACGATGCTATCAGGTCAATTAAGCTGATAGTCGGAAAACTGGCGGATGCCATTTATGAAGGTCGTCATGGTCAGCTGGATGCTGAAGAGGATTACGAAGATTACGAAGGTGGTGAGTATGACGAAGACTACGAAGAAAGCGAATATACTGACGCCGTAATTCCCGACGAGGAACCAGAGGAATAAGTAAAGCAGGGGTAAAGTAAGTGGACAAGGGAGGGCGGTGGATTGCACAATAGCAGCAAGCCGCCCTGCCCTAGCCTGCGGCAAATCATAGGCAAAGGTGGAGGCAAAAAACTCATGCCTCATACCTTTGTACTTGATTATTTTTTCTCCCCCAGCCCTGAGTAAGATAGAAATACTCAACACCCGTGAGCGATTACAAATCGAGGTCAAGTTAGGAATTGAGGCAACATGGCGGAAATATCTGCAAAACTCGTCCAAGAGCTACGCCAAAAAACTGGTGCCGGCATGATGGACTGCAAAAATGCGCTGAAAGAGACTGATGGCAACATAGATGAAGCGGTAGACTGGCTACGGAAAAAGGGCATCTCTACGGCGGGGAAAAAAAGCGATCGCGTTGCGGCAGAAGGTCTAGTAGACACTTACATTCAGACCGGAGGTAGAGTGGGTGTACTCATAGAAGTCAACTGCCAAACCGACTTTGTTGCTCGTAACGAGGCTTTTAAAGCTTTAGTTAAGAACCTAGCAAAGCAAGCAGCGACTGCTAATAGTGTTGAGTCTTTGTTAGCTCAACCCTATATTGATAATGAAAGTGCGACTGTAGAAGAATTCATCAAGCAAACTATTGCCACGCTCGGTGAAAACATCCAAGTGCGTCGCTTTAATAATTTTGCATTAGCAGAAGGCACGCAAGGGATAGTAGACAGCTATATTCACACTGGCGGTCGAGTTGGTGTATTGGTAGAGTTGGGTTCTAAAACGGAGTCAGCGGCTACTAATCAAGAGTTCCAAACCTTGGCACGGAACACTGCTATGCAAGTTGCGGCTTGTCCAAATGTCGAGTATGTGAGCGTAGACCAAATCCCTAGCGAAATTGCCCAAAAGGAAAAAAACATTGAAATGGGTAAGGATGATTTGGCGAACAAGCCAGATAACATCAAAGAAAAGATTGTTCAGGGACGGATTGAAAAACGCTTGAAAGAATTGGCTTTGCTCGATCAGCCTTACATTCGCGATCAGAGTATTTCCGTGGAAGACCTCTTGAAGCAAGCGAAGGCACAATTAGGCGAAGAAATTCAAGTGACTCGCTTTGTCCGCTATATACTCGGCGAAGGCATTGAGAAGCAAGAAATTAGCTTTGCTGATGAAGTCGCTGCACAAATTGGCAGCAAGTAATAATTAGTTAGGAGAGACGCGATTAATCGCGTCTGTACAGAAGTTAGGAGTTAATAGGAAGTTAGCTTCCTAATTCGTCACTCATAATTCTTAACTCCTAACTTATTCAAGAACAGGTCAAGCAAATTGCCTGACCTGTATTTTATTATTAGAGACGCGAAATATCGCATTTAATTTAAAATCTAAAATCCTCTGGAAAGTTATCCTCCAATAAATTCGTACATTTGTACTATGTAAGAGTTCACATGGGCAAGAACGAAAAGATATGGCAAGAGCAATCGAGCGAATTGAACGAGATATTGCAGCATTGAAAGAAGCGATTCAGGCGATCGCAACAGAACTACAAAGCGCTTATGCTAGTTATCTAAACACCTTAGGGCTAGCTGTACGAAAACAGTTGATTCTAGCGAGTTACCACCTTTGTACCCAAGGCTATCCCGAAAATTTTCTGCATTTATCATTGAATCAGCGCCAACAATTGCAACAAGCCATCCGCAAGTTGGGTCAAGTGGCATCTGAGCAATTACTCACTTGTATTAAAAGTGAGAAAGTAGGGAAAGATGGAACAGATGGAACAGATGGAACAGATGAGGGAGATGGGCAAAATGGGGAAGGAACATCCTCATCTCCTGTGATGCTAGGCACATCTACTCCTGAGCCTCTCACCCTCGACACCTCTAATCCTATAGAACTGGCAAAATGGCAACAGAACTTAGAAGAGGTCACGCAAGAGATACTGAAAAAACTTTCGCATGATGCTAATCTTTTATTACAAAAAGCTGGAGTATTACCCAAGAAATTACCAGAACCGATTTTAGCGGCGGCGGCGGCGGCATCAGAAGCGTCTGCCGAGGTTATGCCAGGGCCACCCAACTTATTAAACTTAGTAATTGAAATTGAAAATGAGCAGCAGTCAGAAGATTCTGAACTGGCGCAAATCATGGCTATTAATCTGCGGCTAGGGGAAATTGAATTTGCTGATGTGACACTCTCCTCTGAGCGCAGGCAAATCCGCAGTATTTTAGTTCAGATCAACAAGCTAGGACGAGAGTATCAAAAAAAACATCGAGAAAAAGCGATCGCTGAAGCTGAAGCTGCATGGCGTGCTAGTTGGTTTGAATAAAGTTATGAGTTATGAATTATCGAACAGAATAGAGGCGTCAGTCGTCAGAATTCAGCAATGTTTTCTGATGATAAGAGCGGATGAATAATCGGCGTTTTTGCACCCCCACAAAACTAGAATTTTTGGTGGTCTTCAATTCCTGCGCGGTCTGAATCCCTGACTGATTGATTCTGACTCCTGAATTCTGAATTCTTCTTCAAGAATTATGAATTATGAGTTATGAGTAATTTATTCCTGACTCCTCACTCTGCTGACCAATGACTAATGAAAAACCAGATTGGATCCGATTGCACAAAGCCTTGGCAATAGAAGCCGAACATGGCTTTACAGACTTGGTGGGCAGACAGTACCGCTTCAGTGAATTTCTTAGCCTGACTTTGGGGAAATTCCCAACAGGCTTGCCCCAAACTGAACGCCGCCGTTGGCAAGGACTAGCAGTGCAATTTGCTAGTTATCCACATCTAGCACTGGAAGAAAGACAACACTTAGTAGCAGATACTCGCAGGTATCTTTCCCAACTAGAGCAGGGGGAGCAGGGGGAGCAGAGGAGCAGAGGAGCAGGGAAGCAGGGGAAAAAAATCCAAAATCCAAAATCTCCAATTGTTGCTGAGGTGAGTCAGAGGCTTGCCCCAAAAATTGAGCAAAAACTCAGTGATTTACCAGAAATAGGCTTCAAAAAAGCTGATAATTTGGCACGGCTTGGGTTATATACTGTCCGCGATTTGCTTTTCTACTATCCTCGTGACCATATTGATTATGCGCGTCAGGTGAATATCCGCGAATTACAGGCGGGTGAGACGGTGACAATAGTGGCTACTGTGAAGCGTTGCAACTGCTTTACTAGCCCTAAAAATCAGAAATTATCAATTTTAGAACTGATTGTCAAAGATAACAGCGGTCAAATCAAAATTGGTCGTTTTTATGCAGGTACACGCTTTAGCAGTCGCGCTTGGCAAGAAAGTTTAAAACGTCGTTATTCAGTAGGTAGTATTTTGGCGGCGTGTGGGTTGGTAAAAGAAAGTAAATACGGCTTGACATTGGATAATCCAGAACTAGAGGTTTTGGCAAATCCAGGAGATTCGATTGAGTCGCTAAATATTGGGCGCGTGGTGCCAATTTATGGATTGACTGAAGGTGTGGTGGCGAATACAGTCCGACAAGCAGTAATTGCTGCTTTGCCAGCTGCGGCTCATCTGAAAGACCCTTTACCTAGTGGTTTGCGACAAAAGTATGGTTTGATGGAATTGAAAGATGCGATCGCTAACATTCATTTTCCCAGTGATAGCGCCGCCCTACAAGTTGCCCGTCGTCGCCTAGTTTTTGATGAATTTTTCTACCTGCAACTTGGTTTACTGCAACGTCAACAGCAAGCAAGGGCGATTCAAACCAGCGCCATCCTTGTCCCACGCGGTCAACTTGTAGAGAAATTCCACGAAATACTGCCTTTTCAACTCACTGGCGCACAGCAACGAGTCCTCAACGACATTCTCAATGATTTGCAGAAACCTGTACCAATGAATCGTTTGGTGCAAGGCGATGTCGGTTCTGGTAAAACAGTCGTCGCCGTATTAGCTATCCTGGCAGCAATTCAATCTGGCTACCAAGCGGCGCTGATGGCTCCCACAGAAGTTTTGGCAGAACAACATTATCGCAAGTTAGTTAGCTGGTTTAACCTGCTGCATTTACCAGTGGAATTACTGACAGGTTCTACTAAAACTGCTAAACGAAGACAAATACATTCTCAATTAGGAACTGGTGAATTACCTCTGTTAGTGGGAACCCATGCCTTAATTCAAGACCCCGTAAACTTCCATCAACTGGGATTAGTGGTGATAGATGAGCAGCATCGTTTTGGGGTAGAACAACGGGCGCGTTTACAGCAAAAAGGTGAGCAACCCCACGTGCTAACTATGACAGCTACCCCGATTCCCCGAACCTTAGCACTGACGATACACGGGGATTTGGATGTGAGCCAAATTGATGAGTTACCGCCAGGACGACAAAAAATTCAGACAACAGTATTGTCAGGTCAGCAACGCAACCATGCTTACGACCTCATCCGCCGAGAAATTGCCCAAGGTAGACAAGTTTATGTGGTTTTGCCGTTAGTGGAAGAATCAGAAAAACTGGATTTGCGATCGGCTGTGGAGGAGCATCAAAAGTTACAAGAAAGCGTTTTTCCTGATTTTCAAGTAGGGCTGCTACACGGTCGCATGAGTTCAGCCGATAAGGATGAAGCGATTACCAAATTCCGCGATAACCAAACGCAAATTTTGGTTTCTACTACCGTTGTTGAGGTTGGTGTAGACGTACCTAATGCTACAGTAATGCTCATTGAAAATGCAGAGCGATTTGGCTTATCACAACTGCACCAACTGCGGGGGCGTGTCGGTCGGGGCGCGGCTCAGTCCTACTGTCTGTTGATGAGCAGTTCTAGGAGTCCTGATGCTCAACAACGGTTGAAGGTGTTGGAACAATCCCAGGATGGCTTTTTCATATCTGAAATGGATATGCGTTTTCGTGGCCCAGGGCAAGTACTGGGAACTCGTCAATCTGGGGTGCCAGATTTTACGTTAGCCAGCTTGGTTGAAGATGAAGAAGTTTTGCTTTTAGCACGACAATCAGCTGAGAAAATTATAGAGATGGATGCAACCCTAGAGCCTTGGCATTTGATGAAAGAAGAGTTGAAGTATCGGTATGAGAAATTGATGGGTGGGGCAATTTTGACATAATATATAATAATTCTGAAGTAGAGGACTAACCCGCCTTAACCATCCCCTAACCCGCATAACCCTTTGATTCCCTGTAGCGATCGCTTTGGGCAATTGTGATTTAGTGGGGTTATCTCAGTAGAAAATCGCGTTATCTGTATCAGGTTTGTAGTGCTAGCGATAAAATAATTTAACTATCACGCCGCCCTAAAAACAATATTTATCGGTGTTTGAGGATATTGAATCAAAGGAGAAAGTAAAATTGTAGGAGTTTAACACAAGGAAAATGACTGATACACCCGAATATTTCCCTAACCGAATAGACCGTATTGAACAAATAATCTTGGGGTTGGCTGAAAGACAAACTAGTACACAAGAACAATTAGACAATTTAACCATTAGACAAGCTAACACACAGGCGCAACTGGATGAATTAAGCCAAGAAATGAGAGAGCTAACCAGTAACGTTGACCGTGTTTTGGGTCGTAGTGCGATTTTGGATGATGTGTTACTTGAATTACGTGATAGCCATGAACAACATCAACGTAATTTTGAAGAACATCAGCGCACCACAAACGCTGCATTACAAAGTCTTGAGTCAATATTGTTGCAGTTGATCAGAAATAATTCTTGAGATGCGATGGTAAGAGTTAACGACCGCAGGTAGCGTGTAAAAGTACGTACGGTCAAACTTAAGTTATTTAGTATCCTCTTTATCCTTAGATGTTTGCAGCAAATAACGTACACCCATAGGCGATACGCTTACAGCTACAGGAATAAAATCAGGGTGTAATAATCGCCCATAAGGGAGTTATAGCGGCTAGGACAGCAATAATATTCTTCAAAATATTCATAAAAATCTTTATAAACTTATTAGTACTTTGTCAAATCACTACAAGTATTTAGTAGGCACTATTTATAATTCCAGATTTTTATCTCTAATAAAGGCTGTACAGTCCAAAAGTAGACCAATAGCTCCCTGTCCCAAGAAATAGTTTCCCTAAATTGTGCGATCGCTTTTGAGTGGGCTAATCTGAAATTGAATGCTCTACTGTAAGCGCTTTTAATCCCATGTCAGTTTGTAATTCTAGACGATTATTAGCCATAGGTGACAACATCGACAACGCCGCCGTCGCTCTCAATACCTGATCGTCAGACACTTCTAAATATCTCTGCAACTGTTCTAAATTCCTAGGCACTAAACAGGCATACGGCGAACAAGGTGCGATCGCTCTTGAAGGAATTAATTTTATTACTCTCTAGCTTGCCTTAATTGTAGATATTTCTGTAAACCTTTATGAGTCAAATAAATTGGTTCTACGTCATTAAAAACTTTAGCTATAAATGAAATTAAATCACTCTCTTTTAATAACACCAAAGTTTGCTCTAACTCAACATGACCAAGACTTGCGTTATCATAAATCAAATGATAAACCGTTAATTTAGGATTTTCTTCAGAGCTTTGGATCAATTTAGAAGCAATATCAAAAACTTTCTCTATCTGATTGAAGTCCATATTTATTACATTTAACTATATCCAACATTATCGGTAACAACTTATATAAAATTCTACGTCAAGCTATATGAACACTAAGGGATCTAATGCATAGCTGAGGATGACTTGCGGCAACTGCTAGAGAACAGTGCGAGTGAACCCACACTCTTAACCGTAAAACCTGAGAACATACGACGCCTACGCGAGTTGATGAATAATTCTGAAGTTGACGACTAACCACGCCCTCGGCACAAACCACATAACCCTTTGATTCCCTGTAGCGATCGCTGTGGGGAATTTTGATTTATCGGCTTATCTCAATACAAAATCGCTAGCTTGTATCAGGTTTAGAATTTATATCTACGTAAAAAATTTGTGACGCCAATTTGCGCGTATCCCGGCTGAACCCCAATACGCCCCTACAACCGATTCATCTGTTGCAAAGTTTTTTGGAAATGGTATTAGACCTAGCTCTGCACTCCTCACTTTTAAATCACGATGCTTGCTGCATTTCGGCATAGGCTTGATAAACACCTTTCACGTTGTACCAGTTAAGAAAAATTCGGGCAATTTCTAAAGCCAGTTGAGGTTTACCTAAATTAATTAACCATTGCAACAATGGAGCCATTGTCCGTTCATTTAACGCACCATTGAGGGACAAAATTCCCCAAAGTAAGCGATGCAGCCAAGTCATTTGGATCATCATTCGCACTTCCCATGTGGGATGTTTTTGATAAAACAAAACTCCCATACGTCCGCGTTGAATTTCTTGGTCAATCAATCGGGGAATTTGCTCTAATTTAAATGGTGGATGCCAGTGATATCCAACGGCTTCTGGACATTTAATTAGTGTCAAACCTAGTTTTTTCAGCCGCACGCCTAGTTCTAAATCTTCCCAGCCATAGAGTTGAAAACTAGTATCAAAAAGTCCGGCTTTCTCTAGCCAATGTTTGGGTATTGCTACATTTCCCGTAGCAAAAAAAGCTGCTGAAAAATCTGTAACTTTGTAGGGTTCAGCCGTTGGGTTGTGGAAATTGCAAGTATTAATAACTGCACCGTAAGTGAAAAAGCGATCGCTCCTCAATTTCTCTTGTCCCTGCATTAGTGCATCCGCGTGAGCTTGCAAGAAATTATCCAGCACTACTAAATCACTATCAATAAAGATAATTGTATCTCCCAGCGCCTGTTCTACCCCCAAATTCCGAGCCGCCGCTGGGCCAGCATGGTCTTGCTGAAACCATCGTACATGAGGAAATTCCTCTTTGTGTTCTGTCAACCACACCAATGTGCCATCAGTAGAACCATCATCCACCAAGACAATCTCGTAACCAGAAACTGTACTTGGCTTACTCAACTCCTGCGCCTCCAAAGCACGGAGGCACTTTTCTAAAATCGGTTGGCGATTATAAGTTGGTATCACAACGCTGAAAAACACACTCTCACCCACAACACTACTCATCTCCAGGATAGGACAGATGGAGCGCTGACACTGTTCCTTACCTGATTCTGGTCACGAAAACAGTAAGAGTTAATTATTAGTTAACTAATACATAAGTGGATGGGTGTAAATAAATATAATATGGACTGTCATTTAACGTAAACATTACCATTCCTTAAATTAATCAGGATAAATTTTATATACTCTTAAATATATTCTAGTGTTCATAAATCATTGCATTTAATACTATGTATCTCTAGAATAAAAAGTTAATGAGTAATTTCCAGAAATATATCGATGACTCCGATTTTAATTTGAAAAGCATTTTAAGACTAAAAAACACATTTTATTAAGATTTAATCTAAAGTATTGTTTATAAATCAAGAGTTTTCTAGAAAACCAAAATATTTAATTACAGCCTATTTGAGGATAATTTGTAAAAATGTAGCATTCTAAATTAAAAACCGACTCATCACAAATCTTGAGGTGAATATTTTCAGAATAATAATGTATATTTAAAGGGTTTTTTGGGTAATGCTTTCACTTCGATGGGATGAATGTAGATGCGAAAATACTTTTAAGAAAGTGGTTATAAATCGGCAAAAAGACAAAATATTATGGATAACATTAGGTTTACTGGTTTGTTTTTTCGTTGCTGAGTGGAGTGTAGGTTTGTGGAGTAAAAGTTTATCTCTACAAGCAGATGCCGGACATATGTTCTCCGATATTACAGCCTTGCTAATATCACTATTTGCAAGTTTCTTAGCACGGCAACCAGCTAAGAGCCAGGCAACATTCGGACATCAACGAATCGAAGTTTTAGCAGCTTTGTTGAATGGATTAGGTTTGCTGGCGATCGCTAGTTTTATTACTTGGGAAGCTATTGGGCGCTGGCAAAATCCAACAACAATTTTGGGCTTACCAATGTTAGGAATTGCAGTATTAGGTTTAATAGTCAATTTACTCAACATTACTTTGCTTCATCCCCACACTCATCACGACTTAAACCTCCGGGGGGCTTTGCTTCATGTCATCGCTGATACTGCTAGTTCTGTTGGCGTTATTATAGCTGCTTTAGCAGTTCATCTTTGGGATTGGTGGTGGGCAGATGTCATTATTAGTTTAGTAGTTGCAACTTTTACTGCTTTAAGTGCTTTCCCCTTAGTTCAAGAAAGCCTGAAAATTTTTTTGGAGTATGCACCAGAATCAATTGATCCAGATGAAGTAGAAATATCTCTCAAATCTTTTCCTGATGTTGATCAAGTAGAAAAACTTCATATCTGGGCAATTAGCTTAAATCAGGTAATACTTTGCGCTGATTTGACAGTTAAATGTACAACACCCCAAGAACGCGATCGCTTACTCAATAAATTACAAAATCATCTAAAAAAAACTTTTAAGATTACTGAAGTAATTTTGCAGCTAACTAGCTGTAAACTTCCTTCCAAAATATCCATTCATCCTTTTTTCAACCAAGATATAGCTTTAATGTTATCGGTAAATAAAACACATTCATCTTGAAGCAATGGCTAAAACATATATTAAACAAATCAGTTTTTGTGCTTCCTTATAATTCAGATTTAAACATGATGCTTATCGACGTTTTTTTTAATTGTCAAAGCATAGCTATTGTCTAATAAGCACAACTTATTTACTAGGAGGTTTGCTAATCATGACTTTAATTCAAAAATCAAAAATAGTTTCGGTAATGAAACAATACAAACGTGCATTGGCTTGGTTCATATCTGGTTTAGTTGTGGCAATCCTGCTGTTTTTAGGAACATTGATTCAACAACCAGCTACTGCCTCTAACCAGAGTCATGTCACAACTTCTACTCAACCAGATGTGAGTGCTACCCACTCAAACTTCGAGAATAATCATCTTGAACCCAATTTTTATCAGTATTAGAACTTACGCATGTACGAATTCTTCTCTAGGAGACGCTCTGCGTACCCCTACGGCGAAGCAAGCGTAGTGTCTCTTAGAGTTGGCGGTAGCCTGCGGCAAGCCACTACGTGTCTACGATAAATTAAGCTTTTTGGGAATTTTTGCGAAAGTCCTGAGTATTAACAGCTACTAATTGCTCAATCAATCTGAAGGCATACTGCAATGATTTCATTTTTAGGAAAGTACAGACGCTTCCTAGCTTTGACTATGGCTGGCTTTTTATGTACCGTTTTGCTGATGTTCGGTAATTCTGTTTTTCAGCCGACTATGGCCGCTGGTAATGGAATTAACGTGATTATCATGATTGGCGATGGCATGGGTTGGAACATGGCACGGGCCGCAGCCCTTGCTAAAGGCGCTCCTTTTTATACTAGTGGGAAAGGCTCTGGTCTGAGCTTTCAAAATTTGACTGGATATGGATTAGTGACCACTTATGGCACAACGATTCAGGGCAATACACCAGCTAAACCAATAAATCAACCCCACCTCACAGGTAACTCTGGCTTAGATGGGTCTAATCCACTTACAGCTGCAAGTCCTGTTCGTCCAAACTTCTCATTCCAGCCTACTCCTTTTAATCCTGGCGATCGCGCTGATGGTAATAGCCTTTCACCTGGTAACTTGACAGGTTATGAAACAAATAAAGGAGGCCCCGTTCCCTGGATTCCTTTAACTCCTGCTACTTCTGGTGGATACGACAAAGAGTACATCAAGCACAGTTATCCTGACTCTGCTAACACCGCTACCACTCTTTATACAGGCGTAAAGAGCTATAACAACGCGATGGGAGTAGACATTTACGAGAAGAGGTTGAAAACCATCCTGGAAATTGCCAAAGAAAAAGGTAAGTCTACAGGTCTGGTAACATCTGTACCTGTTAGCCATGCAACGCCTGGTGCTGCTGCCTCTTTCGTCAATCGTCGTAGCAAGTACGACAGTATTTATGACCCCACCAAGACCAACCAAGACAGCATTTTGCAGCAAACATTGCTAAACTCTCAGCCCAATGTTTTGTTGGGTGGTGGTCATCCCTTGGACTTTAACAATACAACCAATACAGGACCAGTTTTTAACTACACGTATATTACACAAGACACCTACGAGTATTTGAAGGCTAACCCTACATCCAATCGTTATGGCTATAACTTTTTGGAACGTGGACCGAATGCAACTAAGGCACTGTTAGACAAGGCAGCCGAAATCGACCCAAATAAAGGAGGTAAATTATTTGGTCTATACGGTGCCCGTGGACAAGATGGCAATATTCCTACCAGTTCCTCTAAAGGTGACTACAGCACCACAGGTCTGGGTAATTTCACACTCTATAGCTCTGTTGTTAAAACTGTAACTCCCTGTCCATCAGGTCAAATCATTCCTGGTACTGCTGGGGACTGTGTTCCTGTCATTGATGCAGCAGGCAACCCGATTGCTCCCAATGCTCCTGCACCTGATACTGTGCGTCCTCTGGCTGCCAATGAAACCGATGCTAGCTTTATTGCCAAAGAGATTAACGAAAATCCAACTTTGGCTGATCTGAGCAAAGCTGCTCTTAAAGTTTTAGGTAAGGACAAAGATGGCTTCTGGCTAATGATTGAGGGAGGTGATATCGATTGGGGTGCTCATGACAACAACATGGATAACCTGATTGGTACTACGAATGATTTTGACAAAGCAGTTCAAGAGGTTATTACCTGGATCAACAATCATGGTGGTTGGAGCAAGAACCTGCTACTCGTTACTGCTGACCATGACCACTATTTAACTCTGAATAATGACTTTGTATCAAAGCTGACTCCTAATCCTGACCCAAATCAGTCTAAGGGCTTGAAGTATAACGCCAAGGACATCACTTTCAACAAGCACAATTCTAAAGATGCTGGTCACTTTTGGGGATCTGATCCGAATTATAAGTACCTCTGGGGTAGTCACAGCCGAAGGATTGTACCTGTTTACTACCAAGGTGCTTATGCATCAGTTCTGACTAAATACCTGGGAAAAGAAGTTAAGTTCAAAGATAGCTCTAATACTACTTACAGTGCGCCCGGTGTCCGAGGAGTACTTGATCAGAGCCATATCTTTAAGGCAATGAAAACTGCGCTGACGAGTCAGTGAATTTAATCCACTGCTTCATTGAACACTGATTGAAAAGCTTGGTGTTGCAGAGACGTGTATTACACGTCTCTCTCATAAAACTATTTCAGTCTTTTTGTACCTGTTCTCTATCAAGTAAAAAAATGACTCACTCCATCTTCAAGAAATTAGCACCTGTAACGATGGGAACTGCTTTGATTTTTGCAGCCGGAGAAATTATGCCCGTCCAGGCTGCACAACTCACTTATCATTTCTCTAACACTAATAAAACTCTCATAGGCGCTTTTTCGTTTGACCAGGCAGCTGCTGCTGACCAACAAATAACGACTTCAGAAGGGTTAAAGATTTTTGCTACCTACAATGGCCAGTCCTATACTGAAGCAAATGATCCATTAGCATTAGTTTTAACCGACTCTTCGGGAAAAATTCTTGAAGGACAGGGATTAGGGTTGCAATTTACACCGGGCACTTTTGAAGTTTACAGTGGTAATTTTATTGATCTAAATGATGTTCAGATTATCAGTTACACCAGCGTTCCTGAGCCAAATTTTACCCTTGGGTTATCTGTGTTAGGACTGGGTGTATTATTTGCCAAAAAGCAACTATCTTCTAGGTCATCAAGCACAAAAGCTTGAACCAAGTTATCAAGAATAAAGTGTTAGGCAGTTAATTTGCATCCATTTAAAACAGGGTGGATAATTCTACCCTATTACTAATTTCTTACATTTATAAAAGATGTAATATATAATACATCAATTATTTAGTATTATAAAAATTAATATTTTTAAAGTAAAGTTATATCTAGCTTTCAGGCACAGATGCTGTATTTCATCTAGTCGATCTGCTGTATCGATATATAAGCGATCGCTCTATTTGCAAACTTCGATTAGAGTTAACCACAAATTAACCTACGCAGATTCTTCTGTCTGAGTTTGCTGACAATCTGCCTATAGGTTGTTGCATAAATAAAATATACATGGATTAGTTTAGATATAATAATGACTCATTGTTTGTTTTCCTAACTGGAGAAATTAATGGGTCGCGCCAAAAAGGTTGTCCTGGCATATTCTGGCGGAGTCGATACCTCAGTTTGCATCCCCTACCTCAAAAAGGAGTGGGGTGTGGAAGAGGTGATTACCCTAGCGGCAGATTTAGGTCAGGGAGATGAATTAGAGCCAATTCGAGAAAAAGCTCTTAAATCCGGTGCAAGTGAATCCCTAGTGGCGGATGTCAAAGACAGGTTCATTAAAGATTACGCCTTTGGAGCGATTCAAGCCAACGCCCTCTATGAAAATCGTTATCCTCTAGGAACTGCCCTTGCCCGTCCACTAATTGCCAAGGTATTAGTAGATACAGCCGAAAAATATGGTGCTGATGCGATCGCTCACGGTTGCACCGGCAAGGGTAACGATCAGGTTCGCTTTGATGTCTCTGTTACCGCCCTCAACCCCAACCTAAAGATCCTCGCACCAGCCAGAGAATGGGGAATGAGCCGTGAAGAAACGATCGCCTATGGGGAAAAGTTTGGTATCCCCTCACCAGTCAAAAAATCCTCTCCCTACAGCATTGACAAAAATTTGCTCGGTCGTAGTATTGAAGCGGGTAGTCTCGAAGATCCGTCATTTGAGCCACCAGAAGAAATTTATGAGATGACCAAAGCGATCGCTCACACTCCCAATGAGCCAGAGTACATCGAAATTGGTTTCAACGGTGGTATTCCCACAACCCTTAACGGCATAGCTAAACAACCAGTTGAGCTAATTGAACAACTCAATCAGCTTGTAGGAAATCACGGCATCGGACGGATCGACATGATTGAAAACCGTCTGGTAGGGATTAAATCGCGGGAAATCTACGAATCACCCGCGATGTTGGTGCTAATTCAGGCACATAGGGATTTAGAAAGCTTGACTTTAACGGCAGATGTCACCCATTACAAACGTGGGATTGAAGAAACTTACAGTCAAATTGTTTATAACGGTCTCTGGTACAGTCCACTCAAAGTTGCACTGGATGCCTTTATTCAAAAGACACAAGAACGAGTCTCTGGAACTGTGCGAGTCAAGTTGTTCAAGGGCAACTCTACGATAGTTGGGCGTTTGAGCGATAATTCCCTCTATACTCCTGATTTAGCAACCTACGGAGCCGAAGACCAATTTGACCACAAAGCTGCTGAAGGCTTTATCTACGTTTGGGGACTACCAACTCGCATTTGGTCGCAGCAAGTTAGAGGTTAGGGGTTAGGAGTTAGGGGTTAGGAGTTAGAGTTAAAAATGCAAAATACAAAAAGTGAAAGTTAAAAGAAATAACTTTTCACCTTATTTCTCACTCCTCACTCCTCACTTCCTTAACTTGGCGAGACTCTAGCCACAGGGGCACAACAATTAAGGCAGCGAGGATTAGTAACGCTGCGATCGCAAATTGACCCACCCAAGCAACCAATTGTTCTAAAGAGACAATTTTGCCCGCAAAAAAAGCTAATGTCACCATTAAACTAGCCCAAGCAACTGCTCCTAACAAGTTGTATAAAAAGAATTTTCCAAAGGGCATTTCGGCTATACCAGCTAGTGGTGCAGCAAAAACTCGCAACAACGCCAAAAAACGTCCAAAAAATACTGCTTTAGCAGCATTTTGACTAAATTGATCTTTAATAGTCAGCAGCCGCACTTCCGAAATCCGAAGTATGCTACCAACTTTTACCAGAAAAGGCCAACCGCTAACTCTACCAATCCAATAACCACAAGTGCCACCAATGACAGCACCCATAATTGCGTCACCGAGAACTAGCCAGAAATTTAGTTCATCACTGCCAGCTAGAAATCCGCCCACTAAGGTCACGGTTTCACCAGGAAGAGGAATGCCTAAATTTTCTAGCAAAATTCCCAAAAAAATTGCCCAATACCCGTATATATGAGCGACTTTCTGGATGTTTTCTAGTGAAATCAACTCTAAAGACATCCTGCACCGCCGGCTTTACAAATTTTTACTTTTATTATATCTTTGCTTGTTTTTGGGTGGGGTGTCAATCAAACCGCTATATTAGAGTCATTGAGTCATTAATTTAATTCTGAATTAACCAGAGTTTATAGTCTATGATAACGATGAACTTTTGACTGTTAACTATGCGATTTTCTAACTAAATACCACGATTTAATATTTTTTTTAAAAAAATTAAAAAATTCATAAAAAATTTATAAATATCTAGTTAAATTATAAAAATATTGTAAAAGATACGGTTGATACCGAAATTGTTAGGCGGTTATGCCTATATTGATGAAAGTTATTACAAATTATACGGCATGAATACTGAATCAATCTCTCTCAACTGCACGACTGCAATTGCCCAAATATCTGGGTAAAACAGTAATTTTGCGGTTGAAAGAGAAAAGGTATTGATGTCTTTTTTCAATTTTTTGTCAAGTGTTCCAACTACCCTATTAAATTCATGACTCTTACACAAGAACTTCAAGTGATTTTGTTTAAACCCCAAGGAAGCATAGATTTGGAAGGCGGTAAGGCTTTAAGTCAACAGATGGCTGGAGTAGTACCCCAAGCTGATCAACTCTGGGTTATCGACCTAGTAGAAGTTAATTTCATGGACAGTTCTGGGTTAGTCCCTTTAGTAAAAGGGTTGAAAGCTGCCCGTCAGAGTGGTTGCCGCTTGGTTTTATGCAATGTGCAAGCTCCTGTACGGCTAATTTTTGAACTTACCCACCTAGATTCAGTGTTTGAAATTTTTCACACTTACGAAGACATTTTTACTGCCGAAAATAATAATCTGGTGCTAGCACGCTAACTAATAAATCTACCTTTAGAAGGATGGTAGAGTCAATCCATATTTGCATTTTTTCACATTTACCCAAATATCCTCAGCGGATTTTAAATTTTGGATTTTGAATCTTCAATCCAAAATCCAAAATTTAAAAAGGTCTGTTCGCGCAGCGGATCGTAGAGAAGCCCCCGAATTAGAACGCGAGAATAATTCTATTATCCAAAATCTCAAATTAATTGACTTTTCAAGTAACTTGATTGCTGGGGTCAATCTAAAATCTAAAATCCAAAATTGATTGACCAAAATCGGTCAAAGCAAATGCAATTCTTTGTGATCCTCCCCAGCCTCTGCAAATTACTTTGAGCTAATTAGACTTGCCTAACGCAACTAGTACAAGGAAGCAGGAGGTAAGAAAGGTTAGAATATCAGCCTTTGCATTATTTCTAACTCTATAGTTATTTTTGCCTTGATGTACTACTTGGATGTCTCCAAGATTCTCTGCCGCACCAATTTCTTACCTCTTCGATTCCACCATAATGGTAACTTTAGGCATTCTGGGGAGTAGCAATGCTAGTTTCTTCGGATGCTGGGCGGGGGAAATTTGGCAAATCAATACCGCTGTGACTAGCATTGCGAGTTTTGAGTGCTAAACGGTAACTCACACTTTGCAGTTCTGCTTGTAGTTGGCGGTTTTCCCGTTGTAGCATTGCTACTTTTTCTCTGACTGGCGTCATCCGTTCCTCAAACTTGCGACGGTAAATTTGAGGCAACTCTTGTACTACTTGCTCCAACATCCGAGTGCGATCGGTGAGTTCTTGAACTGACTGTCGCAATTGGTAAATTTCGGAGTCACGAGTTGTAATTTGCTCTTGATAGAACGCCACCTGCTGCTCCACAGCTTGGAGTTGTTCTTGCAAAGCCTGTAACTGGGTCAGATCGCGCTCAACCTCCGGCTGTTGGGGCATAAAACTAGTGTTACCCTTTACCAGGCGGAAGAGTTCTTGAGATAGTTGTTGCACTAATTGATCGCGAAGTTGCAACTCTTGGCGTAGCTGCGATACTTCCGTAGAGAGAACTTGAATATTGGGTGTATCAGATTGGCTCACAGTAGCTTACATCTCCCATTCAGAATCTTGTCCACTCTTAGGTATAACTGCGGGAGTACTACCTTTGGCAAGTATTTGTTAATTTAGTATTCCCAGACAAGTCACGGAAAAAGAAAAAGACAAAATTTCATTGAATGGGATTAGATACTGGGGATTGGAGATTGGGAATTGGGAAAACTATCCCCTATTCCCTATTCCATATCCCTTAGACGATGTTTAAGAAGTAAATTAGATACAACACATCTTCTTAGACTGTTGCAGCCACTTTAGCGGGTTTTTCCTCTTTAGCGGGTTTTTCTTGTTCGGCTTCCTGCTTAATTGTCAAATAGCGAATCACTTCTTCACTCAAACGCATGGCGCGTTCAAAGGGGACGATCGCAGTTGCAGGTGCAGCGTAGTTTAACTGAATGTAGATGCCATCGCGGTGTTTTTTGATTTCATAAGCGAGGCGACGCTTACCACGATTTTGAATTTGGATATCCTCGGCACCTTGATCGCGAAGCAAATTCTGATATTTGGTAACTGCTTGCTCTATCAGTTCGTCTCCCAAGTCAGGACGAAGGATATACATTGTTTCGTAAGTTGTAGTCATATTTTTGAGTCTCCTCATGGACAAAAACGGCTGCTGACATTGATTTATACTTAGGATAAATTTTAAATATCAGTATTAATCAACATCTGAAGCAACAAGGAACTATAATCTTACCAGTTTTCAATTTGGTTTCATCAGCCAAATCGCCAAGGTTTGGATTTTTTGGATGTCCTTAATGAAAACTAGGTTGGGAGGCTACTGTGATATTTCTTTAGCAAGAAGAATCCAGTTTTTGGCGATCGCCAGCAAATTGATCAAGCTATCAGCTTCGCCAACGGGTATATTTCCCTAAAGGCATCTATAGCGATCGCTTTCAGGTTCAAGGCTGAATCGGTTCACTAAAAAGCTAACTGAGGATTGCTACCCGCTCACAGCAACAAAAAAGCAGATAAAAGGATATTCATCAAGGTTATGGCGCAGCGCTATGTGCGAATTCAAAATCAAGAAGGACAAATTTACTATGGGATACTACAACTATCCCTGAATGTGCAGGTGTTAGATGCTCCGCCCTGGTTAGAAGGACAACCCACTGATTTAACTTTGACACCAGAAAATTACCAAATTCTGGCTCCCTGCGCTCCCTCAAAAATTGTGGCGGTGGGTAAGAATTATGCAGATCATGCAGAGGAAATGGGAACTCCAGTACCTTCTGAGCCACTAATCTTTCTTAAGCCACCTACGTCTATCATCCCGTCTGAGAGGGAAATTAAGTATCCTCCTCAGTCACAAAGAGTTGACTACGAAGGAGAGTTAGCATTAGTGATTGGCGATTACGTCTATGAATGTACACCAGAGGTAGCCCAAACAAAAATTTGGGGCTACACCATCGCCAATGACGTAACAGCGCGAGATTTACAAAAACAGGATGGTCAATGGACACGAGCCAAAGGTTTTGATACTTTTTGTCCCTTGGGTCCTTGGATTGTGCGGGAATTAAATCCAGGAGCGAGATTGCAAACTTTTGTGAATGACGACGCTAATCCAGTCCAATCTGCCTGTATCAATCAGATGGTCTTTTCCCCCGATGTTCTAGTTTCCTATATCAGTCAGGTTATGACACTACTACCCGGTGATTTGGTGCTTACAGGTACACCTGAGGGTGTAAGTCCATTGCATCCAGGCGATCGCGTCCGCGTAGAAATTGAAGGTATTGGTCGCCTGGAAAACATTGTAGCGGTTCGTTAACTTCTAACGCACTTGCATATGCACTGCATCGGAAATCGCCGGAATTTCCGCGTAACGTCCGATCAACGACTGAATGACTGAATATCCAACTGCTGCCACTACCCCTAAAAAGATGGTGTTGGCTACTGTTTCTATTGCAAAGCCAGTACCAGGAACCTTTCCTAAAGCTCCTACCAGTATGGAACATAAAAATATAACTATGTCCAAAAGAATTGCCTGCATTGTGTTGAAACGAATGAAGTGACTGATTTTTTCGTTTCTTACCACCAATAGTAACAACGCAAAAAACACAATTATTTGTCCAAATTGTCCTAAACTACCGTAAATTATTAACACTGGTTGCAGCGGTAAAAGCAGGACTCTTAGTGCTGGAAACTGATTTAACAAAAAGCTGCCAAAAACTAAACCATCAATTAGGGGCAGCAAATAAGGCAAGGAAGCAAAAATCCGATCTGAAACCGTTGTAGACCCGCGCCAAGACATTATGCGTTCTCCTGTGGTGAAATTTATATAGTTACTTGAGCTTAGGATAACGCAGTTACTTGGTCTTGCTGGCAAATTCAACTATTCTATATGGGCGATGCGGAAGCCCATCATACACTCGTACTGGTCAGGCTGCTGTTGACTAAGTTTGCGAATGGCTTGACCACAACGCAGTTTACCCCCACGCCAACGGGGTTGACCGCTCCCGTCAGCAAGTAAACAAGACTGGCAAACTTGCTCAGGGGCAAGGATTTGCTCGTCCATTAAAATGAGTAGCATCGAATCCCTCCTGTAAATCCTCATTGTCACCCACATTGACTCAGGGGAGGACACGCTTTGTCGCGGTTTGAACCGCTTCAGGTAAATTGGGCGAGTTTTACAAGGTGGTTTGTTGTGATTGGCGATGGCGCTTTGCACCCGGCGTGGGCGATTGCAATTCAAGAAAAATTATCAAGTGAATCTTAATTTATTGTGTGTTGTGTCTATTGCAAATTATATTTTTGGTAAAAAATAGTACATAAATATTCGTACAAGGTTGAGCAGAGACAACCAACGGTATTCATTGCATCCCTGTTAATTTAGCACTGGAGAGGGTCAAAGTTAACATTCAGGAAAATAACAAAAGCTTTATGCACAAGCAACACGACGAACCAGTGAAATTCCCTTGATGCGACTAGTTAAAGTGCGAGAACTCAAGTAAGTAAAACTGAGTTAACTTGATAGCCATTTAAGTGATGCATTTACAAATTACTGAGGTAAACTTGCAAGCAAGGTAATACACAATATTACTAAGCGACTCGTCGGTATGAACATCACTTACAATGGAACACTGGCAATTTCTGATACAGAAACAAGGCGCTCGCTCGTGGCATATCCTAGAATCGCCAAATTTGCAGATTTTGGAAGGGCATTATAGAGTTTTAGCTCGTTCTAACCTTCCAAATACAGATGTGGAAGTGCGGGTAACTCACTCTTCAACCCATGAAGTTCAACCAAAGCAGCGAATTTTCAAGCGATCGCGTCGCACTAATTCAGAAGGCTTAATGGCGCTAATTCCCTTTACCTACTTCGCTCCGGGAGTTTGGGAGTTGCGCTGTAGCGGCGATTTGATGTCGGATTTGCTGGGTAAATCTTGGCAATATATTGTCCAACTTCAAGTCTTGTCCCAGGAAGGAGAGGGGGAGCAGGAGGAGAATGTAGAATCAAATTCACCTGATCACCCAGATCCTGTTTCTGAAAACTTGGAATGCACTACCCCAGTAAAACCCGCAGTTACGTTAGATAAAGCGATCGCTATTTCTACAGAACTGGCAATTGCTACAGACAATAACCCCGCTACCATTGTTCTGCCAGAAAGAAACTTGGAATCTACTATCCCACCAAAATCGCCAATTACGCTAGATAAAGCGATCGCTGTCTCCACAGAAGTGGCAATTACTACAGACAGTAAGCTTAGTACCACTGTTCTACTAGATAAAACAGAAGAAGATATTATAGTTAGCGATGAGCCTGTGAGTCCTGTGTGGCTCAAAGGTGAGACAGTAGAGCAGATTTTACAAAATTTAATAGATTTAGCTTTACCCACCTCTGAACCCTTACCCAAAGATGAAAAGGTTACAGATTCTCTAGCAACACAACCACCGCCACCATTACTGCTAACTTTAGGTGAGGATACTTACATTGCTCGTTGGGGACAAGCTCTTACAATCAATGGACATATAGAACTTAAAGAAAAGACAAATCTAGATCAGGCTGAAACATTATCCCCAAAAAGCCTGCGGGCACTTGAACTAGGAATTGAACTGCGATCGCCCAATAACTCAAAAATCTTAACCCAGGTACGGCAACCCTTACCAGATCAGGAGTTGCCCTTCACCATCAATACCTCAATTGATATTCCTGCTGACTGTGAATCTAAGTTAATTTTGGCAGATATCAGTTTGTATGGTAGATTCGCCGATGTTGCTCAAGTCATCCGGTTAGCCAGCCAGTCGTTCACCATTACAGCAGATGTAACAGAATTACTGGCAATCACAGCCGCAGCAAAATCTAGTAAATCCTTAAATAACTCCATAGCACCATCTGACTCGTCTACTGCTTTCACGGAGCCGGAAACCGCCGTGAGGATCGATTTGAAACTATTCAAT
This sequence comes from Nostoc sp., assembly GCF_036917275.1. Taxonomy (GTDB): domain Bacteria; phylum Cyanobacteriota; class Cyanobacteriia; order Cyanobacteriales; family Nostocaceae; genus Nostoc. The sequence goes on from NZ_JBALDF010000070.1 coordinate 143,705, forward strand.
TTGGTCAAGATTCCAAAAACAGACCAGTCGCAGATCCTTAATCCATCCCCAAATACACCCCTACCACCGCAAATTAACCTGCAAGTTCTGCAAGAAGTCACCTTGCGGACATCTAACTTAAAGAATTCAGCCACTTCGCCTCAATTGCCGAAATTGCCACCTGTTAAAACCGATGTTAACCCTGCCACAGATGTTGTTGCAGAACTCCCTACACAGGAGGAGCTTTTAGAAAAGGATGTTCCTATAGCTGCCATCAACTTGGAGCAGTTGGTCATCAAGCAACGTCGAATGCGAATACTCGACGCTACTTTTCCATACTTGAGACGGCTACAAGCTTTGCCGGGTGATGCAGAGGAAGTAAAAAACAATGTCCCCCCAGATGCATTGGAAGTTCAAGCGGCTGAAAACTTCCCGCAGTTGGAGGCAATTACAGTTGAAGATGAAAATACACCTGAATTAGTGGTGGGTGATGCACAATTCCAGGAAGAATCTGTTGCTGTACTAGAAGCCCAGCCAAATGAACAATTCCAGGAAGAATCTGTTGCTGCACTAGAAGCACAGCCAAATGCACAATTGATTAAAACAGGTAATCTTTACTCATCTCCCCTGCTCAGGAAGTGGATGCACAGCCAAGGATACTCTTTGCCTGAATCCATCAATGATCTCGAACCTGAAGACTACAATAACTATGTTCCAGCCCAAGAAACCCAGCTTTCTCTTAGTGCTGAAACTCCCAATGTTGATCTCAACTTGTTATTAAGCCTAGATGCTGATATAGAGACACGGGAAGAAGCCCAAGAGGCGGTTTTTGATCTTGGTAACTTTGGGGAAGATGTAGACACAGCAAAGGAAACTGATCTAGAGACAGGGGAAAATACGCTAGGAGAAAAAGTATCTGAACCAACACTCTCAATGGTGGTAAGACAACTACCGCCCCCTCCTCCTCCGATAAAAATAAATATAGCGTCAGCTTGGTTGGCGCAAGAAATCGTTGTAGATGACATATATAGTGAACTGGAAGCCGAGGCGAAGAAGAATTACTCCTTTGAAGAACAGAAGCAACCACCTTTAGGTTTATCCCCTTCTCTACCCATAACTGCGGCAGCCATTGAGCCTTTGCCAATTCCCCAACTGCATGTACCAGAAGGCGAACTAATCGCCGGCAAATATATCATAGTGCGCGTAGTACTCCCGGAAGTACCTCCGCAAGTGGTTGTCAAGTTATGGGTTGAAGATTATCAAACTCGCTGGTTACTAGATGGGCCCCATTTATTGACAAATTTACTACCTAATGCATTGGGAGAGTTGGAAGTGATGAGCCTATTAAACATTCCCTTTGGCTGTTTGGAAATTCGCTTAGAAGCGATCGCACTTGATCTGACAACCCAACAGGAGAGTCACAAAGTTACAATAGTGCGAACTGTGATTCCTCCAGACTTGCCAAACTTGCAGCTAGATGAACTTTTGGGTATGTGATCAAGACGAGCGAGTAACTTAAGAATCAGCAGGATCAGGGGGACAAGGAGGACAAAGAAAGAGTGTTTTGCACTTTAAGAGTCCTCATCTGCCAATATTACCTGTGTTAATAATATGAAAGAATTTCAAAAATCTGGCAGAATTTGCAGTAAGCTCATTTTGAATTGTAGTGTGATTTGATAGGAACCTTTACTATGGCAGCTTATTTTTTGCCTTCTATCCTGGCTAGTACTTCGTACTTGCCTTCTATCTTCATTCCCATAATTGGTTGGGTTTTGCCAGGTGTCGTCTTCGCGTTTCTATTTTTATACATCGAAAGCGACGATATCAGCGATATTTAACTGATGTAGTCATTAGGAGCCACTGCGTTGCTCTGGTTTCCAAAGTTGTACCCCTGCTCAAAAGCCAGCTAGCAAGAGCGTCTCACGCCACTTGTTACAATTCTTGTCACCAGTCACCAGGGCGTAGTGGCTCCCATTCTCCCAAAAGGAGGAGCAAGTGGCGTTCATTAGTCAAGTTTTCAAAGAAGCGAGAGTTATTAATTCTGTCGGATACATTTACCAAAATTAATACCGCCCATCTCTATGAGACAGGCGGTTTTTTTAACGTTGATTTCTCAACAAATGCTAGAAAATCCTAACTTATAGTGTTCGGTTCAAACCAATGTTAAATCGAAGAACCAAGTCCGGCGTAGGCACCATAAAAGAAAATGCCCAAGACTGTAATTATACCTAAACCTGCGATCGTAGCGACGACCCACAGGGGAATTCTCCCACTTCCAGACACAGCTTCTCTCCTCCCTTAACAACAAATCAATACAGGTTCAATAAACAAAAATTAACAACAGTAATTCCAATTAGTTAAAGAAGTAACTGGAAAACAGAATACCCAGAACGAAAATCATTAATAATCCCAGGTATAAAGAAGTCCGATTTAGTTCAACCGGCTGATTATTGGGATTGGGGGATCTTTCTACCATAATTGCTCCTAACGGTGAATAAATTGCATTGCAGCGATCGCGCCTAAAAAGAATACAGTTGGTACACCTAAAGTGTGAACTGCCAGCCATCTAACGGTAAAAATTGGATAGGTAACTGGTTGATTGATGTTATTGCTGCTAGTCATGATCTCAAACTACTTTCCGATAAATTGTTCAACTTGTTTTTTAGCTTCAAAACGGTTCTTCACAATTGGCACTTCTTGGCGTGCTGGTGTGAAATACTCATTGGGACGAGGTGTGCCAAAAGCATCATAAGCCAGCCCAGTTTGCACAAATAGCCAACCTGCAATAAACAATGCTGGGATGGTGATGCTGTGAATTACCCAGTAACGAACGCTGGTAATGATGTCCGAAAACGGACGTTCTCCAGTGGTACCTGACATTTAGATCCTTACCTTTACATAGAGTGTTATTGAGTTTATTATCCTACAAAGTTAAGAAAGAGTTACAAGTTGCAACGTTCTTCTCAGAAATTAGGTATTGGGGATTGGGGATTGGGGATTAGGGATTGGGAAAACTCTTACTTAGTCCCCTAATTTATCGCGGAGTTTAAGGGGATCTAAAAAGTTATGGGGTAAAACGAGCATTTTTAAAAAACGCCCCAGTCCCCAGTCCCCAGTCCCCAGTCCCTAGTACCCAGTCCCCATTAAGCTGCTTCTGGGGAAGTTATTTCAGGGTTTGGTAAATATTTGAGCAAAACGCCGCGATCGCCAATTATAAATCCCCGTTCTGGCTCTAAGAACACTATTTTATACAAATTAGCAGCAACTTCTTCCACTGCCCGGTCTTTTTCCCAGGTTTTGCCACCGTCGCCACTCCGTAGCAAATTACCGCTACCGCCACCTATCCAAATTTCATTGGGTGTGCGATATGCTAAATCCAGTAAACCCCAACTGGTGGATACCTCTGGATATTTTGCCTTTTCCCACTCTTCAGGTTTAGTTGGATCACTAAACTGAATTTGGCCTCCCCTAGCTAGTAACCACAATTGCCCATTGTCAGTAAATCCCATGTTTTCTAGCCGCCGAGAATTATTGCGGTTATGGGGTACCCAAGCATCTTGCCCAGGTTCCCAAGTCGAGTAGAAACTACCCTTAGCGGAAACTGCAATATATTTACCATCAGCAGAACGTTCCAAGTTACGTACCACACCTACTGCTGATTCTACCTGAGCTTTCCAGTTTTTGCCGCCATCTGTGGTCTTATATATTGCTCCGACATCAGTAGCCATTTCAGCTGTTTTGTCTGCCAGTGCCTTAATTGCGATCGGGCTACCTGGTAGCTTTTCACTCAGGGGAATACGTGACCAAGAACCACCTTCATCGGTAGTATGCAGCAACAGTCCAGGCTCTCCGGCAATCCAGCCTTCTTTTCCTGCAAAACTTACTGAGTCAAAGCGATACTTTTGCTCATCCAGTTGCAATATTATCGGCTTCCAGGTATTACCACTGTCATTGGTTTCTAACAGGGTAGCATTGCTACCTACTAAGTAGCCATGCTCAGGGTTGTTAGTAAAAGCAATATCCAATAGATTCGAGTCTGTTGGCACAGAAATGATTTTCCAAGGGTTGTAGCTAACAGATGGGATTTTGCTACAACCTATACACATGAGGACTACTATCAACAAGGCAGCTATTCGTTGCCAACCTTTCACAATTGAATGCATTAGTATTTCTTAAGTTGTTTCTAAATTTCTGTAGCTGTTCTCTAAAAGGTTTACTGATACTTTTCTGCTAAAATTTGCAAACATTTACATAAGTTGAGCAGATCAATCTTAACCAAGGCGTATCAACCGATGCATAAAAACAAGTTTTATACACTCTTACTTTTTTGCTCTTAGCGTAATTTTTGCTTTGAGAAGCAACATGTTTGCGATTACTTGCTGTAACACCTCAGAGGCAACTTATCAGTATATAGGTTGCTTGACGTTACGGATTCTCACCTGATTCTTTGATATTTTATCAGAGAATACACTGTTAATCAATGTAAAAAAGTAATCATTTTTTAGCTTAATTAAACGCTCTATGGAATAGATAAAGTAACATATTTGTGTGATTATAATCACACAAGTAATAATTAAAATCTCTTTCCCTACTCACTACTCCGTGTTTCTGAGATAACGGCTGTCATTGTAAACCGTAGAGACTGATAAAAAACAAGAAGCCAAGAGCCAAAGCACCAAAAATTAGGATATTCTTTTGGGTTGGCGTTAGGTTATTGACACCCAAACCATAACCGAGATTTTCTTTAAAGCCGGATGCAGTACCCGCAGGGCCGATGTTAGCAAAAGCGGTCTTCTTCGCGGCACAAACTGGACAGCGCCAATCTATGGGCAGTTCTGCAAAGGCTGTCCCTGAAGCAATATCATCTTTGTCGTCTCCCTTTTCCGGTTCGTAAACATAACCGCAGGCTCGACACTCGTAGCGGTCTAACACCGAAGTCTCAACAGCTGGTTCGCTCATGGCTAAGGCCTCGCAGAGGAGAAATCTTAAATATACGTTAAAAATTATGACATAATTGTTAGACTTTTCTATCACTATCAAAAGCGAATTAAATACTTGAAGTGCATCTGTTTGCCAGATTTCAGAAAAACCAAACAGATATAATGTAAAAGAAAGTTACGCAACTGAGGGATTAGGAACTGGGGACTAGGGATTGGGGACTGGGGATTAAAAATAAAGAATTTGGTATTAGGGATAAGGGATTGGAGATTCAGAAGGATTTCCCATTACCCAGTACCCAGTCCCCAGTCCCCAGTCCCTACTCCCCACTCCCCACTCCCCACCCCCAGTCACTACTTAAAATACTCCATAAGCGGTAGATACTCATTGTGTTTGTCCTCAGCGGTTACGAGTACCTTCTAGGCTTTTTCATCATCTGTAGCCTAGTACCTGCCTTAGCGCTCTCAGCATCCAAGCTGCTACGACCCAGTGGTTACAGCCCCGAACGGCACACCACCTATGAATCTGGTATGGAACCCATCGGGGGAGCCTGGATTCAGTTCAACATCCGTTACTACATGTTTGCTCTGGTCTTCGTCGTCTTTGATGTAGAGACTGTTTTCTTGTATCCTTGGGCGGTAGCTTTCCACCGTTTGGGGCTATTAGCATTTATTGAAGCGCTAGTCTTTATTGCAATTCTTGTAGTCGCCTTAGTTTACGCATGGCGTAAAGGAGCCTTGGAATGGTCTTGAATTCTAACTTAACAACCCAGGATAAAGAGCGAATTATCAACCCCATTGAGCGGACTAATGTCACTCAAGACCTTTCAGAAAACGTCATTTTGACGACGGTTGATGATCTCTACGACTGGGCGCGGCTTTCTAGTTTGTGGCCGTTGCTGTTTGGTACTGCTTGCTGCTTTATTGAGTTTGCAGCTTTAATTGGTTCCCGATTTGACTTTGACCGTTTTGGACTAATTCCCCGTTCTAGCCCCCGCCAAGCCGATTTAATTATTACAGCAGGGACTATTACGATGAAGATGGCTCCCCAACTGGTGCGTCTTTATGAACAAATGCCAGAGCCAAAGTATGTAATTGCGATGGGAGCTTGCACAATTACTGGCGGGATGTTCAGCGTTGATTCCCCAACAGCAGTGCGTGGAGTTGATAAACTGATTCCTGTGGATGTGTATTTGCCTGGTTGTCCTCCCCGTCCAGAAGCAATTATCGACGCAATCATTAAGCTGCGGAAGAAAATCGCCAATGAATCGATGCAAGAGCGGTATAAAATTAAGCAAACCCACCGCTACTACAGCACGACTCATAATCTGAAGCCAGTAGAGGAAATCTTAACTGGTAAGTATTTGCAGTCAGATACTCGCTCTGCACCACCGAAGGAATTGGCAGAAGCGATAGGTATGCCAATACCACCTGCACTGCTGACAGCAAAGGCGCAAAAGGAGGAACAAACTCGTGGCTGAAGAAGAATCTAAACCAGTACCAGCAGACGACGAAGAAGAATCTAAACCGGTCGCAGCGGCCAAAGAAGAGTCATTGGTACAAGCCGGTAAAGTTTCCCAGTGGTTGACGGAAAATGGCTTTGACCATGAGTTTTTAGCACCAGACAAGAATGGTGTAGAGATAATTAAAGTGGGGGCAGATTTCTTGCTTCCCACTGCTACAGCCCTTTATGCTTATGGGTTTAATTATCTCCAGTTTCAAGGTGGTGTTGACCTTGGCCCAGGACAGGAATTGGTGAGTGTATATCATTTGAATAAAGTCGGTGATAATAGCGATCGCCCCGAAGAAGTTCGAGTTAAGGTGTTCTTACCACGGGAAAATCCTGTAGTGCCTTCTGTGTACTGGATTTGGAAGACCGCAGATTGGCAAGAGCGTGAGTCTTACGATATGTTGGGCATTATCTACGAAGGACACCCAAATCTCAAGCGGATTTTGATGCCGGAAGATTGGGTAGGTTGGCCTTTGCGGAAGGATTATATCTCGCCTGATTTTTACGAGTTGCAAGACGCTTATTAGAGATTGCTGAGTTTCGGCAGTGATTAACCCCTTTCCGGTGGCGGAGAGGGGTAGTTTTTTTAACGCAGAGGGACGCGGAGGGAAGCGCAGAGGTTGGCAGAGAAAGGAGAGATGCAATCGCTCTGGGCATCTCTATCGTATTTAGTGCAATGTCTAAGATGCTCAGTGAAATTTCTTAGTAATCGGAATTGCTATCTCTACCGTTGTATTTATGATGTGGGAAGATTTAATCTAAATATTTAAAGTAATATGTCGGAAACACCCCAAGACGATCGCATTTGGATTGTGACGGATGATACCCCTCAAATATCGATTCCTGAAGGTGCTAAAGGCGGGAGTACGAATACACGTAGTTGGGGAGATGAAGCTATCAGGGAAAGTATTGGTAGCAAAGGGGTAGGAGATGCTGTTAAGGTTAGCGCTCAAACATTAGAGCAAAATATGACTCACTTTCTCAAAGTTGTGGGAAGTTTGTTTAGTCAAGCTGAACAGCAAGCAAAAGTTAACTCCAAGATGCAGCTAGATGAAATTGAACTATCGGTAGAAATTAGTGCAGATGGGGAAGTTAAATTAATTGGTAATGGTGCCAAAGCTGGGACTAAAGGAGCGATTAAGCTGAAGTTCAAGCGCCAAGAATCACAATGAAATGGCAAAAAATTGGGCGATCGCAATTGGTATTAACCAGTATGATTATCTGCAACCGCTAAACTATGCCAAGCGGGATGCACTCTTAATGCAAGAGTTTCTTGGCAATGAAGCGGGATTTGAGCGGATATTTTTCTTCTCTGATGACTCTCCTCCTGTTGACGGAAAATCTACTCGCCCAACTCGCACTAACTTGCTGCGAATCTTGCGCCAGTTATTTGACAATCCCTTTATGGGAGCAGGGGATAATTTCTGGTTTTTCTTCAGTGGACATGGGATAAGATACGCTGACCGTGATTATCTCATGCCCTGTGATGGCGATCCAGAGGATATTGAAAACACGGCAATAGCAATTAACTTTGTGAGTGAACGTCTGCGTCGCTGCGGTGCTGATAATGTTGTCTTGATTCTAGATGCTTGTCGCAATGAAGGTAAAAAAACAGGTGAAGGAATTGGGCGACAAACCGCAGAAGAAGCACGCCAACAAGGAGTTATCAGCATATTTTCTTGTATTCCCCAAGAGTTTTCTTATGAAATTAATGCTTTACAACAAGGTGCTTTTACCAAGGCATTACTAGAAGGGTTAGGAATTCAAGGTAAGTGCGCTACTGTTGAACGATTGGAGCAATATCTCAAGTTTCGCGTGCCTGAACTGGTTCGCCAGCATAAAAATACAAGGCAAACGCCTTATGTGATTGCTGAACCTGTGAATAAATCCCACCTAATACTTGTGCCACGATATGCAACCCTAGCGGATATTGCCACATTGAAAAATGATGCTTACCAAGCAGAAGTAAACAGGAATTTAGATTTAGCAGAGCAATTATGGATTCGGGTATTAGCTGCGGCTTCAGGACAGGATATGGAGGCGGTGAAAAGTTTACAACGAATTGAACGGTTGCGGTGGGAACGTCAACAACCACCTTCACCACAACCTAGTCCTAGTGCTGAAAATTCCACAAAGGGAATATTTACAGTTGAAAAAAATCCCTTAAAAACTTTTCAATTTGAAGTGGTTACGGTAAATGTAAAAGGAAATATCACCAACCGCCGTAATGAGGAAGCGAAATATTTTGAAGAAAATTTAGGTAATGGTGTCACCTTGGAAATGGTGCAGATACCAGGGGGAACTTTTATGATGGGTTCACCACTAGAGGAAGCGAAACGACGACATAATGAAAGTCCACTGCATCAAGTAACAGTTCCTAAGTTCTTCATGGGGAAATATGCAGTTACCCAGGCACAGTATCAAGCAATTATGGGCAGTAATCCTTCCAACTTCAAAGGTGAGAAACGACCTGTAGAAAAGGTAAGTTGCCATAATGCAGTAAAATTTTGTCAAAAGTTGAGTCAGAAGACAGGAAAAACCTATCGACTACCCAGCGAAGCCGAATGGGAGTATGCTTGCCGTGCTGGAACCAAGACCCCATTCTATTTTGGTGAAACGATTACTACAGATTTAGTTAACTACAACGGTAACTATCCTTACGGCTCTGCACCAAAGGGCGAATATCGTGAACAAACAACAGACGTAGGAAAATTTCCGCCTAACTCTTTCGGTTTATACGATATGCATGGTAATATACTTGAGTGGTGTCTAAATGTATATAATAACAATTACCAGGATCTGGAAAGTTATCTTAATGCGTTGTTAACTGGTATAAATGATGACCAAAGTGTGCGGCGTGGCGGTAGTTGGTACCTCAACGCTAGGTATTGCCGTTCTGCCGCTCGCCCTTGGATCGCGCGCGCGTTTCGTCTCAACGATGTTGGTTTTCGCGTGGTGGCGGTAGCTGTGGCGTGAGGATTCCTTGCCCTTTACACTCTTCCCCTTTTGCCCTCTGCACTTCTTATTCTTTTGCCTTCTTTTTCCCTCTCGGCCACAGGCGGATCAAAAATTTTTTTTCAAGAAGTGGTGTCTTTATATCAAAACTATTATACACTACATTTCAATCAAATTTCTCACTTAGTTTGAGAATTTGAGCATGGGGCAGGTCGATTTTAGCTGCTGCGTGGCGGTAGTTGGATCAACAACGCTAGGAATTGCCGTTCTGCCGATCGCAACAACAACGCGCGCGCGAATCGTAACAACAATGTTGGTTTTCGCGTGGTAGCGGTGGCTGTGGCGTGAGTACTCCCCATTGTCAGAGTTGATAAGTGGGAATTTATCGAGCGTACACCAGGGAGTCCAGACCTGAACCAGCGAGGAAGGCGACAACCTCAAAATATAAAACAGAGTCGAATAGACCCCCCTTAATCCCCCCTTATAAAGGGGGGAAACTTCAAATCTTGCCCCTCCCCTTCATAAGGGGAGGGTTGAGGAGGGGTGATTCAAGGATTTTTGCAAGAGGTCTAATCACTTCACAGATGTTACTGTTTGGTTTACTAGTGGACGTGCTTTTTTACGATCTGACCTGCGCGTTCCACCAGCCATTTCATACTCATCACTATTTTTGCCATAGCGAGATGCAACATTCAACAGCATCTGCTCAGTATAAATATTTAACTCACGTTCTGTTTCTGTTAATGCATTGTGTGTCTTATCTACTATTGTTTGTGCTTGATTATAAGCGGCTAACTTTTCTCGTAACTCAATTACTTTAGTGCTGTAAGTAGCAATTGAAAACCCATTGCTAAAGTCTAACTGAGAGTTAATTGTCTGCATTCCTTCAATCCGTCGTTCAGCTTTGGTGAGTGCTATGGAGTTTCGTTTGCGTTGCGTCATATAGTTTTCCTGTTTGGATTAATTTATAAATAACCCTGAATTTAAACACTGAGTTATTTATATATCATTAAAATACGCAATAATCAGATGCAGCAGCCACAGTGAAGTTACAGAATTATAAAAGCATTGGATGGCATTAACCAACTAGATAGATGCGGGTATATTTGCTGAAATTCGTTGATAAAAGCTGGTTTACAAGTCGCAAAAGCTGGTTTACAAGTCGCAAAAGTTGGTTTACAAGTCACAAAAGCTAGTTTACAAGTTGCAAAAGCTGGTTTACAAGTCACAAAAGCTGGTTTAGAAGTCGCAAAAGTTGGTTTAGAAGTCGCAAAAGCTGGTTTACAAGTCGCAAAAGCTGGTTTACAAGTCGCAAAAGCTAGTTTGGTGAAAGTTGTTCAAATAATTCCATAAGGCTTAATTAGCTCAACAGAACAACCCCACGGATTTATTTGTGGGGTTGCGACTATTACCGCAAGGCGGAATTAAAATAATGCTTTTTAGCGCCGTGTGCAACTTTCTTTCAAACCTAACCCCCAGCCTCTTCCCTTGGAGCAAGAATCAAAGCCTCTCTCCGTTTCGGGGCGGGTGTACACAAGTCGAATTACCCCCCTTAATCCCCCCTTGGAAAGGGGGGAAACAAGAAATCCAGTTCCCTCGCGTTTATAAGGCGATCGCAGGCGAGTTGTGGGTGTCGCTTCCAGTTAGTGATAAGGAAAAAAATCCAGTTCCCTCCCCTTTATAAGGGGAGGGTTAGGGTGGGGTAAAACAGCACAGCGTAAATAAAGCAACTATTTCAAATCGTTCAAAAGCCTCTCTTCTAAGCTTTTTGACTTTTTACTTTCGTCCGCCTTGCGGTACTAGGTATATTTGCAAAAGTGAAATACCCGCTTACTAAACCAATAGTAACAACAGCTACCCATCGCATAGGCTAGAGGGGGATGAGACGAAGCACACTAAAAATTTATTTTTATAACTGAAAATTTTATTTTATTTATGTGTTAAGTAGCTTTCAGGATGTTATCTGTATAATCTATCATTCAGTTTAAATTATCGAATGTATAATCTATCATTCAGTCTGATTAATTATTCACCTCTATTACTTATTGATAGGTTGAAACTTAGGGATTAGGGTATCTCTTTTTAAGACATAACATACCACTCACCTAGTAGTTATTTTTTAACGGAATTTGAGAAGTTATGTAGGCATACTCTATCTTAGACATTACCTAAACTTCTACTTGAAAAATCATGAGCCATTATATGGATAGTTAGCACCTTTACAACACTATCCGATGTCTCAAGACTTATTAAACTCCTTTCAAGAAGCATACAGCAATCTCGAACTGTTTCCATTGATGGAACGGAACGAAATGGAAAAATTTAGAGTCGAATATGGTGATGATTTGATTGCAGACCTTAACCAATTAGTGGAAGATAGTCCTAATGGAGATGGCAAAATTGTCTTTACAGGACATCGGGGATGTGGTAAGTCCACTTTGTTAGCTGAGTTTAGCAGACAAATTCAAAATAAATATTTTGTAGTTCTATTCTCTATTGCTGACAAAATTGAAATGTCGGCTGTTAATCATATTAATATCCTGTTTGCGATCGCAGTTAATTTGATGACCGAGGCAGAAGCACGCAAAGTTGATATTCCTCAATCTACTAAAGAAGCTCTTTATAAGTGGTTTGCTACCCGCACTCGCACTGAAGAATTAAATTTACAAGCAGAAGCTAGTATAGGATTTGACCTACTAAAATTGATTAGCTCTAAATTAAAAGCTGATGCTAGTGTTAGGGATGAAATTAAGCAAGAATTTGAACGTAAATTATCAGATTTAGTTGCCAGAATTAATGAAATTGCTGCGCTAATTCAAACTGCAACTCAACAAAACGTTTTAGTAATTATTGATGATTTAGATAAACTTGACTTAGGAAGAGTTAACGAAATTTATCGAGATAATATTAAAGCTCTCTGCCAACCTAACTTTCAAATTATCTACACTATCCCGATCGCAGTTCTTCGGGAAACATTTATCAGTACAATAATTACCACTGAAACCAACGACCAGGTTGTGGCGATGCCTGTCTTAAAAATCTTTGAGAAAGGTAAAAATCGGTTCCCTAATGCCAAACCTCGCCCGGAAGCAACAAAGATTCTCGGTGAAGTTTTACAAAAGCGGATCTCCAGTGAATTAATCACAGCAGAAACTGCTGAAAAAATTGTGATTTCCAGTGGTGGTGTATTGCGAGAGTTAATTCGTATTTCTAAGGAATGTTGCCGGATTTGTTTGCGGATGATCCGGCGAAATCCCTCAGCAGAAATTATTATTGATGATAAAATTCTCCTTCAAGCAATCAATAAAATCCGCAATGATTTTTCTATCCGTTTAGGAAAAGCTGATATAGATATTTTGCAGAGTGTTTATGAACAGTTTATGCCCAATGACCCCAAACAAGCAGAGTTTTTGGATTTGCTACATGGGTTGTATGTTCTAGAATATCGCACTGATGAAACTTGGTATGATGTTCATCCAATTATTATCGAAAGCTTGAGAAGACAGGGAGCTATTAATGTTAAATGAAGAATTCTTAGAGGATGAGGGAGAGAATCAAGATGCGTATGATGATTTAATTGTTTCTATTGAAGCTCAAAAACGGGGCTTAAATTTACTGATTGCAGTTTGCAATGATGCAAGCTTTCGTGATGAGATTATTACCCAGTATGAAGCTGAACTACAACCTGCTTTCCGTCCATATCGAGTGACTTTAGCACGTCAGGAACCTAGTCTCAAAGCTGTTCTTAATCAACTGGTACAACAAGAAGAATATCTTTGTCAGCATAACCAGGCGGTGATCACTGTGACGGGTGCTGAACAACTTTATTTTCTCAGATTGGGAAAAGAGCAATCAGAACAGGAGAAATTTTTTGGTTACTTACAGTGGACAAGGGAAGGATTGCGCGAGTTTCCTTTTGCGATCGTGCTTTGGGTAACTAACCAAATTTTAGTCAACCTGATTAAAAAAGCCCCTGACTTTTGGAGTTGGCGTAATGGTGTATTCCGGTTTGAATCTAAAAAGACGAATGCTATTCCTGGTAAAGAACTAGAACATATACGGTTTGTTTTTAGAGACACGGAATTAGCTAGCACAGATACTAATCAAGATAACTCCTTTTTCTTACCCATCCAAGATTTACAAGGATTAATCGAGAAAGTAGAACAGGAACGGGGAATTAAAGATCCCAGTTTGGCTACCTTATATTCAAGGTTGGGTGATATTTACCGCAGCAGATTAGATCGGGGTGAGTTTCAGAATTATCAAGAAGAACAAGAACTAGCAATTAAGTATTGGCAAAAAGCGATTGAATTGCAAAATGAATTAGGTTTGCAGATAGACTTAGCTACTAATTTCAACAATTTAGCAGGACTATACCGCGCAACAGGACGCTACAACCAAGCAGAACCACTATATCAACAAGCTTTGGAACTGACGAAACGTCTTTTGGGAGACAACCATCCTTCTTTTGCTACTAGCTTGAATAATTTGGCAGGACTATACAAATCTACTGGACAATATAGTAAAGCGGAACTCCTATATCAACAAGCTTTGGAACTGAGGAAACGCCTGTGGGGAGAAAACCATGCCGATGTCGCCGCTAGTCTGAACGATTTGGCACTATTATATGATGAACAAGGACGTTATGACGAAGCAGAACCTTTGTATCTGCAATCATTAGAACTCGAAAAACGTTTGGTTAGCGAAAATCATCTTTCTTTGGCTTTTATATTGAATAATTTAGCGCTACTTTATTATCATCAAGGACGTTACAGCGAAGCTGAACCGTTGTCGCAACAAGCAATAGAATTAGATAAGCGATTTTTGGGAGAAGAGAATCCCGAAGTTGCAACAGATTTGCACAATTTGGGATTGATATACCGCGCTCAAGGACGCTACGATCAAGCCGAATCTCTGTTTTTGCAATCATTGGAACTTAAAGAACGTCTATTGCAAAAGGCGCATCCACTTTTAGCAGATACTATCTATGCTCTTGGTTATATGTATAGGGAGCAGGGACGTTATAATGAAGCGGAACCCTTATGTATAAAAGCCTTAGAACTTGATAAGCACCTATTGGGAGAAAATCATCCCAATGTTGCCGAAAGTCTCAATAATCTGGCAGAAATTTATCGTGAAACTGGACGTTATGATGAAGCGAAACCGCTTTATTTGCAAGCTTTAGATATTTGTGAACGAGTCTGGGGCGTTAATCATATTCGTAGTCTCAATATTCGTCAAAATCTAGAAAAACTTGCCGCAGCAATGCAGAATAATGGAGAGTACGATGTCTTGTCTACGACACGCTGCGCGAACGACAACCTCTTCGGGGAACGCATTACATAGAGGAAAAACATCATTTTGGGTTAAGAGGTTGTTTGAAAAGTGGTTGGCTGTGATTTTAATCGAATTTTTACCCCCCTTAGTCCCCCCTTATAAAGGGGGGAAACTGGAAAATCTAGTTCCCTCCCCTTTATAAGGGGAGGGTTAGGGTGGGGTATTTTTGTACCTCACCAACTCGCAATCTGCTGTAAAGTGCGATTGCACCAAATCAATCATGTAATGGAAAGTGTGTAGGCGTAGCCCGTCGCAGGCATCGCTAACTAAGTTTTATCAACTTGTTGGCTGTATGCTGAGGTTTACCATCAGAATTGGGTTTTATAAATTTCAAGTTTAATGCTACCTAGCATTATCAATTAGATTGTGCTGTACTACCGAACCCCGACGAAACCAGCTTGCTGAATTGCCTTTTGCCCTTGGTCAGTTGATAAAAGTTCGGCATAGGCATCCCCAATCTGTTGTTCCCGACCTTTATTCTGCTTAATAATCACAGACAAGTTAGCGATAATGGGATAGCTACCATCTTTGATAGCCTGAGTATTTATCTGGTTGCGCTGACGTGGACACTGCTCAGGCGACACCATCGGTACGCGATAGGGGAGAATTAGCTGACCAGAAGTGCGACCCAATGGCAAAGCCTTCACACTGCATTGAAATACTACTGAACGCGCAGAAGCGTAATATACGCCACCAGGGGTTTTACTAAGTTGGCGCACTGCCTCTGTTGTAGAGTAGACATACTGCACATTAGAGCCAAGTGCTTGCCCCTTCAATTCGCTGTTACTAGAGAATATTACTGTGTCTGCGTCCTCTGGTCGTTGAGACAAAGGTGTGATGAGCAGGTTTGGCCCACCTATTTGATTCCAGTTAGTAATTTTCCCTAAATAAATCTGCTGCAATTGGTCAACAGTTAAACCTGACACTTTGAGTGATGGGTTGACTACCACTGCTATCCCATCCTTACCCACGGGACGTTCCTCAAGGGTGAAGCCTCGCTCTTTTGCAATAGCTTGTTCTTCATCTGTAAGAGGACGGGAAGACTGAGCAAAGTCTAGTTTCCCATCAAGCAACATCCGAATGCCTGAGCTAGAACCAGGGCTACCATTAACAGGGTCTACGTAGCGCAATTGTAGTTCAGGGCGATCGCTTTGGATCTGAGAATCTACCAATTGCCGGATAGATGCCCAAGCTGTACTGCCTCCGTAGTTAAATGAGGCATTGGGGATATCAGCGACTGTCTGAAAAGTTGATCCTCCAGTACTAGGGGGGGTCTTACTAGAGATGGCGTTAGAACTTTGATTGGAGGAATCAACGCTGCTGCGGGACAATAAGTTCGGCTTCAGTAACCACCAAAGCAGTCCCCCAATAACTATAAGTGTCAGCACTTTACCAATAATCAAACCTCTAAGAAAGAGGGCTATTTCACTGTTAATTAAAGCTTTTTTTTGGTTTGTATTGTCCATTATTTTCAAATATTCTTTATTATATTTATCCTACAGGAATCTATAGATATTTAGGTTAAAAGCAAATCTGGAATAAGCCAGTTTTATGAGTGCTGGTAAATAATTAAATCTTTTTCATGTAGTGAGATTCAATTTATTCTTTGGTAGTTTTTGCAATAGTGGAATTGCTTTTATAGCTCCTCTGTTAACTGCTAATTTGGCTGTGATGCTATTCAGATTAAGATTAGTGAACCGTCGCTCAATAAATTTTTCTATAAAATTATTTAATTGAGTAGGTTGCTTTGAAGGCGATGTCCCTGTATTAATGAATGTATAGATTAAAACTATTACTATCAAACTAGTGATAGCACCAAGCCCTATTCCCAGCAGCAAAATAAAATTTCTATAAGTTAGCGAATAACTATCATCAGTATTTTGGTTTATGCCAGCAGATTGTGAAGACTGTGACAACACCAGATCAGAATTAAGCGCTTGCAAAGCTTCTCCAGCAGTCTGGTAACGTTGGTTATAGCGATCGCGAACCATTGTATCTAAAATATTTGCAAGACCATCACTTACTTGTGCTTTATCGCGCCAGATAACTTCTCCAGTATTAGGATCATCTTGGAGTTGCTCAGGTATTGAGCCTGTCAAAGCTTGAATGCCAATCATCCCTACTGCATAGATATCGCTGCAAAGTTTTGGCTTTCCCTTAGCCTGTTCGCTTGGCATATAGCCAGGAGTCCCAACAGCAATTGTTAAGCCTGCTCCCAAAGCACCAATTTTCTTAATACTCCCAAAGTCAATTAGCACAATCTTCTGATCGGAGTGCCGCCGCATTAAATTTTGGGGCTTGATATCCCGGTGAATAATATTGTGTTGGTGGACGAAGGCTAGCACTTCCAGGATGTCTTTTAATAAATTTAAGACTGCATTCTCGCTAAGACGCTGACCTGATACAATTTCTTGAGTCAAGGCATGACCGTCAATAAACTCCTGGACTAAATAAAAATCTCCATCTTCATTAAAATGGGCAAACAATCTAGGAATTTGATCATGAGCGTTGCCTAGTTGGTATAAAACTTCCGCTTCCCGATCAAATAGACTTTTAGCGATGGGTAGAACAGCAGGATTGCGATCTTTTGGGTGGAAATGTTTGACAACACAATGGGGTTGTCCTGGTAAATCCAGATCTACGGCTAAGTATGTATCACCAGAGCCTCCGCTTCCTAAGTGTTTGACAATCTCAAAGCGATTCCGAAGTGTTTTTCCAGCAAGATAGTATTGATGTCTGTTACGTCTAGGACTTGCCAACAAGTAAGTATTACCATATCCTCCGCTTTTGTGCAGTTTGACAGTCTCAAAGCGACTTCGGAGTGTTTTTCTGACTAGAGGGTTCTGGCTCATATGGTGTCTACTACTTGTTAATTTGCTGACCATTCAGAGCTTGGGTGAGGTTATGAATACCTGCTGCTAGATTTGTTGGTGTTTAAGGCAGTCAGCTTTTCATACAACCTATGCTTTGGAGCAGTTTTATGGTTAGCCGCTTGATTAGCTCATTTAATACCTTTATAGGTATTTTACATATAAAATTTATTTCTGAAATAGTTCAAAAATTTTATCACTTAAGTAAGTTTAACACTAGTCCACAGTATTTATTTATAACTGCGGTATGAAGACAACATTCAGGAGCTAAGAGATTTATTGGAGTTGAGACTAATTCTATCCATTAAACCGCTAAACCCTTATCCGAAAGGCTTTAATGATTCTTATGATTTATTGAAATCATAAGTCGATAACCCTTGTCACATAAGGGTTGTAGCCTTAAAATTCCAATTTAGTCTAAAATCGAGGATTCATTTATTTCAACTGTTGGGTCTGATTACTGACAAAACCTTTAACAGTG
The DNA here is from genome assembly GCF_036917275.1 of Nostoc sp. Classification (GTDB taxonomy): domain Bacteria; phylum Cyanobacteriota; class Cyanobacteriia; order Cyanobacteriales; family Nostocaceae; genus Nostoc. Next base: position 161,774 of record NZ_JBALDF010000070.1, read on the forward strand.
GAATTTAAAGCTACAAATATCCCTTCCGGTGTCCACCACAATTTTGTTACCAGATTTTAGTCATTACTAACCGCGATCGCGTCATCACAGCAACGTGATTTCGACAAAACTAAAAAAGAGCAGGTAAGTTCTTGAGGTAAATATCGAGTGATGGTTTTTAAGGCAAATAAGTATTAGTTGTCAATCACTGAGATATCAAGTTACAGCATATTAACTAGTTATTCAATAATTTCTCCAAAATATCCAACTTTTCCCACTTTTCCCACTTTTTATTCGCGTCTGTATCACTTGCAATAACTCATTTACATTTAGCAAAACTTCTAGTGCGAAAAGTCTGAGCTGGTTTTAATATATTTTTTGTAAATAAATAACGGTTTAGATAACTTCCCAAATATTTAATTTTTTAGAAACTGTCCTAATTTAGGTTTTGTTGTCAGCCGATAGATAAAATAATGTGGCATCAGGGCAGCTAGCGGCAACGGTAGCGTTATGTTAATAAAAAAAGCCCCCGAATGGGGGCCTATTAACTTGTTAGCGTGGAGTGAACAACTAATAAATAATACTCACAGTAGATACAGTAATCCGAACAAAATAATCCAAATCACGTCAACGAAGTGCCAGTAGATTTCGGCTGCTTCAATGCCAAAGTGCTTTTCGTTACTGTAGTGACCCGGAACGCGCGATCGCCACAACACAGCAACAATTGCCAAAACGCCGATGGTAACGTGCAATCCGTGGAAACCAGTCAAAACGTAAAATGCACTGGCAAATAAATTGGTAGTTAAACCAAATTCTAAATGGGTATATTCATATACTTGACCCACCAAGAAAATTGCACCCATCGCAGCAGTAATTGCTAACCAGATTTGCATACCCCGCGTATCGTTCTTTTTGATTGCAGTGTCAGCATTATGCATGACAAAACTACTAGAAATCAGATTGATGGTGTTGACTCCAGGTAGCAATAGCTCTAACTCTGGGGTACCTGCTGGGGGCCATGCAGGTAAGGTAGCACGGAAAGCCAAGTAGGCTCCGAACAACCCCATAAAAATCATCCCTTCAGCAATCAGGAAGACAATTAGCCCAAACAGACGATGGTCTGGATGTTCTTCGTGATGACCGACGGACGCCTCCGCCGCGTGGTGATGATTTAGTTCGGTTTTAGCTGGGTCAATAGTTTGACTTTGCATGAATTTTGATAAGTGGGGTATTGGGAATTGGGTATTGGGAACTTGTACTGAGCGCAGCCTCTCGTAGAGAAGTATTGGGCATGGGGCATGGGGCATTGGGAAGAGAATTAATTAACCAGTCCCTAGTCCCCAGTCCCCAGTCCCCTATCTATTTACGATCTTCGGGATTAGCAGCAACGGCTGGATCGGGTTCTGCTCTTAATACTGAGTTTGGCCCGCCAGACAAGATTGGATTGGGATCAGACAAAGGTACACCTTCACCAGCCCTTTCCAAACCGTAATCATAGGGGCCTGTAGCCAGTACTGGGAGTTCATCAAAATTCTCGATCGCAGGCGGTGAGGTTGTCATCCACTCTAAGGTAAGTGCCCTCCAGGGATTATTACTAGCTTTCTCTCCGTACAACCAACTCCAAATCGCATTGAAGATGAAGGGGAATGTCGAAATTGCTAGTATGTAAGCGCCATAAGTGCAGATTTCGTTGAGAAAGGTAAATTTGGGGTCATACTGGGCGATACGGCGGTTCATGCCCATTAATCCCAGTTTGTGCATGGGTAAGAAGGTCATGTTTAGACCAACAATTGTCAAGGCAAAATGAACCTTACCCCAAAATTCGTTCAGCATCCGTCCCGTCATTTTTGGGAACCAGTGGTAAATCGCCGCATAAATGCCGAGAACACTACCACCAAATAGGACGTAATGCAAGTGTGCCACTACAAAATAGGTGTCGTGAACGTGAATGTCAAAAGGTACTGCGGCCAACATTACGCCACTGATACCACCAATCACAAAGGTGCCAACAAAGCCCATTGCAAATAGCATGGCGCTATTGAGTTGGATTTTTCCACCCCACATTGTTGCTAACCAACTGAAAATTTTAATTCCTGTGGGTACGGCAATGATCATGGTGGTGATCATAAAGAACATCCGTAACCAACCGGGGATACCGCTGGTAAACATGTGGTGTGCCCAAACAATTAGCCCCAGAAAGCTAATGGCTAGAGACGAATAGGCGATCGCTTTATAGCCAAAAATCGGCTTGCGGGAATGGACGGGGATAATTTCTGAAATTGCCCCAAAGAAGGGCAAAATCATGATGTAAACTGCCGGGTGAGAGTAAAACCAGAACATATGCTGGTACACTACTGGGTCGCCACCGCCAGTTGGATTAAAAAATGTTGTCCCGGCAATTAAGTCAAAGGAAAGCAGAATTAGACCTGCTGCTAACACTGGCGTAGATACCAGAGTCAGTGCCGAGGTAGCAAACATCGCCCAGCAAAACAAGGGCATTTGGTGAACCCCCATACCGGGGATACGCATTTTCAGCAATGTGACGAGGAAATTGATTGCCCCTAGAATCGATGACGTACCTAGTAGGAGGACGCTCATAATCCAAATTCCCTCACCTACTTGACCTGTTACCAAGCTTAGGGGAGGGTAGGAAGTCCAACCTGCATCCGGTGCATCGCCTACCACTAAACTAGTGATCAACAATAAACCCGCAGGGGGAATCATCCAAAAGGCAACAGCATTCAAGCGCGGGAATGCCATATCCTTGGCCCCAATCATCAAGGGGATCAGGAAGTTAGCAAAACCCGCACCAGCTGGTACGATCCACAAGAAAATCATGATTGTGGCGTGCAGCGTAAATAAGCTGTTGTAGACTTCAGGGGTGACAAAATCGACTTCTGGGGTTCGCAGTTCTGTACGAACCAAGTCAGCCATCACGCCACCAATGCAGTAGAAAATGAATGTGGTGACTAGGTATTGAATCCCAATCACCTTATGATCGGTGTTGAAGCCAAAGTAGTCTTGCCATTTTCTAACCCCTGGTTCCTCAAGAAGGGCGGGGATATTGGCAGTTTCTTGCAACCGAGCTTGTGTCATAAGAGTTCTGAGTCTTGAGTCCTGTTAGCGATAGCCGGGCGTTTAGCCCGTTGTGAGTTATTACTTTTGACGTGGACTGTTGACTATTTGTGAATTTGATGTAACATTTCTGGCTGAATTCCCATGTCCTTGGTGTAAGGAGCGAGAAATTCATTTGGGGATAGATTCGCAGGGTTAACAGCAACAGCTTGATTTAGCGTTTCTTTGCTGGCAACTAGCTGCTCTTGCTGCCATTTTTCAAAGGCTTCTTCTGTTTCAACGACGACTGATGCTCTCATCGCACCGTGATATGGGCCACAAAGTTCAGCACAAATCAGGGTATAATCGCCTGCTTTTTTGGGCGTGAAACGAATCTCGCTTTGTCTACCAGGGATAGCATCTTGTTTGAGGCGGAACTCTGGCACCCAGAAGGCGTGGATGACATCGTTGGCTGTCATATTGATTTGCACTTCTCGCCCGATGGGGACGTGCATTTCACTTGTAGTTATACCAGTTTCAGGATAGGTGAAAATCCAGGCATATTGTAGACCTGTGACGTTGACCCGCAATTCTGGTGGTTTACCTGCTCGATCAGGACTGCCCCCAATTGTTGGAGCAACACTACCGACACCAGGGGCATTCCGCAGTTGGGGAATTTGGTCAGCATTGCGAACTTCTGCGGTAGCTGGATCTTGCATTGCCTCATCAGATTTTTCTTGATTGAGGTTGGGTTCAGTGCTGGGAGGTGTATCGCTTAAAGTTGCAGCCATAGCACTTCCTGGCATTCTCATTGACTCCTGATTCATCGGCGCTTCATGGATAGCATGGGGATCGAAGCCACCGATTTCGTTGTACACATCAAAGCTGTAAACAGAAATGCCAAGAACGATAATTGCTGGGATCGCCGTCCAGAGAATTTCTAGAGGTACATTGCCCTCAACTGGTGGGCCGTCTTCATTATCACCTGCACGCCGACGGTATTTGAATGCAGAGTAAATTAAAATACCTTCTACGAGCAGGAATATACCTGTAGAAACGATCATCATCGCGTTGAACAGACCATCCACCAATACGGCTTCATCCGTTGCTGCTGCTGGCAACAGATCGTGATTTTGACCGTACCAAAAGCTGACTAGCGTTAGCACGATGCCAATGAGTAATGTCCATATTGAACTTGGAATCTTCACGGCTTACTTAATTTAATTTACTACGTTATCTCAAAGCTACCCACTTACTAAGGTAGTCTAGGCCAGAAGGCATGGAGTCCAAAGGTCTAAAATTTTTATTAATTTTTTTGACTATTTTACTAATTTTGGGTAGAAGGTGACTATCAAACTACTGCCAAAAGTAGATGTAAATCAGTGGAAAAATTTAGGATGCTTAAATTAATTGTCATTAATCAATTTTTCACATCTTGAAAAATACCTAAAGCTTCAGGCAAAACCTTGCTGAAGTGATTCAAAGTATAAGTGAGTGCTAATTTATAAACCCCTAGCCTATACGCTAGGGTGGAGATGGGACGCTAAAAGAAAATTGAAAATTTTAACAGATCCACCAAGAGCGGGCAGAAGGTATCATTCATGAGCGAATTTGTCCTACAACAACAAAATGAAGCGGCAGTTGAGCAGCAGCAAAAGCCCAAAGAAATGATTCGGCGCTTGGTGTGGAAAATGTGCATAGCCACCTTAATTTTGATGGCAATAGGCAGTGCCACCCGCGTGATGAATGCTGGACTTGCTTGCCCAGACTGGCCCTTATGCTATGGCGAACTTGTGCCAGCCAAGCAGATGAATCTCCAGGTGTTCCTGGAGTGGTTTCACAGATTGGATGCAGCTTTAATTGGTGTAAGCGCGATCGCACTCTTCGGTTTGTCCTGGTGGCATCGTCGTTTCTTACCCTCTTGGCTCCCTTGGGCATCTACATTCGCTCTGTTTCTAATCGTCTTCCAAGGTATCTTGGGGGGACTCACCGTTACCGAACTGTTGCGGTTTGATATCGTTACCGCTCATTTAGGAACGGCGCTGTTGTTTTTTAGCACCCTCCTGGTTATCGGCACAGCACTCACACCCTATCAGGGGAATGGAACCGTTGGTAAGTTGCCTTGGGTCGGTTTAACTGCCGCTGTTCTGGTTTACCTGCAAAGTCTTTTGGGTGCTTTGGTAGGCTCTCGCTGGGCGCTGCACCAATGTCTTGGCGGTTCTCAACTTTGTAATGTAATGTACAGCCATATTGCTGGTTTGGTGCCGCCAACAGTAGCAACCTTGGCAATGGTATTTATCTGTTGGCGTACACCAGCACTACATCCAGCCTTACGGCGACTGGCAAATATGGCTGGTGCGTTGTTGACCTTACAAATCTTGTTGGGAGTCGCTACTTTCAAATTACATCTCCAAGTCGAGCCTCTAACCGTCTCTCACCAAGCTATAGGAGCTACTTTGCTGGGTACTTTGGTGGCTTTCACAGTTCTCGCACTGCGTGACTCAGTTAGTGCTGAGTCACGAGTGGTGAGTCACGGGTAAGGAATGAGGGAGATGAGGGAGCAGGGGAAGAATTCCTAACTCTAACTCAGCACTCAGAACTAATGGAAGGCGCAACGGCGAGTATTGCGACCCACGCAGGTGCAAAAAGTCTGTGTTTTCGTTTGCCTGAAAGAGCCAGCTTGAGCGGGGGCTGCATATAAGTTGTTGAAAAATAAGGAACCAGAGCCAAAATGATTGAGACTAATGTCTCTCGCCACCACGAAACATTTTTACAGGTAATTCAAAGTTACTACCAGCTAACGAAGCCTCGGATTATTCCGTTGCTTTTGATTACCACGGCTGGGAGTATGTGGATTGCTGCTAAGGGAGAAGTAGATCCATTGCTGTTGCTAGTAACTCTCACTGGTGGCACATTGGCGGCTGCAAGCGCCCAGACGATTAACTGTGTCTATGACCGGGATATTGATTATGATATGGAGCGGACGCGCGATCGTCCGATACCTTCCGGTAAGGTGCAGCCGCGTGATGCTCTAATTTTTGCGATCGCACTGGCGACGATTTCCTTTACACTCCTGGCAGTATTTGCCAATCTGTTAGCCGCCCTGCTAGCCTTCTCTGGTATCGTCTTTTATATTTTGGTCTATACCCACTGGCTGAAACGCCACACCCCTCAGAATATCGTTGTTGGTGGGGCGGCTGGGGCAATTCCGGCGTTAGTGGGTTGGGCTGCTGTCACGGGCACTTTAAGCTGGTCAGCATGGTTGATTTTTGCGATCGTCTTTTTGTGGACACCGCCCCATTTTTGGGCGTTAGCTCTGATGATTAAAGATGACTACGCAAAAGTTGGGATACCAATGTTACCCGTGATTGAAGGTACTACGGCAACCGTCAAGCAGATTTGGTACTATACGTTGCTTACCGTAGTTGCAACCGTGTTATTGGTTTATCCCTTGGGAGCAAGTGGAATTCTTTATGCTGCGATCGCCCTAATTCTGGGAGGATTATTTATCCACAAATCTTGGCGGTTGTTGCAAAATCCAGAGGATCGCACTGTAGCTAGAGAATTGTTTCTCTATTCCATCTCCTACATGATGCTGTTGTGCTTGGGTATGGTGGTGGATAGTCTTCCTGTTACCCATAATCTAATTAGTGCGGTGAGCAATCATTTGCATTTTATTGGTTAGGGGGAGAGAAATTTTAGCGATCGCGTTTGGTAAAGGGCGCGATCGCATCTGTTCACCATAGCGGCGGTAATCATCCCAACTTTTCAGTAAAACGCCAGGATACAGAAGTTCAGTTTTTAACTTGCTGAGAATTTCATCATCTTGATAATTAAGAATCCGCACCCAATCTATCAGTTCGCTGATGCTGACCTTTTTACCAGCTTCGCCCTTGTCCCGCTGCATTTAGTTCAGGTAGTTCTAAAAAGCGGTCAATAATTGCGTCCACCCATTCCAAAGACGGAACTGGAAATCGAGTTTTGACAATCTCGATTAACTGTTGATGTTCGGGGAATTTTACGTAGTGAAATAAACAACGGCGCAAGAAAGCATCAGGCAAGTCTTTCTCATCGTTACTAGTGATAAAAACTATTGGTGTTACTCTCGCCTGGATTTTCTTAAGCAGACTGTTTTGTTTTACTTCTGTGACTTCAAACCGTTGCTCATCAAGCTCTAACAGTTGATAAAAACCATTATTATTTTACAAAAGTTCATTGCTAGCATTGCCATGATGATACGGTTAAAATAGCGCATCGTCGTAGCGTTTATTTGCAGTAGCAGGCATTGTAGTAGTGCTAGGATCTACAACATGGGGTGCTTGTACCTATTGAGTTGTCGTTGTGGAAGACAACAACTTTATCTTAATTATTGGTATTGGGTTTGACAGCCAAACAAATCTCGCAGGCGTTGGATTTGGAAGTTGAACAGGCTCGGTAAGCTGCAAAAATAGCCTCTAAGTCAAGATATATCAACGACAATAAACAATATCTTTAAATATCCTAACTATCTTCGGTTCCCACAATTTTTAATTTTTTCTATGATTTCTCTGTCTCCCACTCTCCAAGCTAGGCTCTCTCAACCCTTAAAAATTGGCTCATTTGAGGTAAAAAGTCGGGTTCTCCAGTCGCCTCTATCTGGGGTGACAGATATGGTGTTTCGCCGTCTGGTGCGTCGCTATGCCCCAGATTCAATGATGTATACCGAAATGGTGAATGCCACGGGGTTGCATTATGTCAAGCAGTTACCCAAAATCATGGAGGTAGACCCGAATGAACGCCCAATTAGCGTTCAACTATTTGATTGCCGTCCAGATTTTCTGGCAGAAGCAGCAATCAAGGCAGTTGCCGAAGGTGCTGATACTGTTGATATTAATATGGGTTGTCCGGTAAATAAAATTACTAAAAATGGTGGCGGTTCTTCGTTGTTGCGGCAACCAGAAGTAGCAGAGGCAATTGTGCGGGAAGTGGTAAAAGCTGTTGATGTCCCTGTGACAGTAAAAACCCGTATTGGCTGGAATGACAACGAAATTACTATTCTCGACTTTGCCAAGCGGATGGAAGATGCAGGGGCAAAGATGATTACGGTACACGGACGCACCCGTGCCCAAGGATACAATGGCAATGCCCGTTGGGAATGGATTACCCGTGTAAAAGAAGTGCTTTCTATCCCAGTGATTGGGAATGGAGATATTTTCTCTGTTGAAGCAGCAGTGAAATGTTTAGAGCAAACTGGCGCTGATGGTGTGATGTGTTCCCGTGGAACTTTGGGTTATCCGTTTTTAGTGGGAGAAATTGATCACTTCCTGAAAACTGGGGAGATATTACCGCCACCAACCCCAATTGGGCGTTTGGAATGTGCAAGAGATCATTTACAAGCCTTATGGGAATATAAAGGCGATCGCGGTGTGCGTCAAGCTCGTAAGCACATGACTTGGTATGCTAAAGGTTTCGTTGGTGCTGCTGAACTCCGAGGACAGTTAAGTGTAGTTGAAAAGGTAGATCAAGGTTTGGCAATGATTGACCAAGCAATTGAAAAACTGGCTAATGGTTATGAATTAGAGGAAGAAGTACAAGGTAGTTTAGTAATGCTTTAAAAAATGAATATTACAAAAATTTCCTTTTTGTAATATTCATATTGGAAATATTTAGCACCAAATTTCCCCTCATTGCAAGCGATGAGGGGTTTGCGGGAACTATTGGTAATCTAAATTTACTAAAATCTAACTTACCAAATCAGGGAATACCTGTTGCACAGCCGGATGCACTAAGCGATGAGCCTGCACATTCACACCAGACGCTAATGCTGGGTTAACTTCCAGTGCCAAAATTCCCAAATTCGCCAACTGAACAACATAAGGTAATGTACTGTTGTTGAGTGCCTGAGTTGCTGTCCAAGGTACTGCTCCTGGCATATTGGGAACGCCATAATGCACCACACCCTCTTCAACATATACTGGATTTGTGTGGGATGTGGGGTGTAAAGTTTCTATGCAACCGCCTTGGTCAACGGCTACATCAACTATTACAGAACCAGGACGCATTTGTTTGACCAATTCACGGGATACTAATATTGGTGCTCTACGTCCTAAGACTAAAACTGCACCGATGAGCAAATCGGCTTCTTTGACTGCGGCTTCAATATGAGCAGAGTTGCTGTAAAGCAATTCGACTCTAGAGCCAAAGAGGGTTTCTAGGTAAGATAAGCGCTCGACACTTACATCTAAAATCTGGACGCTAGCACCCACGCCTACAGCAATTTTAGCTGCTTCTGTGCCGACAACGCCGCCACCGAGAATTACTACTTTACCTGGTTTGACTCCAGGTACACCGCCCAAAAGCACTCCTCTACCACCTTGCTGACGTTCTAGGAATCTGGCCCCAAATTGTACTGCTAGCCGACCGGCAATAACGCTCATGGGGGTGAGCAAAGGAAGTCTATTAGCACCAGGTTGTTCTACAGTTTCATAGGCGATCGCACTTGTGCCACAATCAATTAAATGTTCTGTCAATTTGCGATCGGCTGCTAAATGTAAATAAGTAAATAATATCTGCCCTTTCTGCAAAAATTTATACTCAGATGTCAGCGGTTCTTTGACTTTAACAACTAATTCCCGATTCCAAGCCGTTTCTGATGTGGGGACAATCTCGGCTCCAGCACTTCTGTAGTCGTTATCTGAGAATCCAGCACCATTACCTGCTTGCGTCTCGACGAAGATGCTATGACCATTTTCTCGCAGCACCCGCACACTAGAAGGACTTAACCCTACCCGAAACTCTTGATCCTTATTTTCCTTGGGAACGCCGATTTCCATATACCGCCTCTGATAATTTTTTTGTTTAACTCTAGCCTGCTAATTTCAAGCTTGCTACTGATCTATTGGAGTAGCTGTATTAGAGATAGCTAATCTCTGGCCTGTGTTTCTCAATTTCATCTGAGTAGCCCTAAACTCTTACCCTTGACTATTGCTCCAGTATTTATACAATATATAAAGAATAGTAACAATTTATTAAAACAGTGATTGTATAGCTCCCTACTAGGAAGCTTTTGTTGAATTTCTCAAGTCATCTTGGCATTCAAGCACTGCAATCAGATCATAAGTTGCCGAAGTAGGGTAAAGCTTAAAGGAAAAGAGCGGGTTAATTTCTTTAACCTTTACCGCTTATCCCCGACAACTGCTGCAAAGTCTAATATCAAGTCCCGTTTGCCGAAAAAAGGTTTCTAAAAAATGACACAAACACAACCAACGATTACACCTAAACTAGTGGAGCCAAAGTTTGGCTTTAACGAATATGCTGAACGCTTGAATGGTCGAGCCGCAATGATTGGCTTTGCTTTGATGCTGGTGATTGAATATACAAGCAATCAAGGGGTGCTATCATGGCTGGGTCTGAAGTAGTGCCACCAACAAGCCCAAGGTCGAAGTTGTAAGTTAGTAGTTAAAATTTCAACCAGCTGGAACAACCAGTTGGTTTTGACTTTAACAATTGAAAGCGAAGTACTTCGCCCTAGATAGTTTAATTAGACTTATTCCTAAATTATTGCCCTAGAATGTAAGCAAGAGAGGAATCGAAATATTTATTAGTGATTGAAATATCAATAGACTTGCAACTAGTACAGCACGGCAGAAATCCAGCCGCCATCTTAATTAACAAGACTTGGGGCAAAATCCCCTTGTTAAAGGTAGGCAAATTTCTGCCATTGTCTACTATTATATGCAAGGCTATTAATGAGTATACTTCCTCCCCTACTAAAGAAAATCATAATAGTGTTTGCCTTGGATGAGAAAGGCAAATTACGGGTGAGGTATTCTTGGTAAATATACACGAAAGGCGAACTGGAACCAATCAAGCTGTGATGAATGCTGTATTACCTCGTTTTTTAAAGTTAACCTACCGAAAAGAGCCACTAATCAGTGTATTGATGACGATGGGCGTTATGGATGCCCTGATTGGCGGATTGAATGATAGTTGGTCGTTGTTCGCTTTTGGTTTAGGAACAACAGGCATAGCGCTAGCCTTTAAGTTGTGGCGTTTCCAGCAGCGCCGTCCTTTACCAGAGGAGCCTGTAGTGCAACATTATTTGCCCTCTCGTTCTTCTAGTCCGCCTTTACCAATGTTAAGCGTTTCTAAGAAAAAACCACCTCTTTAGGAAGTGCAGAGTTATTAAGTAATAACTCTGCAAAATTGATTAGCTAACCGTATATATAAAAGTGAGGGAAAAGAGTGAGTAGTAAGGGAAGAGGTGGGGGTAATTTTCTGCGGCCATATATTATCCTGGCATTTATGGCAGCTGTTGCCCTTCCAGTGATTACCTGGGAAGGGTTTCATATTCATCAAGCTCATGCTGCTATTGAAATAACACCAAATTCCCAAACTACCAGCAGCTTTGTTAATGCACAATTACTTTACACACTCAGAGGACATAGAGGAACTGTTAAATCCCTGGCTTTCAGCCCAGATAGCAGAATTCTTGTGAGTGGAGGTGCAGAAAATGAGGGTGTAATTCGCCTGTGGAATCCAGCAAACGGCAAAAAGTTGGCGGATATTAACAAAGCACACCAAACAGCCGTAGAATCTTTAGTAATTTCGCCAGATGGGCAAACCCTCGCTAGCTGTAGTGATGACAATACGATTAACCTCTGGAACTTAAAAAATTTAAAATTTAGTCGTTCTTTTGTTGGACATACCAGTAACGTATTATCTTTAGCGGTGTCTCCTGATAGTAAAGTTCTAATTAGTGGAGCTTTAGATGGGATTCGTCTATGGGATTTGCTACAGCAGCGCCCTCTAGGGACTCTAGTAAACTTTGATAATTTGATTTATACCCTAGCTATTAGTCCTGATGGGCAGACTTTGGCTAGTGGTGACAATAAGGGTGTAATCAAGCTGTGGAATTTGAGTACTGGTAAATTAATTAGTGAATTTGTAGCTCATTCTAATGCTGTTAGCGCTGTTATCTTTACACCAGATGGAGAAACATTAGTTAGTGCAAGCCGCGATCGCACAGTCAAACTGTGGAATATTAATACTGGAGAATTAGTCCGCACCCTTACAGGACATAATAACTGGGTGAATGCGATCGCCATTAACCCCGATGGACAAACCCTTGCCAGTGCCGGCAAAGATGGGATTAAATTATGGAATTTAACTACAGGTGAGTTACTAAATACACTGAGTGGACATACAGACTGGGTGAGTGCGATCGCTTTTAGTCCAAATGGTAAAATTCTTGCCAGTGGTGGATTTGATCAACAAATCAAGATTTGGGGAACTCCACGAAAACATAATTAATAGCGAACGCTAGAACCCCGACTTTTTTAGGACTTACGCACGGACTACGATTTTACGTCATTACGAGCGTTGGCGCAGCCTCTCGTAGAGAAGCGAAGTAATCGCAAAGGCTTAGTTTTTCGTCACGAGTGCGTAAGTCCTATTATTAAAGAAGTCGGGATATGAATATTGAGCAAGCAGTCTTGGAGAAATTGCGCCAGCTACTTATACATAAGCAGCAAGAAGTACTTCGCTGCCAAAGAAAATCATGATTTAGGCGTAGTTAAATATCTCCAAAAACGGAGGGATGTCTGCGTCAAGTGTGGGCGCTGGACACGAAAAACAAGGGTGCAGTCGTTCTTTTTGAAGCAAAGTCACAGAACCATCTGCAAAAGATGATCAACTTTGGTCTTGCCTTTTTAGAGTTGTTATAGTACACAATCAACCAAAACTTAGATAAAATTTTCCCAGAACTAGCCAAAACCAATGATAGTAGCAACCAAGAGCGATGTCTACGACGGGCTACCCCTACCCCAAATATTGAAGAACTGTGAATACTTGATGAAAATACAGCCGAGCTAATATCTTATCCAGCATATTACTGTAAGTATAAACATAAGTAATTTTAAATCATCTATGCAGTTACTTGCCCTCTGCAATGGGAACAATTTCTAAACTTAGACAATCTTAGAAATGATCATCGTCAAAAAATGCACTCAGGTAAAACTTACTATTTCGTCTGAAGCAAAGGTTTGTAGCGCTTAAGCGTTACTCGAAACATCGGACAACTTGCTACTTAAATGATGTTTAATTTTCCCGATCTGCTTTTGATCCCCATTTCGATAGAATGACTAAGCAGAACCCTAAAACTCAAAATCGCTTTTGACTGCGACGCCCATGAATCAACTGAACAATGGTTTTACGATATTTCTAAGTCTGCTAGTCGAGGCGATGCCTTTCTTGCTTCTTGGGGTTTTACTCTCCAGTTTGCTACTGTTTTTTGTTGATGAGCGCAAATTAGTAGAAAAAATGCCCAAAAATCCGCTGTTGGGTGCTTTAGTTGGCAGCATGATCGGCTTTTTATTTCCAGTGTGTGAGTGCGGGAATGTACCGGTAGCGCGGCGGTTCCTAATTCAGGGAGTACCCACACCAGTGGCAATTGGTTTTTTGCTAGCAGCACCAACAATTAACCCAGTTGTAATTTGGGCAACTTGGACAGCATTTCGAGATCAACCAGAAATAGTCGTTTTACGAGTCGTATTTTCCCTAGCAATTGCCACAATTATCGGTTTTGTTTTCAGTTTTCAAAAGGACTTAAATCCCATAGTCCAACCTGCGATCGCTCGGTATATGAAGTTTAATCCACCCGCGCAGCCCCAAACCAAACGCCGTGGTAAACATTACCAAGTACAACAGCAAGAAGCAGTACCAAATATCTTGCAATCCGGGACTTATATCTTAGGAGGAAAAGCAGGTATACCTCTGCGGATAGATTCTAATTTGGTACAGGCGACTACCCCAATCTCTAATACCAATAAACCCCTTGCAGATAAACTGCGCCTAGTGGTAGATAATAGCGTCCAAGAATTTCGGGAATTGGGCGGAGTGATGATTTTAGGAAGTGCGATCGCTGCTGCTATTCAAGTGCTAGCCCCACGGGAATTAATTCTCAGTTTGGGTGCTGGGCCTATTAGCTCGATTGTGGTCATGTTGATATTAGCAGTAGTGGTGTCAATTTGTTCTACAGTCGATTCTTTCTTTGCGCTATCTTTTGCCTCAACCTTTAGCAGTGGTTCTTTATTAGCATTTCTGGTGTTTGGCCCAATGATTGACATCAAAGGCATTGGTTTGATGTTATCCATTTTTAAACCCAAAACTGTCTTTTACTTATTTGCTTTAGCGGCACAATTAACATTTGTGTTAACTCTTTTCATGAACTTGCATGTTCTTTAAAAAATTAGTCATTTGTCTTTTATTCTCTGCTAATAACCAATGCCCAATAACTAATGGCTAGCAAAAATCCCAAATCTAGAATCTCAAATCTGTTACTCCCTTGGCTGGATGCCTTAGCAATTACAGCTTGGGGTATTTTGATGTTGAGATATTGGCTAACTAACAAGCTGAACCTATTGATTCATCCAAATTACATTTGGTTCGTGGTTGTAACTGGTATCAGCTTGATCATTATTGGTTTTTTCAAGATGCAGGAACTTTGGCTGCGGCGTCGCCCTGATGTTATGCCAAATACCCAGCATATTAGTTTATTTCCCCCTGGTTGGGGCAGTTCTGTGTTATTGATTGCAGCGATTTTGGGTTTCATCTTTACACCGCAAGTTTTTGCTAGTGACAAAGCACTCCAAAGAGGTGTGACGGCTGATTTATTGGGAACTACACGCGTCAAACCCCAAGCCTTTCGGGCTACTGTTCGTCCAGAGGAGCGATCGCTTGTAGACTGGGTACGCACTGTCAATGTCTATCCAGAGCCAGATACATATACAGGACAAAAAGTCAAGGTGCAGGGATTTGTCATCCATCCGCCAGATATAGGAAAAGAATATTTGTTCTTAGCCCGATTTGTCTTAACTTGCTGTGCAGCAGATGCTTACCCTGTGGGATTACCCGTCAAACTGCCAAACAATCAAGAACCTTACTCCCCTGACACCTGGCTGGAAATAGAAGGACAAATGGTGACAGAAAATCTGGCAGGTAAACGCCAACTTACTATTGCCGCTACCTCTCTCAAAAAGATTTCTCAACCACAGAATCCTTATAGTTATTAATTGTTTTTCCAATGCCCAATGCTTAATGCTTAACGACAAATGACTAAATCTAAAGCATTTATCGAACCACTGGATCGGATAGCGATCGGACTGATGCTACTGTTGAGTGTGCTGATTGGGTTGATAATATTGCAAGGTGACGTGGTGACTGCTCGTGTCCGGGACTTTACCTGGCAAAATCAACAAATTGGGGCAGAAGATAACTCCTTCACCCTCACCTTTAGCCGCCCAATGGAAATAAAAAGCGTAGAGAATAACTTGAAAATCGAGCCACCTCTAGCAGGTAAATTCAGTTGGGCTGGGCGGCGGATGGTTTATACACTCGTGACACCAGCCCCCTACGGCACGAATTATAAAGTGCAGTTACAGGGAGCGAAAGACAAGTTTGCAGAGGAAGAAGGCAAAAATCGGGTGATCCAGCCCTTTATTGGTAGCTTCCGCACACGCGATCGCGTCATTCTTTACATAGGAACCAATCAAGAAGAACAGGGACGATTAATTCTTTACAACTTAACCCAAGAGCAAAAAAGGATACTTACCCCCAAAGACTTGATAGTAATGGACTTTGAGTCGTTTCCAGATGGGGAGAAAATTTTATTTTCGGCTCGTGCCGCTAAGAACGAAGATTTACTTTCATCTCAATTGTACACAGTGACAACAGGCGTTTCTGGTAAATCTGGACAACAAGCAGAGCCAGGAGGCAAAGTTGACCTAACTTTAGATAGTAAAGATTATCAAAACCTGAAATTTGACTTATCACCTGATGGGCAAACTATTGTCATCCAGCGGGGAAACAAAACTAATCCCGGCGACTTTGGACTATGGTTTATGCCAGCAATCAGCGACGGTTCAGCAGAAAAACCCACCCCTAAACGCCTGAAAAGCCAACCGGGGGGAGACTTTATGATCACCCCAGATAGTAAAGCCGTAGCAGTTGCCCAAGGACAGGGAGCAGCAATTCTACCACTGCAAGGTGATGCCAGTAAACCCCTAGATTTTCTGCCGCAGTTTGGCTTGGTACAGGCTTTCTCCAAAGATGGCTCTCAAGCAGCGATGGTAAAGTTTAATACAGATTACACGCGAGATTTGTTTTTAGTGACAAACCAAGGTGTGCAGAAACAACTATTAAAAACAACAGGCTCAATTCTCAGTTGCCAATTTGATATCGCCTCACCCACCCTCTATTGCTTGCTGACACAGTTAGTATCCAAGGAACAATACATAGAACAGCCTTATGTAGTGGCAATTGATCTAAAAACTGGGCAACAGAAACCACTGCTAGTACTGCCTCCCGATCAACGGAATGTGCAAATGAGTTTATCTGCCGACGGTTTGGGCTTGTTATTTGACCAAGTAGTACCGCAGACAAACCCGACAACATCATTACCCACAAACACTTTGAAAACTGATGATGGAGATGTTATTGCTACCAGTAGCCTGTGGTTAATGCCTCTGTTGCCCATCGCTGATGCTGCGACTGTGGAAATTAGACCAGAACAACTCCCCTTAGCCGGATTTCATCCCCGGTGGCTACCTTAAGAGAATAATTGGTAAGTCGATTAGTTAAGGTGTGGCCACCAAAACTTGAGTTGAACCTAATGAAGTTCAGTTCCATCCTTACGGAGCAGATAGCGATCGCTAATCAATTTTAAAACTACTCTACCTATTTCTGGATGCGTTTTCTCAATGACTGGTTGCACAACAACGCCTTCCATGATGCAATTGGGACTGACTACACTATTGGCATTATTGAACTGAGAAACCACTTCCCAAGTGTAAGCGCCGATATAAAGCACAGGTACTCTCGGCAAAACAAATTCTTCGCAAAAAGCCACAAAATCGCTGTGATTAAGAAAATAACTGCCGCGACACACAGCAAATATAGCAATTTTAATATTGCCATTATTCAAGCCATATTTGATATCTTGTACGCCGTAGATTTCTCCAAAAATCTGAGTTCCTGGCGGAAGTTTCTGGAAAGCTTCGTTCTCGTTGTAAGCACGAATATAAACTAGTTTTTTGTTTACTTCGCTGTTTTTCCAGAAGTAATTATGGCTGCCAATTTTAGTTGTGCCATCAGCATCAACTAAGACAGTGAAGTTAGTTCCGTGCAACTTCTCTGTTACAACAACTTCTTCACCTTCAATTAGTATGTTTTTGTAACGTTTCAGGTTTTCTGGACTGGGGAATTTGTAATGTCCAATAAAACTTTCTACTTCCCCACTCATTCCTTGAGGAATTGGATACTCATACTTTGTTACACTAAAATAGTCCGTGTAGTCGTCTCCGACATTTCCCATAAAGTTATTCCCAACGGGAATAAGCAAACCCTCAGAAAAAATTCCGCGAAGTTTGGCAGCACGCAGTTTTTTCGAGTAGTAGTTACGAATACCAAACTTATCTAAAAAGTTTTCTGGAATAACACTATCAATAGGAAAGTAAAAAGCTAAATCTCCAGGGTGAAAGTTACCTTTGACTATAACTACTTGATACTCCATATTTTCAATAGAGGCAATATCTAGCCTATCAGCATTGGGATGAGGATTAATGCTGTTGATTTTGACAACTTCAACTTTAAAAATACTCATAGCTCACCTCTTTTAAAAAATATCTTATAAAACCTCTAAAGTTTTACAAATTACGAAGTAGTAATTATTTGTTGATAGTTTATCCACGCTTCGCAAAAAATATAAATTGATAGTATTCCTAAGAAAATACGAAGTACTAAACCTACAGTATCATCTGGTATTTTTGGCAATGTGCGAGTACTCATTTGAACGCCTAAAAGACCACCACATCCCAAAACTATACCTTGAACGAACAAAATATTTCCCTCTAATGCGTGTCCTGTGCAGGCAGCTAAAGCAGTGATGACAATCACACCCAAACTAGTTTGAATTGCTACTTTAATTTCTTCTTTTAGTAGTAACATTTGTAGTGGCACCATAATCGTACCGCCACCTAAGCCAAATAAACCTGCTAAAATTCCTGCTGCTCCCCCAGTGCCAATTTTAGAAACTAATGGGTTAAATACTAGTGGTGTATTCTCTATCTCCTTGAAAGCCAGTTGTTTACGAAGCTCAATCAAATAGATATTAGCAAGTAGTATAATGCCGAATGTAAAGAGTATTATATAGGATGGGATTTTATTGGCGAAATATACACCGATTCCAGTAGTTAGGAAAGCTGGAATTCCTAAATAAATTACTCGTTTAAAGTCAAAGTAGCCCATCCACCAATTTTGCAAACTTCCAGAAATTGAAGTAATCACAATAGCAAGGCTACTAGTAGCGATCGCCTGAACGGGAGTATAACCTAGTGTGACTAAAAGAGGAATTGTGATAATACCGCCACCTATTCCTAAAAGCCCAGCTATGACTCCAGATATTAGACCCCCAGTCACCAAAATCAACCAACTATAATCAATCATAAATAGGTCTTTTTCTAAACAACTGATTTGGTGTGATTAACCTCGTACTGTTACCGGATGGCTAACAACGCCTCCATAGAGCAATCCAGAATCATTCCACGGAACTGTACTTGGTTGTATGTTACCTAAATTGTCAGTAGCACGAGCTTGGAGAAAATATTCCCCAGGAGTTGGGTTCCATTCAATGTCCCAGCGTACCCATGCAAATGGAAAATTTGGTTCTCGCAGTCGTGCAAATTGCCAAGTTCTACCGCCATTTAGGCTGACTTCCACACGGACAATTTTTCCTTTACCAGACCAAGAACGTCCACGTAATAAGTGGGTTCGAGCCGAAAGCGTAGCTGGCCAAGCCAACTCAAAAGCGCTTTTAACATTTTGATAGGTAATCAGCTTACCTTTATACGCAGCGATCGCTGGATAATCTGCACCAACCAGCACCATTTGCTCCGTCACCCACTGGGTATATATCGGTGTTTGGGAAACTTCAATTCGCTCAATCCATTTAACGTTGGCGTTTCCTCCCCAACCAGGGAATAAGGCACGGCATGGCTGGCCATGATCTGGAGGTAATGGTTCTCCATTCATTGCATAGACAAGAAGCGAGTTATCTGCTAATGCCTTGCTAATCGGAACTACATTGTTGAACTTGGATTTATTCGTCGCCTTTGAGTCCAGCGAATCAAAATCTGCACCCTCAACGAGTACGTCTTTTGCTGTGGATTTCAATCCAGCCCGCTCTAATAATATGCTCAGTGGTACACCAGTCCACTCAGCTACACCAATCGCTCCAAGCCTCCACCGCGTTCCAGGGAGTGGTGTGTTGAAAGCCTCTTCAAAAAAACGCCGACCATTAGCAGCACACTCAATAGCGCAAGTGACTGAGATGGAAGGCATAGCAATGATTTCATCGTATGTGAACTCGCAGGGAGCAGAAACGCCAGTTCCATGAACTTGCAAACGCCATGTAGAAGGGTCAAACGGGGGAGGTGTACTACGATTATGAACATAGAACCAATCGTTTGGTACTAAATAACCACGCCCATACATCGCTTCCCAGTTCATCTCTAATGTGCCTTTGCTATGAGAGATATACCCAGGTGGCAATGGCTTAAGTATTTTACTGCCTTTAGTTTTAACATCTGCCTGACTATGAGCAGGTGCAGGTTTAGCTAGCCCCCCGATGGCTGTTGCACCAACCATAGTGGCTAATATTTTTAGAAAGCGCTGGCGCGAAATACCTGCATCTGTACTTTTTTGCCAGATGCACTGCTCAACCCGTGCCTGTAAATACTCCTCCTGGTCAAAGAGGTTTTCATCGCTCAAGCTATTACCCCCTTGTAATTTGTAATACGTAATTTAAGGGACAGAGATGAGGGAGTTGGAGCAGGCAGAAAATTTCTCTCCTCTCCCCTGCCCCATGCTCTGAAAAAACTAGCTGTCTATCGCTGTCCAAACACCAGTTATCTGATCTTGTGTGTAGTTGGGCAAATAGTGAGCAAATCCGTTTTTAGCTATTTGAGCGATCGCATCAATAAAGTGATCGCAATCTTCTAATGTATTATATACAGCAAAGCTAGCTCGGATAATACTAGGAATGTTGCGCGTGATTCCCCTGTCTACTTCCTGAGCAATTTGGTGGTCTTGCTCGTCTGAAATATTCTTGAGTTTGCGAATATATTCATAAGTGCAGAAAGCCCCAGCCCGAACGCCAATTCCGTATTCTTGTGCCAGAATTTCTGCCACTAAGCGTCCATCAAATCCATCAATATCAAAGGGAATAACATGGGCTAAATTATCTCCTGGAATATATACTTTCACCCCAGGAATCAGCCCAAGCCGTGTATATGTGAATTCAACTAAAGAGTGTTCATACTGAGCAATGCGATCGCGCCCTACTGCTTCGATAATTTCAATCGCCTTGGCAATGGCGATCGCACCCATTGCGTTTGGTGTTCCAGGATCATGGGCCCGTTCTGTATAAAAACGCTTAATTTCTAAGTTTCTAGTGATATAAGGTAGGTTTCCACCACCGATTTGATAAGGGTAGGAGCTATCAAAAAATTCCTTTGGCCCCAGCAAAACCCCTGTTCCATAAGGTGCATACATTTTATGTCCAGAGAAAGCCACAAAATCTAAATGACATGGGTCATCATCAGCACGCATATCTACTCGTTCATGCTGAATCAACTGACACACGTCGGCAAAAATCTTAGCACCATATCGATGTGCTAAAGCTGCAATTTCGTAAATCGGTGGTCTGTAACCTGTAATTGTCGAAGCACCTGTAATAGTCACTAACTTAATTTGTTCGGCTTTAGGGAGATTTTGGTGTGCCTTGAAGATATCTTCAATTTCTGTGACACTTACACTTCCATCCGGCTGCGTTCTGTACTGCACAACTTCGTCTCTAGTAACCCAAGGCAGCAGGTTGGATGAATGCTCAATATCAGAAACTAAGATTTTTCCAGGTTTTTTTGCCCAAAGTGTGGCGGCTCCATTAATTGCTTCTGTTGTATTCTTGGCAAATATTACATAGTTGTCTAAAGATGACCCCACAAAGTCCCGAATGACGTTCCGGCTGGCATCATATTCTCGTGTAGTGATGATGGACTTTTGCCCAGAACCTCGATGCACGCTGCCATAGGTGTCAAGCATGTCGTCCACATGTTGCTTAAGGGTTGCAAAAGGAGTGGTTGTAGCTCCATTATCCAAGTTGACATACTTGACATAGTTTCCCTTAAGAGTCTTCACTCTAAAAGATAGAGACTCATTTGTGAATAACGGTCTAATTTCTTTGTTCCAAAAACTGTCACAATTTTCTGCAACTAGCGGTAATTGGGCAGCTTCTTGCTTTATATTTGTACCCATTGCAACTATATCGGTCATCTTTAGCACCCTATTTTAAGCTTTTAATTTTTGGACAAACCTAACTGCCACACTGCCTTATCTAACGCAACAATCAGATTAGTCAGCAGTAATTATGGTCTTTAAAATTACTTTGTTACTACTAGAAAACTCGGTTATTCCAATTATTGTTTAATAAAATAATTAAAATGTACATACGTATTAATACTAAAATGATCTTTAGCATTTGTAGTTTAATATACTTTGTAGTTATTATTTCTAGGTAACTAAGTATACTTTAAACAATTTTCTTCTAGTCATTAGACAAACTTGACGTATTGAAGGCA
Source organism: Nostoc sp. (assembly GCF_036917275.1). Lineage (GTDB taxonomy): Bacteria > Cyanobacteriota > Cyanobacteriia > Cyanobacteriales > Nostocaceae > Nostoc. The sequence continues at coordinate 183,478 of NZ_JBALDF010000070.1, forward strand.
AGTTTATAGAAAAGCCTCTGACTAATTAAGCCTGAAATTGCTTACTAGGACTGCATTTACCTATAAAAAAGCCCATACTAAATTGAGATTATTCTTTAAAAAAACTTTATTATTTTACTTAGATAAATTGTTACTCTTAAAAAATTTTGTAAGTATTTTCTCTTGCAAATCATAATTTCCTAACATTGCAGTTTTAGCAGAAGCTCTTAGTTGTTCGCTGACACTAAATAGCGATCGCCCAAGATTACAAAATTAGATCGAATAACAGATACTTGTACTGACATCGCTCCTAAGTAATAAATAAGTCAATATAAAAATATATTGAAGAGGATATTTATAATATATGTCTTAAGAAAGATGCTATTATATAAAATAAGGTGTATACAATTTTTTCATGTAGAAAAACTTCATCAGCCAATACAGTTTAGTTTTTAAGGTGATGCGGTTTAGTGCGTTAAAACGGACTTTAGTTATGATTTGCGGAACTTTAATTCTGGGCGGTTTATGTCTAAAACGAAATAGCCCTGGCTGGCGACCCGAGTTTCCCTTTTGCCTGCTTCAAGACATGAAAAGGACAAATGGAATTGTCCCCCCATCGTCAAGATAAAGGCGGTAACTAAAGAGAGTTTTAGAGCAAGCACGCTCATCACTAAGATGAGCGTGGACTGTAATCAGGTGGGAACACAAAATTACTCCCCAAGTCGTGTCTCCTTGTCCCCTCATCCTCTTCTTGACGGGCAACAGCATCATAGTGTTATAACGGCATCAGTCTAAATACAAAATGGGGAACACCAATTGATGATTAATTGCTGGTGGCTGGAGAGAGTTAAACTTAGCTTCTAGAGCAACCCTGATTAGACACAGTTGATAAGCAATGCTAATGCCAGTACTGCTGAATATTTTTAAGCAGGTGGGTCAAGAGTGATGAATGAAGCTGACACCTCAAACAAGGCGGCTGTGATGGAATCCCTAAATTCTGCTAATTCGCCACAATCGGAGCAGGCGAGTTGTCCCTTTTACTCAGTTGTGCCTAATGACAATATGGCAGTTAAAAAACTGCCACTCCTCATGGCAGCTGAAGATAGACAAATTTCAAAAGATACTACCCAGCAGGACTGGGTTGCAGAACCTGAAAGCGGCAAGCAAGCACTTATTGACTCGGAGTTTCAAAACCTGCTGGCATTGAACGAAGAATTGCGTGCAGCTAACAATAACTTGTATCAACAAGTGGAGCAGCTAAAAGACAACCTAGCTGAGTCAGAAAAGGTTTTGCAGTGGCAGAAAACGCGTTCTAGCGTTACTGAGTCGATGCTCAACCAACATACTCAAGAATTGGCTGCGGCTCAAGAACAGATAAAGTCCCTATTTCAACAATTGGAAACTGCTGTACAAACTGTTCAACGCCAGGAAATTTTTATTGATACTCATAAAGCACAGCTACAAATTAGTCAACAACGTCTTGCCCAGTTAGAGCGAGAATGTACGTTATTACACACTAACAACAGCGAACAGTCTCAGCAGTTATTGCAATCAGAAAATGCTTGTCGGGAGTTACGTACTAGACTGATGCGACAACAACGCCAGACCCTGCAATTTAAAGCAGCTCTAGAAAAATGTTTAGATACATCAGTTCCTAGTTATGACTCCTTAGACGATACTGCAAAACATCCCAAAGACATAACTAGCGGACAAGGAAGATTTTCTCGAAAAGCTCGGTCTTTGTTTCCTAACGCCCAGCCAATTCAACCTTGGTCAGCAGAACCAGAATCCTTGACTGAGAATCTAGATAATTCTTGGGGCGAACCGTCACCACCAGTCCCATTCCAAAGAAATGAACCGACTCCGACGCCATCTTCTTGGAACTGGTCAGTTAAGCAAAATACGCCAACACCAGCAGAAACCGGCCCCTCTCCAAAAATTGATGATTCCCCAGATACACCGGAAGCTGTTTCAACTTCGGGTTCATCAAATTTAGATCAGCAATTAGATAGTCTGATTCAAATGTTTTTCACCTCCCAGCCTGCATCTGCATCACCACCACCTGCTGCGAAAACGCATGTGGATAGTAATCAGGGTGATGCGCCGATCTGGGAGACTTTAGCAACAATCTTAGAAGATGATGAAGAACTAGAAAATCCACAAAAGGAGCAGTTGGAAGCAGAAATTAATCCCCCTGCAACTACCTCCACTTCTGGGACGACAGATTCTGTGGTTTCACCAGCCAATAACTTACTGGTTTCCTCTACTCAACCTCATCTTGAGACGCCTGGTGGAGAAACTGAAGACTACTGGTCAGAAGTTTCACAATTGACGCACTTGGAATTGTCGGCAACTGATTTGTCCCCAGATTTATCAGGTGATAACATCAATGATGCCAATTCACCCTCACCCGTAGTTTATCCCCAGCGTCCACCCAAGGGGCGTAAGTCATTGGCATCTGTGGAACTACCAAATTTTCGCCCCAAGAGTCAATAGTTAGGAGTACAGACGCGATTAATCGCGTCTGTAAGGAGTCAAGTGATTAATGCCCAATGCCTAATAACTAATTCAGAATCCTTGCTTCTGACTTCGGAATTATGTCTTCTGGGCTAATTTTGGCTACCTGACTGGGCGATCGCGGTTTGCCTGTGGCGATCGCATAATTAATCGTCAACAGCCACAACCACAATCCCGGATTCCGAGGTTCCAGCCAAAAACCCACCCGATTCAAGAAGCGCCCGAACCACGGACTCAGCAAAGCACTAACCAGGGCATGACGACCGAAGTTAAAATAACTACCAAGCCATCTGAGCAAATCCCTTGGGCCAGCAAGTTCCCAGATCCATAAAAGCAAGGCAGGATTTGTCCTCGCTGCTTTGAGTGCTAGGCGGTTAAAAGTTAACCAATCACACCTATCTTTAATGAAATTATCTGCCACCTCTAAAGGTTCGTCTGCTAACAGCCCAAAAAAGGTATTGAGCATGGAGTTGATCCGTTGGGGTGGTAAAAATTTCCTTGTGGGCACCATCATGCCTTTGGAAAATAGCCAAGTCACTGAAACGTTGCTTTGATAAGCGCGAATTTGGTTCAAGTGTCGGAAACTCAACAAGTCATGTTTTAGAGCAGTATCCAACAGCGTTGTTAAGCGCTCTAAGTTGCGAACTAGAGAACCAAAACCGGTGAAAACAAGGGGAGACTGGAGTGATGCGGCATCACCGATCGCAATCAATCGATTAAAGGCAACTGTGCGATCGCTACTTCCGACACTAAAATGCCCCGGTATATACCCAAATGTCGGCTTCTTCCACACCAACTTGTCCATATCGCACCTGCGATACTCTGGCAAAATCGTGAAAAAGTCCTCGTACATCTCCAGCAAGGAACCGGGATTTTCAGCATTGACTTCATGGTAATGAAATAAATAAATCGTCAGTTCTTCATCTGCTCCAGGAAACAATTCCCAAATTAACTGCCTTCCCCGCGAAATATCCCCATGACTATAAAGAACGTCCCCATATTGGGAATCCCACACCCCCGGCTCAAATCCGCTCTCAATTGCCGCTCCCACTGTCGGACACACACTATCAAAAGCCCGACCACCATTTAATTGCCAAGCGATGGGGGACGCAGTTCCCATTGCATCTATTAACAGTCGTCCACTTACTTGCTTTTCAACCTGACTGGGTAAGTGCTTGACTTTCAAAAGTACTTGTGATATATCAATATCTGCACGGATAAACTCTGTTTCATCCCAGATATCACCGCCTGCCGCTTGCAGTTTTTGCCCACACATTTGGAGCCATTTTTCGGAATCTAAGCCTAAATTTAGGACTGTGGGGGTGTGCAGAACAGGCGATCGCAGTTTGGATGGATTATTAGCATCAAAAAACTTATTGAATCCATCTTTGTATTCCCTGGCAATGATCGTTTCTAACTCAGCGGGGGTGACTAAACCCAGGTTAACTAAGCTTTGAATCTCATCGCGAGAAATATTCCATTCTCGGTTCATCCGCCCAAAGGGCATTCGTTCCACCAACAAAACTTTATATCCCAGTTTTGCCATCAGTGCTGCATGGATGGCGCCTAGTGCGCCACCTATGTAGATGATGTCGTACTGGGCATTGGGCATTGGGGCATTGGTTATTTCCCCCCTGCTCCCCTGCGAAAACACCACTTGACGCGGCTGCTGCGGATTCCGTACTCCTTCGCGCCATCGTTGTTCCCACCAATAGGCACGAGTTAGGTCATATTCACCGTTGGGCATTTTCTGAAAATATTTGACAGTGAGGGGATAAACAGAGCCTAGCGCGGCAAAAATCGATTGCTGTGATAAATCAATCGCTGGCGGTTCTGGGTAATGATGCCCAAAACGGCTTCTGATTTCCTTGGTCAGGCGTTGCAGGATTTGTCCCTCTTTGGGAAAAGGCTGTTCTGTCCAACGAAACACTTTTAGATAAGTAGTTCGTTGCACCGACCAGACAAATACAGAAAGTTCCGCAGGCAAGTTTTCCGAAACAGCCACCCCAGTAATTGTAGTTGCAGTAGGGATTTTGAGGCGAAAGCCTTCCGAGGTAAGCACTTTTTCTCCATTTCCGGGTTCAAAATCTGTTTGTAACCAGCTACGCACAGTTGCTATATCCGGAGTTGGAACTTCTAAATAAAGGATTTCTCTCATCGTTTCCTGACATCTCCGATCAATCTACTTACTAAGACAGATTTTATGAAGGCACAAAGTAAGGTAAACTCCGCCCTATTAGTTTCGTAAAGATTCAGTGAAGAAATTTTAAGAATTTGCCAAATTTATTGTTCATTTTGTATTTCTGTAAACCCACGCCATGAATTATCCCATTCCAGACAGTCCCCAGGAAATTTTTGCCTTGCGACAACAGCCGATTGATGAAGAACTAGTTGCCGCTGCGATCGCTGGAGTAATTAAAATTGTCCGTGCTCAGGGTCAATCTTTAGAAGAATTAACCGCTCAGTTACTAGCAGATGATCCACTGCTGGATCAGCAACAACGTCGCTGGTTGAGCCAATTAGTTGCCCAATCTTGGGAAAAGTTCTCCTAAAACCTTGCATAGAATGAAGTTTTATGTCGCAGTATCGGCTTTCCAGGTCTGCACCTAAATATTAGCGATGCCTGCGGCGGGCTGCGCCTACGCATTTTAGGTGTAAAAGTAACAATAATCGTCAGTATGGGATTGGCAATTGGGTTTCTATTTTTGCATTTATGGCACAGAAGCCACTAAATTAACCATATCAGCGTTTTACGTTGCTAATGAATTTTACAACGTTCTGAAACGGAAAGACCTCTGGTGCAAAGCAGGGGTCTTTTTTTTGGATCAATCCTTATACTCTTTGATCGGCGTTTCGACGCCTTAATGGAATAAATGTTTTTGGTACACAACTCAGTTGAGCGATGCCTGCGGTGGGCTACGCCTACGCACTTTGGCTGTAAAGGTGAGAATGATTATTTGTATAGAATTGGCAATTGATCTGCTATTTTTGCATTTAAACCATTGCTTACCCAAGTGCCAGATGCTGCTTATATCTTGCACCATTCTCAATAACCGTAGGGTGGGCACTGCTGATAACGTAAAAATTAGGGTTTGAGCCAGCGTTAGGCAGTATTCACCCTACAAAAATAGTAATAAAGCAAGTGGTGCAAGATGTGAGACTTTGCGTCTGTGCATCATATTTAAAAGTATCATTCATTCTTGCTTGCCCTTATATCCCCCTATCCACTACCTTGTTGCATAGTGTGGTATTAGTATGGTAATGTTTTTCCTTCTAAATATCAGGCTAAAAAGATACTACTATGTTTAGTAATTGGTCTTGGCGTAAAGTCTTAAAAACCTTTGGTGGCTTGGCTGTTGGCATTGCAAGTATTAGTATGAACAATTTAACTAGTCGCCATGTAGCTTTAGCAACATCAAATTCTTCTCAACTGCAGAATATTAATCAATTAACTATTAGCGAAAGCAAAACTAGATCCTCAAATATTTTAGTTGTTCAAAATCCAGTTCTTCCAAATACAACTACTCGAACAATTGATGGTGCAAGAGTTACGGCAGATGCATTCTACCGTTATTATAATCAATCAATTTTTAAGCACTTCTACACTACTAATTTTAATTTGAGTGAGTTAGGAACTGGTAGCAGCGGATACATATCTGAAGGAATTGCCGCCTATATTCCCAAACAACAATCTCAACAACAATCTCCTGGAACTAAGGCTCTATATCGATATTACAGTACCACAGGTTCAGACAAATTCTACACTACTGATTTTAATGCCAGGGATGGATATGTAATTAAAAAGACTGGTTATTTTGTATATTCTACACCGATCACAGGTACTATTCCTTTATATGAATATTACAGTTCCGTAGCTTCAGACCACGTGTACACTACTAATTTTAGTGAGTTGGGTGGTGGCAAGAATGGATATGTCCTTAAAGGTATTCTAGGTTACGTCATTCCTACGGTAATAGATAATTCTACAACTTCGTAGCGTTATCGAGTTTTGCCAAGCCTTACCAGTAAGTCGCTCAATTCGTCATGCATTTATGAAATGCTATACTTAGGGACTAGCAAGTAAAAAACATCTAATTATCAATTGTGGGATAGGCGTCTAGCCCCACCTATCAACTAGGCAAGCTAAAAAGCAACACCCCACAAGGTTGGATAATTTATCAATTTTGACAAGGGGAAATTGTCTCCCCATTTTCTTATCGGGTGGCAACACGATGCGGGTTTAATACCCCCATTAATGAAGGTGGCTGATCTTCAGGTGGGGGTTGTCAATTAGGGTACACTACATAGTGCTTTTTGTCAACTAGAAGCTTTCACCGCCGCTTCCGCTTGGGAGTGCAACAACAAACCGTATTCCAAGCCCTCCACTACCGCTTGATAGGAAGCCTCCAAAATATTGGTGGAAACCCCTACTGTTGTCCAACGTTGATGACCATTACCCGATTCTACCAATACACGAGTTTTCGCCGCAGTGCCGGTATGTCCATTAAGAATCCGGACTTTGTAATCTGTCAAATCAAAGGTTGCTATTTGGGGATAAAAGTTCACCAAAGCCCTGCGTAAAGCCGCATCCAAAGCTGCCACGGGCCCATTACCTTCGGCCGCCTCCAAAATATTTTTTCCATCAACAGCGACTTTGACTGTAGCTAGAGCATTGCTAGTTTCTTTCCCCTCAATCAAGTCACAGTGGACTTGAAAACCTTTGATTTCAAAAAACTGTTGGCGATCTCCCAAAGCTTCGTGCATCAACAATACAAAACTTGCCTCTGCTGCTTCAAATTGAAATCCTTCGCTCTCCAAGTCTTTGAGGCGCTGGAGAATTTGCTTGGCCTCTGCCTTTAGCTGATCGAGTTCAATCCCAAAACTGCGGGCTTTGGCTAAAACATTGCTGAGTCCAGACTGTTCAGAAATCACAATGCGGCGATGATTCCCGACTTGTTCCGGCTGAATGTGTTCGTAAGTCAGGGGATTACGTTCCACGGCTGATACATGAATACCGCCCTTGTGGGCAAAAGCCGAACGTCCCACAAAGGGAGCGTGTTCATCTGGCGCGAGGTTGACCACCTCACTAACAAAACGACTAGCTTCTGTAAGTTGTGTTAGCTGGTCTTCTGTGATACAACTGTAACCCGCCTTCAGTTGTAAATTGGGAATTAATGAACAGAGGTTAGCATTACCACAACGTTCACCGTAACCGTTAATTGTCCCCTGTACCATCTTTGCCCCTGCCATAACGGCGGCTATTGCGTTAGCAACCGCCATTTCCGAATCGTTATGAGTGTGAATTCCGATTTGGGGCATTGAAGATTGGGAATCTTTCCTAGTTCCCCATTCCCCAGTCACCTTGACTACATCTTGAACGATTTGGCTAATTTCGTGGGGTAAAGTGCCGCCATTGGTATCACAGAGAACTAGCCATTCAGCACCAGATGCGATCGCAGCCTCTAATGTCTGTAAAGCATAATCTGGATTGTGTTTGTAGCCATCAAACCAATGTTCGGCATCGTAAATAATCCGACGCCCTTGAGAACGGAGGTACTCAATCGTGTCACGAATCATCGCCAAATTTTCTTCTAACGTCGTCTTGAGGCTGGCTGTGACATGTAAATCCCAAGACTTGCCAAAAATCGTTACCCAGCGAGTCCCCGCAGCCAAAATAGCCTGTAGCATCGGTTCAGTTGCGGCAGTGGTATTGGGGCGTCGAGTCGAACAAAAAGCCACAATTTCAGCAAATTTTAGCGGATCTTCTTGGAGTTGCCAGAAAAATTGTACATCCTTGGGATTGGCACCAGGCCAACCGCCTTCAATAAAGGGAATTCCCAGTTGATCGAGTCTCTTGGCAATGCGTAACTTGTCTTCTATCGATACTGATAGCCCCTCGCGCTGAGTGCCATCCCGTAATGTAGTGTCATAGAGCCAAAGTTGAGGTGAGGAATTTGTGGTCATAAAACTGAGACCGACGAGACAACTTTCGAGACAATGTGTCAATATACAACAAAACGCCAGTTTGGCAATTTAAAAATGCCTAAAGTACTAGCTGAAGGTAAAACAATTGATTGCGAGCAGGGAAGTAATCTCCGAAAAATTTTGCTGCAAAATAGTATTCACCTCTACAATGACGGTGCTAAGGTAATAAACTGTCGAGGCATTGGCAGTTGTGGAACCTGCGCGGTTAAGGTAGAGGGCGAAGTATCAGCAGCGAATTGGCGTGATCGAGCACGGCGTTCGCTTCCTCCCCATTCTCCTACAACAGACTTGCGTTTAGCCTGTCAAACCCAGGTTTTAGGCGATGTGAAAGTGACAAAGTTTGATGGATTTTGGGGACAAGGTTCTCGAATAGTGTGGACACCAAAAGGTTAAAAAGGAGTAAAACAAGATGGGTAGATGGACACCCTTAATTCTAATGGCTGGAGGTTTAGCCATTCTGCTTGGTACATTACTAGGCATCAACTTTCCTATGGGCGTACAAACCGCTAACGCTCCCGGTGGCAAAGCAGCCAAAGTTCTGCCAGCTAATATCAATGTTAATAGCAGTGCTGGCAGCAAGAATGAAGAAACTGCCACTGAAGGAAACGAAACAACTGAAACAAACCAAAACAGGCGCAGTATTGTAGCCCCAAGACCTGGTAACAGGAGTAACGTTGCCCAGAATCCTTCCAATGACTCAACCTCACCTTCTGACACTACAACAGACGGCAATACAGATACTTCACAAACAAACACAAACACACCATCCAGCGATGCAAACCAAGGCAACGAACCAATTCGAGCCTTATGGTAACGATAAGATCCGTCTTTAGTTACGAGTTATAAGTTATAAGTTATGAGTTAATTAGTTATGAGTTATTAGTTATGTACTAATGATAAATGGCTAATAATAAATGACTGATGACTAGTGAGATTGTAATTATTGGTGGCGGTGTTACTGGTTTAGCGATCGCCATTGAACTAAAACTGCGCGGGACAAACGTCACCGTGTTTTGTCGTAACTTTCAGGCTGCCGCTACCCATGCCGCTGCTGGGATGTTGGCACCAGACGCGGAAAATATCCCTAATGGGGCCATGCGTTCATTGTGTTGGCGATCGCGTGCTTTGTATCCCGACTGGACGCACAAACTAGAAGAACTAACTGGCTTAAATACTGGGTACCGGCCCTGCGGTATCCTCACACCCTTTTTTGAAGAAAGCAGGGGAGCAGGGGACCAGGGGAGTAGGAGGGAAAGTCTTTCCTCCTCATCCCCCCCATCCCCAGCTTACTGGTTAAACAAAGAGGCAATTCATCAATATCAGCCAGGATTGGGAGCAGAAGTCATTGGTGGCTGGTGGTATCCTGAAGACGCACAAGTTGATAATAAAGCTCTAGCTCAAGTACTGTGGACAGCGGCTGAGTCTGTTGGTGTTAAACTCAAAGACGGGATTACAGTAGAAGCATTTTTACAGCAGCAAGGACAAGTGGTTGGCGTGCAAACCAATACTGGGGTAATTCGCGCCGCGCACTATGTTTTAGCTTCAGGTGCTTGGTCAAATGAGTTGTTACCACTACCTGTGCTACCCAGAAAAGGACAAATGCTGAGTGTGCGGATACCAGAATTTGCCTCGGAATTGCCCTTAAAACGGATTTTATATGGTCAGGATATTTACATCGTACCAAGACGCGATCGGCTGATTATTGGGGCAACAAGCGAAGCTGTTGGCTTCACCCCCAACAACACCCCAGAAGGCATTCAAACATTATTACAAGCTGCCATCCGGCTGTATCCCCAATTAAAGCATTATCCTATCCAAGAATTCTGGTGGGGATTTCGCCCAGCCACCCCCGATGAGTTACCCATCCTTGGCACCAGCTACTGTCAAAATTTAACCCTTGCTACTGGTCATTACCGCAACGGGATTCTACTTGCACCAGTAACAGCGACATTGATTGCCGATTTAATCTTGGAACAAAAGTCTGACCCAATACTTTCAAATTTTCACTATTCGCGCTTCCAATCCCAGCCATCTACCTCCACCCCAATGCTGACTCACTCTGCCAATTTCTCCAACGGGCATCACACTGCCATATCTTTACAGCACCCACCACTCCCCGTTCAAGACTCCCCACTAATTATTGCTGGCAAAACCTTCCAATCCCGCTTAATGACCGGAACTGGTAAGTATCGCAGCATTGAAGAAATGCAGCAAAGTGTCGCCGCCAGCGATTGCCAGATTGTCACCGTCGCAGTCCGACGGGTTCAAACCAAGGCCCCCGGACATGAAGGTTTAGCTGAAGCCTTGGATTGGACAAAAATCTGGATGTTGCCCAATACCGCAGGTTGTCAAACTGCTGAAGAGGCGATTCGGGTAGCGCGTTTGGGGCGAGAAATGGCGAAATTGTTAGGGCAGGAAGATAATAACTTTGTCAAGTTAGAAGTAATACCTGACCTTAAGTATTTACTTCCAGATCCAATTGGGACGCTGCAAGCCGCAGAACAATTAGTTAAAGAAGGTTTTGCAGTATTGCCCTATATTAACGCTGACCCCATGTTAGCCAAGCGTTTAGAAGAAGTAGGCTGTGCTACGGTAATGCCTTTGGCATCGCCGATAGGTTCTGGACAAGGGCTAAAAACAACCGCCAATATTCAAATCATCATCGAAAATGCGGGTGTGCCAGTGGTGGTAGATGCTGGTATTGGTTCACCCTCAGAAGCCGCCCAGGCAATGGAATTGGGAGCAGATGTTTTGTTGATTAATAGTGCGATCGCTCTTTCTCCAAACCCAGCAGCAATGGCTCGTGCCATGAATTTAGCGACAGTCGCCGGTCGTCTAGCATACCTTGCTGGCAGGATGCCCATCAAACATTATGCTAGTCCTAGTTCTCCTCTGACTGGGACGATTACTAGTTAAGGCATGGGGCATGGGGAATAGTACCGCAAGGCGGAAGTCAAAAGTCTAAAGTCAAAAGTCACTCATGTTTTAATTTTGGGCTTTCTGGCTGTAATGAAATGGTAAGTTTATTTCCGCCAACCTGTACTAGGTAAGTAATAATTTTAGATTAAGAATTGAAATTTAATCTAAAATTATTACTTCCATTATCCAAAATTGAATTGCCCAATGCCCAATGTAACGATTTGTCTAGCAGTTTCAGAGCGGATTTAGCATTTATGTAACATTAAATGAACGATAAAGATAAAGGAATTGATTTATGCCCTATACAAACGAAGAAGGCGGCCTTTTGAATAATTTTGCCCGGGAACCAAAGATTTATCAAGCAGAACCTCCCACAAAAGGGCAAAAACGAACTTATATCTTACTAGCAATCACCGCTACAGTTTTGGTTGGCGGCTTGGTTTCAGTCGCCTTCTTTGTTTCTCAGAGCAGTTGAGCATTAAACATTTTAATAAAATTTCATCTTCTTTATAGTTTTCAGGTTCCAATTTTAAGAGGGACCTGCTTTTTTATTTTTTGTTAAAATTGAATTAGCAATTAAAGTATAATTGTATACTTTTTTCTTTTTATAGATTATGAAGGCTCAGTTTATTCAAAGCCGCGTAACATCCACTTAAAAACCATTTTCATTATGACTTTAGCCCACTTGGATGCACCCATAAAGGTGATATATACTGTGTTTTGGCTCTTTAGCCGCTATGAGCGTGAATGATCCTGCACACAACAATAATTCTGCTTGGAATCGGCAAGTATATCACCGCCTGAAACTTGCCCTAAGTCTTGGCTTACGACGACAATTTTTTTTAGCGGTATGTGATGATTTACACTTAAGAAATCAGGTAGCAGCCCGTTTGCACTCTACATTGGCTTATCCTGTTGGACAGGTACTATATCGGCCATCAAATTCTCATGAAAATAGCACTTCAGCTTATCCGCGATTAGTCACATTGCGTTTGAATTTAAACGATCCCAATCCCATAATCCAGATAAATCAATGGTTGGCTAATTATCCACCGCCAATTGTTGGGGCATCAAAAGATACCCCAAGAAGACCTTTTCCAGTCCCAGCATTTCAGATTGTAGGTGTGGAGCATCTCACCAAGCAACCAGTGGCAACACAACGGTTATTTTTGCACTATCTCCGCTTAAGCGAAGAATATTTCTCTACACAAGAATCCAGCCGATTCCTAGAATCTAACTTGCTGTTGTGGATACCGCGTCCTTGGTTATCTGCTATCAAGCAATCAGCACCACAGTTTTGGCGTTGCCGGACTGGCGTATTTGTGTTTGCTGGAGAACCCACACCAGCGACTCAGAATTTGGGCTATCCAGAAAGTTTTTCACGTTCTGGAAGTTTGGATTTAGGGAGTATTGAGCAATCGATTCTAAATGAATCAGTTAACCAAACGGAACTGAAAACCGCAGCCACCAAGTTAAAGTTTGAGAATAATTCGGATTTTCCAGCAGAGATACAAAGGAATGGCGTATATAAAACCCAGGAAGTTTCGCCGTCAACAGCAGATTTATTGAAGCCTGCACCACAACAGCAGGAATCTACTAATAGATCTGGTAGTGGGAGTAATAATCAATCGCTATTATCTTTATCTTATATTAGCAGCGAGTTAACGGAGCTAATAATAGCAACAATCAACACTAATATTGCTCCAAATACGGAGGATTATTTACAACTGCACCAGATTTTGTTGGAGATTGAAGAATTACACCAAAAGCAAGTTCTAGGTGAGGTACTGGCAGAAGCCTATCATCGCTTGGGCACCTTATACCGCCTTCGCATTGAGCAAGGAGAGTCAACCCTAGAAAACCTGATGGTGGCAATTATTGCCTATCAGGAGGCAATTAGCTATGACGAAACCTCACCGCAACTCCCAGATATCTTGAATGACTTGGGTACACTCTACTGGATGCTTTACCGCACACCACCCAATTCTGAGGAAGGACAAACTTATATAGAGCAGGCAATAGAATTTTATCAGTTGGCGTTAAATATGATTTCGCCTCAGACACATTCGGAAACTTACGCTCGTGTGCAAAATAATTTGGGGACAGCCTATGGTGATTTAGCTCATTTTTCTCACCCATCTGAAAATTGGCAGCAAGCAATTGTAGCTTACAGTGAAGCACTTAGCTACCGTACAGCTGATATGGACTCCTTAAAGTATGCGGCTTGCCAGAACAATTTGGGTACTGCTTACTGGCATCTAGGGCAATACAATCAACCGATTATACATTTAAAGAAAGCGATCGCAGCTTACAACGAAGCACTTGTACACTACAACCCCGAACAGGAACCGCTTAAGTATGGTATGATTCAAAATAACATCGGTACTGCTTGTTGGAATTTAGCACAATATGAACAACCAGCCCAAAATCTCCAACTAGCGATAGATGTCTATAGCGAAGCTCTCAAGTATCGTACTCCAGCTAATGTTCCCAGTGCCTGCGCCGCTACACAAAATAATCTCGGTACTGCCTACTGGCATCTAGCAAACCTATCTCAGACAACTCAAGAGGCACGGCAAAAGTATCTACAACTATGTATCAGCGCTTACGAAGAGGCTATAGCCTTAGCTCACTCACTTAGCAGTACTTCTTTAAGTTTTGATTTGCTTGCTTCTTATAATAACCTGGGACTGGCACATTATCAGCTAGTAATAGATAAATCTTTTGATGGCGACAAAGCAACACGTTCCCAACACTTAGAAGTAGCATTAGATAACCATTTGCAAGCCTTAAACGGATTAAGTAAACAACCAGAGCCTTATCAAATAACCTTCACTTATGTAGTGAAAACTATTCGTGCTTTTCATAATGAATTAGGGATACAGGGACAAAATCTGGCTTTATCTAAAGTTCCTAGTCAGTTGTTGCCAGAGATTTTGTCAAAGTTATAAAGTAGATGCCGAAAACCCTTGAGGATGAACCTGATTAGCGTCCCAATAGGCAGGGAGTGTCAGCCCCAACTCTTGGAGACGCTACGCGAACGGGGAAGTCAAAAGTCAAAAAAGAGTAGCTTGATATCAACTTGACAATTAATTAATGAACCAACTTAAGATAGCGATCGCTAACAGTTTACTAATTACAAAGTGCTAAAATATTTTTACAGTTCATAAACTAAGCTTAATGTATATAATTTTTTGAATAAGATATATAAATATAAAAATATATAAATATTTTATAAAAACTACAATAATATATAAGCGTATTTTCCGTAAAATTACTACCGTAGACTGGAAACCTAGTTGAGAAAAGCTCGAAAATGAGAATTGAAACCTAAGTTATGAAACTAAGTTTGGTTTTTGCGACTGCTATATCTAGTTTTTTTGTGAGTGCGACCACAGGATTTGGTTTCTCTGGTCAAGCACATGCTCTGACTTTTTCTGGTATCTCTAGTGGCACATGGGGAAACCCCACTCCAGAAAATATAGATACCAAACCAATATACACAGGTGTAGGAAGCAACACATTTATTTGGGGTGATCCTAATGTGTGTCCAGCAAGTTCAAATACTCCTAGTGGGTGTACAATAACAGGCTCAAATAAACTTACATTGGATGGAAGTTCATTTTCAACTGACATTAACTCTGCATTCAAAATAGCTGATTTAACTTACTTTAACGGAACAGTACTCAAAGGTACAAGTGTTGGATTTGTACCTTTAAATCTCAATTTATCCTTCAACCCTCCCACTGGAATCAGCGAAGTTTTTGACTTCAAGTTTGGTCTAGTAAATACACCTAATGACCCAACAAATGCAGAAGATAATGCAGACTTTGTATTTATAGACACAAATTTAAATAATCGCAGTTTCACCTTTGAAGGCAATAAATACACGCTTGAGCTAACCGGATTTAATCCAGACATTCCCCAGATAAGTATTAATGCTCTTGAAGGAGCCACAACTAGAACAGCTATTTATGCCAAATTCAAAAGCATACCCGAACCTCCGCTAGTAGCGGGTCTATTCCTGCTAGGGATATATATGATATCTCGGAAAAAATTCTTGGAGAAGAAATATTAAAAGCTTTGGTGGTTAGAACATCTGCTCCTGTTCGCCCTTAAGGATGTAATTTCACTAGGGAATTGTCCCGACTCCAAAATGAGGTTTATAGCGGTTCTCGTAGCCTGTGGGAAGCCCTACGAACGGTACACCAGTTTGCTCAAGTCTGTTACTACCCATACAACTGGCTCCAGTATTCCACGCAATTGAGAACTGCTACATACTCCATATTTCATACTTGTTGATGGTAAGTGAATAAATTTTAATCCAGCACAAGAATTGCTGCGAGCGCATCAAAAATTGATAGCACTAACCTTTTCAAGGTGACTCGTAAAATAAGATTGTTTTTTCTCACCACTCTCAGCACCTCTGCGGTTTAATGCCCAAGTGATTGCTTGCAGAAGTTGGCTAGCTGGAAATTATTTTAGCTGATCGCTTTTTGTGGATAATAAAACATTAAAACCTGTCAGCGCGGGTTTCGTTTTTATGGTTGTTCGACTTTGAGTCGCCAAGACATAATTTGAGTTTAGCTGCTATTCTCTAGTTACAGAATAGTCCCTACTCAAGTAAGTGATTTATTCAAGCACGGTAGGGTATTGGTTTTGCTTGATGGGCTAGATGAAGTAAGAGAAGAACCTAACAAATAGTGGTTAGCTAATGGGAAGGCTTGGTGTGAAGAATTAACAGAAGTAATGATTAAATATCGTAATATTGGTCATGATTGGCAGTTCACTCACAAGCAGAAAGAATTGCTTAAGCAGTATTATGATACCAATAAATTATTGGTACATTCCCTAAATAGCGATTGTTATGTCAGCCGTGAAGTACGACAGTAAATTGGAGATACTTTGTTATTACCGCTCGCAGAGATTAAACAGCGTCAGCAGCAATCTTAAATACACATGTAACAGACAGTGTATCTTTCAGTCATACAGGTAAATCATTCATTAAGAAAACGAAAATATTTCCCAAGTTATAGCAAATCAATCTAGAATAAAAGTAAGAGTTCGCAATTAGCCACATTCGCCTCTATTTAATGGCTTAGATATGTGGACATAAGTAATAAAACAGGATTTGGGAACAAGATGATACTCGTTTTGCGTCCTATGAATGTCTGGCCTGTGATTTTATTGACGCACATTAGCAAAATACAAATTCTGAGGAGCGATGTCTACGATGGGCTATGATGCTTGATGACTCGCTACCGCTTCGCTATTGGCATCGCGATCGCACAGACTCCTCATCATAATAAGTACTTTTATCTTCGGAATACGCCTATAGACAGGTTCATAAACAGTCAGAAACAAACTCAGTGAATTACCGTCATTACATACATCACATACACAAAGGACAACCCTCTTATGACTCGCCTATATCAATGGAAATCTGGTACTGCTGCACTTATGGCAATGGCGGTTACTACAACCGTTATTAGTCCCCTATTGAGCTTGGCTCCTGCTAATGCACAATATAGAATTAACCAAGATAGAACTGGACAATACGGAAACGTTACCATTCCTTCTGGGGTTGCTTTTCCTGTCACCTACGAAAAAGAGACAATTACTATTGCTCCTGGGGAAAGTAAATCTCTAACCTTAAAAATAGCCAAAGACATTCTCGACAGAAATAGAAATGTCTTAATTCCGGCTGGTACTAAAGTAAATGGACGGTTAGAACCTGTTGACTTAGATAATTATTCAAGAGATACAGATCAAAACCAAGGAAAAGGCGTGCGGTTTATAGCTCAAGAATTAGAATTTTCCAATGGTCAGCGTCAGTCGATCAATGCAAGTTCTCGAACATATACTACAACTCAAAGAGTTTCACGGGGACCAAGCACAAATCAGGTTTTAACTGATGCAGCTATTGGTGGAGGTGCTGGTGTTTTAGGTTCACTAATTACTGGCAACAACAGAATTGACGATTTAAAACCTGTTCTCGGCGCAGCTGCGGGTGCGGGAGCAAGTGTGCTGTTGCGGAAAAAACAAGTAAATGCTTTTGTCCTCAGACCCGCAGAGGATTTAAGGCTCACACTGAATTCTAACTTGAATTTAGTACCACAATCCCGCTACTAAATTTAACTCAATTCAAGTCGTGATAATCACCCCTGATAGGCGATCGCCACTTTAACTATAGTGAGCGATCGCCTTCATTTTTAACTATAAAAAATTTTATTTAACAGCAACAATTCTACCTCCATATCGTCTTACTCAGCATCGATATTTATTAGAGTACTTATTTAATTGCGCTATGGAAGGAGCTAGGAAAATCGGCTCTATTATATTCTCTATTCAAAAGAGTATTCCAAATTATGAAATATCCTGATATTTTTGTTAAATAGTAACAATAAAGGAGTTTTTTACTGTGGTAATTTCAGGTTTCAGTTTAAGCACATATCTTGCAATTCCTCTAGTATTAAGTTTTTTGGCTCAAGGAGAAAGGATAAAAGTATCTTTAGTTAAAAACGTTCGCCAGGTATCCATTAACAAGGAAATGAGTCTATCCAGCCGCGAACTAATTAGCACGAATTCTACACCGAAAATATACTATGTTAGTGGTAGTGGAGACGACAAAAATAGCGGAATTTCTACTTCATCCGCCTTTAGGACAATTCAAAAGGCAGCAGATATAACTAACCCTGGCGATACAGTATTGATTATGAACGGAGTATACACAAATTTAGCCAAAGCTCCGAGTGTAGTAAGTATTAAACGTTCTGGAACTGCAAATGCATGGATTAAGTATAAAGCATATCCTGGGCATTACCCAAAAATTCAGCATAATACATGGAACGGTATCCTGATTTCAAGTGGAGCTTCATATATTGAGATCAACGGGCTGGAAGTTATAGGAAACAATGCCAATATTACCCTTGATTATGCATTAAGTCAGAAGACTAACAGATCAAATCCACTTACAAGCGGAAACTGCATAAACATTGACGGACGAGCCAATGGTCATGTTCATCACATCCGTATTCTGAACAACAAAGTGCATGACTGTGGAGGAGGAGGTATCGGAGCAGGGCAGGCTGATTATGTGAAGATAGATAATAACACTGTGTTCAATAATGCCTGGTATGGTGTTTATGCTTGCAGTGGCATTACGATAGGGACCAGTTGGAATTCTGACACCAACCGGGGATATAAGATGTTCGTGACCAATAACAAGGTATATAACAATCGCATGTACATCCCTTGGGTTGCGACGGGAAAGATCACAGATGGTAATGGCATTATTATCGATAGTACCAGAAATGATCAGAACCCCAATTTGGGTGCATATATAGGACGGACTTTAATTCAAAACAATCTAACATTTAATAATGGTGGTTCAGGGATTCATACATTTTTAAGTGACCATGTTGATATCGTCAATAACACAGCTGTTTTAAATAATCAAAGTCCAGAAATTAAAGATGGGCAAATATTTGGCAATGTGTCATCTGATGTCAGAATTTTAAGGAACATTCTCTATGCTTATCCGGACAAGAATATTAACGGTAACAATAAAAATGAAAACGTGATTTATGATTATAATATCTACATCAATAGTTCTAAAGTAGATGTTAAGGGATCTCACGATATTGTTGCAGACTCCGAGTTTTTAAGTAAGCATTCCACTCTCAAAAAAATATCTGGCGATTGGAAATCGCGGTTAGATAAACAAAATCCGCCAACGCAAACTTATGTAGAGCCTAAGTCGGGAGGTTTTGTTTGTGGGCAAGTGACTTACCGTTTGCAAGATAAACTCATCAAAGTGGGATGCTCCCCGCTATCTTTGGCTCAAACTACTTTTTCTGATGTTTCATCTAACTATTGGGCGGCACAATTTATTCAACAATTATCTCAACTAGGTGTAATTGCCGGATTTCCCGATGGTAGCTTCCACCCTGAAGAACCGGTGACACGCGCTCAATTTGCCGCGATGGTC
Organism: Nostoc sp.; assembly: GCF_036917275.1. Lineage (GTDB taxonomy): Bacteria > Cyanobacteriota > Cyanobacteriia > Cyanobacteriales > Nostocaceae > Nostoc. Next base: position 202,868 of record NZ_JBALDF010000070.1, read on the forward strand.
AACAAAGCCTTTCAAAAAACACAACAACGGCAGGCAATCAATTTTAGTGATGTGCCAAGCAATTATTGGGCATCCAGTGCAATTGAGCAAGCTTACGCCATTGGTTTCTTATCTGGTTATCCTGGAAATCGCTTTGAACCTAACCAAGCTATTCCCCGTGAGCAGGTTTTGGTTTCTTTGGCTAACGGTCTGGAATATAGTCCCAGCGGCAATACCCAAAGCACTCTGCAATACTTCAACGATGCCTCTAACATCGCTAGCTATGCCCGTAGCCCGATCGCCGCAGCAACACAGAAGCAAATTGTGGTCAACTATCCGAATGTGAAGTTACTGAATCCAACTGCAACCGCCACTCGCGCCCAGGTAGCAGCTTTTATTTACCAAGCATTGGTTAGTTCTAATCAAGCCTCAGCAATTAACTCGCCCTATGTCGTCTCAAGCCCCAGCAATTAACTCGCCCTATGTCGTAACTCAATTCAAGTCGTGACTTTAATCACCCATGATAGGCGATCGCCACTTTAACTATAGTGAGCGATCGCCTTCATTTTTTATAGTAAAAAATTTTATTTAACAGCAACCATTCTCCCTCTAAATCGTCTTACTCAGCATCGATATTTATTAGAATACTTATTTAATTGCGCTCAAAAGTAATAGGGTGATTATACTACTGCTATTACTTAGTTCGTTTGATAGAGATTTTGGAATTATGACTGTATTACTTAGGTAATATTATTTACAAAAAATATAAAAAATTGGGAACCTAATATTTCAGCAAATTGTCTAATTAGTTAACAGTAAAAAAACTAATTGTACCGGAGTTAAAAATAATGTTTACTTTAAATCGTTGGCAATCTAGAACAGCTGCACTCATGGCTTTAAGCGTCACAGTGGGTACTGTAGCGCCTTTCATTACAGCTTCGCCATCTTTAGCTCAAACTACTTTTTCTGATGTTTCATCTAACTATTGGGCGGCACAATTTATCCAACAATTATCTCAACAAGGTGTAATTGCCGGATTTCCCGATGGTAGCTTCCGCCCTGAAGAAGCGGTGACACGTGCTCAATTTGCCGCAATGGTCAACAAAGCCTTCCAAAAAACACAGCAACGGCAGGCAATCAATTTTACTGATGTGCCCAGCAACTATTGGGCATCTAGTGCAATTGAGCAAGCTTACGCCATTGGTTTCTTATCTGGTTATCCTGGAAATCGCTTTGAACCTAACCAAGCTATTCCCCGTGAGCAGGTTTTGGTTTCTTTGGCTAACGGTCTGGAATATAGTCCCAGCGGCAATACCCAAAGCACTCTGCAATACTTCAACGATGCCTCTAACATCGCTAGCTATGCCCGTAGCCCGATCGCCGCAGCAACACAGAAGCAAATTGTGGTCAACTATCCGAATGTGAAGTTACTGAATCCAACTGCAACCGCCACTCGCGCCCAGGTAGCAGCTTTTATTTACCAAGCATTGGTTAGTTCTAATCAAGCCTCAGCAATTAACTCGCCCTATGTCGTGGCTGTCGGATCTACTACCCCAACACCTGTATCAGTCACAATTGCCCAAGGGACTGCTATTCCTGTGAAGTATGACAAGGCAGAAAAAATTCTGGTTACAAAGGATGAAACAGCGCCTTTGACATTGACTGTATCCCAAAACGTGGTTACGCAAGACGGATCTGTAGTGATTCCTGCTGGTAGTCAAGTTATTGGTCAACTCAAACCTGCTACAGGCGGTTCTCAATTCGTTGCCGAAAAACTGGTTTTGACCAATGGTCAGGAGTATCAGCTTAACGCTACTTCTGAAGTGATTACCAAAACTGAAACCGTCAAGAAGGGTATTAGTACTGGTTCAATTATCAAGAATACTGTATTGGGCGCAGGTGCAGCAACTGCGATATCTGTTGTCACAGGCGATCGCGCCATTGCCACAGAAGAAGTCTTGGGTGGCGCTGGTATCGGTGCGTTGGTTGGTCTGTTCTTCGGTAAGAAGAGTGTTGACTTAATCGCCATTGACCCAAATACTGATTTACAAATGACGATTAATCAAAACTTGTTGGTTTCACTTAGATAATCAGGACTGAGGAGTTATGAGTGGTGAATTGAAACGACCTTTTAATTGAAAACTCCCAACTCCTAACTTTTAATTTTCAACTTCCGGTAACCAAATAATAAACGTAGTCCCCGGCGCATCGGGTAAAGTTAGCTCAGAGTTGATTGCAGGGCTGAAAACCTCGATTTCGCCCTGCATTTGCTCTATTAATTGTTTAGCGATCGCTAACCCCAAACCGCTGCCGGGGATTTCTGTTTGCGCTTGTACACCCCGATAATGCCGTTCTCCAAGATGCTCTAAATCTTCGGGTGGAATGCCCGGCCCATTGTCACTGATCACAATTCCCTGAAAATTAGCTTTTTTTTGCCTCGCCTGAATCCAAATTTTGCCACCAGTAGGAGTATATTTTAAAGCATTATCAATGATGTTAGTTAAGACCTCTCGTAATGCTTTGATGTTGGCACGAACTAGAGGTGAATTCTGTTGAATTTCAGTTATTAGTTTTAGCTTTCGCTCTTGGGCGATTGCTTTAGCTGATATTAATAATGGTTCTAATATATCTGCTAGCGAACAGTCAACTGCTTTATCTCCCGTTCCCGGCAATAATAGCGGCGGTTTAGCGGATTTTTGGACAGTTGCTTCCACAAATACTTTACTTTCCGCCAGATGTAGTGGTGCTAAATCTGCCTCTGTCAAATCAATTACTTGCTCAAATTGTTGCAGCAATTCTTGGAGGCGATCGCTTTCCCGCACAATACTATTTGCCACATCTCGGTTGGGGTCTGCTGGCCGGAACCGTTTCAATAGCAGTTTGCCAAAAGTCCGCAACGCCGTTAAAGGGTTGCGAAACTGATGCAACAGGTTATCCAGTAAATCCCCCTGTTTTTCTTGGAGAATTTGTTGCTCACGCAATTGTTGCTCAAACCATGCCCGCCGTTGATCTAAAATACAAGCGATCGCCAGTGTTTGAGCTATCCGTTGAATCTGACTTTCCTCATGTTCATTCCATGCCCGGTCTTGCCTACCCGTCACCAGTAACCCCATCATCACCCCCTCATAAACCAGAGGTAAAACAATTTGATTACCACTAAGTAGGTATTCTTCTTTTAAATGGGGTTGAGATGCGTCTGGTCTTTCAGACTCCTGTGACGAGGTTGGAGATTCTGCTCCTGCTGTTAATAACTTTCTCTGATCATTGGGTAATGTAAACACATTTCCAACTTGAAGTTGCTTGTGTACTGTCGCTTCAGCAGTCTCCTCCCCTGACGGTAATAATGCTGTTTCTGGGTAAATTACCACAGGAATCAGTTTGGCCTCACCTGAGGGAGTCTCTACCAACTCTTGTGTGAGGTACACAATACTTAAAGTTGCTCCCAGCCCTTGGGTTAGCAGCGCTATTTGCTCTCGACACAGAGCCAGAAAATCGGAACTGGCAGACATTAACATTTTTTAGCTTTTGCTCAAGATTACAGATTTTGAGGCATGATGTTAAGAGAGGATACTTAGTTTTTACCTCACTCATTTTATAAAGCTTAACTAAAATCTTCTTAGTGATGGTTACTACCAAGGGATTATATTTTTAGGTGGTTTTGTTTTCTCTATTTTCAAAGATATTAATTTTCTTGCATTAAAAGGTTAAAAGCTATTGATATTTTGAACTAGAACTTATATAATGACGACTGATTTTGTAGCTATCACTACAATCTATAGCTTGAAAGAGGAGGACAATAGATTGGCAAGGAGACGCAAAAGGAAAAGTCGTCGTCGTCAGGAAGGACGGCGGATTTTGGAACATGTGCCTCAATATAGCATCGAAAGTGGCGAAGAAAAGCCTGTGACAGCAGCGAGAAGATTCATTCAAGCTGAAGGTATTTTGCCACCGGCCTTGCTACTCGTAAAGCGAAACGAACACACCACAGACCGTTATTTCTGGGCAGAAAAGGGACTCTTTGGTGCTCAATATGTTGAGGAAAACCATTTCTTGTTTCCTAGCTTGAGGGTGTTAGAACCTTCGCCAGGTCAAGAACCTCTTGCTTTAGCTAGTCGGTGAACCAGAAATGGTCATCTTACGCATTGAATGTGGCTCCTAACTATCATTAACTGGCAAAATTGCTAAGTTTATGCAAAATTTAATTTTTTTTTAGTTTGGAGCTGATTTGCTTTTTAAGGCTAGTCCAAGTAGTTGTAAAGTCAACTTGTCTCAAACCATGCTAGATTGCATGGATTGATGCTAGTTTCATGATGCAAAAGGGAGTGGGTATAGAGCCAAGCGCGTCTAAAAGCGCTAGTGAAGTTGCGCTCTTATACCGTAAATTGTTAAGGAAGCTCTGTCAACAAATTTAAGTTAATAAATTTAAATTTTTCCCCACGACACAAGTTGTGGGGAAAATTGACAAAGCAGAAGTCTTGATTTCCTCCTGACTACTTTCCATTGATTAAAGAGTAGGTCAGGTAAAAAGTCTGCATATCATAGTTAAGAGATGGTCACCCAAACCAAGAATTATTCACCAGCCTTGAGCTGTAGAGTTCTCTGTAACTCACTGAGTTCATCTCGATGGGCAACTACAGTGATCTTACTTGAAGAGGTTTGTTCGCTCTGAGTTGTTTCTACTTTGAGCGACACCTTCTCAAGTCTTCCAGATTTTTTCCAATAAAATAGACCACTTAAAGGCGACAGGAGTACCATAGCCAGAACAAGGGTACTGAGGTTAGGAAAAAGCAGAGAAACGACTAGTGATAGACAAACAATACCAGTCGCTGCCAGCAAAGTTAAAAATATAGCTAAGAACCAACTGGGGCGAACATTACCTTCAAAAGTCACTTTGTTTTGTTCTCGGTCTACCGCTGCCACTCGGTAAGACCGCGAGCGAAAATACTCTTTTAATTGAGACATTAAAGCCGCTTCGTCTTGTTCAGATACCAGTTGTGCTGTTTCTATGCGGTCTTTAGTCGAGGCACGAATAAAGAAAAACAGCCCAACCGATAACAACAAGGTAAGCAGGAACGTAGATGGCAGAATAGCAGTATCCATAACTAATTGTTAGTGTTTGACTACGAATTTTAGATAAAAGATTTTAGATAAAAGATTTTTTGGTTCATGCCCCGCACCGCACAACTCTTGGAGACGCTAACGCGTAGCTTGCTTCCCCGTAGGGGTACGTGCCGCTCTTGCTAGCTTGCTTCTCCGTAGGAGTGCGTGGGCAGAACAAATCCAAAATTCTCAATTTAAAATCCTCAAGCCCCATACCCTTGTGGTCGGGGTCAATCCTAAATCGGAAATCCAAAATCCAAAATTGATTGACTGGAGGAGACTTATTCATTATCAATTATTCGTTACTTTGTCCTTCTGTTGATGTAGTCTTGCCAAAGAAAAGCTAAATCCTGTGCTTGAACTTGCCATCCTGGAAAAACTTGGTACATCCGCCTGGGGCGTCCTCGTCCTTCGAGTTTCTTCCAATATCCAGTGATTGCCTTTTGGTCTTCCAGAAATTTGATTGCACTATAAAGTACGGTATCCGAAAGCCTATAGGTGGAATATTCAGTTTCTAATCGCTCAATCAACTCAGTTCCGTAGGATTCACCTTGTAACAAAACAGACAGTATATAACAAACTGCTACTTCCTGACAAAGGTAAGTTGGCGGAGGATTCTCAAAAAATTGATATATATCCTCAAGTTTCATGGTTAATGAATGGCTAAAAAAATGCCTTAGGGTAAGGTCTATATTCCTTGTAGTCAGTATACAGTGCTACTGCTAAGTGAGTAATGTATATAAAACTACTTAGACTAGATTTCCAAAGCGTAAACACCAAATAATTACCCACGCCTGTGAAGTTGTGGGATGAGTTTGCGAGTTTTAGGGGCACAAAATACTGTACCCCTACCCAAGCTCAATCCGGTGTGGTGAGGAGCAAACAGACAGTGGCGAAGTCACTATCTTGGTATTAAGTGATGCCTAACTGGTTAGAACTGCTTAAGCAATAAAATGCCATCGAAGAAATCTTACAGGTAAAATGCAATTTTGTCTGTAAAACTTAAGAAACACTTTGTTTTCCAGTGATTTTACCAATGTAGATTCTAAAAGCTTAAGCAGAAGGCATATGGGTTAAAGCTGCTACGCCTGTGGACACACTTAAGCATTAACTATTTCTGATTTCCTCAACAAGAGAATCTCTTGTCTTATTTGGCAAGTGTAATAGTAAATTTATCAAAGAAGACGCAAAGACTAGCAAAGGGAGAGACGCAAAGTGCGATACCTCTCAACAAGGCTTTCCGTGTCCCCTGGAAGTTCTGATTTGAGGCTTTTAACTCAGACTTCTCTGTGTATTTTTGTGTCTTTTGAAAGCGCCCAGCACATTGGTGAACAGTATGTCACAGACTCCCGATGCTCCATCATCTTCCTCAACTCTCCGGGCGATTGCCCAAACCTTTCGCCTTACAGGTTGGATTAGCTTCTGGATTCAGCTAGTACTAGGCGTTGTTTCTAGCATAATTGTGCTGCTGTTCGCCATCTTTAATCAAAGAACTGGCAGTCCTACTAATAATCCTGGGACTGGCTTTGGCGTATTTTTAGCAATTTGTGGACTGGTTATTTTGGCTGCGGGCATTTATTTAGCTTACCGTTACACTAGAATTGGCAAGCAATTGGAATCCTCCAATTCCAGCAACCGCCCTCGCAAAAGCGAGACTGTGCAAGTATTACGGTTAGGGCTGTGGGTGAATTTAGGGGGAACGCTGGTAACTCTTTTGGGGGCGCAAGCGATCGTTGGGACACTGGTAGCAAGATCCATATCTCCCCAAGCCATAACTACGCAACTTTTTGACCCCACCCGAATTATTAGCGGTCTAGATATGCTTGTGGTACAGGCAAACACCAACACTGTCTCAGCGCATTTTGCAGGGCTTATTGCGTCACTTTGGCTACTAAATCGGATTAACCGACCCTAATATGAGTATTGAGTGCTGAGTTTTCAGGAGTCAAAAGAAATTAATCATACTTTTCCGAAACGGACAAAACTGGGTGTGAAGACAACTACATAATCCTTATAATCCTTCATTAAATTTGATTAGTTGGTTTGTCATCAAAATCCTGTTGTCGAGACGCGAAATTTCACGTCTCTATAAGCCTCTAGTATGTGATGCCAAAACTAGCACAGGGATGATAAGTACCTTTTTTGGAAGTCTGACACCATGAAAAATCAATTTGACACTATGAAAAATCAACCAGCACAGAAATTTAATCAAGACGTATGGAGATTTGGCGTACAGGTTTTCTTTAGTAGCATCGTGTTGGGGCTGTGCATTTTCAAGCTAGCCTCGCCAGGGGACGAAAAGAATATTGCGCTTTACTGGGGTGGTTTATCAGGTGTGCTTGCATACTGGTTACCTTCACCTGGACAAAATAGAGATGATAAAGAACCAGCGAATATCACTCAACGGACGTTTGCAGCCGCTGATAACAATAATGGTAATGGTCAAAGTCTTGCTCAGGTTACTGAAACGACAGTAACTCAAGATCAGAATTCATGATTAGTCAAATGCATTATGTGGTTTCTTCGCCCTGGCAGTGATGCTAGGGTAAAATCTTGATTAGAGATTGAGACTAATTTTTCCAATAAACTTTGTTTTTCCAGTTACAGCAAAGCAAATTTACTATATGCTAAATGCTTATATGTTAACTGTATTGACAGGAAGAATTTAGGCTAAAAATTGAGAAAAATCTGTGCTGGATATTAAGCAAATACGGGAAAATCCGCAATTAGTTCAAGAACGATTGAATAGTCGTAATGGTAAATACGACATTGAACCGATTTTACAATTAGATAGGCAACAACGGCAACTAGAGGGGACACGTAGTCAACTTCAAGCTCGTAGCAACGAAATCGGTAAAATTGTCGGGCAGAAGATTAAATCTGGGATCAATCCTCAAGACCCAGAAATTCAAGCTTTGCGGGATGAAGGGAACTCTGTCAAAGCTACCTTGAGCGAACTGGAACCCCAGGAAAAAAACCTCAAAGCTGAAATTGCCCAACTTGTATTGGCACTTCCCAACTTACCAAGCGACTCTACACCCCTTGGAAAGAATGAGGAAGATAACGTAGAAGTGCGCCGTTGGGGTGATGAGTACATTCCCCAAAATCTGAATATTCTTCCTCACTGGGAAATCGGCGAAAAGCTAGGTATTCTCAATGTTGAACGGGCTGTAAAAGTTGCCCAAAGTCGCTTTGTGACATTGATAGGCGCTGGTGCAGCATTGGAGAGGGCATTAATTCAATTTATGCTGACTCTCCATACTCAAGCTGGGTATGTGGAAGTCAGTCCGCCGCTGTTAGTGAATACCGAGTCTTTAACGGCGACCGGTCAGTTACCCAAGTTTGCTGAAGAAAGCTTTAAATGCGCTGATGACGATTTGTGGCTGATTCCCACGGCAGAGGTTCCAGTTACAAATCTCTACCGGGGTGAAATTCTCGCTGCGGAAAACTTACCTATTTACCACTGTGCTTTTACTCCCTGTTTTCGCCGCGAAGCTGGTAGTTATGGGCGCGATATGCGGGGATTAATTCGCCTGCATCAATTTAACAAGGTGGAAATGGTGAAATTTGTCGAACCCAGTACGTCCTTTGATGAACTGGAGAAATTGGTGGGGAATGCAGAAGCAATTTTACAGGCGTTGCAGTTGCCTTACCGAGTCGTAAATTTAAGTACTGGAGATTTGGGATTTGCCTCTAGCAAAACTTATGATTTAGAGGTTTGGTTGCCCTCTTCTGGCAAATACCGCGAAATTTCGAGCTGTTCCAATACTATAGATTTCCAGGCGCGACGGGCTGATATTCGCTTCAAGGAGGCGGGGAAGAAAGGTACTCAGTTCGTACATACCCTCAATGGTTCAGGTTTGGCGGTAGGACGGACGATGGCAGCAATTTTGGAGAATTATCAACAACCTGATGGGACGGTGAGGATACCAGAAGCGTTGCAACCTTACTTTCAGCAGGGAGGAAAGTTGTAGCTTTAGATGTTAGAACCAGGCATGAAATATGCCCCATACCCAATGACGCCACTTGCTTCTCCTAAGGGAGACGCGCAAGGGACAAGCCGGGGAACCCGGACAACGCAGTGGCTCCCCAATGCCAAATGCCCAATTAGAATGGATATAACTATAGCTTAATATCTTCACTAATTTACTCTATGTCAGTTTTAGCAGCGATCGCAGTCTTGGCTGTTTTGATCTTGGTACACGAGTTGGGACATTTTGTTGCAGCCCGTTCTCAAGGCATTCTGGTTAACCGTTTTTCTTTGGGTTTTGGCCCAGTTCTTTTAAAGTACCAAGGTTCACAAACCGAATATGCTATCCGCGCCTTTCCCTTGGGCGGCTTTGTGGGCTTTCCCGATGATGACCCAGATAGCGATGTTCCACCCAATGACCCAAATCTGCTGCGTAACCGTCCAGTTTTAGACCGGGCGATAGTTATCAGTGCCGGAGTAATCGCAAATTTAATATTTGCCTATTTGGTGTTGGTTCTGCAATTGGGTATCGTCGGCATTCCCAAAGAATTAAATTATAAAGCTGGTGTCGCCGTACAGCCTGTTAATCAAGAATCTGTTGCCTACCAAGCAGGAATTCGGGAAGGAGATATTATTCTGGCTGTTAACGGTCAAGAACTCCCGGCTTCTGACAAGTCAACTCCTTTGCTGACTAAAGAAATTCAAACTCATCCCAATCAGCAAATCGAACTGAAAATTCTGCGTGAAAATCAACAACAAACCCTGAAATTAACACCAAAATTAGGAGCCGATGGCAAAGGTGTAGTTGGTGTGGCACTCAGTCCAAATGCTACACCAGTTTATCGCCGTCCTAATAGTCCTTTTGAAATTTTCGGTATTGCCGCTAATCGGTTTCAACAATTATTTGTTGGGACACTCAGTGGTTTTGGGCAGTTAATTACCAACTTTCAACAAACTGCTGGACAAGTTTCTGGGCCTGTTAATATTGTCAAAATAGGTGCAAAATTAGCTGAGGACAATACCATAAACTTGTTGTCTTTTGCTGCAATTATCAGCATTAACTTGGCTATTATCAATATTTTGCCTTTACCAGCCTTGGATGGCGGACAACTCGCTTTTCTGCTGATTGAAGGTTTGCGCGGTAAGCCTGTTCCTGCTCGTATTCAAGAAGGTGTAATGCAAACAGGTTTGGTGTTACTCTTAGGACTAGGAATTTTCTTGATAGTTAAAGAAACTACTCAATTAACTAGCCAATTGGAGTGGGTACAAAAATTGTTCCAGTGAGTACTACCCGTAAATCGTTATCTAAAAAGAAACGATCGCTAGAAATTTTAGCTCGTCTGAAGCGTCTTTATCCAGATGCTACTTGCTCTTTAAATTACTCAACGCCAGTACAACTGTTGGTGGCAACTATTCTTTCGGCTCAGTGTACTGATGAGCGGGTGAATAAAGTGACACCAGCTTTGTTTGGTAAGTTTCCTGATGCTGCTAGTTTAGCGATCGCTGACTTGGTAGAATTAGAAACCTTGGTGCGTTCAGCTGGGTTTTATCGCAATAAAGCCAAGAACATTCAAGCCGCCTGTCGGATGATTATCACTGACTTTAACTCTGTTGTCCCTAACCAAATGGAACAGTTGTTAAAGCTTCCAGGTGTGGCGCGGAAGACAGCAAATGTAGTTCTGGCTCATGCTTATGGCATTAATGCTGGGGTGACGGTAGATACTCACGTCAAGCGCCTGTGCGAGCGTTTGGGTTTAACTGAAGCAAAAGACCCGGTTCGGATTGAGCAAGACTTAATCGGGTTATTGCCGCAATCAGATTGGGAAAATTGGTCAATTCGGCTGGTTTATCACGGTCGTGCGATTTGCAAAGCCCGCTCTCCTGCCTGCATGGCTTGTGAGCTTGCTGATTTATGCCCTGCTGCGAACAAACCAGTGGTTGTAGGGTAGGTTTTCAGTGCGTAATTTCTGTCTCTTCGTCTCGTGTCTCCATGTCTGTCAATTTCAGCCTGACAGACCAGTAGGCAACACAAAAACCCTAGAATTGATAGAGAGACTGTAGAATGGAAAATGCTGTCTTTTAATCAATTAAAAATCGTATGGCAAAAAAGAGCTTGATTGAGCGCGAGAAAAAGCGCACCAGGTTGATAGAAAAGTATGCTGACAAGCGGGAAGCTCTTCTAGAAGAGTTCAGAAGTGCAGAATCTCCCCTGGATAAGTTGGAAATCCACCGGAAGATTCAACAGCTACCCCGGAATAGTGCGCCCACCCGCCACCGCAACCGTTGCTGGTTGACTGGTCGTTCTAGAGGTGTTTACCGCGATTTTGGACTGTCTCGGAATGTGCTGCGGGAATGGGCCCATGAAGGTCTTTTGCCTGGAGTTGTTAAGTCTAGTTGGTAATTAACAGTCATTAGTCATTGGTAAATAACAAAGGACTAATGACAAAAATTATTGACCGCAACATTTATCAATTCCCAGACTTTCTAAGAGTAGATCGCTAACGGCGTTGGCGATCGCAAACTCTCCATAGAAGCTATTGGAAAAATCATAGGACTGCATCTCTGTGACAATGGCAATTACCAGAGAACCAAGGTCGTTTTCTCCTTCCATCCGTTGACGCACAAAAATCTGTGCGGCTCGTTGAGCAATATTTTGGTTGATTGCTTCGGGGATAAATTCTGTATCTAGCCACCGTTGTAAGCGTTCTCTTAACCATTCACCTTCGAGCAGGGGGTTTTCAGGGGGTGGTAGGGTGATGGGTGGAATTGGTTGAGTCATTTTTTTTTAACGCAGAGGGACGCGGAGGGAAACGCAGAGGAACGCTGAGGTTGACTTTGTAGCATCAAATTGCGTTTCTAAGAGTGTTTTTTTATATTTATTTATGCAATATGATATCGCCGCTATTGTTGAGGGCTATGCACAAGGCTATTTTCTCATGGCTGATGAGCGCGATCGCCTGAATTGGTACGGAAGTCGCGATCGGACTTTTATTCCTTTGGATGAGCGGTTTCGCTACCCCAAGTCTTTGCAGCGTGTCATCAATCAAGAGCGTTTTAGTGTGGCGATTAATCAGGACTTCCAAGCTGTGGTGGCTGGATGTGCTAACCGCGAAACAACTTGGATTTCACCAGAATTACAAAAGATTTACTGGCTACTTTACCAAAATGGTTATGCTCATAGTTTTGAAACTTGGCAGGGTGACGAATTAGCTGGGGGAATTTTAGGGATTGTTATTGGCGGTGCTTTCATTGGAGAGTCGATGTTTTACCGCATTACTGAAGGCTCGAAGGTAGCGATGGTGAAGTTGGTGGAAAGATTGCGCCAGAGGAAATTTGTGTTTTTTGATGCCCAAATGATGAATCCTCATTTGGAGAGGTTTGGTGCTTATCGAGTTGAGGATGAAGAATATCAAAATTTACTTAAGCAAGCGTTGCAACGTCGTTGTTTATTGATATAAAGGGTGAATAATATCCTATTAAGCTGTTTCTGAATCTACTACATTTAGTAAATACGTATGCTTGGACAAGATTACTTTACAATTAGACTCGGCGATATTTACGAATACTCAAGAATTCAATATAAATGTGGTGAAGGCATATCGAATAAAAATGCTAAATACCTTTGGGAACTGTGTGTAGATGTTTCTGGAAACATTATTTTCGTATTAAGCTCAAAAGAATCTTTGCATTTTTTAGGCCATAATACTAACGTTGAGTCTTTTTCTGGAACCTCGATTGATGAAGTTTGGGAGATAAATTGTACCGATATTAAAATATTGATAACTAAAGTGGAAGTTCCTCATAAATCGACCTGGTTTTGCCTTCCCAGTACTGTAGTTTTGAAGCTGAAAGTGCAGCCAGATAATGTTCCTACTTTGGCTAGAGCTTACTTTAGTAACTTTAATTTTTCTAGCGTTGATTGCGAACGTGGGTTCTTTGTAAATCTGAATGGCAAAAAACTCTGTTTTCAAATGCTTGAGAACAGCAATCGGATAATTGATCTCATTGATATAGAGAGAATAAATAATGCCCTAGTTTCTGCTGTAAGCATTCCGATAAATTATGATGAGGATATTAAAGTTATTGAAAATGAAGTTCAAGTAATAAGCTGGTTTTTAAGTGTTCTCAGTATGAATACAAATTTTTCTCCATTGATTGAATATTTAATGGATGATAAAATAGTTCAATACTCAATAGAGAATACTGTAAAAAATTGTTTTATCCGAAATCGTCTGATTGATAATTATCATATTAATGAAGGTATACCTAAAGCATTCAATGAATGTTATCAACATTATAAAAACTTGCAGTCCAATATGGACATTAATACTATTATTGGACTTATGGTAGAAATGAAGCAGCAGAAATATATTGATCTTAAGATAGCATCAATGCTCATGGCTTATGAAAATATCACATTCAAGTATTTATTGAGTCAAGGATTAGATGAAAATAATATCGGGAAGAATATTCAACAGAAATTAGGACAATTAAACACACACCTTGATAAATTCATTCCAAAGAATATGATAAAAGATGATAAATTGCGAAATTCAGTTCGGAATCCGTTATTTCATCAAGGAGAAATTCCTAAATTGACTTTAGATGAGAAGATTAATTTTTTTAAAGATTATTTTGATTTACTAATAAGAATTATTTTAAGAATTCTTAAATATAATGGAGAATATATATCTGTAAGAACTCATCTTGCTTCAAAACCATAAAGTGTAAGCTCACCTAACATTTATTTTAGGGTGATGACAGCAGCCCAAACATTAAGACTAACTTTAAGCTTGGATGCCAGCGATGTGGATCAATGACGACCTTTTCATCTGAGGTCATTGATTCGGTTAAGCAAAAGCTGATGAGTTGCAACTACGCAAAGTGGTTAGCAGATGAGTAATGAAGCGATCGCACTTAACAGTTGAACAGTTATGAGCAATTGGTATAAATTTTTGAAGTACCTGCATCGAGCTTATGAAAAAAAATGACCCTGAGAGCCAATCGACACTGTGATGCAGCCGATGCCACAGTAGTGACCATGTGCCACGAATTATGTGCTTGCACAATCACAGCCGAAAGCTGGCTCAGTGGTGGAATATCTTGGAAGACGGATTCTGGTTGTTCGTCATAGAGAATTCGCAAACAACCACCCCAATCCATAGGCCATTGCTCATTGAAAAATAGTAAATGAGTTAGAGCTTTGGATGGTTCATCAGTATGAGGGCGATGACAGTGCCCTGGATTATATCGACGAAATCCAATCACCATTGCACAGTCTTTGAGTTCCACCCCAGACATTTCTGTTAAGGCTTGGCGGTAACCAGGTGTCCACAGTTCTTCGATCAGTTTTCGCCAAATGCCGCTAAGATTCTCAAGATTAGAAGATAATCTTCCGTCTGCAATGCGATCGCGCCAGCGAACTGCCAACTCAGGACTAGCGCGATGGCTACGCCCGCCGCAGGCATCGCAAAACTTGGACATCAAGGCAATATCCTCATTACTAGCAAGCATTTCACTCCAGAGGTATCCATATCCTTCGCCCTTTGATAAGCGAAACTCTTCTTGGGGAAAGCTAACAGCAAGTTCCAAACTAGCCTCTTTGGGCAACAAATTCTCGATCACAGCATAGCGATATGGAACTGACTGCATTCCTATATGACGTATGGCATCTAAATTTAGCATCTTGATTGTTGGCAGTGACAATCATTTCCCTATCACTGCAATTTTAATTACAATTTATTTAAGATTTGAAATCTCTATCTTTTGCTGTGCAGATTTTTTATTAAATGCTAAACCCATAGCCGCAGCTAGTAATAATCCGCAAACATAATTGGGTTCGGGTACTGATTTGGTCGGGCTAACAAATCCATACTTATGCAAAACTTCCTGTCCTTTGGGTGATAAAATATAATCTGCTAGTTTCTCTGCATTCGGGTCAGCATTTTTGATAACTGTTAAACCGAATGGTGCTGCAACAGACAAATAATCTGGTAATCCAACTACTTGCAGACTCGGATCAATTTTTTGGGATGCGATCGCGCCAGTATAGTAAGTTAAGAAAACATCTGCTTGCTGAGTGTTGTCAAGAAAATACACTAAGCTGTCCTGTCCTGATGGGACTATTGGGGAATTTGTTCCACCTGTTAATCGCAAGGCTTTACTATTCAGGGTATCAAAACTACCAGGGGTTTTTGAATTAGCTTGAGTAAATATCTGTTGAGTGTAGTCTCCAAGAGGATCTGATAGAGGTGTTGAAGTTCCCAACTTGATGTTGGGATTGAGTAAGTAATCTAACACCTGATTTGGTGTAATTTTTGCCTGGGAATACTTTGAGGAAAACACCGCTACAACCTGGTTTTGAGTAAATTCCACTGGCTGACTGCTCAACCCCTTAGTGTAGAGTTTTTGGGGATTTCCAATATCTGCACTAGCAAAGACATCAGCAGTAGGCTCTCCTTGTTGGAGTTCTGTTTCTATTGCTTGCTCTCTAATCCCTGATGGACCAAATACTGTATTCGTTCCTATTCCTGTTTCTTGGGTGAAGTCTTGGCTTACTTCCGTTAGTGCATTTCTTAAACTACCTGCTCCATATAAGTTGAGATTAGCTGCAAAAGCTTGATTTGGTATCAGAACACTAAAGGCGCAAGCTGCCAAAGAACCTGTCAAAAAATATTTTTTCATCTGTTTACTAAAATATTTAAATTTTTGGATATTTTTTCCTCAAGGTTTAGACTACCAATTTAGTTGGAAAAATGTCAATTACTTTATATAGACAAATTTTGGCTTTGTTACAATTAATACTTAACCATTGACAAAAGTAAATAAATATGAATATAAGTTTTCAGACATTCAAGTTTGATTTTTTCACTATTAAACTTTTATATATTATGTAAGTTCTATACAATCTGGCTTTGTTAAGAAAGTTATCAGTTGAGGCAAATAGGAGGAGTTCTTGAGCAGGGGGAGAAATAATTATTGCTCAAGAACTCTTTTTCCTCCCTTACCTCAAGAGTTTATCCAAACTGTATTGGGTTTTGTTAATTATTGAAGACATGGTGGGTGTAAACAAGCTTTTCACCAGTTACACTTAAGAGATTTACAAATGTTTCCAGAAGTTATTACTGATAGTCTTAAGACTAAAAATCTTAACCTCTCCATTAGAAATATCTTGGTTTCAAAGGAGAAGCCGGAGCAGATAATATGAGAATATTTCTCACATTACTAACGTAACGACCTCCAGCTTTGTCACCTGGAACTACTAAACGAGCAAATCCTTCATCTATTAAAGACACGATTTTACCATCACTACCTTTTTTTTCAAATGCAATTAGCACAGTTTTCCCTTCAAAGCTAGGTTGAATTTCACCAATAGCTACAACTGCACCATAGCAATCTGTGGCTTCAACTAAAACATATTGCCTCAGAAAAGAGTTTTTAGGATTCAAACCAGAATTTCCAGGTTTTAGACCACCTCCGGCTTTCGGATTATTAATCAATTCCCATAAGGGGACTCCATAATATGTTTCTGTTCGTGGACCTGAGCCGGTTTGAAAGCTCACAGTGATTTCAGTAACTACTGGTGGATTTTGTTTTTTTAAAGCATCTCGCAAGTTTTTCAGGCTTTGCAAGTTATAGGTGGTTGGATTCTTGAGTTCTCCACCCAAGCGAAAACTTTGTGAAAAACCTCCAGGACACTTATTTTTCTCCCAAATAGATGGTGTTTTTTCTTCTTTATTCCAGTGAACATCACTCCTTGAGTCAGCTAAACTAGGCTGCCATAAAACCAGCATCGATAATAGAAAAGATGCAATGGGTATTTGTCGGGTAAAACGCATAAAACATTTCTCCGTTTACTATTGAATATTGAAAAATTAGATAGTTTTGCTCAAAGCTGTTTGCTCACCAAAAATTAGTATCGTTATCGCCAAAACTGAGCAAGTTGACAATAAACGTTGTTATAAAAAAATCAAACATTCAAATTGTTCAACTTTCAACTCCTTACCAGACGATACAAAATACCTAGTTTTCAATATGAGTTATTAAAAACTAATAAATCACTTGCCATTAGCCGCAAATCTCTTTTTAGACTTGCGTTTTCAAAATGGATAAGTGTATCTGTGTAATCTATTGAAGATAATACCAACTTATTGAGTAAATTACTATATTTTTTGGTAATCAAACCTTAACAAAATTAATTTTTATTTCTTTTTAAAATAGTTAAGCTTAATATTGTAGAGACGCTTGCTGCGGTTGTTTGCCTTATAAATAGGTTACTATCAAGCTAATAAACTGTTTACAAGTAAGACTCATCTGTAAATTGGAAATTCCAGTGAATAGACTTCTTGCATAAATTAAAAGTACTCACCCCAAATCCCTCTCCCAAGGCTGGAAGAGGGACTTTGAAATTGCCTCTCTTTCTCGCAATTTATAAATTAAAAATGCACTACTGGGTCGTTGTCATTTTGACTGCAATATCAGATGGTTTACCAAAGTATGGCGAACTTGTCACTAAAATATCTACACCAGTGCTTGCATAATCTTTTATATTTTCAGAGGTGATACCCCCAGCCACCGCTAGTTTTAAGTTCGGATACTGCTGCTTCAACTTCAAAACCAGAGGCTCAAGGTCTGCGATCGGAATTTTATCAAACTGAATCAAATCTACACCTGCTTGAGCAAGCATCCAGGCATCTGTTGGAGTATCTACTTCAATGCAAATAAGTTGTTCCTGAAACTGTTGTCGTAATTGATTCATGCGCTCAATTAGCCCAGCTATACCTCCCAGGAATATTAAGTGTTGGTTAAATATCAGAACGGTTTCGGATAATCCTAAGCGATGAAAAAAGCCCCCGCCAGCTAGAACTGCCTTGATGGAAAGCGTTCTAGTACCTGGAAAACATTTACGAGTAGTCACAATAGAAACAGACTGATTCACTGTTTTGGCAGTATCTACTAATACTCTGGTACGTGAAGCAATACCGGAGGCATATTCCATCAAATTTAAAGCAACTCTCCAGCCACTATGCAAAGCTTGAGCAGTGCCACTAGCTTGAAGAATTAATTGCTTTTCCTGGCAGACTGTACCACTTTCCACTTGATAATGAACTTCGGCACCACAATATTTTAATACTCTGGCTGCTTCTTCTGTAGCGCAAATGGTCATTGGATGACGGGTAGAAAACTCGATTTCACCAGGTTGCTTGCCAATACCAAGTCCGTAGGTTGTCAAATCTAGGTAGGGAACATCTTCCTGAATTAACTTAGCGATCGCCTCATCTGAGAAGAAAACACTCATTTTAGTTTTGTGATCAGCTTACAAATATATAAGCTCAACAAAGATTTACAACTAAACCTAATATTATTAAGTTGCAGGAATTGTAATAATTACTACTATTCCCCAAAATAGTTGGTAACAAAATAATTTTATAATTTCCTGTGTGCCTTGTACGACGGATTACGAGTCAACCTTTACAGACTTATAAGCTCTGCTGACAATTTTTTTACACCCTTTCTTCAGTAACTAATGTCAGACTAACCCATTCGCCTTTCTCGTTATAGCTGCGAATCATGCGTTGGCGCAGGTTTGGCTGGATTAACCAACCCGCTTCCAAGAATAAGGGTTGACGTAACTGTACCTTGAGCGGAGAAGTTGCAGAAGCACCATCAGGTAACAATAAGACTTGTATCTGCTTTTGGGGATCTTGGTCAAAAAGAACGATGGAACCTTTGATAGTAGCTGTTGAAGTAATTTTCCGTTCACCAAAAGAAGTACTTTGAATTAATCGCCCAGTATCATCAAGTTGTATTTTCAAAGTTGTAGAGTAAATATCAGGCGAACGCAAATCTCGATATATTGTCACTGCTTCACCAAGCCATTCTCCCAACAAGTCATCTATCTGCAAGGGTGGACGTTCTGCTGTTTGTGTTCCAGCTAGATGTTCTCGAATGAGAGTTAGCCCATTTAGCTGACCGTTTTTATCAAACAATTGCACCAGACGTAAGCGGCTATTTTCATGAACAAAAGCGAGTTCTGCCCCAAATTCGGAAAATGGCCCTAGCTGAATTAAACCTTCAGAAAATGAACCATTTTCAAAAAACAGCACACCCCCTCCCACAGAACTATATTCTCTCTTGACATCATCTCCTCCCGAACGGCTCAGAGTTAGGCGCACTGTCTGGTTATTGTTCAAACCCTCCAGCGAAAGACGGCTAGGAGTATCGTTCAGAAGCGTACCTTGAGGAGAAAACCTAGTAAATGAACCTTCCCAGACACCGAGATTTTGCAGAAAACATTCCCATTGCGATTTCATTACGATTTTTCCCCCATGCTCAATGCCTAACCTTTAGCAAAACGTCGGACTGCAAATAAGCTTCCCATTAATCCTACAGCTGCACCGAAACTCAAGAGAATCAGGGGCAATAGTAAAATTTGGGCTGGAGTGAGTTGCACCCCGTTAGTGATAGCTTGAATAAACTCAGGTTGATTGGCTAGCAACTTACCGAGAAACTGTTGAATCACAGAAATGAAACTCCAAGCGATCGCACCACCAACTAAACCAAAGGTAATTCCTTGTAAAATAAACGGCAGGTAGATCCAAGCCGAAGTTGCTCCCACTAGTTGCATAATTTCAATTTCCTGGCGTCGCGCCATGACAATCAGGCGAATTGTCGTAGTAGTCACTGCGATCGCTGTTAAAGTCAGAATAATTGTAATAGTTAAAGTAATCCAGTTCAGACCTTGGTGCAACTGGGCAATGCGTTTAACTGCTTCATCAACATATTGCACCGTATCAACTCCGGGTAACTTAGCCAGCTGGGTTGCTAAAGTTGGTACAACTTGAGAATTACGAGCTTTCACCTTCATCTCATCAACCAGAGGATTCTCACCTAGCTGCTGGGTAGCACCCTCAATATCAGAAATTCTCATTTCCTTAACTAACTTAGTCCAAGCTTCCTGTTTGGTAATAGTTTGTATAGCCGCTACCTGTGGGATTTTTGCGATCAGTGGCTCAATGTTTTCGATCCGCGTATCCGGTTCGAGATAAACTGATACTTCTAACTGGCTACCAAACTGGTAAAGGAGTTTTTCGACTTGCCAAGAGGTTTGCAAACTCAAGCCGAATAAAAACAGTAACACCGTAACAGTACTTATAGCTGCCCAATTCATCCAACCTCCCCGCAATAAACCGAGGAAAGTTTCTTTGAGCAGGTAGTCAAGTTTTGTGAAAGATTTAAACACACGTCACCCCAGTCAAAAATTCATAACTCATAACTCATAACTTATAACTCAGCACTCATAACTGACTAGTGACGAGCTTGATAGAATTAAAGTAGGAATTTTCACCATTTAGCCATCAAGACTCATGCCCTCTGAAATTGCTGTAGAGAAAAAAAAGTTAAAAAATCCACCTTTGGAGCTTCATTATTTAGGTAATCGGGTGCTGCGTCAAGCAGCAAAGCGGATTTCTAAAGTAGATGACGAACTCCGCCAACTGGTGCGCGAAATGTTGCAAACTATGTATAGCAAAGATGGCATTGGTTTGGCTGCATCCCAAGTGGGAATTCACAAACAACTAATTGTCATCGACCTGGAACCAGAGAATGCAGCTAATCCGCCTTTGGTGCTGATTAACCCCACCATTAAACAAGTAAGCCGCGATATCTCTGTTGCCCAAGAAGGATGCTTGAGCATTCCCAATGTATACCTGGACGTAAAGCGCCCCGAAGTCGTGGAAATAGCCTATAAGGACGAATACGGCCGTCCCCGCACATTAAAGGCTAATGACCTTCTGGGACGCTGCATTCAGCACGAGATGGATCATCTTAACGGCGTGGTATTTGTAGACCGTGTAGAAAACTCCTTGACTTTGGCCCAGGAGCTATCTAAGAATGGCTTCTCGTATCAAGCGGTGAAACCAATAGTATAGGGGGCTAGTAGTGTATTTAACTCCAAAAAGCGGTTTATTTTTGGGTGGTTCTTGTGTAAGTGCAATCGCAGCCGTCGGTTCAATTTTTGAACTCAGTTACGGACATCCAGATTTGGGTTTCCAAGTCACGGCGATTATCCTGGCATTGAGCATTCCACTCACAGGATTCTTTTTCTTTGCCGCAGTGAAGGACGCAAGGGCTAACATAAAATAAGCATCAGGTACATAAAAAAGGTAGAGGGGATGAACAAAAACGTAAAGTTCACCCTTTTACCTTTTATTTTTACTCTCCATTTTCCACTGCTCCTAAAGCTTTTAGTGTTATTAACTGCGCTGCGGTTAAGGATCGTAGCCGCATTCGCAATTATCGCCTCGATCGCCCAAGTAATTGGGGCAGGTGTCCAAATCGCCGAATACATTAATAACCAATTAGAGTCGCAATCTGTGCATATAATCGAGACAAACAACCCAAAACTAATTCAGACAAAGCAATTGCATACTTATACCAATCCTGGATGAAGATGCGCCTATAGTGCAAGAAATAAAGAACGAACCGCCAAGAGCGCCAAGTACGCCAAGAAATAATTAATTAAGAGATTTGGCGCAGCTTCACAAAGAAATGGTATTAGTTTACCACTCCTCTCAAGCAATCAAGTAATCCCTTATAGCAACTTGATTGCTTTTCCTGGCAAAGGGCGTCGTTTCTCCATTCAAAGCGATCGCTTCTAGAATAGAAGAATGCTGTCAACTCACACTCAACTACTGCGACTGTCTCAAGGACAACTGAACTTACTAGAAGCTTGTCCGCGTAAATTTCAACATACCTATCTAGAACAACTCAATTCGCCCTCAAATCCAGAACAAGAAGAACGGCAAACTTTGGGTAGTCGTTTTCACTTGCTAATGCAGCAGCGAGAAATGGGTTTGCCAATTGATAGTTTCCTGCAAGCAGATGCTAAACTGCAAAGCTGGATGCTAGCTTTTGCCGATGCAGCCCCAGAAATTTTAACGGCTGCATCTGATAATCAAACTTTCCGTGAAAGTGAACACTTCCGCACTCTGCAAGTTCAGGATTATTTGCTGACGGTTATCTACGATTTATTGATTGCAGATAACCAACAAGCGCAAATTCTCGACTGGAAAACTTATCCTAAATCACCCAATAAACGCAAGTTACAATCAAACTGGCAAACACGGCTTTATCTGTATGTATTGGCAGAGACTAGCGACTATTTGCCAGAAAATATTTCGATGACTTACTGGTTTGTCCAATCTGAGGGTAAACCGCAAAATATTAAATTTAATTACAATACTGCTCAACATACACAAACAGCAAAGAAACTTAATCAACTATTAAACCAGTTAACTACTTTGCTGGAAAATTACCAAAATAACCAGCAGTTTCCCCAAGTGGTGGAGGGTAGCAAAACCTGTGATTATTGTCAGTTTGCCAAACGGTGCGATGCCTACGACGGTAAACTCCGCACACAAGCTACTGAAGAAGCAGTGAAAGACTCATTGCCAAATTTTGACAGCATTCAAGAAGTTTCACTCAACCCTATACATTAGAGGATGTTTGTAAAATCCAATAGAGGTATAAATAAATCACAACTTCTAAATTTATGTCAAGCTTTGACGAAACTGAAGCCATTTATGTCCGCGAATTAGGAATTGATGACATTGCTCCCATTTACCACTTGGGAGAAGGGTTATTTACCAGCGATTTATATCCTTATTTATACCGCACTTGGGACGAATGGGAGGTGATTGGACTTTACAACACCGATCCCGAATATTGTCTTGTGGCTGAAACAGACGGAGAATTAGCAGGATTCATTTTGGGAACGATCATCACCAAAGCATCCTGGACTTACGGTTACATTTTATGGTTGGGAGTTAGTCCGAAGTTTCAGCGTCAAGGAGTTGCAGACAAGTTGGTTGATAAAGTCGTCGCCCGGATGATTGAAGATGGGGCGCGGTTTATGCTGGTAGACACCGATCCCACCAATACTTCAGCATTAAAGTTTTTTAACCGCAAAGGTTTTGGTAATATTCGGCAGCATATATTCTTGTCGATGAATTTAAGCAAACATGAATATTATGGCAGATTAATTGATTACGAACACCAAAAAGCTGAAAGAGCAGGTTACAGGCGATGTCTACGACGGGCTACGCCTACGCGTCCTGCCATTCGCGCCCGCAAACCCGATAGTGTCGCTAATGAAGTAGTCCTCAATCCCCTAGTAAATGAATCTCAAACGAACGGGGATCAATCTCCAGTTTAAGAGGTTGTTTGAAAAGTGGTATGTTGTGATTTTAATCGAATTATTACCCCCCTTAATCCCCCCGATATATTGGGGGGAAATAAGAAAATCCGGTTCCCTCCCCAATATATCGGGGAGGGTTAGGGTGGGGTAAAAATATCTGATACATCAATCATGACTTTTCAAACATCCTCTAACAAAACTTAGGAGTTAGAAGTTAAAACTTTTAGAGGTCATTTATAGCGTTTTCTAATAAAAATGAGGTACAGCTTTATCTCCTCTCTCCTTAGCAAAGCTACAGTATACACATGAGTCTCTTGCACCTGCAATGCCAATGCATCGACTGACAATGCCATTGCATCGACTGACAATCCTATTGCATCGACTGACAATCCTATTGCATCGACTGACAATGCCATTGCATCGACTGACAATCCTATTGCATCGACTGACAATCCTATTGCATCGACTGACAATTCTAATGCATCGACTGACAATTCTAATGCATCGACTAACAATGCCATTGCATCGACTAACAATGCCATTGCATCGACTGACAATGCCATTGCATCGACTGACAATGCTTTGTATGAGACAATCAGGAAAGCCTTATCAAGCTAGGTTTTTAGGACTTGTGTGTACACCGTAGCCTTAGCAAGGAGAGGGGTTGGGGGTGAGGTTTTGATATGTACTTCATCCACCTGGGAACCACTATATCAAGTAAAAATAAAATTATAGTAGGGTGTATTAGGCGCATATTTTCGATATCATTTGTCAGCAAAGACATGAGTAAAGCGCCTAACGCACCATATTATATAACGATGCTTGATAGCAAAGCAGTAACTACTTTATAAATCAACTTTTAACTCCTAACTTTCAACTCCTAACTCCTAACTTTCTTTATATGCCAGAACAACAGCAGTGGACTATAGCAGCAACCGAACAACCCCCGGAGTGGTTCATCCAAGCGGTGAAACAACATACACCCCTATCAAGTGGAATATATGCAGCGCAATTATTGTGGCAACGGGGAATTAAAGACGATCAACAATTAACAGCTTTTATCAACTATAAAGCTTATCAACCAGCCAGCGCGTTTGAGTTTGGGCAAGAAATGCACCTAGCGATCGCCCGGTTGCAACAAGCATATAACGCCAGAGAAAAAATTGCCATCTGGGGAGACTTCGATGCTGATGGAATTACCGCCACATCTGTACTGTGGGATGGATTGGGGGAATTTTTCAAGCAAAATACTCAGTTAATTTATTACATTCCCAATCGCCTGAAAGAATCCCACGGACTCAATAATCAAGGGATTGATAACTTAGCAAAACAAGGTTGCAAATTAATTGTTACTTGCGACACAGGTAGCACAAACATTGATGAAATTATCTATGCCAAACAACTAGGTATAGATGTAATAGTTACAGACCATCACACCTTACCCACCGAACGCCCACCCGTCGCAGCAATTATTAATCCCCGTTATTTGCCAAGGGAACATCGGCTGTTTAATCTTTCTGGGGTAGCGGTAGCTTATAAGTTGGTGGAAGCATTATATAAAAGTCTGCCTAATATTGCAAAACATCCATTAGAGGATTTATTAGATTTAGTAGCAGTAGGATTAATTGCCGACTTAGTGCAGTTAAGTGGAGATTGTCGCTATTTGGCACAGATGGGAATTCAACGACTGCAAGCAGATTTTCAACAGCCAGCAGCAGCGCGTCGGCGTCCGGGGGTGGGGCGATTATTAGAATTGTGCCAGAAAAGTGGCGATCGCCCCACAGATATTTCCTTTGGTTTGGGGCCAAGAATTAACGCCGTCAGCCGTATCCAAGGTGATGCAAGTTTCTGCGTTGAATTATTAACTAGTCGTGATGCCAAACGTTGTCACGAACTAGCCGAAGTTACAGAACTCGCAAATGCCCGCCGCAAATCTTTACAAAAAGATGTGCAAGCGCAAGTAGCACAAAAACTTATTCAACTAGACTTATCAACCACCAGCGTCATAGTCCTAGAAGATGCCCAATGGCCTGCGGGTGTATTGGGCTTAGTTGCTGGACAGGTAGCGCAAGAAACAGGTCGTCCGACCATTTTGTTGAGTACGGAAGGGAGTGAAGAAGATTCCACCCCTACTCCCCTCGCCCGTGGTTCTGCTCGTTCGGTGAATTCCGTCGATTTATACCAACTGGTGAAAGACCAAGCACATTTGTTACATCGCTTTGGGGGACATCCCTTTGCAGCAGGTTTGAGTTTGTTGGTAGAGAACATTCCTTTATTTACAGCAGCGATTAATCAGCAGTTACGGCAATATTTAGGTAGTACAACCCTAACGCCTACCGTGCAAGCAGACTTGACGGTAACAGTAGCAGACTTGGGAAAAGAGTTATTTTTGGAACTGAAACTGCTAGAACCTTGTGGAATGGGTAATCCTGTTCCGAAATTGTTAATTCAAAACTGCTGGTTTGAAAATGCTTGGCATCGGAATCAGCAGGATTGGCAAGGCAAAAAGGTACAGTACATTAAAACCGAGTTTGATATTCGGGATGATTCCGGCATAAGTGCTTTTCCTGGTTTATGGTGGGGACATTACAAAGATGAATTGCCTGGAGGAAGGTGTGATTGCATAGCCGAACTAGACTATAACACCTTCAAAAAACGTTATGAAATCAGATTAATTGCCGTGCGTCCCAGTGTTAACTCAGCACTCAATGCTCAAAATGGGTTAAACGCCCCGCGATCGCTAACACC
Source organism: Nostoc sp. (assembly GCF_036917275.1). Lineage (GTDB taxonomy): Bacteria > Cyanobacteriota > Cyanobacteriia > Cyanobacteriales > Nostocaceae > Nostoc. The sequence goes on from NZ_JBALDF010000070.1 coordinate 228,862, forward strand.
ACTAATCTTAGACTTACGGAATCAGCAACACTCAGGAATCAGGACTCAGGACTGGCTAAACGCCCTGCTACCGCTAACAGCACTGATTATCGAAGAATGTCCCACTAATTGGGATAATTTACGCACATGGTTGCGGCGATGTCTAATAACAAGCCGCTCTGCGTCTGTGCTTGACAATCAGCAACAATTAGCGATCGCTTGGTCTAAACCCAACCACCAACCACCCAATCAAATTTGGCTGACTCTTGTCGGAATTGCCAAATATCTCAGTCGTACAAATCAACTAGTAACCCGCGTCCAACTTTTAGAGAAAATCGGCATCAGCAACCAAACCTTACTTGTAGGAATCAAAGCTTTAAAATCTTTAGGGTTCACAGTCAAAGGACAAGACCCTTATTTACAAATTAGCTGGCATCCAACCGATAGTGCAGAAAGCTTTGCTGATGCAGCAGTGGCACGATTTTTAGCCGCTGTCCGAGAAGAACAATTTCAGCAACAGTATTTTGCCGAAGTACCTTTATCTACTATTGTGGCGATCGCCAGCTCCGACAATTATTAACCCAAGTTGCGGATTATCAGACTGCGAGTGAAAAGCACTTTGAGTGGCGACATCTACAACCCATTTGTCTGCTACTTTTGGACTTTGCATCACCACTAAAAGTGTAAATCTTCATCAATGTAGGTGTCATATATAGCAGTCCTAAATCATTTGTGAAAATTATATGTCTCTTTCTTCTTTCTTCCCTTTGCGTCCTTGGCACGCCAGTTGCTTCAAGTCGGCACAGCCGCCCAACGCACTGGCTCGTCCTTGGCGGTTCGTTTCATTATCTACATTTTTCACAACTCAGATAGGATTGCTATATGCGATCGCCGCGCTCCTTCAAATATTAAAATAAAGCCTGTATTCATTAGTGAATCAGGCTTTTGAGGTTTTTTATTAAATTTTCCCAAAGAACTTCAGTTTAATTACTGAACAGTGAATCCTTCCGGTCTGATAGCATCTTCCAAATCAACCCCCATCAGGTTAACCCCCTGCATGTTTGCATTTGTAAGATTTGTCTTTTCCAAGTCTGCGCCCTGTAGGTTAGCCGCTTGTAGGTTTGCCCCCAGCAAGTTGGCTTTCTCTAGGTCTGCATCAAATAGGTTTGCTCCCAACAGGTTTGCTCCCAAAAGGTTTACCTTGCCTAAATCTGCTCCTTGAAAGTTAGCCCCTTGTAAGTTTGTTTCCTGCAAGTTAGCCCTTTCTAAGTCTGCATTTTGTAAGTTAGCACCCTCCAAGTTTGCCGCTTGCAGGTTTACATCCTTGAGCATTGCTCCAGTCAGGTTACATCCGACACATTCATTAGTTTGCAATAAACGTCTAACGTTTTCTGCTACAGACACTATTGGGGATACAACCGGAGATATTACCGGAGATATTACCGGGGAAGTTACAGACTCCATTGGCGATATAACCGGAGGCATTACTGGACCTAGTTTAGATTCCGTAGGTATGGATGGTGTTAGTGTTAAAGCTCTAACTGCTTGTTGGTCAAGCAGGGAAAATCCTGCTATAAGTACCAGAAATACTGCTGTTACAATCCACTGAGTTAATTTTTTTGGATTTGGTTTATTCATTAGTTCCTGCCAATTATGATTTGTAGTGGTGAGCTTGCTTTTATAGGAGCCATCAATAATGTGCTTTCTTCTCACTTTAGATAAATTGATTGATAACATCAAATATTATTTTGATTGAAATTGATAAATTCAAGTGATTAAAAAATCTTTAGTGGTAGTGACTGTGCGTAGCGTTACTTGGAGGGCTTGTCGTTAGCATCGCATCGGCAGGTAACAAGTTTTCAGAGCGGGTGCGATGGTACGGAGCGCCCACCGTAGGCGTAGTTTACCGCTGTAGGCATCGCCTTATACCTAATTGGAAAGCATTGCCAGACTAGGTAAAAGTCGATATGATTCACTTTTAATCAAGATAGAAAGTCCCAAGTAAATTAAGATAAACGGGCAGATTTTTCGACCATAGCGAGTTAAAACCGGAGTCAGCAGAGGATTACGAGTCAGGTAGTAAGAGAGTAAGCACCACACCCCAACAGTGAAATAGCAAACACACAGAATTACCCCCAAACTTGGAAGATTGGTACTGGCAAACAAGGGTACATAGATCCCAATGTTGTTTCCTCCATTGGCAACGGTGACTGCGGAAACACGGTAAGTTTGAGGATCGCGGATGGTTGCTAATAGTGATTTCTTCTGACGTCCAGATTTGGCAGGAGTTAAGTCAACTGACACCGCTTGCACTGTCTCTGTTTCATCATCTCGACTGATGAGATTACTGATACCAATGGCGATGGGAAGCAAACCTAGCAAACCAATCCAGCTGCTTGGAATAATCAGACCACCGAAGAAACCAGGGAGACTAGCACATACTAAGGTAGTGAATCCCAGAAATTCACCGAGAATAATATGCTTAGGACGAAAGCTGCGATTGACTTTTCCGAAGAAAGCTGTCAAATATAAATTGTCGTCAAAGGTGGTTGCAAAAGCGGTAGAGATTCCAATAAGAAATGTACTAATTAGCCAACTCATAATTTTTGCTCACGATAATTCAATGCTGTTTGTCTTAGTCCTTCTCTGCTTCTGGTAATGAGGGCAGTTCAGGAGATTTTATGACTGTTTTACCTAACGACAACCGATCTTCGCTAGTCATCAGCCAGTTCCCCAGTTTTTAGAGGCGATGCCTACGGCGGTAAACTACGCCTCCAATCAAATTGGTATTTTTATTTCTCAGCAAGGTACCTTGGGAGCTCATGAAGTCAATATTATGGCTTGCAACCAAATAAGAGCAAATACTCTTGTTTTTTAAAACGATAAATAAAAGTGATTAATAACTTTAGGGACTACAAAAAAAATAAATGACCCAAAAATGATTAAATAAAGCTGCATAATCTAGATAAGAATGATAATCAAAGAAAAAGTGGAGGAAGTAGTTTCCAAGGGGACTGCTTCCTTCCTAAATCAACTCCTGACTGTGCAAAAAGCAAGCAATTTGACCAGCGTGAATTGATTTATCTTTTACAGACTGCCTTGATTTTTTCTGACCATTTATTTTTTTGCTAATCCCTTAAATTCGACAGGCTCGCAATGCCGTCTGAACAACCTCTAGAAGTTGGGCGCGACTGGCTCCACTCGCTGCTTGGACGGACATTCCAAAGTTGACAGTTACGACAAAACGAGCAAGGGTAGCAGGATCAATATCAGACGGCAAGTCACCTTCTGATAAAGCACGCTCGAAGCGATCGCGTATTGCAATCTCGCCTAAGACTCGGCGTTCTGCCAATTCTTGATGGAGCGGATCTTTCTGATCTCGACATGAAAGCATACTCAGTGCAAAGAGACATTTTGAGGGATTGCACGGATTAGTCAGTAAGTCAACAACACCATACATCATCCGCTCGATGACTCTACGTGCAGTTGGCTCCTCAAGTGCCTCACGAAGGTAGGCTGTTTGCCTCTCACTATAGCGATCAAGCACCTTGCGGAATAAAGTTTCTTTGTTGCCAAAGGTAGCATAGAGGCTCGGACGGTTAATACCCATCGCCTCTGTTAAATCCGTAAGGGATGTTCCCAGATAGCCCTTGCGCCAGAATATCTGCAAAGCTTGCTCTAAAGCTTCGTCGATATCAAAAGCGCGAGGACGTCCCTGTACTCTATGAGACTTTCTCGTTTCCATACCTTTAAGTATAAAACTTCCTTGACAGCAAGATTTAATCAGGGGATACTTTTTGTACCGATTGGTAAATAAATCTTGATTGGCAACTATTATGCTCAGTGGAGCAAATTATGGGAAAAACACTCGCAGGTAAAGTTGCATTGGTTACGGGCGGTTCACGCGGTTTAGGGGCAGCGATCGCTAAACGTCTCGCCCACGATGGCGCAGCAGTCGCCCTCACCTACACTAGTTCGCCCCAAAAAGCCGACGAGGTGGTGCTTGCCATCGAAGCGGCAGGTGGAAAAGCCTTGGCAATCCGCGCTGACAGTGCCGATGTTGAAGCGGTGAAACACGCCGTCGCCGAGACAGTCAACACTTTAGGTCGCCTCGACATCCTCGTAAACAACGCTGGAGTTCTCGCTGTTGCTTTAATCGACCAGTTCTCGATGGATGAGTTTGACCGACTCGTCGCGGTGAACATCAAGGGCGTTTTCGTGGCAACTCAAGAGGCGATTCGCCACATGGGTGAGGGTGGACGGATCATCATGATTGGGAGCGTCAGCAGTGATTCCACCGCTTTTGCTGGGACTTCGGTCTATGCGTTGACTAAGGGAGCGATCGCCAGCTTTACTCGCGGTCTCGCCCGCGATCTTGCACCTCGCGGCATCACCGTCAACAACATTCAACCTGGCCCGATTGAGACCGATATGAACCCGGCAGAAGGGAACTTTGCCGATGGGCTGAAAAAGATAATTGCCCTCGGTCGCTACGGACAGAGCGATGAGGTTGCTGGCTTGGTTTCCTATCTCGCCAGTCCTGAAGCCGCCTTTGTCACTGGTGCCAACCTGAAGATTGATGGTGGCTTTACAGCTTGAACGATATGTAATCTAGACTTGCTAATCCCTAAACCTAATTCAAAAAAAACATCACTATGTCACAGAAGCTTTCAGAAAAAATCGCGCTGATTACAGGTGGCACCAGCGGCATCGGTCTTGCCACTGCCAAGCAATTCGTCGCCGAAGGTGCATATGTCTTCATCACAGGTCGTCGTCAAAGTGAACTTGATGCCGCCGTCAAAGAGATCGGTAAAAACGTCACGGGCGTTCAGAGCGATGCCTCAAATCTAGCAGACCTTGATCGCCTTTACACCACGATTGAGCAAGAGAAAGGTCGCCTTGATATCATCTTCGCCAATGCTGGAAGTGGGGAACTTGCCCCGCTCGGATCGATTACCGAAGAACACTTTGACAAAACCTTCAACACCAACGTCAAAGGTCTGCTTTTCACTGTGCAGAAGGCATTACCTTTGTTGCCAGAGGGGGCTTCGATTGTCCTCAATGCTTCGATTACTTCTATCAAGGGCACCCCAGCGTTCAGCGTTTACAGCGCTACCAAAGCCGCCGTGCGATCATTTGCCCGGAACTGGACACTCGACCTCAAAGAGCGCAAGATTCGTGTCAATGCCATCAGCCCTGGTGTCGTGCCTACTCCTGGCTACAATCTCCTGGGACTGAGCGAGGAGCAGGTGCAGGAATTTGTAGCAAGTCAGGCTGAGAATATCCCCCTTGGGCGGGTGGGCACGCCAGACGAGATTGCTAAAGCTGTCGTCTTCCTTGCATCCGATGACAGCAGCTTTGTCAACGGCATCGAACTCTTCGTTGATGGGGGCATGGCGCAGATTTGAAGCGTCCCCAAAGCGATCGGCATAGGGACTTCCAGTTAAAAAAACAACCCATCACAGGAAGCTTAATTTGTCGTAGACACGTAGTGGCTTGTCGCAGGCTATCGCCATCTCTGCCAGAGGCTGACACCAACGCGCAGCGTCTGGTAGAGAAGAATTTGTAGAGTGGGCGTAAGTCCTATTATTATGAGGGTGAGAGAAAAGGCAGCTTGTTGTAAATATCGCGAAAGTGCTTACTTTATTAAAGTGAAACGGTATGACATATTAAATGTGATAAAAATCTTCGTTTTAAAAATGTCATTACATAGAAATTGGCGGGATGGAGGTCTAACAGGGGCTGTAACACTCTTAAACCGCATAGGAAAGAGTAGCAGTTGGTCACACCTGATACTGAGTTTGGATCTGAAAAGTTTAAGAGCGATCGCTCCTATTGAAGACATACTAAGTGGATTTCTGTCGCTAAAGCCTTAAGATATTCTTGGCAGCTAGTGCTAAACATCGGTTAATATGACTAATCTCGTGGCTTCAGTTTGAAAATGTACAGTAATGTTTGATGTTTAACTTGTAATTATGCTAACTAGTGTTGACCGTTTATTATTTGTCCGGCGAGTCCCAATTTTTAAGGAATTGCGGGATGATTTTATAGTGCGGCTCACTTCAGTGATGAACGAACTGTCATTTCCAGCTAATTACACAATTTTTCGCCAAGGAGAAGAAGGGCGATCGCTCTACATTGTCGTATCAGGTCGAGTTAAAGTTCACATCGGCAATAAACAACTTGCAGAGGTAGAACAGGGAAAATACTTTGGTGAGATGGCAGTATTTGATACTCAACCTCGTTCCGCCACCGCAACGACTTTGGAACCTTGCGAATTTTTAGAACTGACGCAAGAGCAACTTTATGATGCGATCGAAGAAACTCCCGAAATTGCGGTGAATATCATTCGTGAGTTATCCCGTCTGATTCGCAGATTGAATGACGATATGAATGTGTCGAACTCACGTTAATTTATAGCAACTTATTAAGAATATTATCGACATAACACATCATTGGGGTACGATTACAGTCGTTTATCTCAACACTTTTAGCAGATGGATGTGAAATTAAGATGAATACTATTCAAGAACAAGCGACAACTTCTTGTTATGAGAGGTTAGAACGTTCTAAACCTGTAGAAACTCCAGACCCATTCAGTAAATTTAATAAATGGAATGATAGATGTATCTTTAGCAATATACTTGATAGAGGTCAAGAACATTTTGTTTTGGATGACATGAAATTGACACTAATCAAATTCGCTGATAATCAATTTAAAGGAATTTTCTCCTATTACATTACTTCCAAAGGTTGGAGAACAGGAACAACCCAAATGCCTGGAATACGGATAATTTTAAAGAGCTGTAAGGGAATTGGTTTTGCCAACTGGTCTATTGATGATATTCAGGTAAGTTGTAGAGACAATCATCAGTATCGAGAACATCAGACAATTTTTAATCTTTATACTTTTGAAAACCTTTTTAAAACTGAAATAGATATTAATAATGGTAGTGTTTACAAATGTTATAGCAACAGTCAAGGTGGTTAGGACATTAACAGATGATAAAACTTAAACACAAAAAGGCTTTTCACCCAGTCCCCAGTCCCTTGCTATAGCAAATTTAGGCGTTGCATAAATGCGAGATGAATTAGCGGTTGAAACCATTGAAAATCCGTTCCAAATTGGGCAAAATTATCCCATGATTCAGCAACGCCAGATTTTATGATACAGCATTTTGCATCTAAATGAAGTACATCCTTACCCCCCTTAATCCCACGCCACTTGCTACAACGGAGGGAACCTCCCTTCGGGTTCAGCAGTTCCTCATGGGGGAAACCCCCAAGACTGGACTGCCTCACCGCAACGCAGTGGCTCCCCGATGTATTGGGGGGAAATTCCCAATCTACTTCCCTCCCCTTAGAAAGGGGAGGGTTAGGGAGGGGTATTTTTGTACTTCATTAACTTGCAATCTGCTGTAAATAATCATCCGAACTTGATATAAGACTTCACTTACTAACTAACTAACTTTTACATCGCTTAATAAACCGTTGTGGTATCTCTCCACTTACTCCCCAGTGGAGATGAACATAAGAAGCATAAACATTTGCCGATAAACCCCATCCCTCGCATCCCATATTTTCCTCACAATCGTAGCGAGAAGTTTCAAATAGGGGCTGAGTGGGAGTTGAGGTTAAAAGGGAACGATGAAACTCATGTCCGTAAACAGTTGTACCTGTCTTCACTAAAAGATTATCTTGCAAAGCTACTGCACGACGATAGCCCAAAGTTAAACGCCCACCCATCACAGCAGATGTGGGTAAAACTCCCGCCATCGACCAAGATTTACCCTCAAAATCGATAATTTGCTCACATAAATACATCAATCCTCCGCATTCGGCAACTGTAGGCATTCCTTTCAGAATTGCTGTTTTCACTGCATCACGAACGCTGGTATTTTCTGCTAATTGCTGGGCAAAAACTTCTGGGAAACCACCGCCAAAATACATTCCTTGCACATCTTTTGGGATGCCAGCATCTTCTAAAGGACTCCAGAAAACTAATTCTGCACCAAGGTTTTGCAGCAAATCGAGATTGTCTTGGTAGTAGAAATTAAAAGCGCGATCGCGGGCTACTGCAATCTTGATAGAGGAGGGGGGATAAGGGGGATGAGGGGGATGAAGGAGAGGTTTTGATTTTAACAAAGGTAATAAGCGTTGCCAATCGAAGCAGGTGTCTCCTAAATCAGCGAGGCGATCAATTAAAGCGTTGAGTTCTGGGAGTTCTGCTGTGGGTACTAAACCCAAATGGCGATCGGGAATTGTGATGTTATCTTGACGCCGCAGCACGCCGAGAACAGGTAATTGTAAGGGTTCTAGGGAATCTTTTAGTAAAGAGAGATGGCGATCGCTTCCGACTCGATTTAGTACCACCCCAGCTATTTTAATTCGGGGATCAAAAGACTGGTAGCCGTGAGCGATCGCAGCTACAGAACCAGATAAACGACTACAATCAATCACCAATACCACAGGCAAATCTAAAAGCCGTGCGATGTGCGCTGTACTCGCAAAATCAGTTGATTTTTGCTTTTCTTGCCCATGTCCAATTCCATCAAATAATCCCATTACCCCTTCCACTAGGGCATATTCACTCACTTGACTATGAAGGGCAAAACATTGCTGAACGTAGGCTTCAGAAGTCAGTACTGGGTCTAAATTCCGACAAGCACGACCGGTTACGTGTTGATGAAACATCGGATCAATGTAGTCTGGGCCTACCTTGAAAGATTGCACCAGGCGATCGCGACGACGTAAAGATGCTAAAAGGGTGAGCGTAACTGTTGTCTTGCCCACCCCACTACGTTCTCCAGCAATAATTACAGACATAAAAAAGTTAGGAGTTGAGAGTGAGAAGTTATGAATTATAACTCCTAACTCCTGTACAGAGGCGATTAATCGCGTCTTTCCTAATTCCTAACTTTTAATTAGCCAATTTGAAAATATTCGCTGTCACTCCTAGACTTTCTTCAAACAATGACTCGCGGCCCCAGCGTTGCACCTGCTGACTTAGCAATGCTTCCGCCTTTTGTTCCGAAAGTGAAGTCACCTGTTGAAACAGACCGGCGGATTGGGCACCACCGTGTGTTTCCATTCGCATACAACCACCAGTTTCCGAGCAGATAACTGTACCACAGTCTGCCTGAGGATTTGTCGAGCTAAGGCGCAAGGCAATCAAGTCGCCGATAATATCGCCCACATCAGCAACTGGAACTCCTGCTAACTCTGCTTCTACTTGTCGCTGCTCTTGAGCAATAAAACGGATGCGAGTGATGTCATAATCACCGCTTTCCTTTTCATAAGAAACTGGCTGCCATTCCAGCCGACTTGCCAACCAGCCCAAAAATAGCAAAGCTTGGGCGGGATTGCCTTTTTCGTAATCAATGGTAACGCGGTCAATTTCTTTGAGGGCGACGCGACGCTGAGGAGAATCGTAGGCCTCAGCTGTCAATTCCTGCCATGACGCGAGGCGACGCCAGTTCAAATCAGCTAAAGGTACACCCGTTTCTACCAACTCTTGTAAGTGGAGTAAATCATTTTCTGGGGTATTAAAGTTGCAAGAATCTACAATGACATTATTGCAGACTTCTGCTAGGCGCTTAAATAGACCGTTGTTAGGGTCTGGTGTTGCCTTCCACCAGAGAAACTTCGGTAAACCGCCAATCAACAATGCTGGAATCATGCCCCCTATCCGTTCTAAGGCAGCAGCAGTACCACTGAGAGTAATATATTCACAGCAGACAAGTGTCCTTGACGATTGCTTTTGGATGGGGCAATAGGCAGAAACTTGAGCTTTAACCCCTTGATCTTCGCCAGTAATGGGAAATAGTGCAATGATGCGGCAGGGGTTACGGAGGGCAATTTCATCAGCAATTCTGGGGCTGGCGCTATTATTTAAGATCCCACTACCGGGATGTTCTCCTCCAGATCCGTTTCGCTGAACTTTAGCAAATTCTTCTCGTAATACAGCTAGAGTTTCTAGTGTTGCTGTTCCAGTTTGTAGCAGACTATGTTTTTTTTGCACTTCCCGCAATGCTGCTGCCATCTGTGGCCCTAAAATCCCATCAATTGGGCCGTTGTAAAATCCCAAAGCAGCCAACAAATATTGAGTTTCTTCTGGTTCGTAGACTACTAAAGTAAATGTTGTTGCCCTAGTAGCACTGGGAAGTCCATTGCCATCGCCAGTAATGCCGTAGCTTTGCCAAATTTGATTCAGTTCCGTATCTATTTCGTTAAGCGAAATATCTTTTGGTGCCTGGAGTGAAAAAATTGTAGAAGTTTGAGGCATAGTAATTTTAAGTTGTCAGCTTTGTTTGTTGAATAAGTTAGGAGTTAGTAGTTAGGAGTTAGGAGTTAAGAGTTAGGAGATGAAAGTTAGGAGTTAGAAAACTGAAATTGTTAACTCAAAAACTCATAAGTTATAATTCATCACTCATTACTCATAATTTATCACTCCTAACTCATCACTCGTAACTTGCTAAAGTCTGCGCCAGCGACGGCCATCCTGGTTAATTAAGAATTCTGCTTCTGCTGGTTCCCAAGTACCGGCTTCGTACTGGGGAATAGTATTTGGATCGGCGGGTGCATCCCAAACAGAAAGGGCTGGCGTTACTACCTGCCAAGCTGCTTCTACTTCGTCCGCCCGTGTGAACAATGTTTGATCGCCCATCATACAATCAAGGAATAGGCGATCGTAGGCATCGGATGTTGCTTGGATGCCAAAGGAACCATAACTAAAGTCCATATCAACGGCACGGGTGCGGAATTCTGCCCCTGGCATTTTGACATCAAAACGCAGGGAAATACCTTCATTTGGCTGAATCCGCATCGTTAAAATATTGGCGTTTACCTGTTGGGCGGCAGATTGGAACATCCGAGACGGAACTTCGCGGAAGTGAATCGAAATTTCACTGACTTTTTTCGGCATCCGCTTTCCGGTACGCAAGTAGAAAGGAACACCTTTCCATCGCCAGTTGTCTACCAAAAACTTCATCGCTACATAAGTGGGTGTGGTGGAGTTGGCGTTAACGCCTGGTTCTGTCCGATACCCTGGCGCTGCTTGACCCTTCATCCAGCCAGCACTGTACTGACCACGGACTGCTGACCGCGACAGATTGTGAACATCAGCTAAACGAGTAGCTTGGAGTACCTTCACTTTTTCTGTGCGGATGCTGTCGGCATCCATTGCGTTCGGTGCTTCCATCGCCGTTAAGCAGTAAAGTTGCATTAAGTGGTTTTGCAACATATCCCTTAGTGCGCCGACGCTTTCATAGTAACCAGCCCGGTCTTCTACGCCTACGGTTTCTGCCACGGTAATTTGCACATGGTCAACAAATTGACGATTCCACAACGGTTCAAAAATCGCATTGGCAAAACGAAATACCAGCAAATTCTGGACTGTTTCTTTACCTAAGTAGTGGTCAATGCGGTATACTTGGTTTTCTTTGCAATATTTCTGTACCACTTGGTTAAGACTTTGGGCAGAAGCCAAATCCCGACCAAAGGGTTTTTCAATTACTAGACGGTGTTTGTAGGGATCTTCTAGCATCCCGGTGCTTCCTAGCTGCTTAATTGCTTCGGGAAAAAATGAGGGAGCAACGGAGAGATAGAACATGCGATTACCTCGCGTGCCCCGTTTTTCGTCTAATTCACTCAATAAGGTTTTCAGTTTCTGGTAGCCTTCGGGATTGTCTATATCCCCAGGACTGTAGAACAGACCTTGAGAGAAGTCTTGCCAAAGTTCCCCTAAATCGACATTAGGATGTGCCTCTTCCATGCCTTTTTGCATCTGTTCACGGAAGTAATCGTGGCTCCACTCTCGACGTGCCACACCGACAATGGTAGTTTCTGGGGGAATACGCCGTTCTCGCCGCAATTTGTAAAGTGCTGGCACTAGTTTGCGCCAGGTGAGATCACCAGAAGCGCCAAAAATGACTATAATCTGGGGTTCGGGCATCCCTTGTTGTTGCAGACCAACGCGCAAGGGGTTTTCTAGCAGACTAACCATAGCAATTTTGGATTTTGGATTTTGGATTTTGAGATTGGGGACTGGGTATTAGGGACTGGGTATTGGATATTGGGTATTGGGTATTGGGGGTTTAGTATTAGGAAAATTGTTTACCAGTCACCCAGTCCCCAGTCCCCAGTCCCCAGTCCCTAGCCCCTACACTGGTGACAATACCTTGATTTTGTCTTCTAAAGAGTTCATCAAGGACTGGAAGGGCTGAATGAACTTGTCAATACCTTCATCTAACAGTTCATCCATTACAGCATCGAGATCGATGTTGATGTCGGGATCTTTGAGGTTTTCGATCAGCCTGTAGGCATTATCTACATCCGTTTCTAAGCGATCGCTCACGTTACAATGATCGGCACAAGCTTTAATGGTCGCTGGTGGTACGGTGTTAACGGTATCCCGGCCAACCAACTCCTCGATATACATCACGTCGCGGTAGTTGGGGTCTTTGGTGCTGGTACTAGCCCAAAGTAGCCGCTGTACTGTAGCCCCTTTTGCTGCCAAGGCTTTCCAACGATCGCTCTCAATGATTTTCTTGTATTCTTGGTACGCAATCTTAGCGTTAGCGATCGCTACTTTCCCTTTAACAGCTCTTAGCTTTGCTTCCACGGTAATATCATCAACGCCTTTTTTCAACTTAGCATCAATTTTGCTGTCAACGTTACTATCGATCCGGCTGAGGAAGAAGCTGGCGACTGAAGCAACTTTACTGATGTCTTTACCTTCAGCCAGCCGTTTTTCTAAGCCACCAATATAAGCCCAAGCTGTGTTTTTGTAGCTTTCTATAGAAAAAAGCAGCGTAATATTGACATTCATCCCTTCGGCTATTACCTGTTCTGCTGCTGGTAAGCCTGGCTCTGTTCCGGGAATTTTAATCATCAAATTTTCCCGACCAACTTCTTGGAAATAACGCCGCGCTTCCTTTATTGTTGCTTCAGTATCATGGGCGATGGTTGGTGGGACTTCGATACTCACATAACCATCTAGTCTATTCGAGGCTTCAAAAACAGGGCGTAAAATATCACAGGCATTACGGATATCTGCAAAAACCAGCGATTCGTAAATTTTGTATGTCGGTGAGCCAGCACGAACTCCGGCTTCGATATCGGCATCATAAATAACGTTACCAGCGATCGCTTTTTCAAAGATTGCTGGGTTAGAGGTAATCCCAGAGATCCCTTGATTTTCAACCATGTCTTTGAGTTCGCCTGATTGAATAATGTCACGGGTCAGATTATCCATCCAGATACTTTGACCGTATTGCTTAATTTCCAGTAGATGATTGGTAGCCATAGCTCTAATTTGTTTCAGTCCTGTATAGTGATGTTTCGTAGTGAAGTTGGTAAAACCCATCAACTGATGGTTACTTTTGAATTGTGGCGTTGCCAATCACTTATTGCATCCGCCAGCTGAGATAATCTTTAATACATCTTCAAGAAGTGCTATTCTGTATTCCCAATCCTAAATCACCATGATTAACGTTTAATTAATGGCAGATGCTAGATGCATCCTTGATGCTTTTGTGACTGTCTTCTAGTGGCCGTTTTGAATAAAAGACTCCACCTTTGCTACATCCTCTTTACTACCAATAATTAAAGGTGTGCGCTGATGCAGTTTTTTTGGTACCACATCCAAGATATTTACCAGTCCTGTAGTGGCACGACCGCCTGCTTGCTCAATCAAAAAGGCTAGAGGAGCGGTTTCATAAAGCAAGCGCAATTTCCCTTCTGGGTTCTGAATTGTGCCTGGGTAGAGAAACACGCCGCCTTGAACCAAAATTCTGTGGATATCGCTCACCATTGCACCGCTATAACGAGCGCTGTAACCTTCTGTGCGATGAACGTAGCGGATATATTCTCGAATTGATTCTTCCCACTGCCAGAAGTTACCCTCATTCACGCTGTAAACAGACCCGTGGGTAGGAATCCGAATATTTTCTTCTGTGAGAATAAATTCGCCTAAGCTGGGATCAAGGACAAAAGAATGAACGCCCTTACCTATAGTATAGACCAGCATCGTGCTGGGACCATACAGGATGTATCCGGCAGCCAGTTGCTTCCGTCCGTTGCTGAGGAGATCAGTTGCCTTACCATCGCTATCAGTTCCTTCTTGTTGGCGAATGGCGAAAATAGAACCTAAGCTGAGATTATTATCAGTGTTGGATGAGCCATCAATTGGGTCATACAGCAGGGTATAGCGACCAATGGGGCAATTTTCCGGGATGTAGTAGGGATTTTCCATTTCTTCAGAAGCTAGGCGACAGACTAAGCCGCTTTGCTTGAAAACCGAGATAAATACATCATTGGCATAAACATCCATCTTTTTGACGGATTCTCCTTGCACATTAACTTCCCCAGTAAATCCCAGAACGCCTTCCATTAAACCAGCGCGACTCATGCGACGAGCAACCAGTTTGCCTGCTAAGGCGATGCGATTCATCAGCGCACTTAAATCCTGTGCATCTGGCGAAAAACTCTGAAGTTGCTGGAGGACGTGACGGGATAAGGTTGTACAATCACGATCGAGGGATTTGTCTGTAGCGTCGTAGGTAGATAAGTCTAAAGATTCTGGCGCTTTAGCCATTTTTATGTTCTCCGCAGCTACTAGCTGTTAATTGGGTATCGTGTATGGCAACTCATAGTTGCTGCTTCTATCTTAGAAAGGTAATTTGAGAACTTAGATACGACTTTAGATAAACTAAAGAAATCAATCTTCAGTGACCCCTGCACTCAGAGCTTAGATACGTAGTAATTTGTCTAAGACATAAGGGACTTCCAGTTAAAAAAACATCGCATCTCCAGGGCGCAAGGCCAAGATTCCCTACTATTAAAAGGATTTTTACCATCTGCGACAATCAGGCGATCGCACTGAAACACTTTATCTGGTATAATTTGGACGGACAAGATGTCTGTCTTACAAAACTATTCATAAAACCTGGCTATGCAAAGAGCAACAGCTAGCATTGAGCTTACAGCTTGTTTAAATGTATTTTTACAACCGTAAATCTGAGTAAGTTATAATATAAAAAGTCTTGGGCGATTAGCACAGGGGTAGCGCACATCCTTCACACGGATGGGGTCACTGGTTCAAATCCAGTATCGCCCACTTAATATATAGCAAAGCTTTAGGCTCATGTTGTGATTTCAAGCATAATGTTGCCGCAACGGCAACATTATGCTTGAAAACACCTGCGGCAAACTTATGGTTGAAAAAGTGGATATTGAATTAAACCACGTTTTCACCCGATTGAGTTCTAAATCTGCCTATCCTGGAAAATTACTTTGTGCTTGCTGCAATGTAGCACGGACTCCTTTGTATCTTAAGTATCCAGGCTTAGTCATAGACTTAGATACAAGTTTTTCTGTAGGATATACTCCCTTGTTGCACAGTATGACTGCAATTTCTTGAACTTCTTTGCAAGACAGTTCTATATTTTTCAGACGTAATGCTTTGCGGTAATTAAGGTATTTGGCGGAAATATCGCGGCATAATTCCGGAAAATGTTGAAAAATGGTTCTTCTATCGTATCCAAGACGTTGAGCAGCTTCTTTCATTGTTAATGGGGGGATCTCGTCATTTGCAAGCACGGCTAGTAAAGCATCTTGCACTTGCTCGGAGTCAAATGATTTCGGGGATATTCTTGTCCCACGCGATCGCTGTTGAGATGGGTTTAAGATTGTCTTAACCAAATTACCAATATCTTCTGATGTTAGAAAATCTAATAAGCTTACTCCGAGAAAGTGGCAGATTTTTAGAAGGAGATCAACTTGCGGTAAAGCTTTCCCCCTTTGCCACATCCATACTGTGTTCTTTGGTAGTTCAATTAGACTAGCAAAAGCAGCTATATTACCATCTGTGACTATCTCTATAGCTCTACCAAGAGATTTGGAAATGTTTTCTTTTAGTGGTGGAGATGCCAAATATGGGGTACTAGCAATTAATTCTCCAATGACCTGTGCTACCCAAGTTTCCCACTGCAACTCCTTTTTAGACAAATATTTGCTGTCAAGAGATTCAATATATGAAGTGGTAGATGAATTTTTACCCAACCATCCACCACAATTTGAGCAGTACCCTGGTTGAGTTTTCCAAGTTAGGAGTGATATTTTTTGCTGACAGTTAGGACACCGCTCACAAAGGAATTTATTATGCTGAGGACAAAATTTAACTATACTTATTGTCCAAAGCAAAGGGTCATAAATTTCTTTTTGCGAGAAATTCCACTCTTGATAACAAACTGGACACCAGCTTTTATTATCTCGAAACAACTCTTTTGGTAGAATAACATCTGCCCAAAAAAGCAAGGTAAGAAACTGTAAGTTTTTTTGCAAAGTTAGTTTTTCAAGTGCTTGTACAAAATCCTTAGCCATAATTCCTGTGCCGTTTAAAGCTGTAGCACGGTTAAACAAAGCACGTAAACCCATGCCAGCGCTGGTTTTGACATATACTTTTTCTATTAACGGCGCAAGCTCTCTGGAAATTAACACCCCCAGAAATACATTGTGAGATTTTGCCAGACGAGCAACATAGCTTGTTAAACTTTCCACCAATGGAGACCCAACACCTACTGGATTTAGATGATGAAGGCAACTACGTTCTGGAATTATTGGTTTCTCTAAATCCCATAATTCATGAATACTTGAGGAATCACTTAACATAGTTGATGCTCTGAATGGGACTTAGACAAAAAATATCCTCAATCTTTGTACAGAAGGACTTTGACATCATTTTGCTTAGTTTATTGATATGTCTAGGTTTCAGCTATTTTTGATCACTCGTGTATTATCCTTACCCTGCATGGGTTTGAGGCTTGTTTATCCTTCAAAAATGTTTAAGTTCCTTTAAACAAATTCTTATTTTGCATAAGCTAAATTTTGCTGATAAAAAAAATTATTTATAAATGATAACTGCTATTGTTGATTTTGTTTTATTAATTAACGTTGCCATCTTACTCATATCCCAGTTCGCGTCGTACTTCATGGAATGCAGCAATAGCGTTTTTATCGTGCATTAATCCTGGCTTAATTAAAAGTTCGCTAACATATCTGGAATGAGGTTTTATCCCTTTATTGTGGAGTTTCAATACGGCTTGGCGCACCTCTTGTTTAATTTTTTCAATTCGTTCAAGCTGACGCAATTTAATATAACAAGAGTGTTGCTCCGAAATTTTTTCACATAAATCTGGAAATTCCTTGTATAAAGTCTTCCTCCAAATTCCTATTCGTTTAGCAATAACTACTACAGATGGCGGTGGATATTCACCATTATTCACTACAGATAAAAGTACTTGTCGTATTTTTTGGTGATTAGGTTTTCGAGAAGCGGAGTATCGCTCTGATATCTGGCAGCATAAATTAGGGAAATACCTCCTAACAGAACTACGTGTTATATTTTTTAAATTTTTAACTACTTGATATAAAGAACGTGGTGGAGATTCTTCAAGGGCTGCAAGTAATACTTGTTCTACCTCCTCCAACAAAGAAGGATTACTGCAAAGGGTCTGTGTACTACGTTTTTTAGGAGTTTGAGGCTGTATTGGTATGTCATTACTTGCAGCACTGACTTCAATTGCCATGAGAAAGTCAACTAATGGCGTTTGTAAATAAAAGCATATCTCCAATAGTTTATTTAGCTCGGGTATTGCCTTTCCTCTATACCATTTATTTAAAGAATGTGGAGAAAGACCAAGTAATTGAGCGAATTCTGATAAATCTCCTTTAGTTAACTGATTTATATAAACAGAAATAACATTTTTGATATTATCTGAGGGTGGGTAAAATAATATATCTGGCGCAATAGCAAGTAATTCTCCAACGTTGTCTAATACCTTTAATTGCAACTCAAGTTCTTCTTCTGAAAGAAACTGACTATTCTTAAATGTTTTAAGTTCTGAGGAAAGTCCTAGCCAACTTTGACATCTTGAGCAGTAACCTGAACGGTAATTGCCTGACAATAAAGGAAGTTGTTTGTAGCAATAAGGACATTGAGTATGCAAACGACAATGGTGATGTGGACAAATTTCTACTACATTTAATGCCCAAATCAATGGTTCGTATACTACCTGTTTTGCTTCAAACCGCTCCTGGTAACAAAAGGGACACCAAGCCTTTTTGGGATGAAGCAAGTACTTTTGAGAAATAACATCAGTCCATGTGAGCATTGTCAGAAAGTGTAGGTCATTACGTTGTGTTAGGTTTTCAAGAACCTCAACTACGGTAGCAGCTGTTAAACATTGTCCATTCAGCGATTTAGTAAACGCAGAGCTGCATACTCTACTCATATCACTGTATTTAGGATTGAAAATGTAGCTTTCTTTTAAGCTGGGAGCAATTTCAGCACAAACTAAACGTCCTACTGTGATGCTATGAGCTTCAGCAAGCCTAGCAATATAACTAGTCAAACTCTCAACATTAGCTGTTCCCACACCAATTGGTTTCAAGTGAAACAAATGGCTGTGCTTTGAAACAAAGGGCGGTTCTAAATTCCACAATTCATAAGTATCATTCTTATCAAGAGCCATACTAATTTCCCCCTACTAAATCTCGTTTTGGCCTTCGGTTCCCTACACCTTGACTTTGTAAATTCGGATTAGTATTCTGCTGTCTTTGCAAGCTAGCAGCAGAATCTGACTTATCATCACTTTGTAAACGCTTTTCGCCTGCTTCTGCTTCCTCAAGGATTTGTTTTCGTCGTGAAGCAGAGAATTCAGCCTTTTTAAGATGCTTTAATGTCAGAGTTGTAGCATTCTCTTCAATAGAAATACGTAAGGCACGAACCAACCAACTTTTAAGCATTCCCACACAGCCAATAGAGTACTGAAGAAGATACTCGCACTGCGTTTCAAGCTGTGGCTCTTCTAGCAATGGTAAATGACGCTGCAAAGTCTGTATTACCGTGCTATATTCGATAACGTCTTCCTGAAGAAGTTCGTGGTAACGAGCAATATGGATGTCCTGACTACGCCTACCTATCTGTCCACTTATAGTAGAACAGTTTAGTAGTTCATAAGTGCCAACCAAAATGTGTATCGTTTTTGTAAAGTTAGCAATCGATTTAATCCAATTCATTTGGTTAAGTAACTGGTGTCCGCCTGCCGTTGCAAATAAGTGTTGTGCTTCATCTACTATGAAAACTCTCAACTGGCGGTTGATAAATACCTTTTCCATAGCACGGCGTAAAGTAGAAGTGTTCTTAATTACAGTTGGAACAATCGATTTTGAATCATAACTTCTTTCAGTCTCAAAAATACCATAGTCAACTTTGTAGTTAATCAATACCTCATTTAGTGATTCCAAAGCTCGTATATAGTAGTCTGAGTGGTTAAATTTCCCTTGTGATGGTGAACTTGCCTCTACACTTGCAACACCAATTTGACCAGGATTGGACAGTAAATCTTCTAAGAAATCCTCCAATAATATTTTTTGAAGCCGCTTTATTAGAGTAGACTTCCCAATACCTGTTACGCCAAACACAAAAAATACTGATGTGTCAGCAGGTTCAAGGATATTTGCCTTAAGTTCGTTTAATACTTCCTTGAGGTTTCTATGAGGAACAGTTATGCCTTTGAAGTATGCTAATTTTTCTAATGATGGTTTTTTTAAAAGTTCCAAATCAAAGAAACGTTGTTCTACCATTACCATAAATCCTCATTAGGATAGGGATTAATTTTATTTAATTCAGTATCTGTTTTTAAATTGCTTTCTATATGATTAGGCTCCTCACATAGTAAGTCATCTGAATTTTTCAATTTAATTTCTTCAGGTGAAAAAGTTTGAGTAATTGGCTTATTTTCAATTAGGCCACGAACATCCTTAACTGCTAAATCTCGCTGGCTTTGAAGCCTTAATTCCTCCTACTGCTCTGCATCTTTTAGAAGTTGGGCAATTTCTCCCGGTTTAGAACTAGTTTTTTTACTAAAAAGGTATTTTTTTTGTCTTAATATTTCAGTAGCAACCATTATTTCACGCTCTGAGTGACCCTGAAATTTATTGTAGTGGTTGGAAATACAGCGAACCCAATGCCCATGAATATAGGCATAGGCTGTCCCATAGTCAAATGGATCGTAGCGTACAGGTACTTGTTGACCTTCAATATCGGGTCTTAGAAATGAATCATCTATAGACCAGTAGTCTTGCTGATTAATTCTTACCCCTGTACTTGGTTGGACTTTCGCTGTCCCTTTAAGCGTTGAAGGTAGAGTTAAAATTCGGAACTGCTCATCATAAATTATTTTTTGATGAGCGCGAGAGCCACTATGTGCAAGTCCAGCATGAAATCGATCATACGGAGAAAATCCTTCTAATGCTGGATGTTCTTTTCGGTCATAAGCACCATAGCAATAGCCATTAATAAAATAGTCATATAACTCATCAAGAGTCCAAACCTGCGCCAAAACAGCCATCTGTTTACTAACCTAGGGATTTGTGTCGCTTCTCTTCGGAGAAGTGGAATTAATGGAAACTTATCCGTATCGCGCCCAATTACGTAGAAGCGTACCTGTCGCTTCTCTTCGGAGAAGTGGAATTAATGGAAACCAATCACTGCCTACTTGGGCGCACCGAAGGAGGAAGGTCGCTTCTCCAATGAGAGTGGAATTTCTCTAAATAAAAAGGTCGAGATGTAAATATCCCGACCTTTAAAAGTATTTTGGAATATATGTTTTTATTTATTACTGCTGATAAACTTTAAAAATCGCCTCACCAATTCCCTTAACCTTAGCTACCAATTCCTCTGGTTGTACTACCTTAACATTACCGCCAAAACCAACAATCCACCGCAGAAACTCCACATCATCCAAGTACCATGTAGGCAGTACCACCCGAAAGCGATTGGGAAACTGTTTATTTGTGGTTTTCTTGAGGCAGAAAATTGACTTAGGTAACATTAATCTTCCGCCCTCTACAGGTGGAGACATCTTCATTTGTTTTGCAGGGAATCTTTTAGTTCCTTCCGTAATAAACCGGAACATAGCATCGTTAAACCACAGTTCCACTGCTACACAAACCTGAGAACGTTCTTGTTTATCGTGGCTGAGAAACTGACGTTGGTCACTGGCACTATACCCCAAAAAAATCCCCGCGCTAGCAGCAGAGAGGTTCTGTAATTTCTGTAATGATTTTTCTTGTTCCTGTTTAGAACGGAATCTTCCTTGAAATTGACCTATGAATAATCTATCCAAACGCTCAAACCGAAACAGTCCTGCATACTTTCCGGCTTCACACTCAAAACCTAAATACCACGCTTGGTTACAAAAAACGATTTGCAAGGGAAATGCTAAGAAAAAACTTTCTTCATCAAGAACAAACTTACCGCCGCCAGAAAAGCGATTTAATTCCAGTAATTGTCCTTTAACTATTGCCTCTTCCAATTGCTCTAAATTCTTAGACAGAGCATCGGTTGGTAAAAACTTTGGGTCAATCATACTACGATTAGCAATCGCCCTCACAGGATACACACGATTTACCCCTAACTTACTTTTTGCCATCCGTGTGGCAAATATTTCATAAATCTCCAGTGCTACAGGATCATCAAGGCTTTTAGCCTGAGACTGGAGAACATCAAACACTCTGGTTAATTCATGTGTTGAGAAAATCGCTGTCCCTACAAAGTAGCCATCTCTCAAGGGAAATTCTGGCAATATTTTATAAGGCTTGAGAACCTTTTCAATGTCCTTGCGGACAGTATCTAAACCATCGCCATCGATAATCCCCTTTTCCTTGAGTCTAGACACGAGCGTTTGTAAGCTTCCCTTCCCTGTATCTTGCAAAAATGGGTGGTGGAGAATCAAGCGAATTATTTGTATCAACCTCCGAAAGCTGTCGAAGTCAGAATAAGCATGAGTTACAAAAGTTGATAGAGTAATGGAGTAATCGGGTGGTACGGTAATGCCAGAAGAAGGGGCAATACTATTGGCTCCAATGAGGGAATTTTGTTGTAACCAGTGTAAATCAGATCCGATGGCATTTTTATTAGCGTAAATAGTACCGTATAATTTATTCATGAAAGCGGTAACTTCCTCTAAGGAACTTGCAAACAGAGGAGCATTACCCAAAATGCTTTCCAGCAAACTAGGGTGAGTGGTTTGCAGATTCCCAATTCCTGGATAGCGAATAATTAGAGAAATTAAATGCATCAAGCGCTCAAAATCCAGCAGCTTACTGTAACCGTGTAAAGTAATGTGGTGATTACGATTAGCGCGGTTGGTAAGAGTACGAGAAAGCTGTTGGATTTGGGTTGGAATTTTATGAATGTCGAACTTGGGAGAGGTGACATCAATTTCTCTGACAGATGCAAATCCCTCTGCTGCTACTGGCGGAAAGTCTTGCAGAGATTTGTGCATATTCTCAATTATCATATCTGGAACTTGTCGGGTGCGCTGTTGATTCCATTTCTTACAAGTTGCCAAAGGAGTTTGCAAATACAACCCCATCCACAGAATCTCTTCCCCATGTTGTCCAAGGCAAGCAACAGATGAATTTAGCTTCATCAACAAATCCATCCGCCATACACGCTTGGCGTTGGTAGCGTCATAGATTACGGAATCACCTTGAGCAATTGCATCAGCAATCTCAGAAATTACTTTTTCTTCTATCTGACTCCACTCACCCTGAATACTTGCATCGCCATAGAGTTGTTGGCGAATTGCATCAGTGGAGACAATGCGATAATTCCCCAGTTTTGCTAACTCGACCGCGAAAGTGGTTTTCCCACTACCGGGGATACCGATGACGAAGTGACAGATCATTAGGAGTTCAAGGATAAAAGTTTTTCTACTTTAACTTTTAACTGTTATTTGTTTGTTGTCTAGGCTTTTCAAGCGAATGACGACGGTATTAATGAAGGGTTGAATTAATTTTGCTTCTCTTTTAGAGAAGCGAACTAATGGCATTGTTTTTCCATTAATTCTGATTTAACCCAATCGGTAGGGGTTATAACAGTTAGAGGCAAAATTGGCGTTGAAAAGTTTCCATTAATTCCGATTTAACCCAATCGGTAGGGCGTTGCAAAGCCAAAAGGCAAAAGTGGAGGGACATTGTTTCCATTAATTCCGATTTAACCCAATCGGTAGGGCTTTTGGTCTTTTGGCTGGTCTAAGTATCGTATGTTGTTTCCATTAATTCCGATTTAACCCAATCGGTAGGGAGTTCGTCTAGGAGGCTTTGCCCCGTAAGGCTTTCAGCCACCAAATCGACACCACTCTAAAAAACATTATATATGTTGTATAAAATTTAAAAACACGCATACCTCAAATCCTTACCCAGTAAGCAATCGACACCACTCAACGAAAAATATAGGGTTTTGGCGATTTAATGAGTGGTGTCGATGAACGTGTCAAATTTCCCGTTAACAGTCAGCAGTTAACAATGGTGTTGCACAAACAAGCAATGGAATTGATGTAATGAAATCTAAAACTCCTCATACTCTCTCTGTTTCTACACCTCTGCGTGACATAAATCATCTCACAAAAATGCAACGTTTTAACAGGGTACACAATTAATCTTGCTCAGACATCCAAAAGATATTTCGTCATTCGCATGAAAAGGTATTTACATTCTTGATTTTTCGGAGAAGATGTAAATGTCACACTAATTCCCCAGTGCTACATAACTCCAAGCTTTTACAAAGCGCTTGAGTAATATATGTGCTTATTTGGCTTATTTTATTACTAGCTTACCTCTGAAAACTAAGCGGTTAATTGATAAGCCAAGAATTATTACAAAGTATAACTACTGAGTACAAGTTCAATTTCTTACTGTAATTTAGACAAGACCGCATCCAGTAACTATGGTAAACGTGGCCAAATATACTGCAATAACCTTTGCTCCGGTGCAAGGTTTTATCGAGAAATCCCGTAAACTCCGAGACTTATATGGTGCATCTCTGATTCTCTCCTATCTCAGCCAACAGCTAGTAAAAGAAGCTGAAAAAACTACAACAGTCATTTCTCCTGCAATCCCTAACCTCCAAAAAGGAATGCCAAATCGCATTCTTATTAAGGGAGAATTTTCAAAATCAGAGGTGGAAAAAACCTTATTGTCAGTTTGGAAGGGAATGTTGCAGGAATGTCGGTGCTGGATAGAGGAGAAATTACCTGATTATAAATACCAATGGGAAAGGGAGTGGACAAACTGGGGAAACCATGCCTGGGAAATTTTTTGGGGAGAAGGCGACAGTATTCAAGCGGCGATGGATGATTTAGAAACCCACAAACTTTGCCGTGGGTGGACTGCCGTAAACTGGATTGGGGAGAGTTCTAGTTTAACAGGTACGGATGGAATTGCATTTCCGGGATTAGGTGGAGAAGCGAGAAATCCGAAAAATCGCCAGTGGACTAAAGAAAAAGACGATATTAAAACTTTCTATAAACGCCTTGCTTGTGTATTAGAAAATCGTTCTCAAGATGCAGAACCAGAGGGTAAGTTTTTCGCCCTCAATGAAAAATTAAGTATTCCTGAATTAGTAAAACGTTTAGTCACCCTACCAGAAATCGCCAGCAATTTAGGGATGTCTAAACTAGAAAGGTTCAGCGAAATTTATCGAGGCCCCGAAGCCAAAAATGAGCAAGGTAAAGGACGCTGGACAGGTTGGTTTATGGGTGATGGTGATGAAGTTGGGAAACACCTAAAGGAATTAGCAGACTTAGAAAATGGTGATGATGAACTGAAAAAGTTTAGTCAAGCGATGCGTCTGTGGGGCAAAGACTTTAGCAGGGACTTCCCCCAAGAAATCGGTCGGGTAGTTTATGCAGGTGGAGACGATTTTTTAGGCGTAATTTATCGAGACAAGGATCAAGAACCGATTACAGCCCAGCAAGCTTTTGCATGGTTAATTACATTACCCAAAATTTGGGAAAGACATGACCAAAAGATAGGCTTAAGCGTCGGATTTGTTTGGGCAGGTTCTAGCGTCCCTCAAAGAGATATTTTACAACATTGTCGTGAGGCAGAAAAGCTAGCTAAATCTTCAGGGCGTGGGCGAGTCACCATCCGAATTGTCTTTAACAGTGGTCAATATGTTCAGTGGACTTGTCCTTGGGATTATTTAAATATTTTGACCAAGTATCAAGACAGAGAGAAAAAAGCCAACTGGAGTCACATTTATCAAGATTTATCAATATTAGAATCCCGGCGTGCTTTTAATCTTGATAAAAAGAGCTTTGTCGAAAAATTCGCTATTGAATTCTTTGATATTTACTTTCCAGGCGAAGGCAAAGAATTACTAAATTATGAACGTGCTAAACATCTCGTGGGTTTTGATGATGAAGATGCTCCTTATGACAGAGCAAAAGCCACAATTGATTGGATTAGCAATTTAATTAAAGTAGGCTGGCATTTATGTTCAAATACCTAATCACTATTCGTCCCTTGGGATTAATGTATGGAAGTGCGGGTGCATTTCTATCACCAGAAAACCTAGTGGGTCGCTCTGGTGCTAAATTCCCGCCAGAAGCTGCGACTCTCTCAGGTTTAATGTTTAGCGTTAACAAGACAATAGGAAAGTTTACTCAAAGTGAGTTGAGTGCTAACCTATGTGTTGCAGGCCCATTTTGGGCGAAATACAACGAAAGACAAAGTTTTTATGTTCCCATTCCTTGGCATAAAATAATTGCCAAAAAAGCTGTTGATGAGTGGCAACTAAAGGATGGTAAATGGGAGCTAGAAAATAAAAGCGAGAAACTAGAACCAGATTATCGTTGGCAAACGATAGATTCTTGGGGGACTCCAGCTAAAGCAATTAGGACTAATGACTATAAATCTGTTGCTGATAATCCTTGGAAATACGTTTCTTTTTTGCATCCGAAAATTAAAGCAACTGAACGGTGTGTAGAAAACTCCGACGGACTTTTTCTAGAAAATTCTGTTCAAATGGCGGACGATACCTGTTTAGTTTATCTATCAACCTATCCTATAGAAAACGGCTGGTATCGTTTTGGTGGTGAAAATCACGTTGTCGAAATAGAATGTGAGCCAATCAAAAATAAGAAATTTTTAAATCTATTAAATCAGCCAATAGAACGCACCTTTGCCTTAATTACACCAGCTACATGGGGTTCTAACCGTTTCTCTCACCGCCATCCTCAACATGAAAGCTTTCCTGAAACCGTAGAAATGCTAACAGATAAACCACTACCCTACCGTTACCGCGCCAAAGGGAATTTAGGAAGGGGACGTTACGCGGTTCCGGCTGGTAGTGTCTATGTGCTTGCAGAACCTTTAAATAAACCTTGGTGGTTATGGGATGAAGCATGGTTTCCCAAAGAAGGTTACAGCCTTAAACGTGTAGGATGCGGTTTATGTTTGCCAACAGAAATTAAAGGAGTCGCCTAAAATGTACAAAAAAGCTTATGGAATTATTGAAACTTTAGCACCTCTGCATGTCGGTGCAACTGCTGGAGAAGAAAGCGGTAATTTAAACCTCATCTTCCGCGACCAATTTACTCAAACTGGTATTCTTCCCGGTAGTTCGATTCGCGGTCGCCTGCGTTCAGAAATGCGCCTGCTAGATGGAGAACAAGCAGCAAATTATTGGTATGGCAATGAAGCAGGTTCAGAACAATCAGAAATTAATAACGAGTCTATTATCAAATTTGAATACGCTTCTATTCTCTGGCTACCAGTTTTTTGCCCTGGTCAACCAATAGTTTGGGTAAGTAGCCCACGTTTACTCCAACGCTACCAAAGAATTGCTGGCGATACTGTCAAATTTAATGGTAAATCTCTCAAAGAAATAGATATACCAGACCCCTATACAGGCTCAAAGAACTTAAAAGCGCGGGAATCTCAAGGTAAAAAGACCCTGTTTTTCAATTTAGGTTTTTTGACCATTAACAAAACCATAGACTTATCCCCTTGGTTTCCATCAGGAAAAGAAAAGCCAGCAGTGATAGTAGACGATAGCGATATTTCTATGATTCATGACATGGCTTTATATCGTCAAAGTCGCGTGCGCTTAAAACCTGACCAAAAGGTTGTCGATGGTGGTGGCTTCTTTAACACTGAAGCCTTGCCAGAAGGAACTATTTTAGTCTTTCCTATCGCCATCAAAGATGATAAATCAGGGAAGCAATGGCAACCCTTAAATGGTACTCAAAGCACAGATATTTATCTTGGTGGTTTAGAATCCATTGGTTTTGGTCACTGTAGTTTAACTTTAAATGGGGTGTGAATATATGACTTGGAAATCTTACGACTTAGACCAAGAAGCACAACGCCTAGTCCTCAAACACCGCGACCAAAAAGGTGTTATTGGTCAATCTCACAAAATGCGAATAACTGTAGCTTACGGCTTAGAGAGGTTTTGGGGAGAACAATTGCGACTTTTAGACAAAGAAAAAGCCAAAGGCGAATATTGGCGCGATACATGGAAAAGCTTTGTCAAAATCATGCAACTGGCTGGAATTAAGCTTCCCCAAGAAGATGTCAACAATAATGACACCCCAAAAATTCAGCAATTCGCCGCCAAATTATGGGAACTTCCCATTGAAGACCAAAGAATTTGTTTAGCTGTTCTTACTCAATTCTGCGACAGTTTAGTTTGGTGGACTCAGCGCTATAAGAAATCAGGATTTGTAGATGAATAATAGTAATGAAGTTCCGTTAATGTTTCAAGCGCAAGTCTCAGGGCGCGGGCAGATTCAATATATCAGAAATCCCGAACAGTCTGAGAGATGGGTTGATGAATGGGTAGAAGCTTCTGCAATCGACCCTCCCACATTTAACACCAATGTTAAAACAAAAGAATATAAAATAACTTGGCGCTTTGTTTCTAACAGTGGCCAAGACGAAGATATAATTCGGCCAGTCATCGCCGCTAAGGGATTTCCATTTTACCCAGGCGCAAGCATGAAAGGAGCTTTTTTACGTGCTTGTACCTCAGAACAGGGTGCAAGATATTGCGGTGGTCAACTGACTGGCAACGATGCCATACCGGGAATACTTCGCTTTCATGGGGGTTATCCTAAAGATGCAACGTGGGCTGACCAACCATTAATTGATGTAGTTCATCCTCAACAAGATTGGCAAATTAAAAATAATGGTAGCCACTCAGCATTTATTCAGATATCCCTCTATCAACCTACCTTAATATTCGGTATCTCCAGCACCGAAGCACTAGAAGCCAGTGAATGGGAGACTATCTGGAGTATTTGGGATAAAGCTATAGAACGAGGTATTGGTTCTAGAGTTAGTGCTGGTTATGGTCAACCGATAAATCACCCAGAAACAAAATTAGTCTCTGTTAATCTGCGTGGACAAGGATTAGCCTCACAATTAATTGATAAAACAGGCGAGTTTCGTCCCAATATTTTTAAAGCTGCTTTACGTGGTCACACCCTGCGGTTATTTAGTGGCGTTACTGATGAAAATACAGCCGAAGAATTAACTAGAGAACTTTGGGGAGGATTTGCAGGGAGAAATGGTGCTGTTGTCGGGCAGCTAGGAATTGCTTTTAATACTGTTGATTTAGAAATGGATGTATATCGGTATGGCAATGTAACCATGCCTATCTATGAATTAAATGCAGGAACTTTAAATATTCTTAGCATGGGTGATACCTCAAAAGAATACAAAAAAGAATTAAAAACATTAGTAACACAAATTTTAAGATTTGCTATGCTGCTTGGTGGCTTTGGTAAATCGTGGCGACGCATTGACCATCGTTTATTCTTTCCAGAATATTTAAATGGTAAACCAATGATAGGTTGTCATTGGGAATTTCCCAAGCAATCAAATCAATACTACTTCCCAGTAAATAGCCTCAGTCATATCAATAATATCCTGAATGATATTCATAAGGCTGTAAATAACTGGCTGAAATTAAAAGATAAAACCCCAACTAATAAATTAAGTTCTTGGCGTGAATCGTTCCATCCGCAAAAAGTTCAAGTTTGGGGACGTCTTGCAGAAGATGAGGATGATAGTTTAGCTGTAAGATGGTTTCACGGTAATTACCAAGGAAGCAAATCAATTAAAGGCTCAACTCTCACAGGGAAAATGAGTCAAATTGGTAGAATTTGGCATCGCATGTACCCGCACTATAAAATCAAAGACGGAGAAATGAAGCGTCAGGGAAGAAGGTATGTAGAGTTACTCACCGTTTTCCCTGATAAAAAAGATGAGAGAACAGAAGAATTTTTAGCTTTCTTAGCAACCAGCGAGTTTATCAAACTTTGGGGAGAGTAAATATGAGTATTTGGATTGTCACAACGGGTAATAGCGATGTCCTCCTTAAACATAGCAAAAGTTGGGGAAATTTATACGGTGAAGTCAGATATGATTTAGAATGTACAGAGTTTTCTTCACCTCTTCCACTAGATCCTAAAGATAAAGATGCTGGACATACTATACCTGCTAGAGTTTTAGGTCTAGTATATGAAAATCAACCTGATTATTACGAGTCAGATTTAAAGTTTCCACTGCTTGATACTTATTATCAATATTTTGTAGAGCAAAGTATTAAGCTGGAAAGAATTATAATTCTGCTCACAGACCAATCTCAAATATTCAATCAAGACAAAATAATTTATGAAAAATGTCCCTACTGGCAAGACACTTGTACACTTAAGCCTCTATTAGAGCGGTATTTGCAAGGAAAATTTGACTGTCAATTAGAATTTTTATATCTTGTACCAAAAAATGGCAATAAAGGTATAGATAATTGGAATGAAACCCTTTCTTTGGTAGAAAAAGAATTCCGTAAGTTAGACTCTAATCCACTAAAACCTATTTATGTTAGTCATCAAGCTGGAACACCAGCCATATCTTCTGCTATACAATTTGTTAGCTTAGGTAGATTCAAAAAGGTTAACTTTTTAGTTAGTAATGAATATTTTGATGAAAATTATCAGCAAAAATCCAAATCAGAAGCTATTGAAAGCTCTAATTATTGGCGGGGAATACAGATTCAAAAAGCAAAGCAGTTGATTATAGGAGGTTTCCCTGGCGCTGCGCTCAAAATTTTAGAAGATATAGATAGAATAGACAAAGCTGCTATAGCTAGCTTAGAGAAGATCGTTGATTTCTTTAATCTCCATAGTACTCTAATAAATAGCGGACAAGATTTTGAAATTACGCAAGCTACCCAGCGCATTGTTGATGCTCTTGATCTCATAGGCTTTTTCTTCAATCAAAAAAATTATCTCCAAGGGATTACTCTCCTTGCTGCTGCTCAAGAAACCTTTTTAAAAGTAGCTATTCTATCACAAGTAGCGATGATTAATGGAACTGTGATTTTAAATGGTAGCTATCATAAATTCTGCGATTTATTAGAGTGGATTCCCCGTGGTTTATTTCTCAAAGCATCTGTTAATTATCAAAGTGTTAATGATAAAAGAGAAGTTTTACAAAAACTAAAGTTTCCCGTAGATAGATTTAGATTTAATACAGAAAAAGATTTTGATATTACCAATAAAAACTTTGCTCTAATTGCCTGGTTAAACAATATAGATAACACTTTTACCAAGTGGCCGTTATTATTATGGTATTGTGACTCTTATAGAAATACAGAAGATGACCTCCGTAACCAATTAATGCATAATTTGTGCGGGGTTGAAGAAAAGGAAGTAATTGATTACTTATTGGGGTCTAAAAACTATCAACAATCTGATGTAATGACTACCTATATAAATTATGTTAAACAACCATTTTTAGAGGCGATAAACTATTTTAAACTTCCTTATAAAAGAGAGAAATTGAATAAGAAACTTCAAGAAGTAGCAGACTCTCTTATTTAATAGGGTCGCTTCTCCAATGAGAAGTGGAATTAATGGAAACAATGTAGTCCCATCTCCTATCTGACCATAGCTATATAACCGTAGGAAAATTCGCGAATCCCTAGCTGTTTTTTTAAAGGGGCCAATTTTAGAGGCTCAAACCCCTACTGCAACTACTGTTGAGCGATTACAAACCCAAAGGAGATTCGCGAAAAAGCTGAAAAGCTTATGCTGACCATCTTTAAAGTATTTTTGTTCAAAAGGAAACTTGACAGGCAATGGTTGAAACAGTAATTTTGGATCAGGTTCGCGAAAATGGGCGCTGTAAGTCCTCTATTCTATGGCTTATAGCCTCCAGCTGTCTCCACTAATTATGTGGAGGCGAATTAATGGAAATTTTTCAAGCCTTGACAACCACCATTAAAGAGTACAAGTCTCCACTAATTATGTGGAGGCGAATTAATGGAAACTACGTTGAACAGCTTGCTGCAAAGTAGTGTTTATGTCTCCACTAATTATGTGGAGGCAAATTAATGGAAACCATTGCTCTTATCCTTGTGAAGCTTCTGTGTGCCTTGTCTCCACTAACTATGTGGAGGTGAATTAATGGAAACTTGTCAACCGCAGTCTGAACGTCGGCTGGTACTGTGCCGTCTCCAATAATTATGTGAAGGCAAATTAATGAAAATTTATCAACTTACTCGATAAACTGAAATCCACAAATCGTCTCCATGATAATTAGTGGAGACGAATCAATAGAAATAACAGGTGCAAAAGCTTCCCTTTTTATTTCTTTGCCGTTTCTCTCAAGTTTGCGCCGTCACTAAAATAACAACTAAATAATCAAATGAGAATTTACCGCTCCAATACTTCCAACTGATAAATTCTCAAAGATGGATATTCTGTCATTAATCGCCAGCAGCAGTGTTCTGGTGGTAAAGAAGGTCTGTCATTACAACGATATAAAAATACTGGCTCATCTCTCAGAAGTCCTGCCAGTACCACTTGTTTCCAGTCCTGTTCGCCTAGATCCCAAATCAGATGTGATCTCCCAAGGTATCCTGCATTCATTAGACTAGCAAACAGCCACTCCATAATCTGCTAAATTTGTTGCGTTTCAAGCCCACTATCACCTTGACCATAGCATTCGATTTCAAACTTATTAGATTTTGGCTTTATCAGTCCTAACAGTAAGGACGGGATTTTCAAAAGACTATTCATTATCTAGGCACGCCCATTAAATATATCAATGGTGGGAGAAGGGTAATTTTAGTCTTCCCAATAATTCGGATGGTCTATCAAATATCTATAAATATTTAATTAACTGTTTTGATCTAAATATTTGAGGATTTAACAGTTCAAAATAATTAATTATTTTATCAATATTTATATATAAAAATTATAACTGATTATTAAATTATAATTTAGCGCTATCTTATATAAATAATTAATTATACTTGCGGTTACAGCTATCAATAACCAAGTTGTTGCTTGGAATTTTATTGAAGCTGATTCATGTGGATATTCTTCAACTGTATGATGTAGCAACCGCGTAGTATTTAAACTTTTGCTATATCTGCGGATTGTCCAGCTAGGGTTTAACGATCGCAGCTTTTTATCAATCCTGTATTTTTAAGTCTTCCACTTGAATTTTTGAGCCATTTATGTTTTCAGGGTAGCAAGTTCAACTTAGGTATTATTATTACTACTGCTACTTAGCTTGGTATAAACCCGATCAGAGCGTAATGTCAATTACAGGTTGCTTAATTACGTGAGGTGAGTTTTCAAAATACCTACTGGATTAATGATAAATTAGGAAATTACGGCAAGCTAAAACTTTAAAAATATAATTACGGCAAAGTTATGCTTTAAAAGTGGAATTTTCTGTGTGAACACGGTTACGCAAGAATCACTGTTCTAATCATAGTCGTGGCAAAGTTATGCTTGAAACGGCGGCAATGTTATGCTTTAAGTCACACAAACTCCTTCTCTATAGCTTCTTTTAGATATTGCCCAACTAATGCAGTTGCATCATAATAAAAGTCACCAGGAATTGATTTAATCTTCTTCTAATTCTCTCAATGGTTCCATTCTGATCAACACTCTAGGCGGCAGCCCCAAAAGAGGCATTCCCAGTCTCCGACTGGGAACGAGGTGAATTTGCATCCTGTGTAAAAGATGTACACCGTAGCCTAAATGGGGAAAATCGGGTTAAAGGGGTAATTCAGAAAATTGCTAGCTTTCAGAAGTTTCCTGGGAGAACTTCTTATGGATAGTTCTAGTGGATTCCCCATCAGCACCTACCGTTATCAGATAGTCCATTAAACCATCTGAAAAGGGGAGACGTAAGTGGAAAGTACCATCCGGTTTAATTTTGATGGTATGACCACCAATGTTTACACTTGTATTTGGTTGGGTTGCTCCGTGAATAATCAACTCAGCGTCTGCCACAAACCAGAAATCTTCGTGGGAACGACTGAAAACGCGAATATTGGGCGAACGGGCTATGAGTAACCAACGTAGTTCACCGCCGTAGGCATCGCTATCAGCGATATAGCCAATTTCAACCATGTAGTCGCGATCGCTCACGGGAATAGCCACAAAGCGTCCCTGTACTACCTCTTCAGATTCATACTGCTGTACAAGCTGGGGATTTTGATAACTCAAGTCAATCCCAGTCACATCATAGAGCCGCACTAGCAATTGGGAGCCGCCTTGTTGTTGCAGTGCTTGTTTCTGAGTCTTGGAAATGTACCAAGAGACATAAGCCCACTTGGGAGTGCGGGGTGTGAGCGCAACATTGCTCTCTTCTTCACTGCTCTGTTCTTGGGCTTCTATCAAGTCAATAGGTGTTTGGCTTGCTAACGCTACATTTTCAACGGTGGGATCTGTATGCACCGGATTGAAGACACGAACGATCGCTGAACGGGCTATAAAGAACCAATGATCGTCATCAGCGACATAGCCAATTTCAGCTATGTAATCGCGATCGCTGATGGGAATTTCTACAAAGCGATCGTTTGCTGTCTCTTCACATGCATACTGCTGTACAAGGTGGGGACTTTGATAACTTAGGTCTATCCCAGTTACATCATAGAGCCGCACTACTAAATCAGAGCCGCCCTGTTGTTGTAGTTCTGCTTTCTTGGTTTCGGAAATTTCCCAAGAGACATCAGCCCATTGCAAAGTGTGCGATGTGAGGACAATACTGCTCTCTTGTGGGACATGGACATCTACTAAGTTAATATCTGTTTTATCCCCGATTGCCAAATTATCAACTATGGGATCTGGAAGGACAGGACTGAAGACACGAATAACTGCTGAACGGGCGATGAATAACCAGCGATTGCCATCAGCGATATAGCCAATTTCAGCTATGTAATCGCGATCGCTGACGGGAATATCTACCAGGCGATCGTGTGCTGTCTCTTCACATGCATACTGCTGTACAAGGTGGGGACTTTGATAACTTAGGTCTATCCCAGTTGTATCATAGAGCCGCACTACCAAATGAGAGCCGCCCTGTTGTTGTAGCGCTGCTTTCTTGACTTCGGAAATCTCCCAAGAGACATGAGCCGATGTAGAAGTATGCGGCGTGAGGACAATACTGCTCTCTTCATCTGCATCAACCAAACCAATAGCTGTTTCGGCTGCAATTGGCTCATTGTCAACCGTAGTATCGGTTTGTCCTTGGGCATCTGATCCGATGGTAGTCCAGGCTCCAATCCCTACACCTGCCAAAGCCGCTGCGGCGGCAGAATCTGTGGAGTCAACTTCAGCTACAGTCGGCTCTGCTTCAAATTCTGACTCTAGCAAATCGGTAGTGGGTTCAGATGCGTCCGCTACCAGATTCAATATATCTTCTGGAAATTCTGGAAAATCGAGCAGTGAGGATGTTTGTGCCGCTGAGGGTTCTATATCCGTTGCTACTTCGCCAGACTCTGGTAAGGGCAATTCATCTACTGAGGCTGGATCTTCAGTTGAGGTGATACTATCTAGCCAGTTCAATTCTGCCTGAAGTTCCTCATCTATCTGATCTTCACTAACTTCTGTGTCCCAATAGTCAAATCCAGATGTTACTTCTGGCACATCTGGTAATTCTGGGAGTGAGGCTGTCACTTCAGATGCCTCTTCTGGAATATTACCCAGGTGAGGATATGAAGTATTTACTACAGCCGCCGGGGCTTCTATGTCCCATGCAACTTGATCAGAATCAGGAATGTTTGTCTCTGGATAATGCTCTAGATGGACTGTCTCATCAGTGGTGTCTATTTCTGTTTCTTTGTTGTTAAAAGTAGACCAGGTAGCCGCCCCGATTCCTGTTGCTAAAGCCGTACCACCGGTTAAAGCTGCGGCTCCCAAGTTGTTATTACCTGATCCATTAGCTACTCCAGAGATTGTGCCTTCATGGAGCTTAGACTTACCATTAGTTGCCTCTTGGACTAAATTTGATGTCCCGTGAGTACCATTTTCCGTCAGGTCAGATTGTGTTTGAGCATAGATGTTGAAAGGAGTGCGAGCGGGGCTTTCTTGCTCTTGGAAGTGCGGCAGTGAATCCTCCTCAAGCATCGCTCCGTTAACGGGCAGGGATGTGCTGGCATTAAGCACCGCCATTTCTGCGCCTTCTGTGCTGGTTAGATAAGGATCTGATTCTGGTAAGTTGTCTGTTTTCTCAGTCGGCAATGGGCGTTTTCCCAGAATCCACCATAGTAACGCTCCACCTGCGGCAATAAAAAAGACAGGTAACAGCAACCAAAATGGTGTTTCCCTGTTGACAATTGGACTAACTTGTGATTTGGCAGGAGCCACAAAGGGCTGTTCGCCAAATGCAGAAGTAGTGGCACTAGAGGAAGGTGTAGCAGCAGGTATCGTTTTAGCACTGGGAGAAGGGTTGACAGCAGGTTGTGATCCGTTTGCTGCGATCGCCACTGCTTCAGCAGTTCTACCTTGTTCTATAGCCTTCTGTCCTGGGGGTGCAAGGGTAAAGCCGAGAAAATCTACTGTGGTTAAGCTGGGATTTTTTTTGTAAACGTAAACTAAAGGTTGCGAGAATGGATATTTCGCATCATCTGGCAAGGCTTGATGTAATTCCAGAACTCGCACACCTTTCAGCTTCGACACCTGATTAGCTAACACATAGCTGATGCCGTCTTTGCCCAGTTGTTTGATGATTTCTGCGGTATTATCTTCACTTACTTGGGTAGCATTGGCCCCTGTAGCAAAGTTAGCAGTCTTGAAGGCTGGATAAGTACGAAAAGTATTGCGAGTCTCACTGGTATTAGGGTGATCAATTAACCGAATCTTCCCTGAAGGCCCTCCCAGTTGTGACCAATTTGTAACTTCTCCCCGGAAAATTCGGGCAAATTGCTTACTAGTCAAGCTTTGCTTGAAAGGATTATTAGCACCTACTACGATCGCAATCTTCTCACGGCGCAAGCGAACTTGCTCTAGTCCTTGGGCTTTTTCTGCTGGCGTCAACCCACGCCCCATTGCTGCTATGTCGATTTTGCCAGCTAGCAAATCTTTCAGTGCCGTACTAGTGCCGTTAGCAGCAACTTCAACCTTTGTGCCGGAAAACTGTTTTTCAAAATTCTCTTTCAGGCTTTGGTTAATTGCACCTAAACTACTTGAACCGTCAATCCGCACTGTTGTCCCGTTCTGCACTGTTTGCGGCAGTGAAAAAGCGGGAGAATTAGGTTTAGATTGGGCCAGCATGGGTGCTGACACCAGCAAACTTGCTGCCATAGGGGTTGTAGCTAAGGCAACCCATAATACCAGATTCACTATTGAACTATCTTTTTTTTCTTGTTGCCACATAAGCCCTTAATTAAAGTAAAAAATAGAAAGCCTGCCAGTCCTAAATCGCGATCTGTTTAAGGATTATGGAGGAGACGCGCTAATTATACATCTGAGTTATCTTTACCTCTAATTCCTTTAACGCACTTATATTGATTTATACTCCGTATTAGATTGTATAGGATGATAATTTATACTCTAATTGCCAGAGTCTGTTTACTATAAATTTTTCTAATTTATATTGCAACTTATACCAAGTTGGTAGTTTTTGGCCACAATTATGAATTATTGAATTACTAAAACTGGTAAAGTGTACCAAATTCAATATTATTTAACAATATTATTTTCAGTATTGCTGAGTACTGAGTATCTTTGTGTCTGAACTGAGTACTCAATGTTCAGCATTCAGCAGAATCTACTATATTTTTGAGATAACAATGACAATCTGGCTTATCAATCAGTGACTCAACCAAGGCATTTAGGGCAGTAGCAGCTAAAGCGCCACCTCCCAAAGTTCCTTCAACTGTAATAAAAGGTATCCCTTGTTGCATCAGTTGTCGCTTGGCTGCGGGAGCATGGCTAAAGCCAATGGGCATTCCAATTACTAATGCAGGCTGAATTTTCTGGTTGGCGTTGGCGTAGCCCGTCGTAGACATCGCTTCACAAATTTCTACAAGGACTGAGGGAGCATAACCAACTACCAGGATACAACCCTGATTTACTTGCTGCAATTTTTCTCGCCATTCCCGATGCTGCCAAAAGGCAAGTTCTGCCTCTGTGGCGGTGGTAATATGGGGATTATCAATCAAGGTTTCGATCTGGCATCCCAAGTGAGATAATCGGGTTTGATCCAAAGCAGCAGCAACCGTTTGGGTATCGACAACAATTTGACAGCCTGAAGATAAAGCTCCTCGACTAGCTGCGATCGCATCTCGGCTTAACTTGACAAAGGATACCAAACTGACATCACCACAAGCCAAAACCAACTGAGAAATTAAGTGTTGTTCAATTTCCGAACGGTGAGACAAATCAGGTAGTAAGCGTTGTAGCGATTCTGTAAAAGCTTCCGAGTGTGTATGAATTTCAGCATCCAAGCCACTCCACAGGTTTTCCAATCCCCCCAATCCAGCTTGAGTTTCGACATCGAGTAACTTGAGTTGTGCCAAAACTTCCGCTTGGATAATTTGACAATGGCGATCGCGCCCCAATAATCCTTCTAATGCTGATGCAGTTTGCCGCAGTTGAGAAATTTGTTGCATCACCGCTCGATATTGCTGCTGAAGTTGTCCCATGAGGTTAACGGTTGTGTCAGCTTCTGGTTCCACCTCCAAAATATTGCGGATATGGTTTAGCTGAAACCCTTGCTGCTTGAGTGCGACAATCCGTTGCAACCGCAGAACATCTTTTTTGGTGTAGAGACGATAATTGCTAGGCGATCGCACTGGTTGCGGTAATAGTCCCAATTGATGATAATGCCGTACCATGCGCGGAGTTAAACCGCCGCCTACTGCATCAGTGAGTTCTTTAATGGTTAAACAACTAGCGTTCATAAGTATTTAATAATGGTAAAATTCTTTGTAACTCTTCACAAGCCGCCTGAAGAGATGGCGGTGCATTGTCATTTAAACCTTGGTAACACTGATTTACCAAGTTTTCTACATAGGGCTTGCAACCTGACTCATTGTTTAATTTTGAATATTCTGTTTCTTGATCAACAGTTTCATCTTGTAAATAATGTATCCAAGTTTCAATATTTCTTTTGGGAATAAATATTGCGATCGCTTCTTTAGGCTGACGAACTAGTTGAGAATTTTCGCTTAGTGCTTCATCTAATTGATTTAGCCTTTCCTCCATTGTTTTTTTATCCGCATCAATCAAAACCACAAGTATTCCTGAAAGATAGTTTTTGCTGCGGTATGCTTTTACCTCTGCGGGATAACGTTTTCTAACAAACTGCTCTCCTGCACCTTTTGGGCAAATTTCAATTCTCAGATTTCTATCTAAAATAAAACCTCGTTTTTTCAGAAAATGCCGAGCAAAAACCTCTTGTTGTTTATCCTCACACAAAATTACAATCTGTACTCTACGCCGGTTCATAAAGCCATCCCCGCGCAATCAGTTCTGAAACGGGTAATCCAGTACTTTCAGCAACCTCATTGCTAATTTTTTTGACTCGTACAGGAGCATTACTCTGACGCTCAAACCAATAACCTATAGGTGATGCTAAAAGATAATTAATTAATTCAGGATGATGAGAAATTAGCAAAGCCTGCATTTTTCCCTCACTGCAAAGATCATAAAGCTGAACTAGCCAAGGCTGGATTTCCGGCAGGGCTAAGAAATTCTCTGGTTCATCTATACACAGTGTATAATCTTCAGAATGAGTGCAATAGACAAGGGTGTACAGAGCAATTAGCACTTTTTGTCCATCAGATAATTCATTAAAGTAATAATCAATAATATTTGTCCTATCTGCATCTGTTGTAAATCGTAATTTTAAAGTTCGATAGCCTTCTCTAAACTGATCAAACTTAAAACTTACAAAACCGTCTAAGACATCTTTCAAAACATTCATCAGTTCAGCTACCTTGCCTTGATCCTGTGAAATATAGCGATACCAAGAAACAAAATTCTCCATTTTAGGAGTTAATTGTGCTTCTTCTTTTTCACTACTATTAATTATCAAATGAGGAGTAATTTGTACAATAATAAATCGTTCCATACGCTGTTTGAACCAGGTCAGCTTTGTAATGTCATTATTTTCCAGTAATAAAGGTAGTATGGACTGAAACCAATTAAAAGGAGGATATTTCGTCGGACTGAGTAAATGATTGTCATAAAAAATTTGAACTTCGCCCATCTCGAACTTTAATAAAGGTTGGTTATTAAACCACAAACGCTCATATTGTACCTGGCTATTTTCTCGATTGTGTTCAATAGCAAGCTCATATTTATAGTTGCCATCATTTCTATCAATTTCTATTTCAAAACGCTGAATTGGTAAAGTTTGCCAGCGAGTGCAGTCAAAAAATGGGAAAATTCCTTCTACCTTAGCAACGCCACTTATAAAAAGTTGAATTCTCCGCAAGGCTTCAAAAACAGTTGATTTACCTGTCCCATTCTCACCAAGAAACAGGTTAATCGAGTCAAAATTCATCTCAAAATTTACCAACCCGCGAAAGTTATCAATATATATTCGCTTTAACATAGATTTTTCCTACTAGTGCAATTTTAAAGCTAACAGTTAAATCGTCTCATTTACCCACATCCCGCTTTTGAAAAACCCTTCAAGAACACAGATAAAGATTTAACTTTGCGTACCTCTGCGCTTCCCTCAGCGCCCCTCTGCGTTTTAAAATCATTATAAACCTTGACATTAACACCAATGTCAAGGTTTAGCGTAAGAGAGTCCCTGTTAATTCACCTCTCATGCTCTACCCCCAACGTTTTAGCCAATTCACCAGAGAACACGCAGATACCGTAGCAGCCCTTTTATGTGGGTTGCTACTATTTCTCGGATGGTTCGCCTTACATCTCGGCGCTTTGGGATTAGCACTGCTGCTACTGCCAGCTGCTTATGTAATTGGTGGTTACGAAAGTGCGCGGGAAGGATTGACTACCCTTTTCAAAGAAAAGGAACTCGATGTAGATTTGCTGATGATTGTGGCGGCGATTGGTGCTGCTAGCCTCGGCTTATGGCGAAGAGAATATCATCTAATTATTGATGGGGCAATTTTGATTCTGATTTTTGCCATCAGTGGCGCATTAGAAGGCTACGCAATGCAGCGAACTGAGCGGAGTATCCGCAGTTTGATGAGTTTGACACCAGATACAGCAAGAGTTTTGCATCAGGGAAGGGAAGAGGAAATTCCGATCAGTCAGCTAAAGGTGGGTGATGAGATTGTCGTCAAACCTGGAGAGCTAATTCCTACTGATGGGATAA
Organism: Nostoc sp.; assembly: GCF_036917275.1. GTDB lineage: Bacteria > Cyanobacteriota > Cyanobacteriia > Cyanobacteriales > Nostocaceae > Nostoc. The sequence goes on from NZ_JBALDF010000070.1 coordinate 269,302, forward strand.
TTTTATCTGGTTACAGCACCCTCAATCAAGCTGCAATTACAGGCGAGTCTTTACCTGTAGAGAAAACAGTGGGCGCAGAAGTATTTGCCGGCACACTCAACGGCTATGGTGGATTGCAGATTAAAGTACACAAACCAGCCCAAAGTAGTTTGATTGTGCGTGTGATTCGTTTGGTAGAACAGGCAAAGACTCAAGCCCCTCCTTCGCAAGAGTTTACCCTTCGCTTTGAGAAGGGATATGCCAAAGTCATTGTAGTAGCTGGGATATTACTCGCAACTTTACCGCCATTTCTCTGGGGTTGGGATTGGGAAACCACGATTTACCGGGCGCTTACCTTCCTAGTAGTAGCTTCTCCCTGTGCGTTAATGGCTGCAATTATGCCCACGCTGCTTTCGGGAATCGCCAATGGTGCAAGACAAGGAATTTTGTTTAAGAATGGGGCACAGTTAGAGAAGATTGGCAAAGTCCAAGCGATCGCATTTGATAAAACTGGTACTCTGACAACAGGACAGGTGCAGGTATTTCAGGTAATTTCAGTTAGTGAATACACTCAATGTGATGTATTAAAAACTGCTGCTAGTGTAGAATTTTATTCAGAACATCCCATTGGTAAGGCAATTGTGCAGGCGGCTGGTGAAACAGTTCGAGTCTTGGCGGTTCCCGTCGAGTCGAAACTGTTGAACCCGAAGGGTAATTTGGATTGGGTTGGTGCAGTTCAAGTGCAAGCTATACCTGGACAGGGAATTGTGGGAATCGCTCAAGAGCAACAGGTAATTGTGGGCAATGCCATTTTTGTGCAACAGTATGTGACAAATTTACCTGAAGAATTGCGAGAAATGGCTCAATCTTTGGAGCAAGAAGGTAAAACTGTGGTTTGGGTAGCACAGGGAAACAGAGGGGTAGAGGTGATAGGTATAATTGCGATCGCAGATGAGGTGAGAGTGGAAGCAGCCGTAACTATTACCCGCTTAAAGAAACTGGGAATTGAGCAAATTGTCATGTTAACTGGGGATAATCAAGAAACTGCTTACAGTATCGCCAAAGCAGTAGGAATTGATCGGGTATATGCTCAACTTCTGCCAGAAGATAAGTTGAATGTTATCCGTCGTCTACAGCAACAATATCAAACTGTGGCAATGGTAGGCGATGGGATCAATGATGCACCAGCCCTAGCGCAAGCATCTGTGGGTATAGCGATGGGAATATCTGGTAGCGATGTGGCATTAGAAACCGCAGATATAGTACTGATGGCAGACAGGTTAGAAAAAATTGCCGTGGCGATGCATTTGGGTAGGCGATCGCAATCCATAGTCAAACAGAATATATTCGTAGCGTTGAGTTTCATTATGTTGCTTTTGGTGGGCAACTTTCTGGGAAATATTAACTTACCTATCGGCGTCATTGGCCATGAAGGTTCCACAGTATTAGTTACTCTCAGTGGTTTGAGATTGTTGAAATAAAGCACTTTTCTCTCTTTTGTCTGAGTCCTCTGCGCCTGGAGCGGTAGCCTGCGGCCATTGGTGTCAAATTAAGCTCAAACGCTTACACAACATATATTTTACCCCTCCCCTTACCAAGGGGAGGGGCGGTTTTGGCTTTAGACAAAACCGGGGTGGGGTAACGCGAAGAGTAGATGTAAATTTTAAATTTTTGATGCCGTTGCACTTTTCTCTAACTGTCTAATCCGCTCTATTTGCAAGAGGTTCCACTCATCCTCAGAATAGGGTGTACTAAACCAGACATCTAATATTTCTTTAGCGATCGCTTCTGTAGTAGCACGTAAACTTAGTACAAGGACATTCGCATGATTCCAGATGCGGGCCCCGCGTGCCGTCTCAGCATCATGACACAAAGCTGCACGTATCCCTGAGACTTTGTTGGCGGCAATAGATGCACCTGTACCAGTCCAACAAAAGACAATCCCTTCATCTGCTTTCTGGGTTGCCACTGCCAAAGCAACTTTACTACAGTTGAGAGGCCAATCAACTTCAGGATCATTCTCGGTTAGGGAACCGAAGGGTATAACTTCATGCCCACGCTGCTTAAGTTCTTCCACTATCCTATCGGTAAGGTTGGTGCGTTCATCACTGCCAATAGCGATTTTCATGACTGTTCACGCTTTCCCCTTTCAAAATAGGGATTTAATGTTTGAGGACTGATCCTTAAAAATCACAAAGGTAGATATATCGTCTATATTCCAACCGGAATAAAACGGCGATGTCTCTAACATTGAGTTTAGCAATATAGCATTCTTATTAGCCAAACCAATCAATATTAGGTAGATGGATCTAAATAAATATAAGATAGTTTGTCATTGCGTACCCCAAAGGATAACCCGTTGTCCTTGGTCTTTGCCAAGAGAAGGGTATGAAGTGTTCGCGCCTTGGTTTCCAAAAGTTGCGATCGCAAAGACTGAGATTGCAACTCTACAAGACCAAGGCGAACACTCCAGTGCATTCCCTAGCCTACGCGAAGGCTTACGCCAACGCAATGACATTTTATATTTAATTTCGCCCAGCTACTTACTAAATCAACTTGATCGTAAACATCATTAAAAAATGGGTAGATAGAGATTGAGCATTACGTAGTTATCGATAGGTACAAATATTAAAAACTCCGACTACCCACTTCTTGCGGTGCAGGGTTGATGGGAGCGCCATTGGTTAGGCTGAGAATACCGGAAACAACAATTTTGTCCCCAGCTTTTAGTCCTTGGATAACTTGATAACTATTCCCCTCAATAACTCCTAATTTCACGGGCTTTTGTTGAGCTACTAAAGATGCTGCTTCAGCTTTAGGCTTTTGTGCCGATGCTTCAGCTTTAGGCTTTTGTTCTGGCGCTTCAGCCACAAATACAAAAGTCTCCCCACCCAAGCGAGATACTGCTGTAACTGGAATTAAAATTCCTGGATGTTTGTTCCAGATCACTCTGGTTTGCACTGACTGAAGATTAAGCAGTCGATTTCTCAAATTGCCAAAGTTGGCTTTCACCAAAACTGTCTGCGAATCTAAACTAGCATTTGGAGAAATAAAACTGATCTTACCCGTTACTGTGGGTAGTCCTTGGGCGTTCAGCATTTGCACAGGTAAACCCAAGCGCAACTTTTTGGCTTGATTTAGCGGAATGGATATATTCAGGTCTAAAGAGTCGTTTTTGGTCAATGTGGTAAGTTGATCCCCTTGTGCTACATACTGTCCTGGCTTGACTGGGATATTACCAACAATACCTGTGAAAGGAGCTAGAACTTTTGTATATTGCACTTGGACTTGAGCCGACTGGACTTCAGCCGCTGCTTGGTTTACTTGCGATCGCCCCTGAGCAATATCTTCTGGGCGGTTGCCGTTCAACTGTTGCTTATAGAATTGTTTCTGTTGTTCTAAGGCAGCACCTAGCTGCTGGATATTAGCAGTTCTGTTTTTGCGGAGTTGCTCTAAGTTTTTTTGGGCTGCAACCACCGCTGCTTCAGTACTAGCTTTGTTTTTCACGTATTCATCTAGGGTATCTTGGGAAGTTGCCCCTTGTTTTGTTAATTCTTCGTATCGCTTTGCTCGTGCTTGTGCTAGTACTTGATCGGATTTAGCGGAATTAACTTGAGCTTCAGCCTGCTGAATTTGCTGTGGTAGCGATCCAGATACGGCATCTTGATATTTTGCTTGGGCCTGATCTAGCTGGGCTTTGGCTTGGGAAACTACTTCTGTTCGAGTCCCTGCTTTGAGTTCGGCAAGATTCGCCTGTGTTTGTTGTAGTGCTGCTTGTTTTTGTCGTAGCAGGGCTAAGGCATCATCAATTTCTAAGCTAATAATTACTTGCCCTTGTTGAACACGGTTGCCCTCTTTGATGAAAATCTGGCTAATTCGCCCTCCAACCTGTGGTTTGATTGGTACTGAGAGTGGTGCCTCTAAGGAGCCAATAAATTCCGAACTATCCTGCACAGTTTCAGTTTCCACTGTTGCTAGCTTAACGGAAACTGCTGGTTGAGGAGCTGCTCCAGCACCCTCTAGTGCATTGCTAGCATTACGAGTTTGCCACCAGCGCCAACCAAAACCAACACCTGCAATTAACAGGATAATTCCCAAGATTAGAGGCCAACGCCGCTTTCGAGGTGGCTTAGGCGATCGCTCTGGCAATGGTTCTAACTCTTGACTAGAATCAGTAACAGCAGGCTGTTCTATTTCAACGGGAAGGGGAGACTCAGGGAACTCAGAATGGGGCATCTTCGGTTTCTTCTCTTGTGGATTTAGACTTAAGCAATCATACTTTTCGCTAAAAAAGCATTGTTTAAATAGTTTTTAGCTCTTTTTTTTGATGCTGGTAACAAATATATATTTGGGTATTTGGCGATCGCTCACGATGTCTAGCACCTAAAACGAACAAACATCTTCAGCACATTCTAATTAATTTATACATTTTATAACTCCGATAATTTGTTTATACGGGTGATTTATCAAACTATTTTAGGCAGTATAAACCCTGTATTTAGTAGCTCCGAGAGAAAGCACCGTTCAATGTCCGGTTCATCTTGTTTGAGGCAAATTAACAGAACCTCCTGTCTTCTTCAAGGACTGTAAAGCGATCGCTTCGGCAATCACAGCAGCTAGTAGTTGCTCTTTGTTCTAAAAATGACGATATCAAGTTACCTGATTGACCGGAGCAACACGAGCAATTTTTCGCGCTGTGGCTTCGATTAAATCTGCTGTTGCAAACATTTAGTTGCTGACTTTATCAAGTGTGCATGAGTTTGTGCCGTCCTTGATGCTAAGTTTTCCATGAGCATTTGTAAGCGTTTGCTTGCACATGTAAGTGCTTGCTTGCATTATAACCACATGGTAGACGAGATTGGTATAAGATAAACATGAGTTTATCTCTCTTTAGTAGTAGTGAATATTGATCTTAGGGAAGAGAAGAGTATAGAGCGATCGCTGATTAATTCAGCTTTATTAACTGGAGTTTAGGAGTTTCATCAAGTTATCCTCACCAAGAAACAGGTGCAATCAGTGTTCTATAATATAGATTCCTCTTTTTGAGTAATCTTAACTTCCTACACTTAGGTCACCCGATCGGTTGATTTTTAACTCACCCAAATGGGTGATTTAATTTTCCCTAATTAGGGTTTTGTATGTATAGCCGAGCCAGCAATGCCCAATGCCCCATGCTCTTCAACCATCCACAACTGATTTTTTAGAATCCAATTTCGGCAAGATCCCCACAGTTGATTTTCGGTTAGCAAGAATATGAGAAAGCAGCCCTTCATACCGATCAAGTGCTTGCTCCAAGGAATAGTTTTCTTCGGCAAACTGTCTTCCTGTGTGACCTAGCCTCGCCCCTAGAGCAGGATTAGCATATAAATCATGCACCGCAGCAGCCATTGCATCGGGTGATTCTGGCTCAACAATTATCCCACCACCACTGAGTTGGATTGCTTTAGCAGCAGTACCAGTGGCAGGAACTGAACCCACAATCGGCCGACCACTCGCCAGCAATAGTGGTATTTTTGAAGGCATATTGAACGAAATCACATTGCGCTTTTGCACAATCAGCCCTACATCAGATGCTGCTAGCATTTCGGGTAGTTTTTCTCGTGACTGCAACGGTAGCAGCAAAACATTATCTGCTCCATTTAATAGACAATATTCCTGCAACCTTTGCAATGCTATTGATTCGCCAACGATGACAAAGACAATCTCTCTGATATGACGTAAGCAAAGTGCTGCTTCTATTACTGTTTCTAAACCTTGCGTTAGAGCAATATTGCCCGAATAAAGTACTACGAATTTACCATCAAGTTGATGGCTAGATATCCAGGAGTTGTTCTCTTTCGGTAAAGGGCGGATGAAATTTACATTCACCCAATTGGGAATACAAACAATTTTATTAACAGGTACTCCTTTATTCACTAAATTCTCACGAAATCCATCGGCAATGACACTAATAGTGTGTGCAGTCCGATATGCAAATTTCTCTAGGGCTGCAAGAGTTCGGATCATCCACTTATTTTTTAATAGCCCAATCCGCACGGCAGCTTCTGGTAAAATATCCTGCACATTCAGAACTACGGGGCAGTCGTATAACCAACCAAATATTGTTGCTGGTAACGTAGCTAGTAGAGGCGGAACTGTTAAGATAATCACATCGGGGCGTCCACCTTTAAAGGCTTGGGGTAAACTCGTAAAAACAAAGCTCAACTCCAGTAACAGCCGATCTATGAGGTTAGGTTTAGACTTAATTCGGAGGTAACTTCGTTGAATTGTGACACCATTTTTTTGTTCAGTAACGTACCATTTACCCCGATACTCATCGTAAATTTCCCGCTGAGGATAGTTAGGCATTCCGGTAATCACCCGCACTTGGTGACCTCGCTTTACTAGTCCTTCTGCCAATTCAGTCATTAAGGGAGCAATTCCAATCGGCTCTGGATGATAATTGTAGGAATAGATCAGAATGTGCATGAGCTATTTGTGAATTTCGTGAAGACAGCCTGAGATGAGCGGATTTATTGCTAATTTCAGTAGGCGCTGCTACTTTCATTACTTAATTTCAGTTATGAGCAGATTATGAGTTTTTGTAATCACAATTGCAATCAAGACTATTTAAAACTTTTTATAGTGAATTTTAAACGTTATCAATTATTAATTATTAGTTATCAGTTACCAATTACCACTGTTCACTGATAATTGTTGACTGATTTAATTTTCTTACCATACGCATGATAAGTTTTCACTAATTTTAAGAAGGATACAGAATACAGAATCAATATAGTGAGGGATTCAGACCCACCACTCTCTTACAAAGTTTAGACGTTTTGCGGCAAACCGTAAAATGTCTACGGGGGAAGCCTCCGTTCTGACTTTGCGCTAATTGTAGACACCAAATTTTAAATTTTGTGAGGAACTTAAAGCCGTTTATTCAGACGCCAGTCACACAAAATTAAATTGGAGAATTCTGGCTAATGACTCCTGAATTCTGTTTTGTTAAAAGTGAATCTAATGCTTAAATTTACACTTAGGGGATTGTAGCATTATATTTAATCTCGTGCATGAAACCCACATTCCAGCTTGTAAAGTGGCACATGAAGTATTTCTAACTAAGTCATCAGTATTGAATTTATTAGTTAGCATCTCACTTTTTTGAGTAGTTCAAAAGCACTAACTTTTGAACACTAGCGTCCTGCGTAGCTTCATAGGCGAAAATCTTTTTCATTGTCAGAACTCCAAAATTAATTGACATCATGCAGATATCAATTTATAAACAACACTAACTTTACGAAAGAAATATGTATAATTAAATACTGCATTAAATTACGGTAGCGAATGTAATAAATCAATGAAGAGAAATACTTTTTTTGTGAAGTTTTGGAGAAAATGCCAAGTCATCTAACAAATCTAAGCTCGACTTTATCCATTTTAAGGATGTATATGGCAAGGTTTACTAAGTGATTTTCCCGCTTGGTCAACTGTTTACGGTTATTTCTGGATGTTGAGCAAAGATGATACATAGTTATAGATTCACAAGAATCATCCAAACTCTAATTACCGTAAAAATCACGAGCGATCGCTTGATAATAACTGATAAAGTTGAGCTACGCAAAGTTGAAAACAGTGTCCTATGCCTGGGTTTCTATTAGAAGTTGGTACAGAAGAACTACCTGCAAGTTTTGTCAGTGATGCTTTAGTGCAATGGCGGGAGCGCATTCCCCAAAGCCTGCAAGCAAACAGCCTCAAGGGCGAAAGTGTCCAGGTGTACGGTACTCCGCGCCGTCTGGCAGTATTGATTAAAGGTCTACCATCTCAGCAACCAGACCGAGAAGAAGAAATTAAAGGGCCCCCCGCCCAAGCCGCCTTTAAAGATGGTCAACCAACAGCAGCAGCAGCAGGCTTTGCCAAAAAGCAAGGTGTGGGAATGGATGCGCTGTTTGTTCGTCCCACTGACAAAGGGGAATTTGTCTTTGTGCAAAAAAGATTTCCCGGCCGTCCTGTGGCAGAAATTTTGACAGAACTTGTACCCCAGTGGATTTGGGGTTTGGAAGGTAAGCGGTTGATGCGTTGGGGGAATGGGGATGCGAGGTTTTCCCGACCAATTCGCTGGTTAGTAGCTTTGTTAGATGAGACGGTGCTGCCTTTAGAATTAGTGAATGGCTCTAAAACGATTCAGAGCGATCGCATTTCTCAAGGTCATCGTGTCTTGCATCCTGAACCTGTGACAATTGCCCAAGCGACTGATTATGTTACCACCCTGAAATCTGCCTATGTCACAGTTGACTCAGAAGAACGAGCAAATGTTATTAGAAAGCAAGTAGAGGCAGTAGTACAAAATTTAGGCGGGTATACAGTAATTTACCCCGATTTATTAGAAGAAGTAACCAACCTTGTCGAACATCCTTCCGCAGTTGTCGGTAAATTTGAGCCAGAATTTTTGAAATTACCGACTGAGGTAGTTACTGAAGTCATGGTTACTCATCAGCGTTATTTTCCTGTATTCAAACCAGGTAGTTTTGAGCAAGAATTATTGCCTAATTTTATCACCATTTCTAACGGTGATCCCCATAAATCAGATATTGTTGCTGTAGGGAATGAACGGGTAATTCGTGCCAGATTAGCTGATGGAAGATTTTTCTATGAAGCTGATTTAACTAAGCCAATAGAAAGCTTTCTACCCCAGTTAGAAAAAGTCACTTTTCAAGAAGAATTGGGTTCATTGCGTGCCAAGGTAGATAGAGTAGTCAAGATTGCCGAGCGAATAACCAGCCAATTAAAATTAGAAGAAGACCAAAGCCAAAGAATCCAACGTGCTGCTTTATTATGTAAAGCCGATTTAGTTACCCAAATGGTGTATGAATTCCCGGAATTACAAGGGATAATGGGAGAAAAATATGCCTTAGCTAGTGGTGAAGATGCCGAAGTAGCAAAGGCAATTTTTCAACATTATTTGCCAACGGGAGCCGGTGATATTTTACCAGAAACACTCACAGGTCAAATTGTCGGTTTGGCAGATAGATTAGATACTTTAGTGAGTATCTTTGGTTTAGGTTTAATTCCCTCTGGCTCGTCTGATCCCTTTGCCTTGCGCCGGGCTGGCAATGCTGTAGTTAAAATTACTTGGTTTTATAATTTGCCGATAAATTTAGAGAGTTTATTGGAGCAGATAGCAACTGATTTTGCAGCTAAATATCACAAAGACCAGGCATCATTAACCGCAGCATTACAAGAGTTTTTCTTACAACGCATCCGTACTTTACTACAAGAAGAAAAACAAATTGATTACGACTTAATAAATGCAGTTTTGGGAGAAAATGACCCAGAATACACAGAACGGACGTTAAAAGATTTATTGGATGTACGCGATCGCGCTTTATATTTACAACAAATTCGCAACGATAGTACCTTAGATACCATCTACGAAACCGTTAACCGTTCCACACGATTAGCCGCCCAAGGTGATTTGGATACAAAACAGTTAGAACCGACAGCCGTAGTTCGTCAAGAATTATTTCAAAAACCCTCTGAGACAGCTTTGTATAATGCTTTAATCGAATCAGTACCCCAAACTCAAGCAGCACAGCAGACACGAAATTATCAACTGTTAGTAGCAGCACTAACAAAAATTGCTCCAACAGTTAGTAACTTCTTTGATGGCCCAGATAGCGTTTTAGTTATGGACTCCGATCCAGAAGTTAAGCGGAATCGATTATATCTGCTGGGATTAGTTCGCAATCATGCCCGTGTTCTAGCTGATTTTGGTGCGATCGTCAAAAATCTGTAGCGTAGGTCAACAAAAAGTTGTGTAATTTTTGCCAATAGACGCTACTATAGGGAGTGCTTAACCAGGGACTCTGCTGCAATCTATGCCTAGAGCTACTGTAATTGGATTAGGAAAGTCCGGTGTTGCTGCGGCAAGATTGTTGAAACGGGAAGGTTGGGAGGTAGAGCTAAGTGATGGCAACACCTCCGAAACCCTCCTACAACAACAACAACAACTCGCTGCCGAGCAAATAACCGTTAAACTAGGCCAATCCCTAGAATTGAATAGTGCTAATTTACCTCAATTAATAGTCGTTAGTCCTGGCGTGCCTTGGGATATTCCCGTATTAGTTAAGGCACGCCAATTAGGTATTGAAACCATTGGGGAAATGGAACTCGCTTGGCGAAATTTGCGTTGGCGCAGCCAGCCGCAGGCATCGCTACCTTGGGTAGGAATTACTGGCACTAACGGCAAAACTACTACCACAGCTTTAATTGCTGCCATTTTCCAAGCAGCAGAATTAGATGCGCCCGCCTGCGGTAATATTGGCTACGCCGCTTGTGAAGTTGCCCTATCTTGCAGCACAGGGACAGAAACTCCAATCCAAAATTGTATTGATTGGGTAATTGCGGAAATTAGCAGCTATCAAGTAGAATCTTCCAGTTCTCTTGCACCCCGTATCGGTGTTTGGACGACTTTCACGCCGGATCATCTTAGTCGCCATCAGACTTTAGAGAACTATTACAATATCAAAGCCAAATTATTACGCCAGTCAGAGTTGCAAGTATTCAATGGTGATGATACCTACTTGAGGCAGCAAGGTTTAAGTGCTTGGCCTGATGCTTATTGGACAAGTGTGAGAGGAAAAGATTTCCTGATTAGCGAAAAAGGCTTTTACATCGAAGACGACTGGGTTGTAGAAAAGTTGAGTGCAACCTCTGCACCAGAACCAATTGTGAAAGTATCCACTTTGCGGATGGTAGGAGAACATAACCAACAAAATCTCTTGATGGCAGTAGCAACGGCAAGATTAGCGGGAATTAATCGTGATGCGATCGCACGTGCTATTGTTGAATTTCCTGGTGTTGCTCATCGTTTGGAGCATATCTGCACTTGGGAAGGTATTGATTTCATTAACGATAGCAAAGCCACTAACTACGATGCTGCAGAAGTTGGTTTAGCATCCGTTAACAGTCCAGCGATTTTAATTGCTGGTGGAGAAGCCAAAGCAGGTGATGATACTGGCTGGCTAGCAAAAATTCACTCAAAAGCTGCTGCTGTGTTATTGATTGGCTCTGCTGCACCCGTATTTGCCCAACGCCTCCAAGAGGTGGGGTATTATTCTTACCATATTGTGGAAACTATGGAAATAGCAGTTCCGAAAGCAGCAGAATTAGCTAAGGAGTATCAAGCGCCTGTGGTGTTGCTATCTCCGGCTTGTGCGAGTTTTGACCAGTACCCGAATTTTGAAGTGCGGGGCGATCGTTTCCGTCAGTTGTGCCTTGATTGGGCGGGAGGAGGGATTCAATACAACTTGATTCTTTCTTCCCTATAATTCATTCCCTGTGTGGCTTGCAGTTACGCAGTGAGTGAATTGTGTAAAACTATTAACAATTTTTGTATTGGTAGGAAATAATTATTTTACAACTTCAACCTCATGAGCAATGCTTGTAGGTTTAGGAATAGGTAAACCATCTTCTAGCATTCCTTCTAGATGAAATTCAATAGCTTCTGCAATCATTTGCTTGACTTCTTCTAAAGTTTCACCCACTGCGACACAACCTGGCAAACAGGGACATAAGCGCTGTAGCTAGTTTCTCCCTTTTCAATCACAACTGTATAACGCATCAGTCTTCCTCTAATTGAGCTTGTCTCCAGATATTTTTAAGAGTACCAATTGGCACATGCACATTTGGCTTACCAGACACTATTACAGTACTGGGTTTATCTGGATGTTTGAACTGTCGATGACTACCTTTAGTTCTAACAAGATACCAACCATTAGCTTTTAGTCATTTGATAACTTCGCGTACTTTCATGCTAGCGCTTATCTGTAAGGTGAAATTTATATTACAGATAGAGTATCTTATTGACAATTATTAAAGCAATCACTCAATATAGTCAAAATCGCTTCATGAATCGAGTGGCTCAAAATGAAATGCTAAAGTTAATAATCAAGCTTTTCCAGAGCTACATTCCCTCTCTCACAGATAAAATTTATATATGAACGCTACACAAGAAAAACTAAAAGTTCAGCTTGAACAGGCAATAGTTGCGGCTTTTGGCGCTGACTTCGCTGGAGTAGATCCAATTTTGGTTTCTGCTAGCAATCCTAAATTTGGTGATTATCAGGCGAATGTGGCTTTATCCCTGAGTAAAAAGAAAGGATTGCAACCAAGAGCGATCGCACAAGCGATCGTTGAGAAACTAGATGTATCCGAAATCTGCGAACCGCCAGAAATCGCTGGGCCAGGATTTATCAATCTAAAACTAAAAACGGTATATTTAGAAGCCCAACTCAATGCGATTCAAACTGATCCCCGGTTGGGAGTTCTAGCTGCAAAAACGCCAAGAAAAGAAATTGTCGATTTTTCTAGTCCAAACATTGCCAAAGAAATGCACGTTGGACACTTGCGTTCGACAATTATTGGTGATTCCATCGCCCGAATTTTAGAATTTCAAGGACATGATGTCTTGCGGTTAAATCATGTGGGTGATTGGGGTACACAGTTTGGAATGTTAATCGCCTATCTCCGGGAAGTTTACCCAGACGCGCTTACCACCGCTAATGCTTTAGATATTGGTGATTTAGTCTCTTTTTACCGCAAAGCCAAACTGCGGTTTGATACAGATGCAGCTTTTCAAGAAACAGCACGGCAAGAAGTTGTAAGATTACAAGCAGGTGCAGAAGATACACTCCATGCTTGGAAATTGCTGTGCGAACAGTCGCGGCTGGAGTTTCAAATAGTTTATGACTTGCTAAATGTCGAGATAATTGAACGGGGTGAATCTTTCTACAACTCCTTACTATATGGCGTTGTGGAAGATTTAGAAAAATCTGGGTTACTCGTAGAAAATCAAGGAGCAAAATGCGTTTTTCTGGAAGGATTTACAAATAGAGAAGGTGAACCTTTGCCCTTAATTGTGCAGAAATCAGATGGCGGTTATAACTACGCCACAACAGATTTAGCATCCCTCCGCTACCGGATTCAGCAGGATGAAGCAAAGCGGATAATTTATGTAACAGATGCTGGACAAGGAAATCACTTTGCCCAATTTTTCCAAGTTGCGCGCAAAGCTGGCTGGATTCCCGATGATGTGGAATTAGTGCATGTGCCCTTTGGGCTGGTGTTAGGAGAAGATGGGAAGAAATTCAAAACTCGTTCTGGGGATACTGTGCGGTTACGGGATTTATTAGATGAAGCTGTTTCGCGTTCCCATGCTGACTTAAAAACTAGATTACAAGAAGAAGAACGCCAAGAAACTGAAGAATTTATTAATGAAGTTGCTAGAGTAGTTGGGATCAGTGCAGTTAAGTATGCAGACTTAAGCCAAAACCGCACCAGTAACTACATTTTCAGCTACGACAAAATGCTGGATCTCAAAGGCAATACGGCGCCCTATATGCTGTATGTTTATGCGCGGATTCAGGGGATTAGCCGCAAGGGTGATATTAACTTTGAGGAGTTGGGAAACAATGCTGTTCTGTTGCAGCATGAAACAGAATTAGCGCTAGCAAAATATTTACTTCAACTGGATGAAGTTATTAGTAGTGTAGAGCAAGACTTGCTACCCAATCGTTTATGTGAGTATTTGTACGAACTGAGTAAGAAGTTTAATCAGTTTTATGACCGCAATCAGGGAGTTCAGGTGTTGGATGCACAGGAACCGCAGCGAACATCTCGCTTGGTTTTATGTGATTTGACTGCTAGAACTCTGAAGTTGGGATTATTATTGTTGGGAATTCAGGTATTGGAGAGGATGTAATTTTTTTAACGCAAAGGTACGCTAAGGTAACGCAAAGGTACGCAGAGTAAGAGTTAAGTTAAAGCTGATTTTTTCTTTGTGTACTTGCGGTTGGTTAATTAGAATTGCTGGACTTGGAGGCGATCGCAAATGGTACGGACACCATCAAAAAATATAACTTTGGCAGAGTTTCTAATTTTACCAGAAACGAAGCCCGCTAGTGAATACATTGATGGTCAAATTATTCAAAAACCTATGGCACAGGGAGAACATAGCACTATTCAAGGTGAACTGATTATTTTTATTAATGCTGTCTTGAAACCCCAAAAAGTTGCACGAGCATATCCAGAACTGCGGTGTACATTTGGTGGCAGATCAATTGCCCCGGATGTAGCGCTATTTACTTGGGATAGAATACCTCGCAAAGAAAATGGCAGGGTAGCAAATTTATTTTCAGCAGCTCCCGATTGGACTATTGAGATTCTATCGCCTGACCAAAGACAAACGAAAGTTACAAAAAATATTTTACATTGCCTGAATTATGAAACACAAATGGGTTGGCTGATTAATCCAGAAGAACAAACGGTGTTTGTGTACATCCGCAATCAACAGCCAATTATGTTGGATGAACTAGAAGCTTTACTCCCTGTGCCAGATTTTGCAAGTGAGTTGAGGCTGACAGTAGGAGATTTGTTGGGTTGGCTGTTAGAGTAAATCCAAGCATGTCAAATCCTGACGAACAGAATGAGAAAATAGACCAAGTGCAACAGATTTTCTGGGTAGGAATCGGTTGTAAACGGGGAACCTCATGGCAATTGATTGATCGGGCAATTGAGCAAGTCTTTCAAGAAAACCAACTTTTTCAAAGTGCGATCGCAGGAATTGCTACTATTGACACTAAAGCTTCAGAAGTTGGTTTACTACAACTTTGTCGCCTACGCAATTTGCCCCTAAAAACCTTTTCTGCCCAAATCCTTCGCTCTGTCTGTGTCCCCAACCCTACCACAATTACCGACCACAAAGTAGGTACACCTAGCGTAGCAGAGGCAGCTGCTATTCTTGCAGCTACTCAACTCACATCGTTGACTGTTTTTTCCTTTACAAGCATAGAGGAATTGCGGGTGAGGTTCTTAGTTCCTAAACGAATTTTCCAGCTACAAGGGCAACCAGGAGCAGTAACCCTAGCTGTTGCCCAAGCTTTAAATATGAGTATTACAATTTACTAATTTTTCTAGTCAACAACTCTCAATAAATAGTTAATTATGCTAGAAACAATTGCTAGCACAATTGAACCTAACAAAGCAGGTAAAAAGCCCTGAATCTCAAAACCATAACCAGGAGTTAGGGCACTTGCCAGCCAAAGGGTTAAGGCGTTGATCACTAATGTAAATAAACCAAAGGTGAGTAAGGTAATCGGAAACGTCAAAATCTGCAAAATTGGCCTAATAAATGCATTAACCAGACCAATCACAAGGGCAGCAATCAAGGCAGTCACAAAATTCTTGATAAAGAATCCCGGAACGATATTAGCAGTAAGAAATAACGCCACCGCACTACCGAGCCAAGTTAATAAAAAGTGTTGCATAAGTTTTTTTAGAGGAATTAGCAGTAAGTTTAATTAATTTGACTATTGCCAGTTGTAATCTATAACACCATCAAGCGTAGTTGTATCTAGCTCCTATGCTGTACTTCTCTTATCCGCTCAAAAGCAATGTAATTTTTCAGCGATCGCATAGAGAGATACTTTCAATCAAGATATCTTTATCGTATTGCAGGATGTACCACGAATTAAATTCATCAAAAATAATATGAGTGGCAAAATTCCTACAGAGGTTTCTCGACTGAGAGAAACCTCTGTACCTAAAAGAGGGTATGTAGCACTAGCAAGTTCCAAATTCATTAAGGGAACTTGCAAAATTGTCCTCTAGTGGGTGGCAACTTTAATCTCAGCCTAACGTTGTTAAGGCGATCGCCGCAAAAGAACCTCCCACGTAGAGCCACCAACTACACCGTCAGCTTCTAATCCATAGCGCTTTTGTGCTGCTTTCACAGCTACTTCAGTTGTCACGCCAAAGTCTCCATCGGCATCGCCTTTCAAGAAACCAAGCTTTTTCAGTTGTTGTTGTAACTTAACAACTTCAGAACCACGTAACCCTATACGCAAAATTGGCAATCCTTCTGAGGTATATTGAATACCAGGGGTTCGGTTAGTAGTTGTGTTTGACTGAGTTGGAGTAGTTGATGTCGTGCGATTCGGCGTTTTCTGTGTCCTTGAAGTTGTAGCTTTTTTTGGGGTAGCAGGTCTTGGCTCAGGGTTGGTCACAGGTTGTGTTGCAGCTTTTTTTGGGGTAGTAGGTCTTGTAGGGCTAGTTGCAACTTGTGTTACAGCTGGTCTTGGGGGATTGGGGCTAGGATTTGCAACGTTGGTAAGGTTGCTAGCCTGGGTTGGAACAGGAAAATTTGTCGCTGAGTTAAATCTTGGCTGGGATGAAGGGACGGTTGATGCTACCGATTCCTTAGGGAAAAGTCGTTGCCAAGTGCTGGCGTCAACAACACCATCTGGATTCAAGCCAGCTGCTTGTTTAAACCGGGAAACAGCACTGGCGGTATTCTCACTATATGTACCATCTACTGCACCAGAATAAAAACCCAAAAGTTTTAGAGCTGCCTGAAGTTCAGACACACGTTCGCCTTGGCTACCAACTTTAAGGGTAGGGCGGTTGATGCTATCTCCAGGATTTACTTGGGCAATTTTTTGTGGTGCGGCTATTGATACTACAGCCGTTGAGGCAATAAGCAGAGGCGTAGTGGAGAACAAGAGTATTTCAATGGCTGATAAAGATTTAGACCTCTTTGGCCACCAACCCTTTTGCCGTTTTTCCATTCTACAGCAATTTACAGTTGGGTCTAGTAATTTTAAGTAACTCAAAATACTTGCTGTCAGGCTGCTTTGCATGGAATTTACTCCCAGAATATTCTCATGCTAATAGTACAGCCGCTTGGTCTAAAAAACAGCTGCATTTACGATGTCTTTGACGGGCGTAGCTGCGGCACATCAAATATGCTTTGCTTCAGACTGGCTCCTTTCTAACCCTTCTCAAAAAGTAGGGAATTAGAATAAGCCTATGCGTAGGCTCCGCCCGTCGTAGACATCGCTCGATTAATTGCTTCTTCTTGACCAACTAAAGACAAGTAAGGTGATTTTAAATATTTAGAAGCTGCGGCGATCGCATCCTTGGCACTCACAGCCGCAATCAATTCTTGGAACTTTGTGTCAAAATCAATTCCTAAGCCCAAAGTTTCATACCAGCCGTATATTTGAGCAATTTGCCCGTTCGTTTGTTTACCCAAGGCGTACTGTCCCAGAATCTTGTTTTTAGCAGCCTGGAGTGCGCTTTCAGATACTTCCTCGGTAGACAATAAATCTACTTCTGTCCGCAGTCCCTCTAAGGCAATACTGGTATTTTCCGGTGCTGTACCCATGTAAACCACGAACGATGCTGGAAATAGCCTTGTGGAGTAAAAGGCGGATACTTCGTAAGCTAAACCGCGTTTTTCCCGCAATTCGACAAACAAGCGACTAGAAAGCCCATTTCCCAGGTAGGTACACAGCAACTTCAGTGGGGCGTAGTCAACAGAACTCACTGATGTTCCCAAATAACCAAGCATCACGATTGATTGTTGTGTTTGTACTGGCTTCAGCTTTACCTGTGGTTCCACCTTAATCTCAGGTAAATTCAGTATTGGCGGTGCTTGGGCTGGCGCTTGCCAATCACCAAAGACTTCTTCTACCAATGCCACTGCATCTGTGGGTGTGACTCTACCAGCAATACTAATTACTAGATTATCTGGACGGAAATAAGTCTGGTGATACTCCACTAAATCCGCACGAGTTAAGTGGCTCATGGTGGTTTCATCTCCCAGCACTGACATAGCATAGGGATGATTTTGGTACATTACCTGCCGCATTTGTTCAAAGGCGACATTGAACGGTTGCTCTTTTTGCGAACGAATATCCTGGAGTGCTAAACGCCGTTCTAGTTCCACTTGAGTTTCGGGAAAAGTAGGCGATCGCAAAATCCGCCCTGCCAATGTTAAAATTTCCCCAAAATCGGATGTTACCGTTTTGAAAGATAGCAAAAAATAATCAGTGCTGGCATCTGCACTCAGACTCGCCCCTACAGACTCGACAATTTCGGCAATTTCCAAACTAGAAAGTCCATCGCATCCCTTTGTCATCACTGCTGACAGTAAATGTGCCAACCCTGCTTGCTCCCGATTTTCGTGACAACTACCGGCCCGCACAAAGATTCGCGCCGCAATGATGTCCGCAGCAGGGTTTTCTGCCACCAGCACGACAATGCCATTGTTCAATGTGGTGCGATGAATAGGCGATTTTTGCAGCAAGGTTGTCATTTGTCCTTTGTCCTTTATCATTTGTCAATAGTTAATATTTATTACTCATTCGCAAATGACTAATGAATAAATATTAACTAACAGGGTTTAAGTACAGTAACCGCATAATTCTGCGGCGAGAGATATTGTTTGGCTAATTTTTGCAATTCTTGGGCATCAAAAGACTGAATCTGCTGGGGATATGTCACAGCTAATTCAGCTTGGGCAATGGTATTGTAATACCCATAAAGCCCCGTAAGCTGATTTGGCGTTTCGGTAGAAAACGCATACTCATTACACAGCAGCCTGCGGGTGCGGGCAAGTTCCTGTTCACTAATTCCTCTAATCTGCAAATCATCTAAATGAGCGCAAATTAAAGACTCAACTTCCTCCAGATTTTCTGGTTCTAACCAGGCAGTAATTGTAAATAAACTTGATTCCCGTTGTAGAGAAAAACTACTGCAAATTCCTTGTACTAATTGTAAATCTTCTCGCAAATCGCGTACTAAACGCGAAGTCCGCCCTTCTGCCAATAACACCGACAACAAATCTAAACCATAACTAGTGCGGATTTCCTCTACTCCAGGTACCAGCCACGCCATTAACAATCGTCCTTGCTCTATGCGTGGTAAACACAGTTCTTGACGGTGAATTCCTGTAATCACTGGCTTTGCCACTTTCTCAAACTGCGGACAATTAGAGCGTTCGGCAAAATCAGCAAATGAACGATTTACCATTTCCCAAGCTGGTTGCTGGGCTATACCCCCGGCAATTACCACTGTCATGTTTTCCGGCTGATAGTGGGCGCGGTGAAAACAGCGCATTGCTTCTGGTGACTGCTGCATCAGTTCTTGCTCAGTACCCAGTATCGAACGTCCGTAAGGGTGATCCGGGTAGATGCTTTGAATCAGAGTTTGGAATCCTATCCAATCGGAATCGTCATGACAAGAGCGAATTTCCTCTAGCACTACGTCCCGTTCGCGGCTAAATTCATCTTCTGGAATTGCCGCATTCAGCAGTAGTTCTCCCAAGTAGGGCAGAGTATCTTTTAAATAAGGGGCAGCTGTAGTGAGTGAATAATGAGCATAATCATAGCTTGTCGCCGCATTACTCACACCACCCTGGTTTTCAACTTTGTAATCGAACATTCCAGGGGGTAGCGTCGCCGTACCTTTAAAAATCATGTGTTCTAAAAAGTGCGCCATGCCGAACCACGGTTCTGGCTCTAGGCTGGCTCCAGCCCGCACCCAAACATCCGCTACTACTACAGGGGTAGTGGGAATCTCTTGATGAATAAACGTTAAACCACTGTCTAGTCGGAAGACCGAGGCTGGAAATAAGTTATTAGTTAGTTGTTTTAACAATTTTTTGTAGCTTTAACCACAATTTCATGCAATTGTGTCATTTTAACTCTGAACGATACCTGATTTAGAATCAAGTTATACAGATTTTGTAGAATTGTGCGATCGCTGTTCTCCATACTACCGAGAAATTGGAAGCGTTATCGATTGAGAGGAAAATCGTTTTACTATACTCCTGTCCCAAGAAGGGATTAATTCTTTTTGCCATCTCAAAATAAGCGAACATACAGCTACAGGTTTCTACTTCTTTAAATCAGAGTAGTAGCCATTAAAAGACTGGAATCTCAATCACAAATTCTGTTCCTTTGCCAAGCACAGAATTGCAACTCAATCGCCCATCATGGGTTTCCTCAATAATTTGACGAGCGATCGCTAATCCCAATCCTGTTCCTTTCCCAACCTCTTTAGTTGTAAACAGGTGATCATAGATCCTTGCTCTAATATCCTCTGGCATTCCTTGGCCGTTATCTCTGATGCGAATTGTTACCGTACGTTGGTCACTGGATACTTCGGTGTGAATCAGTATTTGTTGATGATTGGCTCGCACTTCGGCAAAAGAATGCCCCTCAATGGATGTATCTAAGGCATCAATTGCATTAGCGAGGATATTCATAAATACTTGATTTAGCTGTCCTAAAAAGCACTTTACAGGCGGTAATTTTCCATATTCAGTGATAACTTCAATCGCTGGACGTTTTTCGTTAGCTTTGAGGCGATACTTCAAAATCAACAGCGTACTCTCAATCCCTTCATGGAGGTTACAAGCAACTTTGTCGGCTGTATCGGCTCTAGAGAAGGTGCGGAGACTGATACTAATGTCTTTAATCCGTTCGCTTGCCACCTTCATTGAGCCTACGAGCTTTGGTAAGTCCTCAGTCAAGAATTCTAGGTCAATTTCTTCGCCATGCTCAATGACTGCGATCGCCGGAGTAGGATGATGTTGTTGATAATATTGGATATGGGCAAGTAAGTCTTGAGTATACTCTTCGGCATTGTTGAGGCTGCCTTGGAGAAATCCAATGGGATTATTAATTTCATGTGCCACACCTGCAACTAAATTGCCCAAGGTTGCCATTTTTTCATTTTGCACCACTTGTAATTGAGCTTGCTTGAGTTCTTGTAGCGATCGCTCTAACTCTTGTCCATAATTCTGAGATTCTTGATAAAGACGAGCATTTTCTAGACAGATGGCTGCTTGGGCGCATAGCAGTTGGACAACTTCTAAGCGATCGTTTGTAAATGCGCCAATCGTCAACTTATTTTCTAGATATAGTAACCCGATTAATTGGCCCTGATGCAAAATCGGCGTACACAACACACTTTTGGGTTGTTGCTGCATGAAATATTGATCGGTAATAAAATCGTTTTTCGTTGTCGCATCATTCAGCACAACAGTTTTTAAGCTGTGTTTGACATAGTTGATTAATGCGATCGGAATGGTTTGGCTGCTTGACAATGGTACAAATACCAAAGTCACCCCTTCATTGATGGTAGCTACGGCTTTAACCACTAAGTTATCCTGTTGGAGTACAATTAAAGCAGCTTTTTTCGCTCCAGCATTTTCCATCACCACTTGCAATAGGGTAGTGAGCAATTGCTCTAATTGAATTTCACTGGAGATAACTTGTGAGACTTTAAAAATGGTGGCAAAATCGAGGGATTCGGAAATACTGCTGTTAGAAAGGTTCGTTTGGATGGTTTGATCTAGGAATGATGAGCCATCGACGGTTGAACTCAGTTGAAAGCGATGATGCTGCCCTTGTAAAATGGGAGCAAGAAGTTGAGGATAGCGTTTTTCTAAATCCTCAGTTTTGGCTTTAGCGCCCCAACGAGCATAACAGTAATAAGCTTCTTGCATATAAACTTGGGCGATTTTTTCTTTGCCCCAGTCGAGGTAGAACTTGGCAGCTAGTTCATTGCTCAGGGCTTCTTCTTGGATGTATTCGTTTTCTTTAGCAACAGAAATGGCGCGATCGTATAGTTCCATCGCTGCCATCTTTTCGCCTAAAACCCGATGGCGTTCTGCTTCCACCAAATCAAATTTGTGCTGGAAATTCATCGGTGCAAATTTAGCTTGAAACTGCAATTTTTCTTGGTTTTCGCCAACCTTCAAGAGTAATTGCTTTTGTTGAGACGGTTCAGCCGTTGGATAGACAGCAAGCCGAGATAAGGAATCGTAGTAGTAGAAGACAGGCACAGATAGCATTCCTACCACACCGTTGAGGTATTGCTCTCCCTGATTTGCATTTTCAACTGCCGCCGGAAATTTCTCAAATAGATAACTGAGTATTAACTTACTTAGAAAAATTATATGGAGTGTAAATTCGTCGTTTTCTTTGATAAGCGCAGATAATAGTTGTTCTCCTTGACAATCTTCACCAATAAGGTACTCTGGATTATCGCTATATTCGGTTAGATTTTTAATTGTTTGACAGACTATATTCGACCAATTTAATAAGCGCTGATTTTTGGTAAAATTAGACTCATAGGCTTTGATATCTGCTAGCAATATTTCCAAAAATTCTGTACCACTTAAATAGACATAGAAGAACTTGAAAATCATCGATGTAAGCACATGAAAAAAATCGCCTGTCTCTAATCCAATATTATGGGATTCCTGTAATAAACTAATTGAGATACGAACATGTTGTTTATTATATTGATTTAATGCAGCTACCTTAAATATAGTCATGCTTCGAACAGATTTTGCTTGAAATCTATCTACAAGCATTAAAGCTAGCTTACCAAATTCGTAGCCTGAATCCAGTTGATTAGAAGCATTAAGTACAATTCCAAAATCTGCATAACCTGGTGCAGAAAGTGGTGCATTGCCGTATTTAAGAGATAAATTCACTTCCTCGCAAGCAAGAATTGGAAACAGATACGAGCAATCTTGGTGGATGGCGGGAGCAATGCTAGCCATAATCCGCAAAGCAATCAAAGCTTTGGTATCATCCATCAATGGCAAATCAACTAAGCTCTCAATACTTCTGCCTCCTAATGTGGAGAGCGTGTTTAATACATATTGCTGAATGTCTGAAGGTGTTACTGATTCAGGTAATGTTACCCCAAGTTGAGCGAGAAGTTCACGCCCAGTTGCGATCGCTTTGAATGGTTGATGCCGCACCTGATCAGCTTGGAGTTGAACTTCATAAACTTTTATTCTATCCAGTAAGGTGGTTGTTTGTTGGATGACAACCTGGATAAAAGATTCCATTTGCTCAAATTCATTGTTGAGAAAGGCAGCTTCGGCGGCTTCTTCGTGTAAATTTAGAGTCAGTTCGTAGGCAATTTCCCAACTATTAATCGTCAACAACTGCATTCCATAATTGAGGTAATGAATTGCTGCACCATAAGCAGTAGCTTCTTTCGCTTTTCGACCGGCATTCAAATTTAACTGAGCTAATTGTTGACGTTCAATTGGCTGGGTGATTAGCGCTATTCCAGAATTTAACTGACTGATAATCTCAAAAAGTCGCTCCTCTTGCTGAGATTCAGAGGTATTTTGCAAAAGTAATTGACCAATTTGAAGATGAGTCAATTGTTTCTGCTCATCTGGAATTAGCGAATAGGCAGCTTGTTGGACGCGATCGTGTAAAAATTTGTAGATAGGGACTTGGAAATTGGAATTGAAGGGGTTTGAGTCAGAATTATGCCCACTATCTTGAAAGAATTTATAAACTTCACTAGTAGGTAAAACTAACCCTTCTTGTAAAGCTTTCCATAAAGATGCTGCGGTTTCGGTTTCAGATTGTTTAGAAACAATTGCTAAAGTTAGCAAATCAAAAGAGTTGCCAATGCACGCAGCTAATTTCAAGATATTTTGCGTTTCTGCTGGCAACTTCTGCAACTGTAGCGCTACGAACTCTACCACATCATCGGTGAGAGCAAGTGCTTTTACAGCAGCAATATCACATTGCCAATACCTTTGCTCAAAATTAAAAATAATCAATCTATCTTCATACAACGCTTTAAGGAATTGCGTTGCAAAGAATGGATTACCTTGAGTTTTTTGATAGACGAGTTGCGTTAAGGGTTGGGCAATTTTGCCTGAACAACTCAAGGTGTCAACTACCAATTGATTTAAACTGGCTTGAGTTAACGGAGCTAAAGTAATGTTGTGAATTGTGGCATTGGCTTTGCGAATATCCGCTAAAGTCAACATCAATGGATGGGCGGTAGAGACTTCATTATCTCGATAAGCTCCAATTAAAAGTAAAGATCCACTTCCTGACTCACTCATCAACAACTGCATCAATTTGAGTGATGCAGAATCAGCCCACTGCAAATCATCGAGGAAAATTACTAATGGATGTTCTTTTGTAGTGAATACCTGAATAAAGTTTTGGAAGAGTAAATTGAAGCGATTCTGGGCTGCACTTGGTGAAAGTTCTGTTGCAGGTAGTTGTTGACCAATAATTTGTTCTAGTTCGGGAATTACCTCAAGAATAGCTTGCCCCTGATCACCCAGTACTTGTAAAATTTTATTTTTCCAACTTGACAATTCGACATCACTTTGGTTCAGCAATTGCCCCATAAAGTCTCGAAATGCCTGCACAAAAGCTGAGAAGGGAATATTACGATTAAATTGGTCAAATTTGCCTTTGATGAAGTAGCCCCGCTGCCGGACAATGGGTTTGTGAACCTCGTTAACCAAAACAGTTTTACCAATACCAGAAAAACCAGCTATTAACATCAGTTCCGTCTGATTGTTGGTAACGCGGTCAAAAGCTTTTAGCAGAGTTTCAACTTCATGCTCACGACCATAGAGTTTTTCTGGGATAATGAAGCGATCGCACATATCCCGTTGGGCAATTGGGAAACTTGCAATTTTCCCTGTTTCCTTGAGTTGAGCTAAACAATTTTCTAAATCATATTTCAGTCCGAATGCACTCTGATAGCGGTCTTCGGCATTTTTCGCCATCAATTTTATCACAATATCTGAAATCACTTGCGGAATTTCTTCTTCCCTGCTGCCTCTTAATTGTTCTGGTTTTTTTGCAATATGACAATGTACCAATTCCATCGGATCGTGCGATTTAAAAGGTAATTGCCCTGTTAGTAATTCGTAAAAAGTTACACCTAGAGAATAAAAATCAGTCCGGTAGTCAATTCCCCGATTCATTCGTCCAGTTTGCTCTGGAGACAAATAACCAAGTGTCCCTTCTAGCACATTAGGACTCATCAAGATTTGAGTTTCTCGTGGTAACAGAGATGCAATACTAAAGTCAATTAACTTAACTTCTTTAGTTTCTGGATTAATTAAAACATTGGCAGGTTTAATATCTTTGTGAATGATCCGATTACGAATTAGAATATCTAATGCATTACACAAAGCGATCGCTAAAAGTAAAAACTCAATCAGAGCTTGTGATGTTCCCCCCATCCCCCCATTCTCTCCTCTGGCTTGCCACTGGTTGAGAGAAATTCCCCCAAAGTCTTCCATCACTAACGCATAGCCATTCTGATAGGGTTCCAGGTTATAGGTTTGGATGATTCCAGGTAGATTCAAATTTTTGGCGATGGTGAACTGATTACGAAACTGTACCAATTCACTGAAGCTGGGATAAACAGTTTTCATCAGCTTAATCACCACAGATTTTTGGTCAGTTTCTCGATCAGCGCGATAAACTAAGGTTCGAGAACCGTTGTAGAGTTCTTTGCTAATATGATATCCGGGAATGCTGACCATAATACGGCTTAATCTTTGAGACCTCAGTATCTAGGTTTCCCAAAAATATGGCAATATTTATTGTCAGTTCGCTCATGAAATGACAAAAGTAATACTAATTTAAATAATTAAAGCTCCCAAATTCTAATTGATTTTGGGAGCTAATAATTTTAAGTTCACCGCGACGCCGTTTTACCTAAGTTTATGACCTGGGTTTATCCAGGTGGGAACCTAAATTCCTCGTTTAAAGTTTCCGGGTACATGCCCGGTCTACTGCCACGAGAACAGTTGACTCCCTTGTCATTAAAGGCATAGATCAAAAAACTTGATGGCAGTCACCAACGTCGTAGTGCAACTCACTCATTATAGCTTTCAAAAAGATGTTGTGTGTCAACATCGAAATTTTCTGAAAAATTTATCTGGGATACCAGATAGATTCTATGGTGTGGGCGAGCGCAGTTGCCGATTCTCTATTTTGGTTATCCAGCAAAACGGTGACATGTCCTAACTTTCGCCCAGGACGTGATTCTGTCTTCCCATACCAATGAACATGCGCCTGGGGAATCTCTGCTATTTGTTGACGCTGGCTTTGGTAGTCGCTGTGAGAATTTTCATACCCCAGTAAATTTACCATCACAGCGCCAGCACACTGCAAAGCCGGATTTCCCAAAGGTAAACCACAAACGGCTCGAAGATGCTGCTCAAACTGAGAAGTTTCGCAGGCGTCAAGGGAAAAATGCCCAGAATTGTGGGTACGGGGCGCAATTTCATTTACTAGGATTTTGCCATCAGCGGTGAGAAATAGCTCAATTCCAAAAATTCCCACTACTTCTAGGCTATTTAATAGAGTATGTGCGATCGCTTGGATTTCTACTACTTGATTGGGCATAATCTCGGCTGGCGCAATCACCCGCCGACACACTTGTTGTTCTTGTTGGGTTTCTACCACTGGATAAGTGACAATTTCTCCCTCCACAGAACGAGCTGCAATTACTGCTAGTTCTCTTTCAAAAGGGATAAATTCTTCTAACAAGAAAAGTGGTAGATTTAAAGTTTTTGTTGTGGTTTCAAAACTTAGCTTTTGTTCTAAAGTAGCAAAATCCGGAATTATGAAAGTACCTTGGCCGTCATAACCGTGGCGTCGGGATTTGAGGACTGCTGGGAAACCCAAATATTCTATTTTCGATTTGAGATTTTCTACCTCGTTAAGGGCGAAAAATTGAGGAACTGGCAATCCCAAATCGCTTAAATAGCAGCGTTGATGATATTTATCTAAAAGAGGAGCTAAAGCTTCTAATTTGGGACGGAAACAAACACCTTGCTGTGCTAAAAGAAATAAAGCTTGCAGGTTAACAAATTCGTTTTCAAAGGTGATGACATCGCATTTTTGAGCTAATATCTCTGTCGCACTTGCGTCATCTACTGCGGCGAAAACAGTTTCCTGAGCAATAGACACGGCCGGGTCGTGTTCACTAGGAGTTTGTATTACTAATTCTACTCCTAGCTTCTGTGCTGCATCCGCCATCATCCAGGCAAGTTGTCCGCCACCAATTACACCAACACGTTTCATTGACATCCTAGAGAATCACGAGTTTGCACGCCTGTTTTGGAATTCACACCACTGGCTTTTGTACATAATTCTTTGATTTGTGCCCTATCCAAAATTGCATCAGTAAAATCTGCACCGTCTATATTCACATCATTAAAGATGGCACGCAGCAAAAGAGCTTCTTTGAAAACTGCATCGCTCAAATCTGCCTTTGTCAAGTTTACCTGATCAACCATTGCATTAGTTAAATCCGCTCCGTGGAGATTTGCTTTTGTCATCACCGAAGCGCTCATGACTGCTCCCCGCAAGTCAGCGTTTGCAAAGTTAGCCAGTTCCATATTGGCGTTAGAAAACTCCGCAGCTTGCAAACTGTCACCAGAAAAATCACGTCTTGATAACTCTGCATTGCTAAATGACAGTGGATGAGTCCAATCTACCGCCAGTGCGGGATCAGCCACGCACCATATAATAATTCCTAGAAGGAACGCCAACCCTTGCCGCCAAAACATATCGAGAGCCAATTTGGTGTCTAATTGCTGCATTTAATTACCGCATTTAAATATTAGCAAGATATGAGTCATCTTAATTGAGACTCATATCTTGCTACTGGACTTGGGGATGTGTATTTCCCTTGCTTAATATTTTGTAACGCAAAAAGGACATAGGCATAGCCCGTCGTAGACATCGCTGCTCATCTTGAGCAAAATTATCCCTGGCACTCAATATATCAAGAAATTTATTACTAAATACTGATGCAAATAATTAAACATAAGTAGTTTTTAATACTAAATGAATTTGAGTATAACCTATCTCTGTTGATGAAGGTAAAAATTGAAATTTCTAATTCTAAAGGAATGATTTAGCCTAGAAAGCGATGTCTAGGACAGACTATGGCTACACTTGTTCATTTGTTCACAGTTCTTCATTTTTAGATTTTAATTTTAGGTTATAAAGAGTTTTATTAAGCAGTAATACTCACCGACTTGTTTATAATTCTTGACTTCCAACTTTTCAAGTAAAGTTTATTGTCTTTTAAAGTAAACAAACCGTATCGACTGCTAATCTTTTAATTAATGAAAGCAGGGTTTGAGCATTAATTATGTGTCTCTCAACTGCTTAACAAAGCTTAAAAATTGGATGATTAGCTTTTATTTTATAGCAATTAATTAGTTCTTCAGGAATCTCAAAAAGTTTATCTTCACCAAGTACACAACTTCCACAAACCGAACTCCGAAACCCGATGATGAATCATTACTCACTTCAATGGATTGAGGCATGGTGCCAAGAAAATGGCTGGACAGATTTATTTGTCGAGCGACGTAACAACTTCTGGGCTTTCCCTCCGGGTGGGGTAATGCCAGAACCAATCCCAGTTAATGTTCTCAAATTGATTAAAGCTGAAAAGGGATTGACTTTTGAAGAACGATTGTGGTCGATATCCGCAGTAATTGGCACAATCCTAGCTGTTCTTTTTACCTTTTGGTTTCAGTCGCCGATGCCATTAGTTTTAGCTTTCGCTTTTAACGCGGTTACGGTGGCTCAATTTGAACTTGAAGATGCCTAAATTCTTATTTTGGTCTTTGTTATTAAAAACTGCTCTTGTCTACTTTCAGCAAGAGCAGTTTTTAATTTCAGAAAAAGAGGCGAAATCACCACAGTTTCAATGAAAGATTATTAGTTACTAATTATCGATTGACCATGGCGTTTTAGTAGATAGTTAACCAATGCAGCTTTTAAAATTCTGATTCTTTGTTAACGCACAGATGCGTAGCAGTAGCATTAGCAAGTACGAGCATCACCCGAAGGGCTTGCTGTTAGGCATCGCAGCAGAAAACCCCATCAACAAGCATTAAAGGAATTTTGTTCGTTGGCTGCTCACGTAGTATTAGCATTTGACAAGCACATTAGTCACATTACTGCGAAACTGCACCATCGCTTCACTCGCACCAAAATGTGTTGCAATCTGAGGTAACAGCATCTTTCGTTGTGTTGCCCATAATAAACCACGTTTGGGAATTTGAAGGCATCCCCCCAAATAAGTTGCTTCATCTTCGTTGTTTTGTTTACGTTTTGGTAGTCCGGTTACAGGATCAAAGCCAACAGGGTGATGATCCAGCAACACATGAGCTATTTCATGCATCAGATTTGATTCATACCGTGCAGGTGCATGACGGGGGTTGTATACAATCCAGAGGGGGCGATCGCTTATAATCGCTCCTGACCACCCATCGCTAGCAAGTAATACTGCTACTTGCTCTGGCTCTAAATGTGGAAGCTGATCAGGTGTAAAAAGTGTTGCTTTTAGCTTGGCTGCTAGAGTGTCTGCGAGTAACGGTTCAAACGATCGCACTCGAAGTAAGCTTCGTTGTTCGGTGGCGATCGCTTCACAGCGTTGCCTAACTTCCGGCGATAGACTTTGAATTAATGACATATCTTTAAGGATCTTGCTTCAATTCGCCATTATTTTGAGATAGATCGCGGTACGCTGCTTTGACTAAGGATGCTAAAGCATTGGCGATCGCTGGATCAAGATTTTTATCAGCCCGTAATTGAATAGCGATCGCTTCAGGCGTATTTAGTTGAGCCTCATCTGTAATTTAAGATAACTTAGCCGCTGGCACTTATAGCCATAAGATATAACTTAACTAGTATCTAGCTAAACTTTCAAAATCATCAATTTCATTTGCTGGCTTGAGGTAAATTGCACATTCTCTAACAACATCATCTAAACTAGCATCATTTTGTTTACACCATTTTTTTATGCAAGCATAGCTAAGTTCTTCAATTTCATCAGCATTGACAAGGGCACGCTCAGTATTTTTTTCACATCGAAGCCAATCAAGTAATTGATTCCGTGATATGTTCCGCAAGCTTTTTAATTTAGGTTCAAAAACAGCCCATTTGTATTCATTTTCGTATTTAAACAAGACATAAATCAAAATTGTTCGCCCAGAATAAATTTTTGCACTAATAATATCATCACGAATCTTTCGGGCGTAGTCGCGGTTACTATACAGCTTAGATGCATGGTGATAATATGGCGATATCTTGTCATCAACTAAAGCCTCTAAATCAAGTACACCTGATTGAATTGTTACTTTGGATGCATTGTTAAAAAAGTTAACTTCTTCTTGTTCATTTGTAGATAGAACAGGAAGCTCCATAATTTCTTGAGATTGACTGTGGCGATTTGCCAGGTTACTATAACGTTTTGCAATGCCTAAATCTCGTAAAGGATCACCTTCTAGCGGTGGAACAAAAGTGTAAAGCTCTACAGTACGTGGTTCAATCCAAGGTCTTAGAACACGACCTGCTCTTTGTGTAGGCTCAATTGCTGTCCAAGCTAGATCGTAATTGATAACTACAGGTGCATCTTGTAAATTAATGCCAACACCATGAGCATCAGTTGAAATAAAAACATCGTAAGTCTCTTCGTACTTTCCTTCGGCTCTGTTTGCGACTGGGGCAAACTTTTTAATTGCTTGTAAAATCTCTCGATCACTTTTAGGTACGTATTGACTTTTTCCTTCCTTACTTGTGCGCTTCATTGTGCCAAATATTCTCATATAGGGAAGTAAAGCATTAACGGCTCTCACCAAATAGACTACTGTTGCACGACGTTCACAAAAAATGATAACTTTTTTATTATTAGAGTGAACTTCTTGGAGAAAGCTACATAGAGATGCAAGCTTATGATCATCAGTAAACTGCATTTGGTTTAATCGACTTAGGAGCGGCTCTAATATTTCACGGCGCTGAAATTGAGACATTTCAAACTCAAAATCATATGACAAGTTTCGCTTGCCTGGGGTGTTTATAACCTTTTTGATAATTTCACGAAGTGCCCAC
Source organism: Nostoc sp. (assembly GCF_036917275.1). Classification (GTDB taxonomy): domain Bacteria; phylum Cyanobacteriota; class Cyanobacteriia; order Cyanobacteriales; family Nostocaceae; genus Nostoc. The sequence continues at coordinate 299,829 of NZ_JBALDF010000070.1, forward strand.
GGTGAGCTGACCCAGGCAACTTCTGCTTGCGTTTCTATAAACTTGCGTGACTCTGGAGGATCTATAACATTAAAGCAACCATCCCTAAAAACTTGAGAGATTTCACTTTCCATGAATAAATGGAAATTAACTCGATATAACTTGACAAGCGGAATATATCGTTTTTGCTGTCCAAACTCAATTAATACGCCATTCTCTAGCTTCTGTCCATACTGTTGTGCAACATAAGGTGTAGTTAATTGAGATACAACAGGCAAGTTAATAAATCCTTTTATACTATCTGTATGCCAATTGAAATTTTTCTTGTTTTGTTTATCCGACAAAGTTTCAATTTCCGCAGTGTGAGGTAGAAGCAGAAGTTGGTGATTAAGATTCCTAATATCTTTAGAGTAAGGTGAGCCAGTGAGAAGTAAGACTTTACAGCCACTTTCTTGAATTCGTGAAATCAATCTTTGGAATGAGCGCCTTCTAGGTCCTTCTGCACTATCGTGGCAATTTCTGAATAGATGGCATTCATCAATAATAATGAGCCATTGCTTATTTATTTTTTCTTCTATTTCGATAAAGTGTTCAAGATTACAATCATCGCTTGGATCTTCTTTATCTAAAGCTTGACAGCCAATATAAGTCTGAGGGATACCTGCATCAATAAATTCAGATTCCCATTGCCTTTTTACTAATTTGGGGCCAATAATCAATATATGTAGAATTTTATCTGCTCTAAAAAGTGTCAGGGCGATATGAGTAGCAACAACGGTCTTTCCAAGGCCTGTTGAGGCAACCAACATAACTCCGTTGTGATCGCTTATTTTCTGTAAAGCCTCAGCAATCATTGCTCTTTGATAATTCGTTGGCGGTGTATACCTGTTATCAAGTTCTACATCCTCAAAAGCAAGTAAGGTTTTGAGGTAAATATCCCACGGAGAAGCAAGTTTCAACCAATCTTCAAGAGCTTTAAGTAGTCTCTCAGTTAAATCTACTGCTTCAGCAAAATATTCGTCAAATTTCTTGGCAAGTTTTACAATTTCCTTCTTGCGACTCAGTGGATTACCAGCTTCAACCTGTTGCATTAAGCCATGTTTCGTTAAATTGGCTGAAGTAATGATGACAACTTTACAGTCAACAAAGTAAAGTTTTGCATGATGTTTCTTAGCGCGTGCATCAACAATCCGAAATTGACCCGTCCGAATTTTATCAACTAAATCTGCTACAGCTTGACGGCGATTACCTGGTGATGATCCTGTTGCTAAATCTTTCTTGATTTCTTGGATTAGAAGGCGCTGTGCGTGTCTTTCGTCTTGTCTTTGAGTTCGTTAATTCCAACCAACAGATCAACATACTTTCCTTTTACAACATCTCGAATCTGATCCCAGCCGTTTACAGTAAAATAGCCAGATGCAATACGTATTTTTGATTGGCACTTTGGGAAGTAGTATTGAATTTGTTCATAGATTGTCTTGGAATCAAACCAGGATCTTGGCGGAGAATCAGTCATAACTCAATGCTTATATAAAGATGGCTTAGGTTCAAGCCAGATTAGATAATAGTACATTTAAACTATTAAAAATAATACATCTGAACTAAATTTAGTTAATTATGTTACTTTTTACCAGTTATTAACGAATTTTAGTAGTTCTAATTTGCAGACTATTGCTGGAAAGTTCTACTTTTGAGATTCGCCTGTTTTCACGTTGCTAATCCGCAAGGTGTTTTGATGCCAGAACAGGAGGCGAGAGATGCGATCGCTCAAAGCCACTTCAAATTTCTTCCGCAATTCAAGCAAAAGAATAAACCACTCCGCATTTCTGGTAGCCCTGAACGGCAGAAAATGGGATTGTTTCAGGAAATAGCGCGATCGCTCGTTGGTAGTAACGGTACAGGTCATCTAGGGCAAGAACTCAGGGAATTAAAACATCTTGGTGAAGAAGTTCTCTTATCTAATCGCAAGAAAAAGGTCTGGATACCATATCGACAGTTAAACAATGGATTGCTTGCCTGTGCATCAACATTGACACATGGTTTTGAATACTTTGATACAGGCGATTATCGAGCATTAGCTGTGGGGACGGTTGAAAATCCGTTGCGAGTTCCAACTCCTGAGCAAATACATGAGTTAGTGATTATTTGGGCGCAAGAGTGGACAAAGCAATTGGATGGTAAGGGGAAAAAGGATCAGGTGAATAGTGTTTGCGATCGCTTCCTTGAAAATATGGCCATAATTCCTACTAATTGGAATTGGCAACCTATTACTCCAAAAACGCTCATTCAAATTTTTATTCTGTGGCGCGAACGAGATACTTGTGATGTAACTTACCAGACATTGCGTGATGCTTTCCTGCTCAATGAAGGAGAAGATTTTCCAGAGCATGTCAAAGTATCATCTGTATGGATTAACGATCCAAATCTTTTGAAACCCCTTGACACAGCCGGACTTACACTTAAAGATCGTCAGGAGTTTGATAACCAAATCCGCAAGCAGCATCAAATAAAACTCGATGCATGGCGTAACTTTTTAAAACATGAGGTTACTGCTTTAATTGACCCTACTACTAAGCCTTACTGTTTTGCAATTATTGAAATTGGACAAACGAAGAAGAAGGGAGTTCATCCCAAACAAAGCATCTATAGAGTAGTTCGTGAAGCTTGTGTGTTAGAAAAAATCGGTTCCCAAATGGTGCAAACAGTTATAAGACCAAAATCATCTGCCAAAGAAGATGAAAGCACAGATACATCGCAATCTTACAGCAAGAAGACAGAAGGACGTATTCTAAGTGCTGTACTGGATGTAACCCTACGCCAAGTTGGAGTACTCTATGGACTGCCCTCAGAAGTCTATGAACGGGCAGGGATACCAAAGGAAATCACCCAAAACCTAGATGTAATTGCCCTTTGTCGCCGAAAAGCTACTCAAGGACAAGATAATATTCACTATGCCTTGGCTGTTCGTCTGCGGGCAACTGGTGCAGTCGATGTGTTATTTCCCGATCGCAACAATTGGATTTCTTATGCACAGGCGGGGATTGAACTGGGACAGATTTTCTCACGGGTACGGTGCGATCGCAATTACAAAACAGTTCAGTTAAAGGGAATAGAGCTTGCAAAGTTTGCGGCTGATGTACTAACGCAAGTGGGCGATTGTCCTACTATTGCCTTAATTGAAGCTGATGTATGGCGTAACGAGCGTGGTGAAGAAAACGGAGGCCAAGCTTGGTTCCAATTAAAAAATGAATATCTCCTTGCAAAACGGAATATCTTAGACTTCCAACACGTTCCAGGTCATGCTTGTGTATATCCTCGTGACCATAACCAACTTAGGAACCTGCTGGGAATAATTCGCTTCCGCACTGGTGACGAAACAACTCAATACATCACCAATCGACAAGCTTGGGATAAGAATTCTCTAGCACGAGATTTAATTCACTTAAGTGGTTTTTATGATAGCTCTGTACCTGAGTTGCTCCATTACTTCTCTATTGGAAGATTACCGAAAACACAAAAAGCCCAAGATACCTCAACAGCACGCGAACTCTATATGCTCGATTCTCAAGATGATGAATACGGTGTAAATATTGCATTCAAGCACCAGCAGATGTTAGAAATGCTTCCCTTTTTCATTCGTTCTGATTTCCAAAAAACAGAAGAAAGCCTAAAGTCACTTTGCCGAGTGCCACACTACTTACGAATCTCACCAGCGTGGTCTATGGGTAATATTCATTCACCATATCCAATGCATTTAGGCAAACAACTAATAAAAGATCAGTTATGCATCCTTGGTGTGGAAGTCTGAATCAATGTTTCTCATGTATGAGGAAAAAAGTACTCACCAATCAGCACTTTTAACTCAGCTTTAATAACTTCAGGGTAAATTTAGCCTCAAGACTCAGTATTTTAGGTGTAAAACTTGTATTTAAATATATTTACTCTTATAAACTTGTGATCAACATTTACTGAATGCTACCTTCTACAAGGTGACACAGGATTTGGAGTGTTTTTTTTAACCATGAAGCGCAGACACAAAGTAGCTTATAGTTTAACATCGCTGATCAGTCTCAATTTAATATCTAGCTTAATTGCATTTGATGGGGCGATGGCTGCGCCAACGCCAAAGGCGAACGCCACACCACCGAGAACCCCAGATAAAAGTGTCGATTGCGAGATTTTAGTTGTGGGTGGTGGACTATCTGGCGTCGCCACAGCTTACGAGGGGTTGCTAGCAGGACGAACGGTTTGTCTGACGGAAATTACTGACTGGCTGGGAGGACAAATTTCTGCTCAAGGGACATCTGCGTTAGACGAACGCCCAACCCAGCGAGCTCTCAAATTCTATTCTCGCGGCTACCTAGATTTGCGAAACCGGATTGAGCGCAAATACGGTAAACTTAACCCTGGTGACTGCTGGGTAAGTGAATCTTGTTTTCTTCCCCGCGATGCTCACACTATTTTGACCCAGATGCTTAAAGATGCCGAAAAGCGGGGCAAAGGGAAGTTGCAATGGTTTCCCAACACAGTAATTAAGGATTTGGAAATCGCTCCTGATGGCAAAATAATTAATAGTGCGATCGCTATTCAACATCAACCACCAAAAGGCGCACCACCTCTCAATACTTTTACTTTATCTCAAAGTATTGAAGATTCTTATAGCTACGAAAACTCATCTCGGTTTACTAAAACTATTCTCCGTTTTATCCCCAAGGCAGGTAACGGGGATGCTCCTAAGTGGTACGTCGTAGACACCAGCGAAACTGGAGAAATTATCGCCCTTGCTGATGTCCCCTACCGATTAGGCATTGATGCCCGTTCCTACCTGGAACCTTCTGCTTCCAGCACCAACAATGATCCATATTGCCCTCAAGGCTTTACCTACACCTTTGCAATGGAGGCAACCAAGGAACCGCAACCGCAGACGATGCCCCCATTTTATTCACAATACGCGCCATATTTCAGCTATGAATTAACGCGACTGGCTAACTTTGATTTGGTTTTCACCTATCGGCGCATTTGGAGTCCAAACAAAGGGAAACCAGAAAAATTTGGCGGTATAAATTTTACTGCTCCTATACCAGGGGATATCGCCATGCAAAACTGGACTTGGGGTAACGACTACCGCCCAGGAACTGCTGCTGATAACCTGATTTACAGTCGCCAACAGTTAGAAGCTACTGGGCAGTTAAAACCAGGGGGCTGGATGGGAGGACTGCGAACAGAAACCCTCCGCAAAGCTGAGGAAAATGCCCTATCTTTCTATTACTGGTTGGTAGCTGGGACTACAGATTCTCAACTCGGTGAGGGTGTTAAGCAGCAGCAACCCAATAACCGCTTTGTTTCGGGTTTAAATTCCCCGATGGGGACAGTGCATGGCTTATCGAAATATCCCTATATGCGAGAAGGACGCCGCATTATTGGCCGGCCCAGTTGGGGACAACCCGAAGGCTTTGGTATTTGGGAAATTGATATTTCTCGCCGAAATTATAATGATGAGTATTACCCCAAGACTCTGCCAGCAGATATGTATCGTAGACTACGAGCAGCACTTGCGGGTTTGGAAGCAGTATCAGTAATTGATGGTAAAGTCCCACCAGACAAAGCAATGCGGCGGACTCGTTCTACCGTCTTTCCCGATGCTGTGGGTATTGGTCACTACGCTATAGATTTCCATCCTTGCATGGTGAATAGTCCCCCGGAAGCCCCTGGTAATACAGAACATCCAGGTGAAAGACGTGGTGCAGGCCAAGCTTATCCCTTCCAAATTGCTCTAAGGGCAATGATTCCCCAGAAAATTGACAATTTGCTGGTAGGAGGCAAAAGTATTGCTACTAGTCATATTGCCGCTGCTGCCTATCGAGTCCATTCCTTTGAATGGTCAGCTGGCGCAGCTGCGGGAACTGTTGCTAGTTTTGCGCTCAAAAATGCGATCGCACCTTACCAACTAGTCGATGACTTACCCAAACAAGAGCCACAACTGGAAGCACTCAAACGGCTTTTGCAACAAAATGGTAACCCGACAGCCTTCCCCGATACATCTATTTTTAACGAAAACTGGGATAATTGGCGGTAGAGCATTGGACATTGGGTATCAGGCATTGGGGACTGAATTCTTTCCAATCCCCAATTCCTTACTCTAAACTCTCAACTTTCAACTCCAAACTCCAAACTCCTCAGTCCCCAGACAATGGACTAAACTAGTTATTTGTAGTCTAGTTTTGTAAAATTATCTTGACCAATTGTTCTATGGTTACGACACTTTCAGCAGATGTTTACGGGATGGCCACAGCACCAACTATAGCTCCTGAACGGTCTAATCAAGTTACCCGTAAGACTTATCCGAATTACAAAGTGATTGTATTAAATGATGATTTTAATACATTCCAACATGTGAGTGAATGTTTGATGAAATATATTCCGGGGATGAGTGGCGATCGCGCGTGGGATCTGACTAATCAGGTACACTATGAAGGTCAAGCGATCGTCTGGGTCGGTCCCCAAGAACCTGCGGAACTTTATCATCAGCAGCTGCGCCGAGCAGGTTTGACAATGGCACCTCTAGAAGCAGCTTAATTATCATGGGCAAACCCACCGTAGATCCCCTTCAGACGGCTTCGCAAAAAGCTGGCAGACTGGTTTGGAATCACTCCACACACCTTTCTGGTCTGATCCCAATTTTAGAACGTCTTTGTCAGATGGATGGCATCCAAACGGTGACACCGGGAGTAATTGGGCGGTCAAGAGGTCATTGTCCAAAAATGCAACTGCGGATTTCAGTACCAATCCGTGGGGGCTATAAAGTAATCGCACGCCAGGGAAAGACGGTACAAGAGGTGTTTATTTTGACTCCTTTGGCGCAGTCAGAATTGGAAACGGCATTAGCGATCGCAATGAAATCTTAATCATGTCATTTGTCATTTGTGCAAAGCTAATGACCAATGCCCAATCCCCAATAACTATTCCTCAACCCGGTGGACGGCAAATTTGTGTAGTGGCAGACTAACAATGCAAGAAAATGTTAAGAAATATGACAGAGCCGTAGTTATTCTCAAAGTCATGAGTATAGATTCCCAGTCGGGTAAAACTATCTTCTCTATGCCAAAGGCTACACAGTAAACTAGCCAATAAGTAAAACTCATTCTAAACAGAATCCGCTCTGTTTCTTCTATATCATTTTTTTGCTGCTTGCCGTCCCACAGTAATACCAATCCAATAATGCAAGCTACAAAGGAAACAGCAACTACAAATTCGTGACAAAATATATTTAACGAATGCATTTGTGTTTATCCCCACATTTTTCAGTTGAAATTCAGTCTAAAGGAATATTCCTTGCAGAAATACAAATTATTTACAAACCTCAATAGAGTCATGCATCTGTAAATAAATGCAACAAAAATCGTTTTTTTGCAAATCTTATTTTTAATGATAATTAAATATTTTTGTTAAGCAGGCGATCGCACATTGAAGCAGAAAATATAGCAGCAGCCAAGGTGATTAGGACATTAACAGATGATAAAACTTAGACACAAAAAGCCTTTTCACCCAGTCCCCAGTCCCTTGCTATATCAATTCTGCGGTTCAACAAGCGATCGCGCTGTTAACAATTCCAGAGCTTCTAATCCGGTTATAGTACAATACGGTTCAGTTAAGGCTCAAAGTCATGTAAATTAGGCATTGTTCCCAAAAATGGAAATTAAGTGTGGTGCATCTGAGGGATTTTTCATTGG
>NZ_JBALDF010000071.1:0-48487 GCF_036917275.1 Nostoc sp.
TAAGGCTTAATGTTCAACCTTTAAGGCTTAATGTTCAACCTTTAAGGCTTAATGTTCAACCTTTAAGGCTTAATGTTCAACCTTTAAGGCTTAATGTTCAACCTTTAAGGCTTAATCCTCAACCTTTAAGGCTTAATCCTCAACCTTTAAAGCTTAACTGGCAATGCCTAACTGCAAGCCACTGCTTTTAAATGTTCCCATGCAAATCGAATTTTTACTCCAAAGAGAGGACATTTCCAAATGGAGACAAAGTAGAATCAAAAATATATTTAACAAACTATTTATGCAATGGGCTAATTTTCTAGCTAAAGAAGCTGCTATTAATGGTTTATCTCCAGAACAAACGGCAGCTTTTGCGAAGGATTTTAAGACTGAAAACTTAGGTAAAAGTGAAGCTAAACTTGCCAGCGAATTAAACGTTGATATTGCTGCTTTCAGAAAATGGATGGGTGAGGTATATGACAAGTTTGCCCAGAATTATCGTGAGTTAGCGACTCTCAACAGTCAGAACAAATTAGAAAAGTTACAAGCTTACCTGAGAGCAAAATATAATAGCGAATTGGATGTCCTTAAACCATTGGCGGCGATGAAATTATTAAAATCGCTGGTGGTTCGGGAACGACTGCAACAAGAAGCTTGGATTGCGAGAAGAATTTGTAAATTTTTGAGATATTTGCCCTTAGCGTTAGAGTTAGTGGGGCGATATCTGAATAAAATGCTAGATTTGTCTCTAGAAACAGTGCTGAAGCGGTTAGAGAAGAAACGAGTGGAACATGAATCAGTGGTCAATGCTAACTCATTGATGCATTATGAATACGGTGTAGCTGAAGTTTTTGAATTGAGTTGGGAAGAATTGGATGAGAATGCACAAAGCTTTGGCTGTTTGCTAAGTTTGTGTGCCTTAGCTGCTATTCCCTTATCTGTTGAGACGGTAGGAGATGACAAAAAACAACGACTCAATGAAAAAGCCATAGCCGATTTACTAGAATTGCATTTGCTAGAACAGGAAAGTAAAGGAATTTATCGTCTAAATCCACTGATTCGGCAACTTTTTCAAATGAAGTTGGATAAATCAGGTGAGGCGGATGAAGCAAAAACTAAATTTGCAGTGATGATGCTAGAGGTAGCAAAGCTAATTCCGCAACAGCCTAATCCTGAAGATATTCTCAACCTTACTCCACATATCCCGCACATTTTAGAAGTTGCAATCCACCTATCACAGTATCTCAGTGATGAAAATCTAATCACTTTATTTACCAAATTAGCCTGGTTTTATCAAGCTCAAGGACTTTATCAGCAAGCAGAACTTTGGTTGCAGCAGTGTGTAGACTTGACTCGAAATCGTCTTGGTTTAGAACATACTGATGTAGCGACTAACCTAAGCAATCTCGCAGGACTCTACGAATCTACAGGACGTTACAGCGAAGCCGAACCGCTCTATAAACAAGCTTTAGAACTCCAGAAACGCCTGCTAGGAGACAACCATCTCGATGTCGCCACTAGCTTGAATAATTTAGCACAACTTTACGATTCTAGAGGACGTTACAGCGAAGCCGAACCGCTCTATAAACAAGCTTTAGAACTCCAGAAACGCCTGCTGGGAGAGGAACATCGCCATGTCGCCACTACCCTGAGCTATTTAGCATTACTCTACGAATCTACAGGACGCTATAGCGAAGCTGAACCTTTGTATCAGCAAGCTTTGAAACTGTGGAAACACCTAGTTGGAGAAGAACATCCCCATGTCGCCACTACCCTGAACAATTTAGCAGCTTTGTACTGTTATACAGGACGTTACAGTAAAGCCGAACCCTTGCTCAAGAAAGCTTTAGAAATGAGAAAACGCCTGCTGGGAGACAACCATCTTGATGTCACCACTAGCCTGAATAATTTAGCGCAACTTTACGAATCTACAGAACGCTACAGCAAAGCCGAACCTTTGTATCAGCAAGCTTTAGAACTGAGTAAACGTCTGCTAGGAGAAGCTCATCCCGATGTTGCCATTAGCCTGAACAATCTAGCATCACTCTACTGTCATACAAGACGCTACAAGAAAGCCCAACCTTTATTTGAGCAAGCTTTGAAAATTTGTGAACAAACTTTAAGTGTGAGTCATTCTACGACTATGACGATTCGGGCAAATTATGCAAGCTTTTTAAGAGAAGCATATCATTAGCGATCGCGTAGTGAAAGGAGGCGATAGGATAACCGTTTTGAATTTCAAACTTGAAACTTGAGGTTCAGAAGCTCAACGTCTATAGCGGTTCCCATCCAGATGCAGTACAACGTTACATCACGAGGTGTAGGGGCACGGCAATGCCGTGCCCCTACGGGTGTACCTCACGTAAACGATAATTGCTATACCTTCAAAAGCTAATACGCTTGGGTTAAGCCTTAACCCAAGCGTATTGAGATTAACTCATCCCTGAAGTCACTTGCTTGTCAAAAAATGTTTGGATAATGGAAAAATAGAATTATTTTCACGTTTAAACTCGCAAGTCTCAAACATGCATTAAATAATTGAATGCGAGAATCTTCTCTACCAGAGGCTCCGCCAACAATTTCATTATCCAAAATTTAAACATCATAAATTCGGTGAAAGTTTACTTACATCCTAAAGACTTACGAGTATCTACACCAGTTTTAGAATTAACACCACTTGCCTTAACACAAAGTTTTTTCACTTGCGTTCCATCTAAAATCGCATTCGTAAAATCAGCACCTGTGATATCCACGCTATCAAAAGTAGAACGCAGCATCATTGCATCGGTCAACACAGCATCACTTAAATCAGCGTCCTTAAACCTTGTTAGATAGGCTATACCTTCACTAAAATCTGCACCACGCAGATTTACTCCTTCCAATAGAGTACCGTTAAACACGCCACCACGTAAGTCAGCATTGCTAAAATTAGCATTCTCTAATTTGAGATTGGTAAACTCAGTGCCAACTAAACTTTGACCAGAGTAATCCTTGCCTTTAAGATCATTAGCCACAGAACGGGTAATACTGGAAGAACTTGCAGCTTGCGCCGATAGGGGAAACAAAAAAAGAACCATAGCTAAGACAAAGCTAGCTAACAGTTGCCAATATTTCATAATGTCTTCTTAATAAATCTCAACACTTTCACCATTAACTATTAAACCTCACAGAAGGGGACAAGGGGGACAAGGAAAATAACCATGCCCAATGCTCGAGTTCAATACACAATACTGTAAAACCTAGAAAGCATCTCTTAGGATGATAGATGTTGAGGTGCGATCGCATAATAATTACCTGTGGCTAATCAAGAAGAAAATGCCCAATCTCTGGCGCGAACCCCTTTATATCAACTGGGTGTAGAACTCAAAGCCCGCCTTACCAGCTTTGGTGGCTGGGAAATGCCTGTGCAATTTAGTGGCATTAGCCGCGAACACGATGCTGTAAGAAATACAGCCGGAATGTTCGATATTTCCCACATGGGCAAATTTACCCTCCAAGGTAAAAACCTGATTTCTCAACTCCAGTCTCTAGTGCCTTCAGACTTGAGTCGTTTACAAGCTGGTCAAGCTCAATACACCGTATTGTTAAATCTCCAAGCGGGAATTATTGACGATATCATTGTTTATTACCAAGGTGAAGACACCAGTGGCATAGAGAAGGCATTGATCATCGTCAATGCGGCAACATCGAGTAAAGATAAAGCATGGCTATTGCAACACCTTGACTTGGATAAAGTACAATTCCAAGACCTTTCACCAGAAAAAGCCTTAATCGCTGTGCAAGGGCCAGAAGCGATTAAATATCTTCAACCCTTAGTGCAAGAAGACTTACAACCAGTCAAAGCCTTCGGACATTTAGAAGCAACCCTACTAGGGAAACCTGCCTTCTTAGCCCGCACAGGTTACACCGGAGAAGACGGCTTTGAGGTGATGGTAGACCCAGATGTGGGGATAGAATTGTGGCGAAATCTCCATAATGCTGGTGTTATCCCCTGTGGACTTGGTGCGAGAGACACCCTGCGGGTAGAAGCGGCGATGGCACTTTACGGACAAGATATTGATGAGACCACCACACCCTTAGAAGCAGGTTTGGGGTGGCTAGTTCACTTAGATACCAAAGGCGAATTTATTGGTCGGGAAGTTTTGGAACAGCAAAAAGCTACTGGAGTGCATCGCCGATTGGTGGGTTTGCAAACCCAAGGACGCAACATTGCCCGTCACGGTTATCAAGTGTTATCCGCAGGCAAAGTTGTGGGAGAAGTTACCAGTGGCACTCTGTCACTTACACTTGGTTATCCCGTTGCATTAGCCTACGTTTCCACCCAGTTAGCAACTGTCAATCAGCAGCTAGAAGTCGAAATTCGCGGCAAAGCTTATCCAGCAGTTGTAGTTAAACGTCCCTTTTATCGGTCAAAAAATCGTGTTACCAACTGATAAGTGCCGAGGTTTTTGAGGAATAATGTGTTGTGAGTTACTCAATTTACAGTCAGGTTCATTACCAGATATGGCTTGGATGATTGGGGCAATAATTTATTTGATAAGGGAGAGGAAGTGATATGTCTTTTGAATATCCTCAAGATTTCAGATACCTGGATTCTCATGAATACGTGCGACTAGATGGTGAAATTGCCACCGTTGGCATTACCGAGTTTGCTGTACATGAATTGGGTGATATCGTCTTTTTGGAACTGCCAGAAATTGGCGACGCTCTTACCAGAGGAGAAAACTTTGGCACAATTGAATCTGTGAAAGCCGTTGAAGAACTAAATTCACCCGTCACAGGCACAGTTATAGAACGCAATGAAGCCTTAATTAATTCTCCCGAAGAAGTGTCAGAAGATCCCTACGGGGAAGGGTGGTTTTTGAAAGTGCGTATCAATGATTCTGGTGATGTTGAGGATGCCTTGACAGCGGATGAGTATCGCGCTCTGGTGGAAGGAGAGTAGGAAAGAGGCAGAGGGAAAGACTTGCAGCAACTTACCCTCTGCTCCCCTACTCCTCTACTCAAGAGCCTCTTCTCACTCCACCGGCAGATAAGTCATGAAATTTAGATAAAGTAAAAAGTTATAATTACTTCTAATGAGTATTTATTGCAAAATATTAAATAGTAATATCTGGAGAGTAATTTGTGGTATTAAACGCCCCTATTCTCAAGTCTAATCAGCAGCAAGTGCTGGACGAAAAAAGTCAAAAGTTAAGTAGTTTTGTGCCAAGACACATTGGCCCTAACTCTGATGACATCGAGCAAATGCTTAAGGTTTTGGGGTTTCCCAGCCTGGATGCGCTAATCAACCAAACAGTTCCACAGGCAATCCGGCTGAAGCGATCGCTAAAGTTACCAGAACCAGAAAGTGAGTACGCTGCACTGGCATCGTTAAAAAAAGTTGCTGCCAAAAATCAGGTTTTCCGCTCATACATCGGTATGGGATATTACGACAGTATTACCCCACCTGTGATTGGGCGCAATATCCTAGAAAATCCCGGTTGGTATACTGCCTACACTCCTTATCAGCCAGAAATTGCCCAAGGGCGACTTCAAGCACTGCTAAATTTCCAAACCCTAATTATCGACTTAACAGGTTTGGAAATCGCCAATGCTTCGTTACTTGATGAAGCTACAGCCGCAGCTGAAGCGATGAACCTAAGCTATGGTGTCTCCAAAAATCAGGCAAATGCCTATTTTGTCTCTGGTGAGTGCCATCCTCAAACTATCGACGTGTTACAAACACGTGCTCAACCATTAGGAATTAAGATCATTGTTGGCGATCATCAAACCTTTGATTTTGATCAACCAATTTTTGGGGCTGTTCTGCAATATCCTGCAAGTGATGGCACTATTTACGACTACCGCGCTTTTATAGAAAAAGCCCATGCTAAGGGTGCATTGGTGACGGTAGCAGCAGATCCTTTAAGTCTAACTTTGCTCACCCCTCCTGGGGAATTTGGCGCTGATATTGCTGTCGGTAGTACCCAGCGCTTCGGTATTCCGTTGGGGTTTGGGGGGCCTCATGCGGCATACTTTGCTACAAAGGAAGAGTATAAGCGGTTGGTTCCAGGTCGAATTGTGGGAGTATCAAAAGATGCTCAAGGTAAGCCTGCATTACGTCTAGCCTTGCAAACCCGCGAACAACATATCCGCCGCGAAAAAGCTACTAGTAATATCTGTACAGCACAGGTACTGCTGGCAGTAATGGCGAGTATGTACGCCGTCTATCATGGGCCTGCTGGACTGAAGGAAATTGCTGAAAATATCCACTCCTTGACGGTGTTACTGGCACAAGGATTGAAACGTTTAGGTTACAACGTCGTTTCAGAATCTTTCTTTGATACGCTGCGAGTAGAACTGGGAACACACAATTTAAAAGATATTCTGGCAGCTAGCGAACAGCTTCAAATTAACCTGCGGATTTTTGATGCAACTGCTGTTGGTATTTCCCTGGATGAAACAACTACACCAGAAGACTTAATCGACCTTTGGCAGATTTTCGCTGGTACAGATGATTTACCTTTTACCTTAGAAGAATTAACTTCTCCCTCTCTTCCCCATCTCTCCCTCTCCCGTACAAGTACATATCTCACCCACCCAGTTTTTAACCGCTATCACTCAGAAACTGAATTATTGCGCTATCTGCATAAGCTAGAAAGCAAGGACTTGTCGCTAACAACATCAATGATTCCTTTGGGGTCATGCACAATGAAGTTGAATGCGACAGCTGAGATGATTCCGGTAAGTTGGGAGGAATTTGGCAAGATTCATCCATTTGCCCCGGCGTCGCAAACGCAGGGTTATCAAATCCTGTTTAAGCAACTTGAGGCATGGTTAGCTGAAATTACTGGTTTTGCGGGAATTTCTCTGCAACCAAATGCTGGTTCTCAGGGCGAATACGCCGGACTTTTAGTGATTCGCCAATATCACCAAAGCCGTGGAGAAGGACACCGCAACGTTTGTTTGATTCCTACTTCGGCACACGGGACAAATCCAGCGAGTGCGGTAATGTGCGGGATGAAAGTAGTGGCAGTTGCCTGTGACTCACAAGGTAATATTAACGTTGATGACCTGAAGGCTAAGGCAGAAAAATACAGCAATGAACTAGCCGCCTTAATGGTGACATATCCCTCAACTCATGGTGTTTTTGAGGAGCCAATTCAGGAAATCTGCGCTGTTGTCCATACCCACGGTGGACAAGTTTACATGGATGGGGCAAATATGAACGCCCAAGTGGGAATTTGTCGTCCTGGAGATATTGGTGCGGATGTCTGCCATTTAAACTTGCACAAAACCTTCTGTATTCCTCATGGTGGCGGTGGGCCTGGTATGGGACCCATTGGGGTAGCCTCTCATCTTGTGCCCTTTCTCCCTGGACACGCTGTGGTAGGGACTGGGGACTGGGGACTGGGGATTAGGAAAGAGGAAATTTCCAGTACCCAGCATATTGGTGCTGTGGCGGCTGCGCCTTGGGGTAGTGCTAGTATCTTGGTGATTTCTTGGATGTACATCGCTATGATGGGTGCAGCTGGTTTAACCGAAGCAACTAAAGTGGCGATTCTCAGTGCTAACTACATCGCCAAGAGACTGGAATCGTACTATCCAGTTTTGTATCAAGGGAAAAATGGTCTAGTTGCCCATGAATGTATTTTAGATTTGCGATCGCTCAAAAAATCGGCTGCGATCGAAATCGATGATGTAGCCAAGCGTCTAATGGATTATGGTTTCCATGCGCCGACTGTCTCCTGGCCTGTTGGGGGTACAATCATGGTGGAACCTACAGAAAGTGAATCTAAACAAGAGTTGGATCGTTTCTGTGATGCGTTGATTTCTATTCGCCAAGAAATCGCTGAGATTGAATTAGGTAGGGTGGATATCCAAGATAATGTTTTGAAGAATGCACCGCACACTGCCGAAAGCCTCATCACCGGAGAATGGCATCATTCCTATTCTCGTGAACAAGCTGCTTACCCTGCGCCTTGGACTCGTGAACATAAGTTTTGGCCGGCTGTCGGTCGCATTGATTCAGCCTTTGGCGATAGGAATTTTGTTTGTTCTTGTCTGCCAATGGATGCTTATTCCTCATAAAGCTATACAGTTTAGTTAAAACTTGCTCCCCCCAACTCTCGTTTTTAGAAAGTTGGGGGGATTTTTTTATAGTTCCTTCTTATCTTTTCAGGCTGATTATTGACTATTAGACCTCTTGCATAAGTCGAATAGACCCCCCTTAATCCCCCCTTATAAAGGGGGGAAACTTTAAATCTTGCCCCCTCCCCTTATGAAGGGGAGGGTTGGGGAGGGGTGATTCAAGGATTTTTGCAAGAGGTCTATTGATTAACTCCTCCAATTCTTTTCGTAAAGATAAAGGTTGATACCCCAATCCAAAAGCTTTGGAACTATCTAAAGAAACATCTGCTGGTCTAGGTGCTGCCATTTTCACATCTTGTTGTCGGCAGGATTTGAGCTTGGTAGCGGGAAGTTGAAATACTTCAACTAATAACCGCCCAAAATCATAGCGAGAAATTCGTTCTTTGCCGCCTAAGTGAATGATGCCGTTAACTTTTTCCAATGCTAATAAAAGTCCTTTAGCGGCAGTTTTTCCACTTACTGGTGTGCGAAATTCATCAATAAATAAACTTAGTTCTTCTTCGGCTTGTAAAGTTTGAATAAATGGCTGAATAAAGCTTTTAGCTATGGGTGTTGCTGTGCCAAACATCAACGGCATTCTACACACTGCGGTCATGGGATATCGCTCTAGCATACTTACTTCAGCTATAGCTTTTTGCTCACCATAAAGATTGACAGGACACACGGGGTCTGTTTCTCGATAGGGGGCATTTAAGCCATCAAAAACTAAGTCACTTGAGGTGAAAGCACAAGGTATAGAATTATCCGCACAAAGCCCGGCAATATTGCCGGATGCTATAACATTAATTGCGTGCGATTCTTCGGGATGGGTTTGACAAAAATTTGGTTGCGAATGTGCAGCAGTATGAATAACTGCTGTTGGTTTAATATCACTAAATATGCGCTGCAATTCCTGAAAATCTGTTAAGTTCACTTTCAACATTTTGATATCAGGGATATCTAGATAATGGGAAAAATAAGTAGCATAAACTTCCCATTCTTGTTTTGTAAGCTGGCAAAGATGCCATCCCAAAAAGCCACTTGCTCCGGTGATTAGCAATTTTTTCATATTTTATTTTTAAAAAATTAATTCGGTTTAAAAGACCGCTTTGATTGTGTTTTACAAAATAATTAAAATAAACTATTGAAGTAATTTCTGAAACTGCTTTTCACTACGCACTTTGCTAAAGTCTGGGTCAGTCTTTGCTAAGTTTTTGTATTTATCAGGAACAAGCTTGATTGCTTTATCTAAATTCTCAATTGCTAATTCTAAATTACTTTCTAAAGCATAAGAGCAAGCTTTGTTGTAATATACTTGGTGCAAATCTGGCTTGATAGCGATCGCTCTATCATAAGATACAATAGCATCTTGGTAGCGGTGCAACTTTGTCAGAGCGATGCCTCGGTTAATTAAGGCTTCAGATTTGTCGGGTTTAATGGCGATCGCTTTGTCGTAAGATGCAAGAGCGTCTTTGTAGCGTTGCAACGATGTTAAGGCTATGCCACGATTATACCAAGCTTCATATTTGTCGGGTTTGATGGCGATCGCTCTATCGTAAGATGCAAGAGCATCTTTGTAGCGTTCCAGCGATGTTAAAGCTATGCCACGGTTAATCCAAGCTTCAGGACTGTCAACTTTGATGGCGATCGCTTCATCGTATGCTTTTATTGCATCTTCGTAACGTTGTCCATCTAATAAATGATTGCCTTGATGAAAGAAATCTTCTGCTTTTTGCGTAGCCTTCGCTTCTATCAAAAGTTGGGTTACATTACTTTCTTGCACAACTTGTGTAGTATTTTCTGTTGATGAGTTTGCCCCACCACTACAGCCAAATGTAAAGAAAACTATTAAGCCAGATGCAACGAAGCAGCGCCGAAAAACCATGCTGTACCTACAAAACTGATAAAGATGATCTTAAAAGTTGTTTTTTTTGAGTATTATTAAAATACACTAGTTTTGACCCATTAATTTACTTACTTATATATATTTTGAGAAATAACTTTTTTGGCAATGTATAGAAGCTTATAAAAATAAACTGGATGTTAAATTATCATATTAAATACACATAAAGCAATTTTATAGCTTATCTCACTCAAAAAATGATTATTTGTGTTACAATACAGGTAGCGTAGGCGTGCCTGTCGTAGCAAGAACTGCCTTCTTCACATTACTCTGCTATCAACGGGTAACGAAAAGTCGCGAGACCATTCATTCCAAGATCCAAAATAATTCCTGGCAGAAATTCCTGCTAATTGCAGAGCAATCAGAGTATTCGCCGCCCTAGAACCTTTAAAACAGTAAACGTACACAATAGAATCTTTAGTAATACCCACAGATTGACAAATTTCTAAGATTTCCGTTTTTGAGCGGAACATGGAAATTTCCGATTCAGATGTCATCATCCGATGCCATTCTATCCATACAGCATTAGGGATTCTACCTTTGCGAGGACAAAAATCAGCAGTGTAGGGAGAAGAACTCAGCCCAAGCCATTCGTTGCGATGGCGCACATCTAATTTTATAATTGCTGAATTGTCAATTGCTTGCAACATCTCGGTGGTAGTAACCATCATGTCAGCGTTGAGATGCAATCTAAATATGCTGCTTTCACGTTTAGGGACTTCATCGGTAGTAGGTAATCCCCCTGTCTGCCATGCTTTATATCCTCCGTGTAAGATAGATACCTGAGCGCAACCCAAATATTTGAGTAAAAAAGCTGCTCGACAAGATTGACCATAACCTTTATCTAAAGTATCTTCATAAACAATTAACCGTTCTGCACCAGATATTCCTACCCTGCTCATAATTTCTGCAAAATACTCTTGTAATTTCTTTAATCCTGCGGGGTAAGAATTCTCTAAAAGATAAGTAAAAAAATCTCTTATATTTATGGATTCAGGAATATGAGAAATACCATAATCTTCTTGACTTCGCGTATCGATAATGACAGCTTGTGATGATTTTTCTGCTAACAGAGACGTGAGTTCTTGAGGAGAAATGAGGAGTTTTGTATTCACGCTTTCATGCTTCTGTTGTCGTACCATTAAGCATTATCGCACTTGGTAGATTTGCGTTTTGAAATGCAAATCACAAAATAATAGACCTCTTGCAAAAGTCCCTAACACTCTACCCGCAAGCAGGGAGGGTTGGGGGTAGGGTGTTAGGGGCAAGAAGTCTATTGTATGTTTTGCTGATAATATACTCTGTCTTTGTAATGCCTAACTAATCCCAAACACTGACTCAACAGTTGACTTAATCGATTCGCGTGCATCCTTCAAAGTTTGGCTAATAGGATGTTTTGCCTGCAAAAATGCGCGGGCACAATTGCGTCCTGGCATTCCCGAAATCGAACCGCCTGGATGAGTTCCTGCACCAGTCAAAAATAGATTATCAATTGGTGTTTTGTAGTTCGCTATTTCTGGCAAGGGACGGAAAAATATCATCTGATCTAGAGTCATGTCAACATGATAATAATTCCCTTTGTACGCACCTAATCTTTCTCCTAATTCTGCTGGACTTTCTACACGACGGGCGATAGTTGCATCCTTGACATTAGGTGCATAGTCTGCCAATTTATCAATCACCTTATCTGCAACTTTGTTTTTCAATTCATCTGTCCAACCTGTACCTTTCAAACCAGTGCCTTCTGCACCCGCAATTTGATAAGGGGCAAAAAACTCAATCCATGCAGTGTGCTTACCTGGTGGTGCTAATGTGGGGTCTAAATAGCTAGGCATCACCAAATACATTGATGGGTCAGCATCAGGAATCTCTCCCAAGGTACATTTGCTATGAGCCTGTTCTACATGAGCCACAGAATCTGCAATCAAGATGGAACCAACGAGATATTCGTCTTTGTGGGCGTGGTATGGAAAGCGCAGTGGTTCGTCTAAAGCCAAATCTATCTTGAGGATGGTTTCGTTATTGTTAACGATGCGGCGTTCTAATCTTTCCCATAAATTTGGGTCGGCTCCATCAACTTCGCTTTTATCAGTCATTTGCAAAAATAACCGCTTGGCATCAATATTAGAAATAACCCCGTGTTTAGCGCGATATTCTTTACCACCAGCAACCCGCACACCCACAGCTTTTCCATCATCAATTAAAACTTTTTCAACATGCTGATCTGTGAGAATAACTCCACCTTTACTTGTGACTAAATTCACTAAAGCTTGCACAAGTGCGCCAGTTCCGCCGCGTGGTCTTGCCATTCCGGGATTGTGACGCATTGCCATCATGATTGCACCAATGGCAAGGGTTTTTTGCGATGGTGGCGCACCAAGTTCTGCTGCTAGTCTGGCTAGTGGCGCTTTCAGAAATTCCTCATCAAACCACTCATTAAGTAAATCCTCAGCGCTGTTCAACATTGTGCGAATAAAGTCCAGCGTTTTGTTAGGGGAACCAATGACAGAAAATAAATCTTTCAGTTTGGTGATGTCGTAGTTACCAAGGATATCTATAACTGACTTTGGCGGTGCATTAAACATGGGAATCATTGCACCTAGCGCTCGCTGCCAAAAGTCTACAAATTCTGCGTATTTTTTAGCATCACGTTCACTGTAACGGGCGATTTCTGCACAAGTCTTTTCCAGTGACTTATGTGCTAAGAAATACTTGCCATCAGGATGAGGACAGAAAACAACCGGATCGCACTCCAAATAATGCAAGCCATATTTTTCTAGTTCTAATTCCTCAACAACTGGCCCTAAGTGAATAAATTCATGGTCAATAGCACATAAGTTAAATTTAAATCCAGGAGCCTCTTGAGGTAAACATTCTTCAGTTGTTGCTGCACCACCGATAACAGAACGCTTTTCTAGTAACAGGACGCTATAACCAGCTTTCAGCAAATAAGCTGCACAAACTAGACCATTGTGCCCAGCACCGATTAGCACAACATCATACTCTTGCATAGTTATCACTTTTAAATTAAGTAGCTTTTAAAAGCTTATTAAAGTTTTCAAAAATTTACATCATTCGCTAGTTACAAAAATTATCCTTAACTAGTGTCAATACTACTAAAGAGATAGTTCAGTTATTGATGATGGTATTTGCTTCACTTGAGTTTCTACCAAAAGTGTCAAACTACCCTTTTCTACTTTTACATCTTTAATCTTGAACGCCATATCTTCCCATTTCAAAGATGGTAGATTCATCAGTTCTTTGGCTTTCTGCATTAATGCTGTAACTACTTCTACTGAAATCCCGCCTCCCTCAGTGCAGTTAAAACTCTCCAGCATCGCGGGTTGTGAATTAGTCCGTGGGCGAAGCACCGCAGTGTAAGCTAAAGGACGAGTATTTCCCTTTTCCTTTAACAGCAATCTTCCTCTACATTCAATTTTGCCTTCACCAGGTAAAAATACTTGAATTTTTTGCGGCTTAAAACTCACAATCTCGCCATCTACATCAAAATCAAAGTTTTGCATCTGGCTGCTAACATAGTCTGATGCCAAAGTGCGGTTCATATCCACTTCTGTGAGGACAATCCGAGCTATGGCATTTACAGCCTCATTGAGTTCTATTTTACCAAAAAGAGCAGTTAATGGATTGATGTCAATGCTATCTGTTTGCAGTTTTATTTCCTGTATGCGAATGTCTTCTTTAATCACTAATCCTTTAGCAGCAAACGAAACTCCATCCGCTTGTCCCTGAACTATTTTGAATAAATCAGTTTCTACATTTATGTCTATTTTTTCTACTTCATCTAACGCTTGGGATACCATCATTTCAGCGCTCTGAGATAGAACTTTTTCTTCAAAGTTATGTTCGTCTTGCATGAGTTAGTATCTCCTAAATATCTTCTTACTACTTACTGTAAAGGCTAGATACTAAAGAGCGAATCTACATTGCGGTATATCTAAGTCTGAGGATTGAGTATCAAGTAAAAAGTCTTGTTTGTTTTTTAACTTTTGCCTTTTTGGTAACAACCATTTTTACACCGCCGCTAGGGACAATGGTAATGCCACGACGGACTGGATGCACTGGACGTTTATCAGTAAGGGTTAGTTGAAAATGCGATAATATTATGGCTGTTACTAATTTTAATTCATACATAGAAAATGCGCCACCAATGCAACCGCGATAACCGCCGCCAAAGGGTAAATATTCATAAGGGGAAAATTTTTGGTTGAGAAATCTTTCTGGGCGGAACTGTTCTGCTTCTGGGTAAGTCTCGGTTCGGCGATGGGCTAAATAAATACAAGGAACTAAAACTGTTTCTGATGTAAAATTATGCCCCATAATTTCCACTTTATCTTGTACCATTCGCGGTGTGCAAATTAAAGCAATTGGATGAATTCGCAGTGTTTCTTGACAGACAGCAGTGAGATAAGGTAATTGTGTAATTGCTTCTGGATTTGTGAGATCATCCAAAGTGTTTAGTTCTTGCATTAACTGATGCTCAACCTTTGGGTGAGAGTGAATTAAATGAAATAGCCAGGCTAATACGCCAGATGTAGTTTCGTAACCCAACAGCAATAATGAAACTAGTTGATCGCGTAATTCCTTATCTGTCATCTGTTCTCCATTTACGTCACGCGCTGACATCAGCAGGCTGAGAATATCTGTACGCGCAGCATCATTTTGGAAACGTCTTTCAGAAATTTCTGCATAAATGAGTTTGTCAATTTCCTCTCGTCTTTTTAGGAAAATTCCCCAAGGACTCCACGCACCTAAATCTTGTTGCAGCAAAGGAAAGAAAAATAAGCTGGAATACCAAGGTTTGGTTACGTCTTCTAACAAAGAACTCAATTTTTCTTTTAATTGTTGGTAACGCGCACCGTAAGTAATACCAAATACCACCTGTAAGATAATTTCTAAAGTGATATTTGACATTAAGTTGTGTATATAAATATTTGTACCTAATGTCCAATTTTGTGTAACTTCTTCAGTAATTTGACAAATTGCTTGTCCATAAGACTTTAAATTATCGCCATGAAATGCTGGTAGTAATAACTGCCGCTGCTCTTGATGCGATCGCCCTTCTTGAAATACTAGCGAATTCTCTCCAAACAAAGGTTTAAATACATGGGTTGCTTTCTTAAAATCTAACTTGTGTGCAGGTATGGCAAAACAATCACTAATTGCTTGGGGATGGCTAAAAAAGACTATTGGTGGCGACTTTAAACCCATTACTCGCACAGTGAAAATATCACCATACTTGGTAGCATAATTTTCTAAAGTTTTTGTGGGTTGAGCAATTAATTGCAGAGTTTGTAGCAACGCTGGTGTACGTATATTCTCAAGTACTTTCATTCTTTATTCGATCCTTTTAATATTTTTTTTGAATCTTTAGAAGCATTTACAGAAAAAAACTTATTAAAAATATTTTGGGTATATACCCACTTAAATTACACTTTTTAGTGTACAATACCAGTTTTATAATTCATTTTTTTATAAACGTTGTAATATATTACAGCAGAATTCAAGTATTTGAACCACATCTATCGTAGGGGCACAGCAATGCTGTGCCCCTACCGCGTGGTCTATTTACCTGAAAATAGCTGTAAATTAAAATACCCCTATAGACCTCCTTAAAAAAAGACTATGGGGGATTATATAGAAGTATTGAAAATCTATCTAAATATATTAGGACTTACGCAAAAATTGCTAAAAAGCTTAATTTATCGAACCGCCAAGACGCCAAGAGCGCCGAGAATTCGTAGAGTGTGCGTAAGTCCTATATATATAGGAATTACGCAAAAATTGCCAAAAAGCTTAATTTATCGAACCGCCAAGACGCCAAGAGCGCGGAGAATTCGTAGAGTGTGCGTAAGTCCTAATATAGATGGGAGTTGAAAATTTGCTGAATGCAACCATAAACCACCGCAGTATTAAACAGTAGTTGTCTGTAGGATGGAAGACTTCACCTGACGTTGACTTTTGATAACCATCTGGATAGGACGATCTGGGCCTGTCACCAAACCACGGCGTTTAGGTCGCACTTCCCCATTGTCAACTAATTCTAATTCAAGGCTGGAAAGGATTTTGGCAAGTGCTAGCTTCATTTCCAACTGGGCAAATGCTAGACCAATACAACGTCTTGCACCACCGCCAAAGGGCAAATATTCATAGGCAGAAAATTGTCGTTCTAAAAAGCGTTCTGGCTTAAACTGCTTAGGTTCTGGGTAAATATCTTCCCGCTGGTGGGTCAAATAAATGGAACCAAGTAGGACTGTACCCGGTTCTAGTTCGTAACCACCCAACGATAGGGGTGTTTTTACTACTCTAGGAAAGGTAAGCATACCTACTGGGTAAATGCGTAATGTCTCGGAGCAAACAGCGTTGAGATAGGGTAACTTGAAAATGATGCTGGGATCTGGGTCATCGCCCAAGCTATCTAATTCTTGCAGTAGCTTTTGGCGCACTGATGGTAGTTTGTAAATCCAGTATAATGCCCATGCTAGGGCTGTAGCTGTAGTTTCATGACCGGCAGCCAACAGAGTCATTAATTCATCGCGCAACTCTTGCTCAGTCATGGGTTGACCTGCTTCATCTCTAGCAGCCATGAGTAAGCTGAGAATATCTGTGCGTGATGAATCTGGTTGTTCTCGACGTTCCCGAATTTCCTCATACATGAGTTGGTCAGCTTCCTGCTGACGGCGGATATGTTTTCCCCAGAAGTTAATCGGACCAAAATCCCTTTGCAAAGCGGGGAAATAAAGCAAAGCCACAAGTAACCGAGAACTAGCCTTTTCTAAAAGCTCACCCAAAAATTGCTGTAGTTTTTCGGCGCGAGTCCCTTCATGTAGCCCAAACACAGCTTGCATAATCACCCGCAGGGTAATGGCTTGAGTAGCAGACCGAATATTGAAGGGTTTGCCTATCTGGTATTGGCTGATAACTTTCTGGGTGACATCGGTAATCACCTGGCTATAGTTTCGCATTCTTTCGCCGTGAAAGGGAGGCATTAACAACTGGCGTTGGCGCTGGTGTTCTGCGCCGCTGAGAGTAATTACAGAATGCTTGCCCACCAAAGATTCAAACACCTGATTCAAATCACCAGGGGCTTCTAATTCCTTGGTATCATTTGTCAAAATTTGCTGTAACGCTTGAGGGTTGCTGACCATCACCAAAGGAGGAAGATTTTTGTCTAACCTGATAGTAAAAATATCGCCATAACTTTTGGCACAAGCCTCCATAAATGACATCGGATTAGCAATCCAGCGCACCATCTGTGCAACGCGTGGGATTTGCGGCCCATTTGGTAATTTCATAAATTTTTTTGCTACTTAATATTTTTCTGCTACTTAAACTAACTGAAATTTTGATTGCGTGACCATTTAAATTACTTATTCTAACGTTGCAAAAAACCAATAAACTGTTACAACCTCAAAGATGTAAAATTTTTGTTAAATTCAACGAGCATCTACAGTTTCATTTCCTCGTCGTAAGGTACTCAGCATGACCGCAATCACCCCAAAGGCATCTTCAGCGCTTCCCGATTTTTTTGAAGGTATTCAATATTTTGGTGAAGCGTTACCAGATTTTGAAACTCATGGTGCAACACCTGCTATAGAGTCGGGCAAAGTAGCGATCGCAGATCCCACAGACAAAACAGCTGTATATCAAACTTTACTGGCTGCCGATGCCCTCCGCTACCTGATTTTGCAAGTTACCGCTAGTAAAGCCTCTGGGCATCCCGGCGGATTCGCCAGCCAAGCAGAAGTTTACGCATCTCTTGTCATGCTGGGATACAAGAACATTCTCACTGAAGTCGGACACCACGCCCCCGGATTTTATAGTGCCATGTTCTTGGATCGTTCGCTAGAGGACATGGGAATTTTTACAGTCCAACAATTGCGCGATCGCTTCCGAGAAAAGCACGGACTTTTAGGACACCTTTCTGGTTTCATTCCCGGTATTCTTGCACCTGCGGGGCCTTTGGGACAAGGGCAACACTTTGCAATGGCGGCTGCACTGTTACACAAAGATAAGTTATTCCCCTTTACAGTTGGTGATGGTGGATTGGGTGAACCATATATTGTAAGTGCGATCGCTCACTTCCATACTGCTTATCCTGCTGTCACCAACTTCTTACCCGTGTTGGTGTGGAACGGTTACAGCCAAGAGCATCACAGCATGGTTTCCCTCAAAACCAATGAACAGATGCAAGCATATTGGCAAGGTAACGGTTTTGATGAAGTCATATTAGTTAATGCTAAAGACTTTGACGATCAAGACCAACCAGGGGATTACGTTGATAGTACTGCTTTTTCTTTTGAAAAACGCCTAGAATTCACTCAGGCAGTACTTTCGGGTGTGGATAAAGCAGCGCGATCGGCGCTGGGCGGTAAACTTACCGTCTTCATAATTAAACAACTCAAAGGTGCAGGAGTCCACGCGCGGGGGGCAAAATCTCACAACCTCTATCCCAAAGATACGCTAAATGCTCCCCATATTATCAGTGCATTGCAAAGCCGTGCTTTGTCTGCGGAAGCTTGGCAATTAGTGCGGACAAATGCAGAACGCGCTGGCGGTGGCCCGGCGGCGAAAACTGTGGTGACAGAATTTGAATTTCCATTACCAGATTTAGGTGAATTACCTTTAGAAGAATATGCAGTCGGTGTTGAACCTAAAGTTTCGACAACAGCGATGGGACGATTGGTAGGAATAGTTGGAAATAAAGATCAGAATTTCCTCGTCACCAACGCCGATGGTAACGAAGCATCTGGAATTGCCAACATCAACCAAGCATTAAAAATTATCCACCCCACAACCGACGATTTATATTACCAAGCACCAAATGGACAAGTTTATGAACCATTGAGTGAAGATGCTTGTGCCGGTTTAGCTGCGGGTTTGGCGTTAATGGGTGCGAGAACTTTGTGGTGTTCCTACGAATCTTTTGCCATCAACGGATTACCAATTTGGCAAACTGTGACTCAATCAATGGCAGAATTGCGTCGTCAAACTCCCTCGACTATTACTTTATTCACAGCAGGTGCATTAGAGCAAGGGCGCAACGGTTGGACTCACCAACGTCCAGAAATTGAAGCTTACTTTGCTTCGTTGATGCGAAATGGCAATATTTTCCCATTATTTCCCCCCGATGCTAATAGTATTCAAGTCTGTTATGACTGGGCATTGAAAAGTAAAAATAAGGGAATTGTAATTACTGCAAGTAAGTCACCATTGCAAATTCGCACCACTTTTGAACAAACTCGTCAAGGGTTGCGCGATGGTGCGGTGCTATTGCATGAAGTCGCTGGTGATAAGCAAGTTGTATTTGCTGTAATTGGCGATATGACATTAATGCCAGTATTTGAAGCTGCGGCTTTCTTGGAAACTGAAGGTATTGGTGCGAAGATAGTTTCTGTGATCAATCCTCGGCAATTGTACCGTAGCCATGATACCGCTTGGGATACATGTTCTGAACCTGAAGGCGGTTTCTTAGATGATGCCAAATTTGCGGAATTATTTGATGGTGATGCGCTAATTGCTGTCACTGGTGGCGCTGCGGCGA
Source organism: Nostoc sp. (assembly GCF_036917275.1). Lineage (GTDB taxonomy): Bacteria > Cyanobacteriota > Cyanobacteriia > Cyanobacteriales > Nostocaceae > Nostoc. The sequence goes on from NZ_JBALDF010000071.1 coordinate 19,560, forward strand.
TGCTAGAACCAATTCTGTTGCGGAGTACGGCCAAGCGCGACACCTTCGCTTGGAAGCGTGGGGAAACTACAGCCAGTGCTGGCGAGTTGATGGCGTTTAATGGATTGACTGCTGAAGCGTTAACAAAACGTGCGATCGCATTAGTGCATTAAAGCTGGAATTGTTTCTCCTCTTCTCGCAAATATACGTATATAAACGCTGAAAAATTGCGTTGCAATGCGTGTATTTGCGTTTTTTTATTTCAAAGAACTTAGCAGACAGGAGAAGTAGAGGTAAATTTACTGAAATTCTTTGACAATAAAAGGTTTACGAGTCACAAAAGCTGGTTTACAAGTCGCAAAAGTTAGTTTACGAGTCAGAAACTTAGTTTACAAGTCGCAAAAGTTAGTTTACGAGTTCAAAAGTTAGTTTACGAGTCGCAAAAGCTGCTTTACGAGTCACAAAAGTTAGTTTACGAGTCGCAAAAGCTGCTTTACGAGTCGCAAAAGTTAGTTTACGAGTTCAAAACTTGATTTATTTACAAGCCAGGACAAAGCGCGATACATTTTATGGAAAATATGGCGTTTAATGGATTGACTGTGGAGGGTTGAGGAAAGGTGCGATCGTGTTAGTGCATTAAGGATTTCAAACCGCAGATGTACGCAGTTAAACGCGGATAATTTGGCGTTTAGTTGCGTAGATTTGCGGTTTTTATTTTATAGGTTTTGAAGTTTCTATAAAGTATAAATCAAAATATATATCTTTTATTTATGGGTGTCTAATTTTGCTAGAAAAAATTAAAATATCTGAATTACCATCAGTTTATTTATTGGATAAAGATCGTCTTCCTAATTGTGCAGCTATTTACTTTGTATTTGACAGTAAAGATCAGATTATTTATATAGGTAGAACTATTAATTTAGTTGAAAGATGGAAAGCACATCATAGATTTAATCAGCTAAAAAGATTTAATCGCAAAAATCCTCTGAGTATTAGTTGGTTGACTTGTAGTAGTGATATAGAAAATCTATCAAATCTCGAAAATGAGTTTATAAAGTTATACAAACCACCCCTTAATTGGTCTAAAGTAGTAGTACCAATTAAAAAAATAACTCCAGATGAAACTGCTTTACAGCAAAGTCTTCAGCAGCTAGCCAAGCTCAATGTTATGATAGTTGGCTTTGATCCAATATCAGATGGAGAACCACCAACAATATATTTAGTATATCCTGTTTATGGGATGAAAGGCTTATCTGGAAGTATTAGAACTGCATTAAAAAACATTAATAAAAAGGTTAGTTCGCTAAAGTGGAAAGAATACAAAACTTATCCTAAATTTTCAGGTAAATTCGGTTTGTGGGAGACTGAATACAACGGTTTAAGAATAGATTTATCTCCATTTGATAGTTTAGTTTACTTCATGGAACATTCAAACCATCAGACTTTAGCTGGAATAGAACTTATGGCATTTAGTAAGGAACAGCTAGAATTAATTTTAGATAAAAAAGAAGAAAACGATGAGAATACATCAGGTTTAGAAGCATTAGAAGATGATCCTATTCCAGTAGAAAATATTTATAAAAATCAACTTTTAAATAGTAATTATAAAAATAAAGTTGAAGTTGAACCTTGGGAGGAATTAGAACCAATGGCTGAAGGTGAAGTTAGAGTAATGACTCGTCAGTTTTTTTATGTGGATGATATAGAAATAGAAGTATGTACTAACGACAATGGAAAGTATTTTGTTAGACACAATGTTTACTGGTGGATAATGCACAATCAGAAAAATCCTAGTCCTGAGTATAACAACATAATAGAAAATACCAAAAATTCAGTTGATAGACTACCTACTATCAGATGGTCTGGTTATAAATTTAGATTTGAGATGATTAGGTTTAGTGAAGATGATGTAGAAGTTGAAAGTATACTATTTCCACTAGCTATGTTTGAAGACCTAATGAAAAACAAGTCAAGGTTTAATAGTCAAGTTCTAGAACAAATTTTAAAGGGTGAGTATAAATCAACTGACTATGATAGAGGAAGTATAAAACTATTTGTATGGCTACAATCTAATTCTATATCTCCGCTGGTTCAAACCAATAACAATAAGTAGGTTTAGTTGAAAAAACCCAACAATATAATGATTTATATACCCAATTTATAAGATTGATATATTAGGCGATTAATTACAGCAACAAATGATCTAGTATCTAGCAATACACATCGCCTCATCACGAACCGTAACCATCCATATAATTTTTATTCGTAGATAAATCACTTGCTGCTTCCACACAACCAATGTATTCTTGAGCAAGAGTCAAAGCCGAAACCCCTAATTTTTTTTCTTGAGATAATAACTCTTGCTTTTGGATTTTCGCAAGTAAAAATTCTACAAAATCTAACGCCTCTTGTTGCTTATCAGGAGGTAATATTCTTACCTTGTTTATAATAATTTACTCAATGCTCATTTTATCTAGCCTCTGGTATCAATATCTTTGTAAATTCAAGTGATGTATTTTAAAATTTGAAATATTATTTGACTGTATGCCATTATAAATTAGATTATCAGCCGCGATCAGTTTAAAATTAGTCTATAATAAGATAAAACTGAAAATACTCAATTTAAAAGTTAATTATGCTTATAAAATTTGAAGAAATATCTAGAGATATTGATACTTTACCAGAAGAAGCTCAAATCTTACTGCTTGATTTTATTCAGTTACTCAAAAAGCGTTATCCTCAACCAGAATCAGAAAATAATAGTCAGGAAAGAAGTCTCTATGAAAAGTTTGATGAAATTGGATTAATTGGTTGTTGCTCTGTGGAAGAAAATTTATCAGCCACATATAAAGACGCATTATCTAATACATTAGATAATAAATATGATCATCGTTGATACAGGATTTTGGTTAGCTCTTATTGATAAAAAAGACACTCACCACGAAAGAGCAAAACAAGCTTTAAAACAATATAATGAACCTTTAATTACAACATGGTGTGTTGTCACAGAAACCTGTTATCTTTTGCTAACTCGCAAGGGAATTGACGCTGAAATTATTTTTATAAATAGTCTGCAATAAGAATTATTTACGATTTTTAATTTAGAACTTCACCATACTGCTCGAATTATTGAATTAATGAAAAAATATGCTGATCTTCCAATGGATTTGGCTGATGCTTCCCTGGTAATTTTAGCAGAACATTTAGGGCATGGACGCATTTTTTCAGTAGATCAGCGTGACTTTAATACCTATCGCTGGAAGCAAAGTTATCCTTTTGAAAATCTCCTATTTTGAAGTAATTATAAATTTATCAGCCGCGATCGCGCAATTTCTCTCCTACCAATGGGACGTACTTGTATGCTGTAGAGTGAAACAATTGCCACAGTTTCCCCATCTAATGTGACAAATTCAACCTCATATCCTTTGCCACCCTGATGTACTAAAACAACTGTACCTATATCACCCTCTTCTAAACTATATTCTGGTATATCACTAGTCAGAATAACCCTATCAAGTTCTTGAATCATTTTTCGCTGTGGCACAACTGCCAGTTCATAATTCGGCAGTTTCAATCCGCCTCTCCTAGATTCTTATCTTTAGTTTATCGCCAGTTGTCTCTTAATTTATCGCCTTTTTGAGCGTTATATTTATTCTAGGTACTATATACAAGATTAATTTATTATGAAATTTCAAGTAATTTTTACCTTTGATTTAGAATATGCAGGTTATGTTGCTGAGGTTCCTGAACTTCCAGGCTGTGTGAGTCAAGGGAAAACATTAGATGAAGCAATTGAAAATATTAAAGATGCGATTACGGGATATCTTCACGTTCAAGCTAAAAATGGCAAACCTTATATTGCTAAAGAATTGCAAGTTTTTATCGGGGAAGTTGTAGTATAAATTGAACGTTTCTCAAATATCTTCGGTAAGGAGGCTGTCAATCTCACAGCCTCAGCCAACTATAATGTACTTAAGATTTTACACAAGGATGGAACCATGACTAACACTCAAAAGATGGTTCGCTTAAATTTAGATTTGTCACCTGAACTAAATCAGATACTAGACGAACTAGCAGAGAAAATAGGCAAAAGTAAAAGTGATGTTCTGCGTCAAGCTATAACCTTGATGCAAATTATGGTTACAGCTAAAGAGGAAACCAAAAAATTAGGAGTTCCAGAAGCAAATCAATTGATAGTGAATGAAATTATTCTCTCATCTGAGCAGCAGCCAAGACAGCATCCACTAGACACGTTTATGGAAAGGCTTGGCCCTTGGGAAGATGAACGTAGTGCTGAGGAAATAGTCAAAGATATTTATGATAGCCGTACTATTTCTAACAATGACATTAGTCTATGACTTATTTACTTGATACTGATACTTGCATTTATTGGATTAAAGATATTAATTCAGTCAGGAATAAAGTTAGAGAAATAGGATGGGAGCAAATTTGTATTTGCAGTATCACGGTTGCTGAGTTATATTTTGGTGCTTATAACTCTCAACGAGTAGTGGAAAATTTAACTCGTGCAGAAGACTTTATTCAAAATTTACCCGTTGTACCTTTAACTGAGCCTGCTCTCAAAAAGTATGGTGAATTAAAGGCAGAACTCCGTAAAATAGGACAAACAGTTGCTGAGTTTGATTTACTAATTGCTAATGTTGCAGTTGCAGAAAATTACACTTTAGTCACAAACAATACTCGTCACTACAGCCGGATTTATAATTTACAGTTGGAAAACTGGATTTCACCTTAAAAATATTAAATAAAATAGAAATGACTGCACAAGGCAAAACCCAACGAATTAAAATAAACTTAGATTTATCACCAGAAGTTTATGAGACACTAAACAATCTGGCACAACAGATTAATGGAGATAATGCTGAGGTGCTACTAAAAGCGATCGCACTCTTAGAAGTAGCGGTAGAAGCCAAGGAAAAAGGCAAGCATATTTGGATTGTAGATGATAACCAAAATATTGAAACTGAAATTATTGGTATCTAAATAACATGATAGATATAATAGATTTATCAAAAATAATTGCCAGTAAAGGCGACAACCCACTAATTATCTCAACTGTAAACTTACAGTCACCAGAAGACTCCGAACCGGAGCGAAAACTGCGAGAATTAAAATTTAAACAAGAACTAAGAAAAGATTGGATTTTATTTATTGTCAGGGATGTGGTAATTTTTCCCGCTGCCATCCTTTTCATTTTTGCTGTCAGCGGTTATTCCCTATTCACCCAGATTTATAGGTAAGTTGTCTAATAATATGTAGCAATTTTATCTGAGCCGTGAAAATCGCAAGGTTTAGATCCCCGACTTTGTAAAAGTTATCGGGTATCTAGTGCAGTATCAGTAAATTTGCGTAACTAATTTTACAGACGACGAAGGCAACTTGCTAAAAGTAGACTCATCTTTATATCCAGACAAATTTTGCTGGATATAAAGATTACCGTGATTGGTAAATCTGCAAAAAAGTAAGTACCTGATGCGAATAATCTAAAAATATGGGGCTTTTAATATTTTCTGTTGTTTTAGTTACCATGATTGCTGTAATTATCATTGATGGCTACAACGATTTAGTCAACTATCGCAACCGTTACAAAAATACTTACTATCAAATCGATGTTCAATTACAGCGCCGCTATGACTTAATTCCCAACTTTGTGGAAACTGCCAAAGAGTACATGAAACATGAGCGAGAAACCTTAGAAGCAGTCATTACCGCCCGGAATTCTGCAATGAATGCTAGCAGTCATGCCGTGCAAAATCCCGGTGATCCCCAAGCGATGCAGCAGTTGGGTAATGCTGAAGGGACGCTGACGGGTGCGTTAAGTCGCTTGATGGTACTTTCAGAATCTTATCCAGAATTCAAAGGCGATCGCGCCATGAGCCAAGTAATGGAGGAATTATCTTTCATCGAAAACCGGATCGCTTTTGCACGTCAGGCTTTTAATGATGCGGTGATACTTTACAACACCAAAAGTGAATCTTTCCCTACCAATTTAGTAACCAATACTTTTAACTTTACTGCTGCCGAATTACTGCCAGAAGCCATCCTCAAATGAAAACTGCTCCCCGCGTCTCTTTTTAGGTATCTATGAATTTATTTGAACATAACGCGTTCACGTAGTGTCTCCAAGATTTGGCGGAAGTCTGCGGCAAGCCCTCCGGGTGACGCTCGTTCCTCGCTAACGCTGCGCGTCTACGATAGTTTTCACAACTCGAATAGAATTGCTGTAGTACAAATAGTTGTCTTAGCAAAAGAGTATCATATTGTACAAAAATGTTTGACATTGCCTAGAAATATTAACTTGCTTAAAAAACTTTAGACAAAATGCCAGCATTCCAGAAATTTGATTGCTATATTAGATTAAATAACTATTCTGGCAAGGATTAAAAAGCTGTGCGGGATGATTTACAGGGCTTGGAAATTAGTCAGGACGAACTGCAAAAACTGACTAATTTACCTGTCAATGATCAACTTTTAATCATTACAAATCCTCTCCAAAAATTAGCAAAACTATACATCCAAAAAATTAAAAGTTCGGAAGGAGCAACTGTAATTTTTATTGGATTTGCTACATTTGTGTTTGGCTATCTTTTATTTGATATACTTATAAAAGTTTTCTTATCATGGATAACAATTCCATCTTGGATAGTATTAATTATCTTAGGTCTTTGGGTTGGTGGTTTGACGCAAACTATCTTATATTTGATATGGAGAAGAAAAAGCAAATTTGTCAAACTAAACATGACAAAATCTCTGCAAATCTTGTTAACCGATGTTGAAAGATATAATAGTGTTATTAGAGCAATAGATATTAATGACCAAATAGAAGAAGCTGGTAATCCAGAAGTACTTATAAAAGAAAGAGAGAATGTTGTGGCAGCGCTTAAGCTTACCAAAGCCGATTTAGTTCGCGCTTTGAAAACAGAAAAGATTTTGAGAGAAAATAAGAGCTTTATCCTTAGTAATACAGAGCTATTCGTCAACAATTTAGCAACTTTAACAGCCATGCAAGTAAGTGAACAGGCTACTGAGCATGGAAGGTTACTCAATGAAGCATTACAAATTGCATTAGATGTGCAACACGAAATGAAAAGATTACAGACTCAGCGTTAAAACCAATACTCAGGGCGAACCTGCGTAACCGAAGTGAGTTGGAAAGCGCGTAGATGCTGCTGGGTGGGTTGGTTTCCAATCTCTTTGCCAGATAATCCTCAATGGCTTTTTAGATAATCCTTCCCACGGTTGCGATCCCCGGTCTAACATAAAGAATATTCCTAAAGCGATCGCTCATTGGCATGGACTGGAAAGAAGTCAGAGGTAACTGGGTAATCATTCCCCGAAATCCCATAGGGATCATCCATTTTTTAGGAGGTGCATTTGTCGCCACTGCACCGCACATCACTTATCGCTGGTTACTCGAACAACTTGCAAGTAAAGGTTATGTTGTAATTGCTACGCCTTTTGTCAATACATTGGATCATACTGCGATCGCAAAATCCGTGCTGTTAAACTTTGACCGCACTCTCGAACGCTTACATGATTCTGGGGCATTACGCAAGCTTTACTTCCCCATCTACGGCGTTGGACACAGTATGGGCTGCAAACTTCACTTACTGATTGGTAGCCTCTTTCAAGTAGAACGTGCAGGCAATATTTTAATATCCTTCAACAACTACGCCGCTAAAGAAGCTATTCCCTTAGTAGAACAATTCAATTCTACTTTGAAAATCGAGTTTACCCCCTCACCGTTGGAAACCAATAACCTTGTCCAAGAGCGTTACAATATCCGGCGCAATTTATTAATAAAATTTAGCAATGACACCATTGATCAATCAGTAGCTTTAACCAAAATCCTACAAGAACGTTTTGATGAGATGGTGACAGCGCAGACCTTACCAGGAACTCACACAACACCTTTAGGTCAAGACATTAAATGGCAAACTGGAACATCTTTTACCCCCTTTGATGCCTTAGGGCAATGGTTCAAGCAAGAAGCATACCGCGATTTGAACCAGCTAAAAAGTGCCATCCTCTTGTGGGTGAATCCTCTTGCACCCCCATAATGTTTTATGACGTTAAAAAGTCATGATTTCGACGGAAAAATATAAATGAGTTAGTAGTATCTCTATATAGATACTACTAAGTTATTAGCCCATGCCATATTTTTATTTTCTATTTTAACAGCAAGTTATTAATGGTGTTCCCTATAACTTTCTATGTTTCAAATACTAATAATTGATGACGACTATTCAATAAAAATACTCCTAAAAAGGATGTTGGAAAAACAGGGTTATGAGGTAGTCACTGCCAGTAGCGGCGAGGAAGGAATAGAAAAGGCACTGTCTTACCGTCCAGCACTAATTATTTGTGATTGGATCATGCCAGGATTGACTGGACTAGAAGTTTGCCAGCGCATTAAGGCAGACCCCAAATTTTATACTACATTCTTTATTTTATTAACATCCTTAGATTCCGTTGCCGATTGCGTCAAAGGTCTAGATGCTGGTGCTGATGATTTTATCTCCAAACCTATTGAGCATAATGAATTACAAGCACGGGTAAGAGCGGGATTACGCCTGCATCAGTTGAGTAGAGATTTGCAGGCTCAAAAGTTGCTTTTAGAATCAGAAATGTCAGAAGCCGCAGAATATGTGCGATCGCTACTGCCTCTTTCCATGACGGAACCCTTCAATATAAATTTCCGATTCATTCCCTCGCGGCAACTCGGCGGTGATTGCTTCGATTACTATTGGCTCGATGCTGATTATTTGGCAATTTACTTACTCGATACTGCCGGACATGGACTCAAAGCTACTCTTCCCTCTGTTTCAGTCCTAAATCTGCTGCGTTCCCGTGCGCTCAAAAGTCTGAATTACCATCAACCTAGTGATGTATTAAAGGCTTTGAATGATACCTTTCAGATGAATTATCAAAATGACAAATACTTTACGATTTGGTATGGAGTTTACAACCGAATCAACCGCCAGTTAATTTATGCTAGTGCAGGTCATCCACCAGCAGTTTTAGTAACCGGTACATCTCCCAGGAAGTCTGAAGTTAAACTTTTAAAAACCCCCGGTATGCCAGTTGGCATGTTTCCAGAGGCAAAATATGTTGATGGGTTTTGCGATATTGAAAAATTCAGTACCCTTTATATTTTTAGTGATGGCGCTTATGAAATAACTAAATCAGATGGCATACTTTGGAGTTTGGATGCTTTTATTCAGCTACTAGTTAGCTTACAACATCCTGTTGATGGCCAACTTGATCACGTACTGAGTTATTTAATCGCTCTGAACTCCAAAGATGTTTTTGATGATGATTTATCTATTTTACAAATGAAGTTTGATTAATTATGTCTTGGAGACTAAAACTTGATTAAATGCGTCTTGATTAGGAAATATTTCAAATACTTTATCCATATTAGTCAGTTCAAATAATATCCTGACTTGCTCACTAATTGAGCAAAGAACAAGCTTACTATCTGCTGCTCGCAGTGTTTTGAAAGCTAAGACTAAAGCTCCTAAACCTGAACTATCCATAAATGTTACATCTTTAAAATCAACTAACACAATTTTCGCACCAGTTTCTAGAATATTAGTAATATTTTGTCGAAATTCTTGTGAAGTTGTGGCGTTTAAATTACCAGTGAGCTTAATAACTTTTACTTGTTCTCTCATAATTATGTCACGCTGATTTGTGTAAATGATGCTCTTATTTCGCCATTATATAACATTCAAAAATGCTTGCAAAATAAAAGCTAAGATTACATATTTATTAATCATTGATAATTAATCATCATAGATATAGATTAATTATCAATATTTTAATCTGAGTTTTTTGTAATTTCAAAAAGCATATTATTAACTAAGTATACCTTTCCTACTAGTAAGAGACCAATTATAAATAAACCAGGTAAGTGAGTTGGCACGATAAAAATTATATATGTTTAGTTTTATAAAAATGTTGCAATGACCGATTTATAAGCTGCTTGCTGCTTTGATGTTTTGTCATAGATGTTGATTTTTAACGCCAACTTACTTGCATCTGATTAATGTAAATATATACTGATCTACAACCTGAAGTTACTGCTTTTCAGATTATTTACCAAATATTTTTGCAAAACTGAGAACCGCTATAAACCTCATGATGATAGCCGTAATTAAACAATTCAAAATTCAAGGGGTTGCAGCGTGCAGCTAAACCGAGTCTAGCAGCGGCGTTCCTCTGCCTGGATACTGGGTGGTAGGTATAGATTATTCTCCAATTTGGCGGCTGCTCTGCATCACCCACTAAATTTTCCCAGTCTCTAGCTTCCAATTCAGCACTATAAGCAAAAATACTATGAAAATTACTCAACTATCGGGGTTTCACATCAGAATCATTAATACATATAACCATTTCTTGACTACTGAGTATTTATGATAGTAACTAGGATCTAGATTTATTTATGTCCAATTACTTACATAATTGAAATAATTTACCTTTGGACTACCGCTCTAGAGCCAAAAATTTCGCTTTCAACAGCACCAAGCAAGCTCAAACGCACACCAACGCTCTAACAGAAGTTCTCAGAGGCGATCGCCTCGGCTATTTTAGTATCCCCAATATCTCTTATTTATCAACAGATAACACAACAAGTAAAGAGTTATGAATTTCTAAGTCCCTCAAACAGCACTGACTTTGGCTCTGTAAAGCAGCTTTTCACCTTGAAGGTAGCCAGTGTAGCGCACCTTGACTTTTTCACCAGGTTGTGCTTTACCCTCCATCAATTGGTGGAGTTGGGGGTCATAAGGTAATTCTGCTCCCACGGGTGCGATCGCTTCCACTCCCCACGCCTGTAAAAGCTTTTCCAGGGGTTTCTGCACCAACGGTACTATTTTGACTGCTGCTAGCTGGGGATTTTCTTGCGCTTTCTGTGCTGCCGTTGGCCATTGCAATAATAAAGACTCCAGCAGTTGCAAACTCGACTGCTGGAGTTCTTGTAGTAATATCTCTTGCTGTTGTTTTATTTGTTGCTGCGAGCGATCGTACTCTGTTCTTAAATCTGCAATCTGTTGTAACAATTCCTGAGTGGGCGCTGTTTTCTCTTGTAATAACTCTACGGTTGAAAAAGTTGTGACTAATTCACTCAATGGCATCTGTAGCACTGGCGACAGCTTGAGCAGCACTTCTACCCGCATCTGCTCTAGCTTTCCTTGGCGTAACCGCAAAAGTTGACGCTCTGAGACACCAGCAGCGCGACTCAGCGCTTTAAAACTAGAAATACCCACCTGTTGCATTAAATCTTGCAATTTTTGGGTATTGGGTATTGGGTATTGGGTATTAGGCATTGGGTATTGGGTATTGAGCATTGGGGAGCCAGTGCGTTGCGGAGGTTCCCTTCGTTGAAGCAACTGGCGTCATCGAGTATTGGCGATTAAGTTTTTTCTCTATTTCCTATTCCCTATACCCTATGCCCCATTCCTATTCTTCCAGTAAACTTCTCAACATCCAAGCTGTCTTTTCATGTACTTGCATCCGCTGAGTCAATAAATCGGCAGTAGGTTCGTCGTTAACTTCCTCTACCACAGGGAAAATAGACCGTGCAGTTCTGACTACGGCCTCTTGTCCTTCCACTAATAAGCGAATCATCTCCACAGCTTTAGGAACTCCGGGAGTTTCTGGAATTGAACTCAGCTTGGCATATTCGCTGTAGGTTCCTGGTGCGGGATAACCAAGCGCTCTAATTCTCTCGGCTATTAAATCAACTGCTAAGGCTAATTCTGTATACTGGGTTTCAAACATCAAATGCAATGTTTGGAACATCGGCCCGGTTACATTCCAATGGAAGTTATGAGTTTTCAGATAGAGTGTATAAGTGTCAGCCAACAGGCGAGATAAACCCTCGGCAATTTTAGCCCTACTTGGCTCGTCAATGCCGATATTTACATTTTTGACTGTTACTTTCGATGACATAATTTTTTCCTAATTAGGTTATATGTAATTGGGGATTGGATATTGGGCATTGGCAAGAAAATTAAGTCTCCATGCCCCATGCCCCTGCCCCAAACTCAAGTCTCTATGCCAAGTGCATCTTCAAAACGCTGCGGGGTGCTTTACGGACTCTGGCTAAAACGGTTTCTTTGCCTAAACGCTGGCAAGCTTCATACCGATGGCAACCAGAGAAGCCATAATATTGTCCATCTACTTCTAGGACATCAATAGGTTCTTGCTGCCCAATCTCCGCAATCGATTCCATTAAAGCTTGCACTTTATTTGGATCGTTTGCACGGGGCAATGGCCGTTTTATCTGATTCAATGGGATTTCTTGGACTTTAACCATAAAAAGTTTATCCAACTGGTTCTGTTTTGTGTATCTAAATAAATCATAGTCATTATGACTTTATTTTGCAACTAGTATTTGGGGCAAAACTAGTAATGGTATCATTGGAGCACTCATGCGACAAAAAGACCGTGCTACAAAGCAATTGGAAAATCAGCTCCAACGCCGTATTAAGGGGCAGAAGATACTCGTGACGCTCGGTGACTCGCTAAAGCTGCGCTATCGCCTTTGGCGTCTCCCTTTGGGAGAAGACTCGCTATCGCTTCGCTATCAGGTAGCCATGAAATTTTCGTTTTGGCGTTTTTCCCACACTGTGCTGACAACATTTTGTCTATTGGGACTGACTGCTGCATCAGGCCCTGAGAGTAATATCCAGGATATGGAACTGAAAATAGGGATTGTGCAGCGATTTGGCTCACAACCCACAGCCAAGCTGCAACTGGAACCCACAAAAGGCGATCGCTTAAAGCTAAAATTTATTGCGGACAACAAGCAGCAAGTGCTGGTTACCAATAAACCTGTAAAGCTGGAAACAGTCATGCAAGCTTTACCGCATTCAGCAGTTGAAGAAGTGGTAGTTTTGGGCACATATCGCACCTTTGAAACTGCCGAAGACAGTGCTAATAAATGGCGTTCTCAGGGAATGGAAGTAGAAATAGCCCAGCCAGAACGCTGGCAGGTTTGGGCGAAACGAGATGTTTATAGCACTCCTTTACTGCGACGCTTGTTATTGCAGAACATCCAAGCTTCTACCAAACAAAAAGTATATCTTGATACTAAGATTGTTAAACAAGTGCCGCGAGTTAGTTGGGTGGTGGATGGTAAACGCTATAGCCCAAATGATTTGGAAATCAGCACTGATAAAAACTTGATTCGGGTGAATAAAAGCGAAAAACAAGAGTTTGCTCGTCTTTATGCTGGACGACTGAATTTGCAGCCAAATGCATACGGCACATACACTCTAGTTAACCAAGTACCTTTAGAAACTTATTTGCGTGGGGTTCTGCCTTACGAAATAGGTACAGATGCACCAATAGCGGCGCTAGAAGCCCAAGCAATTATCGCCCGGACTTATGCCTTGAGAAATTTACGCAGGTTTGTTGCAGATAACTATCAGTTGTGTGCTGATACTCATTGCCAAGTTTATTATGGGCTAAATGGATCTGCTGCCAAAACAGACCGAGCGATCGCTTCCACCAGAGGTAAAGTAGTAACTTATAAAAACGAACTAGTAGATGCCCTGTATTCTTCCACCACTGGTGGTGTTACCGCCTCCTTCAGCGATGTCTGGAATGGCGATGATCGTCCCTATCTGCGCCCTGTACTAGATGCTGCGACTAATTTCTGGAACTTGTCTAAGCAAAGTTTGGCAGATGAAAATAACTTCCAGAAATTTATTAATATCCAACAAGGATTTAATGAAAGCAAGTGGGATATGTTTCGTTGGCACAAGGAAACCCCTTTAAAGGATATTATCAAGGACTTGCAGAAATTTTTGCAGGTGAAAAACAGTCCCTATGCCAAATTTAAGACAATTCAGGCTATGGCAGTAGTGAAGCGAAGCCAGAGTGGACGCATCCTTGAACTGGCGGTTAAAACCGATAACAGCACCTTTATTCTCCACAAAGACGAAGTTCGCAGTGCCTTTGCTGCTCCTATGAGTACGCTATTTTATATAGAGCCTCTGAATAAAGGCAAACCAGAACTGTGGGGATACGCTTTTATTGGTGGTGGATTAGGACATGGAGTCGGCTTAAGTCAAACTGGCGCTCAAAATTTAGCAAAACTAGGTTGGTCGAGTCCAAAAATTCTCCAATTCTATTATCCTGGTACTCAGATTAAAATTCTTAGTAAAAAAATTAAGCTTTAACAAAAGAGGCCAGAGGCAATCGCAGAGGGGAAACTCCATACTGAAAAATTAAGCAGGAACACAGGAAATTTTGTGTTCCTACTTAACACGAAATTAGGCTTTTTGTCAAAGTCGTTTTAAGAGGTACACACGGCATTGGAAGGGTGTTGACCCTAGATGCCCTGCTTCTATTTTGTCAACATCATTAACTCTTGCAAGAGCTTTATTGTTGAGGTGTCCAACTCTTAATAGAGTTCTTCTTCTTTGTGAGTTTCGATTGTCACGTCAGAGGTTGGATAAGCGACACAGGTCAGTACATATCCAGCTTCTATTTGATCGTCATCTAAGAATGACTGGTCACCCTGATCAACGGTACCCTTTAAGAGTTTACCTGCACAGGTCGAGCAAGCACCAGCGCGGCAAGAGTAGGGCAGGTCAAGACCAGCTTCTTCAGCAGCGTCTAAAATATAGGTGTCGTCCTCAACATCAAGTGTTTTGTTCAGCCCTTCGGACTCGTTGATTAGTGTCACTTTAAAAGTAGCCATTGAATAATCCTCTCTTTTGGAAACGGCAGTATAAGTTATTCTAAGGCAAAGGTCACGGCTGTTCTGTGGGATTAGCCGCTAGTTTAAATTTGCTTCAATTCTGATACTAAGAGAAAAATTAAACTATGTAACTGGAAATTGAACCCGATTAGTAATGAAATTTAGTTGCTTAATCAAGATAAGTTTTATTTATATGTTTATTGCCCTAGTCAGGCTGTGATAAGAAAAAACTATCTTAATAAGTAAGAAAATATTATTACAATTGATGGCATCTAAAAGTTTAAATTTTCTACCATAATAAATAAGTTTTGTCAAGACAATGACTAAGAAATTTGGGTAAGTTAATAATCAAAAAGTTCCTCCAACAACTCCGAAAATTTAAGTGCGTTCTGCGCTTTTGTACGAGACGCTATCGCCCTGAGAATTGCCCAATCAGATTTTTTAATCACCTGATTTTTTTGCCTTAGGCGCTTGGAAAGAGTGCCTTCGTTTTAGGGAATGAAAAAAGAATCCCACCACTAGAAGTGTGGGAGGATCGAAAATAGAACTAGGAGGATCATGTATAATTCAGAAGCAGCTTTGGAAAAAGCAAAAGTGCGTGTAGGTTTGGTAGGTAATGGGTATGTGGCAAAGTTTCGCGCTGAGGCATTGCTCCATGATGAGCGATCGCATTTAGTCGCAGTTGTTGGTCATACAAAAGAAAAAGCAGAAACCTTTGCCAAAGAGTACCAGATTGAAGCGTTGAGTTCTTGGCAAGAAGTAGTAGAGCGTGAAGATATAGACCTAGTAGTGATCTCCACTATTAATCGAGATCATGGGGTGATCGCTCGTGCAGCCCTTACCAACGGCAAACACGTAATTGTAGAGTATCCCCTTTCATTGGATGTGGTTGAAGCTGAGGAGCTGATCGCTTTAGCCAAAGCACAACAAAAACTCCTGCACGTTGAACACCTAGAACTTTTGGGTGGTTTGCATCAAGCCTTAAAGCAAAACTTAGCCAAAATTGGTGAGGTGTTTTATGTTCGCTACAGCACCATCAATCCCCAGAATCCTGCACCCCGCAAATGGACTTATAATCACGAGCTTTTTGGTTTCCCCTTAATTGGGGCGCTGTCTCGCCTACATCGTCTCATCGATTTATTTGGTAAAGTATTTACTATTAACTGTCACCAACGATATTGGGAAATAGAACCAGAATACTACCAAACCTGTTTTTGCACTAGTGAACTGTCCTTCAACAGTGGACTTTTAGCCCAAGTAGTTTATGGCAAAGGCGAAAGTATCTGGCAATCAGAACGCAAATTTGAAGTTCACGGTGAAAAAGGTGGTTTAATTTTTGATGGCGACACAGGATTGTTTATCCAGCCAGGGGAAACAACACCTATAGAGGTTGGTTCTCGCCGGGGTTTGTTCGCCAAAGACACGAGTATGGTATTAGACCATCTTTTTGATGGCACTCCTTTGTATGTTACCCCAGAGGAGAGCTTGTATACCCTAAAGGTTGCTGATGCTGCCCAAAGAGCTGCACAGACAGGGTTAGTGCGATTCGTTGTTTAGTGAATCACGGTAAACAGCCCGTACATAACTAAGCCAGCCCGACAGCAGATTACTGTCATAAAGGCTGAACTCTCGGTCAGATGCAAGTGAAAGTCTTGCCATTCAGACTCAGAATTGACTCCTTATCTGCCCACACCGAACAAGCTCGGTTCTTGTAGAGTGAAGCTGGGAACAGGGTGCAATCAGACGACCGTTGCGGGTTGACACTGGTGCTAACAGGGAGTTCCTACGATGAAACCGAGCCTAAGAAAGCGACTTAAGTCTGAAGCAGGGCGCAACAAAAAAACCCCCTGACTTTACTGGAGTCCATTCCCGCCGTAATTAACCCAGAAACGGCAAAGAGTCTAGGGAATCCAGTAGTCGAATTGGCTACATCTAACGGAACAATCAATCTCTCCGAGGGAACGAACAAAAACGAGTTGTGGGTCTAGGGGCAGTCGAACCCCAAGTAGCCCAGACGAGCGGAGGAATCCCCACAATTCGGGTAGGACAGACCGTAATTGGTCTGAGGTGTTCAGAAAATACAAACTCTAGAAGAGAAAATGATTAGACACAGTAAACATACTAGTGAATCTTGGAGAGCATTACCGTGGAAGAAATTCCGCCGAAATCTTTTCCGCCTTCAAAAGCGCGTATTTAAAGCTGTTCAAGTTGGAGACAAGCGGAAAGCACGGTTACTCCAAAAGCTTATTCTAAAATCAACCTCGGCTCGATTTCTTGCAATAAGACAAGTATCTCAGCTAAACGCTGGCAAAAAGACGGCTGGTATTGATGGGAAGAAATCCCTATCATTTCAAGAACGCTTCAACCTTGAAGAATCATTAAAAATGAATAGTGGAAATTGGAAGCATCAAGGACTACGGGAAATCCCCATCCCTAAGAAGGACGGGACTACCAGAATGCTTAAGATACCTACCGTCGCGGATAGAGCTTGGCAATGCCTAGCAAAATACGCACTAGAAGCAGCACACGAAGCCACTTTCCACTCCAGGAGTTATGGGTTTAGAACTGGGCGCTCTGCCCATGATGCACAAAAGTACATCTTTAATAACCTTAGATCCGTAGCGAATGGAATAGATAAACGAGTCATAGAACTCGATATCGAGAAGTGCTTCGACAGGATTAATCACTCAGCAATAATGGACGAACTCATCGCCCCTAAAGGCTTAAAACTCGGTATCTTCCGATGCCTTAAGGCTGGAGTCAACCCAGAATTTCCCGAACAAGGAACACCCCAAGGGGGAGTAGTCAGTCCTCTACTAGCTAACATTGCACTCAACGGGATTGAGAGTATACATAGACATCACGACAAACGAGGATTCAGAATAACTGCTAAAACCTCAGCCAGTAATATCGTCGAGCCATCAATCCGATACGCAGACGATATGGTTATTATACTCCGACCCGAAGATGATGCGACAGAGATACTTGAAAGAATCAGCGAGTTTCTCCGTAAACGCGGAATGAATGTAAGCCAAAAGAAAACCAAAGTTACCGCCGCGACAGATGGGTTTGATTTCCTCGGCTGGCATTTTAAAGTCCAGAAAAACGGAAAGTTTAGAAGTATCCCTTCAGTGGATAACTGCAAAGCGTTCCGTAAGAAAAGAAAACACATCGTCAACAACTCGAATTATGGCGCTATCATAAAAGCTAAGAAATTAGCCCCGGTAGTTAGAGGTTGGAGAAATTACCATAAGTTCTGCAAGATGGACGGGTCTAGAAACTCGCTATACCACATCCAAAAAAGAGCTTACACGGTATTTAACAAGGAAACCAATCAAAACCGCAACTCTAGCAAGAAATTACTAGACAAAGCATTTCCAAAGGTTCCTTATTCCGAAAATAAACACGTCATGGTGGCAGGTAAGAAGTCCCCCTATGACGGAAATACAGCCTATTGGAGCGAACGTAACAGTAAGCTGTATGACGGCGAAACTTCTATTGCCCTTAAGAAGCAAAACCATAAATGTGCATTCTGCGGCTTAAAATTCATCGATGAGGAACGGGTTCACCTGCATCACATCGACGGAAATCACGCCAACTGGAAGAAAAATAATTCTGAAGCAATTCATGAGAGTTGCCACGATTACAAACACATGAGCAAAAGCGCAAGCTGAGAACATCGGAAGCTGGGTGCGGTGAAAGTCGCACGCCCAGATTTAACTGAGAGGTGCGGGGAATAATACCCCCCATCGACTCAACCACTATGTTTATGTAAAGATATCTAGATAAAACTTAATGAAAACCGAACTAATTGTTATTTTATCCCAGCGAGAATTAGACAAAATGCGTCAAGCTGGCCGTTTAGCAGCCAAACTTCTTCGGCATCTTGAACCGTTCGTGAAGCCAGGGGTTAGTACTCTCGAACTAAATGATGAAGCCGAACGTTGGACGCAAGCGCATGGAGCAAAAAGCGCACCCCTTGGCTATAAAGGTTATCCTAAATCGATTTGCACCAGTGTAAATGAGGTAATCTGTCACGGCATTCCCAACGCCAAGCAAATTCTCAAGGATGGTGACATCATTAATATTGATGTGACGCCGATTGTTGAGGGTTATCATGGCGATACATCCAAGACATTCTTCGTCGGCACTCCTTCCCCAAAAACGAGAAAGCTAGTTGAAGTGACAGAGGAGTGTCTCCGCCTGGGTATTGCTGAAGTTAAACCTGAGGGACGCATTGGCGACATTGGTGCAGCTATTCAAGAGTATGCTGAAGGACAAGGCTTTTCTGTGGTGCGAGATTTCGTTGGACACGGCATCAGTAACATTTTCCACACTGCGCCGGATATTCCCCACTATGGCACACGAGGTAAGGGCAAGCGCCTCAGACCAGGGATGGTTTTTACTATTGAGCCAATGATTAACGAAGGCACTTACGAAGTCGAGGTTCTGGGCGATAAATGGACTGCGGTAACGCGCGATCGCAAGCTTTCTGCTCAATGTGAGCATACCTTAGCTGTAACTGAAGATGGTGTTGAAATCCTCACCCTACCTGAAGGCGAGAATTACTGGGCTGTATGACAACATCCTACAAAAAAATCCTTTTGTTTGAGATGAACTAAAGCCAGTAGTTCTAATTCCTGAAAGACTTATATTTTTTTCGCTCAAGGATGTCGTAAAATCTCTGATTTTTTTCTCAGTACTCTCTGTTATGGAGGTAGGATTATGACCCAAGCGTTGCCTAAATTACTCACCTTTAATGAGTTTATTGAGTGGTATCCTAACGATGGAAAACGCTATGAATTGCACAAAGGAGTAATTATTGAAATGCCGCCTCCAACCGGAACACATGAAAAAGTTATTGCGTTTTTGTCGCGGAAATTAACTGTGGAGTTTGATCGTCTTAATTTACCCTACGGAATTCCTAAAACTGCATTGATCCAAACTCCTTCTGCCGAATCCGCTTATTCGCCTGATGTGTTGCTGCTAAATCTTGATAATCTCGACAATGAACCGCTTTTTCAAAAACAGTCAACAGTAAGCCAAGCAGCATCGGTTCCAATAGTCATCGAAGTTGTTTCAACCAACTGGCGAGATGATTACTACAATAAATTTAGAGATTATGAAGAAATGGGAATTCCCGAATATTGGATTGCTGATTATGCTGCATTGGGTGCAAGAAAGTTCATCGGCAATCCCAAACAACCCACTATTTTTGTATGCGAATTAGTTGATGGTGAATATCAAATGACATCGTTTCAAAGTAACACCGCGATTTCATCACCTACCTTTCCCCAATTAAATTTGACTGCACAGCAGATTTTTAATGCGGCTAACTAATTTTTTATCACTATTTTCCCAACTTATTAGGAATACCTTCACAACCACCGGGAATAGTACCTCTGGTTTTTTCGCCACCCCAAGTGCAACAGTAGTTACGTGCAGACTCAGACATCCGTTGCACATTCGTGAAATCGGCATTTTCCACCACAGCGCCAGTTTGTTCGCCGGTTTGATAATCCGGTGGTTCAGTGCGACTGCGGGGTGATGCTTTATCTACTACACCGTAGAATAGGCGAATCCCGTTGATGTCGGCACCATTGAGATTAGCATTATATAAAATTGTGCGCGAGAGGTTGGCTTTTACTAAATCACAACCAGCCAGATTAGCGCGGACAAGATTAGCTTCGCTCAGATCAGTCCAACGTAAATCAGTACCAGAAAGGTCTGCTGCGGCTAGGGTTACGCCTAAATCGATGACACGCACACCTTCTAGGCGGTCTTCTGCATATCCGCCACTACCGTCGAGAATGGCTCGGCCTAATAGCCGATCGCGTTGTAAGGGTGAGAGTAACTTGGAACGTGAGAGAAAGCGGAGAATTTTCGCTTTACCACTGCCATCTACACTACTTAAAATTGCCGCAGTGCGTCCTTCGGCGATCGCTCTTTCTTGGGGCCAATCTTCTAATAATCCTTCTTGATCTAATACTAAGTCTGAAACGCCTTGAAAATAGGAATCAATTGTCTGCTGCTGGGTGATAATATTTTGTTGAACTGTGAGCAGGTTTTGCTGAATTGTCAAGTCTTTGGAAATGACATATTGTCGCCACGCTACGTAAACGGCGATGACGGCGATCAAAATTTGCCCCAAAGCGCCAAACCAATCTGCTAGAGTTCCAGCAATGTCCCAGTTAATCTGGTGTCCTAAAACAAGCAAGCGATCGCCCACACCTGTAAACTCGATCAAGCCGACAATAGCTACTAGTAATCCTAAAAATGCCACAAACAGCGTGCGTTCTTGGGGTGAAAACCACTTGTCTAAAACTTCTTGCAACCAAGGTAATAATATCGCTAGGGATAAGAGCAAAGTTATCAGCGTTCCGATAATGCCGATAATCCAGTTATTGAGGATAACTCCAGTGAAGGTAATGGCGATCGCGATTAAAGTAATTAACAATGCTCTCGGCTTAACTATAAATTCCTTAGTAATAGGTTGGTTGAGATCGGAACGGACTTGTTGGAGAGCAGTTGTATATTGCGGAGATTTCAAAGATGCGATCGCCGCTAGAGCTTGTTGTGTAGCTAGTACTTCTGAACTGAGGTTTTTCTCAGTTGCACTCCCGTCAAAGTCATCCGGTTGCAAGTCATTTTCGGGTGCTGGTTCTGGGGTTGGTAGATTAGAGGAATTGGATTCAATTGTCATGTTTTCTATTTTGCCCCAGCAGATTCAGTTCAACATCTGTTTTATCAGAAATTGCACTAAACCAAAGACTTGTATTCCATAAAACTGAGAAGCGCTACATATAGTAATACGCTTGGGTTAAGGCTAAAACTCTGTTATCCAAGTCAATGTTTTTAACGAACCGCCAAGGCGCAGAGGACGCAGAGAGAAGAAAGAAATGCTTATAGGACTTACGCACACTCTACGAATTCTTGGCGTTCTTGGCGGTTCGACAAATTAAGCTTTCGGGCGATTTTTGCGTAAGTCCTAGCTTAACCCAAGCGTATTGCTACATATGGCAGTTTCAGTCAGGGTTTAAATCCCCTTATGTAATGTCTTTAATTTTGAATTGTTAAGTTTGGTCTACCGTTTGAATTGTCAGCATTTGAGGGGGGGCAGCATCAGGTGGGTAGAGAAAATCCACTTCTACCATTCGCCGCTGGCCAGGAGATATTTTTAATTGAGCAAGCGGTTCTCCCATCTGTCCCTCTTGTTGAACTAAATGCCAGTATTGGGTTCTGGGTAAGCCATTATCGTCATTGTAGCGAACACGAACTGTACCTCGAAAAAAGACAGATGGTTGGGGTGGTGAAGAAAAGCGAAGCCCTGGTTTACTTAACTGATCTTCTTTGATAGGTGTTTGGAAAAGCACATTTATAGTTTGCGGCTTATCCGTATTGTTGATTAATGGTAGAGAGATGTTGTATTCAATGCCGTAGTTGCCATGAGCTTCGTAAGCAGTACCAGGATAACGCGCCACTAGTTTAGCAGTTTGGTTTTGTCCAGTACCCATTTTGCCTGCCAAAAGGGTACTTAAACCGTAGGAAAAAGCTTGTCCCGATTCAGGAATTGTCAGGTATGAACTATTCGAGTCGGTAACTTGTGCTTGCCAACGAGAGCCAATAGCTACCCCCGCTACCCGTCCGTAAATTTCTGTTGCCCCTGCAAGATGATTTGGAGGACTGGGGGCAGGTTCGCGGGGCCCTGCAAAATCACCATTTTCTAACAAGTTCTCCCATTCTTCTAAAGTGGGCGCTCGTTCGCTACCATCGGGATTGGGTTTGGCAAACATGGCCAAGTTCGCCAGATAAACTGGACTATCACTATATAAATGCAACAAAGTAGAACGTCCATTCAATGGCGGGGTTAAAGTCCGCACTGGAATTGGATGATTCATTAACATCCGGCTTTGTTTTGGTGGAATTACCAACTGCGCTGGCCATCCTGACTGCCGTCTGACTCGCAGCAGATCATTCATGGCGCGATCGCCTGGCCCTGCATAAATGTTTCCCGAATTATTTGACTGCATAGCGGGAAGTTTGATAAAAGGTGCATCAGGTTGACTAAGATAACTAGCTGCTTGCAATATATTGACAGTTGCAGGGCGATCGCTGGGATTGTAAACAATTACCCCCAAATAAAGAGTCCGCAAATCATTTGGAGTCTCAATCGCTCTAGCAATATGGTGAGAAAATAAATCAAATCGTCCCTGAAATGGAAAGTTCAGGTGGGCGCTGGGCACTTTTTTGCCTTGAGGAGGAAATGTAGACAGCAGAATTCCTTCACTCTTAACTACTTCTGGGTTATTACTGTTAAATACTGGTACTTCGTCAAGATGTCCTGTTAAAGGTCTTGTTTGTTGGGGAACGAAGATTTCCTGCGGTGGAGGAGAAGGCAATGCTTGAGCCAAAAACAAATAGGAAATAAGATTAAGCATTTATTCAAAAAGCAATTTATCGCTGAAGTTAAGAATACAGCATTCCTAATCTATACCTCCTGCAATCCGTGACAAGTTAGAGGATGTTTGCCAAAACCCTTACTAACTGTTTGTAAAATATAGTTGCAAGTAACAGGCACCAAAGTGACTAACAGATGTAAGATAAGCGTCCCTGCTAATTTTTACAACAAAAATGAAAAGGTTCAGAGAACTCGCATTAGCTTGTGGTGCGATCGCTGCTTTGATCAGTACGAGTCTCAAAGTTCAGGCAACGTCCAAGCGGCTGATTAACCTAGACGATCTGTCTGCTCTCCACCAAGTCAGCGAACCGCAAATTTCTAGCGATGGAGCCTGGATAGCCTATACGGTCAAGAGTACCGATATCAATAATGATTCTGTCAACAACCATATTTATATGACTTCGTGGGATGGCTCCCGCACCCTAAAATTAACTAACAGCAAAGATAGCGAAAGTTCTCCTCGTTTCAGTCCCGATGGAAAGTATCTGACCTTTCTCTCCAGTCGTCAGTCCGGCAGTGAAGGCAATCAAATTTGGCTGCTGAATCTTGCCGGTGGAGAAGCAGAAAAGATTTCAGATTTTCCAGGAGGCGTTTCTGATTTCGTTTGGTCGCCCGATGGCAAACAACTGGCTGTAATCGCCGACGATCCACCCCAAAAAACTTATAACGAACAAAAGACGGCACAGCCAATTGTCATTGATCGGTTTCAATTTCAGGAAGACGGTGTTGGATATCTCGGAAAAAGTCGTGAACACCTCTACGTGTTTGACTTAGCAACCCATAAAGCAGATATTCTAACGCCAGGTGAGTTTAATGAGTATTTGCCCAGCTGGTCTCCAGATGGAAAGGAGATTGCTTTTGTCAGCAAGCGCGGTGCTGATTTTGATCGGCATAACAATTGGGATGTCTACACAATCAACGCCCAACCAGGAGCAAAAGTACATCAAATAACTACCAATGAAGTCCCCGATTGCGATCCCTCCTGGGGTAGCCGACCTGTTTGGAGTCCAGATGGGAAGTTAATAGCCTATCTGCAAGGAGGCCCTCAAAAGCTAATTGAGTACGCTGTTTACCATCTTGCCGTTATTCCATCGGAAGGAGGTAGTCCACGCCTGTTAACAGCAAAACTTGATCGCAATGTTGTTAAGCCACGCTTTACATCTGATGGCAAATCAATTCTGTTTTTGCTGGAAGACGATGGCAATGTTCACTTAGCAAAAGTACCAGTAACAGGCGGTAAAATAGAGCGATTGCTAGCTGGACGCAGAAATATCAGCGCTTTTGACTTAGGGGGTGACGACAAGATTGCCTTGTTATCCTCAATACCGCAGCAGCCAAGTGAGGTTTTTGCCCTCAAAGGCACTGAACTGCGTTCAATATCGCACCAAAACCAGGAATTGCTTGTCCAACTTCTATTAGGAACGACGGAAGAAATTAGTTTCAAGAGTAAAGATGGCACCAAAATCCACGGTTTTTTAGTCAAACCACCAAATTTTCAACCAGGAAAGAAATACCCAACACTCCTTCAACTTCATGGTGGCCCAGTCGGGCAGTACACAAACCAGTTTATGTTTAACTGGCAACTGTTTGCTGCAAAAGGTTATGTTGTCGTTGCAGTTAATCCACGGGGTAGTTCGGGACGGGGTGAAGCGTTCTCGAAGGCTATTTACGCTGACTGGGGAAATAAAGATGTTCAAGATGTCCTTGCTGCTGTTGACTACGTTGAAGCACAAGGAATAGCCGATCCATCTCGGTTGGGAATAGGTGGATGGAGCTACGGTGGTATGTTAACAAACTATACTATCGCCCAAGATACCCGTTTCAAAGCTGCGGTAAGTGGAGCTAGCATTTCCAATATTTTGGCAGGATACGGTACTGACGAGTATGTTTATGACTACGAACAGGAACTGGGCGTGCCGTGGAAAAACCTCAAGACTTGGCTACGAGTTTCTTTTCCCTTCCTGCACGCCGACCGAATTGTGACACCAACACTATTTCTGGGTGGCGATCGCGATGCTGAGGTTCCGTTGCATAACTCTGAGCAGATGTATGAAGCACTCAAAAGTTTAGGGGTTGATACTCAATTGATTATTTATCCTGAGCAATCCCACGATATTAGCAAGCCAACTTACCAGCGCGATCGCCTACAACGCTATCTTAATTGGTATAGCAAGCATGGATTGTGAGTATAAATAAATACTTTTGACGAACTTCACAAATTACCAAGTGGTATGTCTCATTAAATATGATGAGTTTGTAGTAAGCACTTCAGTGCTTAAAAATCTAGGACTAAAGTCCTTACTACGAACTTGTTTACCCATCAATTTCAACTTGACATTCTTTCCAATCAGCAAAATCGGGTAATTTATTTGTTGGAAGTCCCACTTAATTAAGGTGCAAGGGCATTACCCCGAATTAGACTACCAATTGTTTTAGCAGTAATTTTCAGTTGGGTGATCGGATTAGCTGGGACAACCGTCTTATACAAATAGCTATCGAATGTTAGCCGTTGTACATCGAGGTCATCGCACATTTCCACAAACGCCTCGCGGGTGGCGTTGGAACGATAAAACACAGTTTGCAGAATGTCCAACACTTTGTAAGTGAGTCCGTATCTTTTATCCCAACGCTTCAGGTAAACCTTGAGGTCGCCTTCTGTAGGAATACGACTACCACTATTAGATGTTTCTACAATAGTTTCGGCACACATCCGCCCAGATTTAGCGGCAAAATAAATACCTTCACCAGAAGACTTGGTAACGTAACCAGCAGCATCTCCCACCAAAGCGATGCGACCAACAACACGGCGGGGACGGGGATGTTCGGGAATGGGGTGGGCTTCTACTTTGATGATTTTACCGCCTGCCAATTTCTCGGAAGCACGGGCGCGGATACCTGCTTGTAACTGTTTGATGCTGGCTTTATTAACCTGCATTGTGCCAGTACCGACAGCTACGTGGTCATGTTTGGGGAAAACCCAAGCGTAGAAATCGGTAGAAACGTCATCACCGACATACATTTCGGCGAGGTCGTTGTAGTAGGCCATTTTGTCTTCGGGTAAGCGAATTCGCTCTTGGAAAGCGATCGCATAATTGTAATCCCCAGCGTCCATCTCTTTAGCAACGCGAGAATTAGCCCCATCGGCCCCAATGATTACATCCACCTTCAGAGTTTTGGCAATACCCTGTGATATCCCTTCTGTATGGTCAATGTAATGAATGGTATAGGGGTCGGTATTGTTTCCTGGTATATCAAGTTTATGAACAGTGGCATTAATTAAATTTGCGCCGACTTTTGCCGCGCGATCGCGCAAAAAGCCATCTAACACTTCCCGGCGGCACATTCCTATATATTCATCTTCATTTATCAGATTGATATCGACTTCACGATTGGAAGGCGAAATCATTTTCATCTTCCGTACCCGGCGATCGATAATCTCCGGTGGTAAGTCAAATTCACTCACCATACATAGGGGAATTGCGCCCCCACAAGGCTTCGCATTGTCTAGCTTCCGCTCAAACAGGTAGGTTTCAATCCCAGAGGCTGCCAGTGTTTCTGCGGCAGATGAACCAGCAGGGCCTGACCCAATAACAGCAACCCGTAGTGTCAAAGGTCTTTCTCCCAATCTTCACATTTACCGAGAGCATACTACCACGGTCTTTTGGCTGATTTGGCGCTTTACCTCCAGGTTTCGACTGAAATGCAATATTCCTTAA
The DNA here is from genome assembly GCF_036917275.1 of Nostoc sp. GTDB lineage: Bacteria > Cyanobacteriota > Cyanobacteriia > Cyanobacteriales > Nostocaceae > Nostoc. The sequence goes on from NZ_JBALDF010000071.1 coordinate 46,450, forward strand.
TGTTTCGATACGAAAAGCGAGATGGCGGATGGATCGCATTTACTAGTGGGAATCATAACAATTCATTTAGCTTGAAGCGTAAGTTTTACCCCACCCTAACCCTCCCCAATATATCGGGGAGGGAACTAGATTTTCTTTTTTCCCCCCTTTATAAGGGGGGACTAAGGGGGGTAATTCGACTTGGTACAACCAGAGAGGTTAATTTCCTTACTCTCCATGCCCAAATTTGTGCGATCGCATTTACTAGTGGGAATCATAACAATTCATTTAGCTTGAAGCGTAAGTTTTACCCCACCCTAACCCTCCCCGATATATTGGGGAGGGAACTAGATTTTCTTTTTTCCCCCCTTTATAAGGGGGGACTTAGGGGGGTAATTCGACTTGTGTGTACAACCAGAGAGGTTAATTTCCTTACTCCCCATGCCCAAATTTGTGCGATCGCATTTATTCAGTGGGAATCATAACAAATAGATTCACCACAGTAAATATCCAATGGCTTACCAAAACATTACAGGCTCCCTTTCCCCAGCAGATATCCAAGAAATTAAAGCAGCCTTTGCGACTATCCAAGCAAAGATGCCTTTTCTCGTGACTCTGAGTGTAGAAGAACGACGCAAGTTATTTAAGATGGGCGATAAAAGCCTAGCTTTTGTCAACACTAGCCTGACTGCTGCCCAATCTAACCGAGAAATTCTCCCAGCCAGCTTTGATGTAAATGATTTTGTGCGGGATTATCAATTAGCAATCACACTTACTGAGCTTTTGATTGGATTGCGACAATTGACAGAACAAGTAGATGATACCTTAATGGCAGTCGGCAGCGAAGCAATGGGCAGCAGTTTGACAGTTTATGATTACGTCAAGACTGCTGCAAAGAAAACTCCAGGGTTAAAAACGATTGCCGAACAGTTAGGGGAACGGTTTAAAGCTATTAAAAGTAAACCTGCTAAAACTAACTCTGATTTATAGGCAAATATTGCTATTCGGTTTATAGCCGTTCTCGCTTGCGTCAAATACAACCATTCGTAGGGGCACAGCAATGCTGTGCCCCTACCGCGTATCTAGTGTACTGCATTCAAACAATAAGTGCTGTAGTCTCTGAACTCCGTGAATGAGTAGTTAAACCTCATTAATGAGTCTTTAATACTCGCGGGAGAGTCTTTTATACTCGTGAGCGAGTCTTTTATACTCGTGAGCGAGTCTTTTATACTCGCGGGAGAGTCTTTTATACTCGTGGACGAGTCTTTTATACTCGCGGGAGAGTCTTTTATACTCGCGGGAGAGTCTTTGATACTCATCGGCGAGTCTTTGATACTCATCGGCGAGTCTTTGATACTCGTGGACGAGTCTTTGATACTCGTCAATCAAAATTAAGGCATTTTCAAATAAAAAATATTTAACTATTTTTTTGGGATGGGCATCTTACCCGTCCTATGAATTGTGAAAGTGAGAGAGCTTACCCCACAATATCTAACTTTTTAAATCAGGAATTAGGAACTGTAAGGTTGTTGTTATACCCATAACCGCATGTAATCTGCTGCCTTGCTCTCTATTATGCTCACCATACTCTGCCACACCAGCAAGCGATCACTCTTTTTCCTTTTCTGTTTCACCCTACTCCTGACTTTCTTCCTCTCTCTACCTTGGGTAAACGCTGAAGAAAAGCTTCAGCCAGAAGCATGGCAGATTAACGGTATCGTAGCAGCCCTAAAAGACCCAATACCTAAAGTTAGGGCTAAAGCAGCAGAACACTTTCAGCAATATCAGCTAGATAACCCTAAATCTCAGATAAAAAACTATGATGAGCTTGTAAAACAGTTTGCCAAACAGTTGCAGGATAAAGATCCACCAGTTTCCCGTAAAGCAGCAGCACAGGCATTAGGGCAGATGCAAGCCAAGGAACAAGCTCCACAACTTACCCTCATGCTCAAAGATCCTGACTCTGATGTCCGTAATGCAGCAGCACAGGCATTAGGGCAGATGCAAGCCAAGGAACAAGCTCCACAAGTTGCAAAACTGCTTACAGATTCTAACTTTG
>NZ_JBALDF010000072.1:0-100256 GCF_036917275.1 Nostoc sp.
TCATTGTTTTATAAGTGCGGTTAGTTATTTATGAATCAGACGGTTTTGTTTTTGCCTGTGTAACTACTTTACACTGCTTTACAATTTTTAATTAATTATCTTGCTTTTGTAAAGCTGATAGGTTCTATCAGCTTTACTTATTTAAAGGTAAGCAACAAGGTCAGGATACGCCGAAGCTCTCTATATGTATGAGTAGTGATTCTAGAATTCCCTGCTTTTCCGAATTAATCAGAGATAGCGATTTTAATTCAACTAGGAAAGTGTCAAGATAAGCTTATATCGAAGTGAAAAATCAAGTGCAACGAATTAACGATGACAGAAGCTAAAAACGTAATCGGTGGAAACCTAGATGTCTGCTGCACTTCTCCCGTGACCGGGTTTTACCGCGACGGTTTTTGTCGCACAAGTGGTCAAGATTTCGGGTCGCACGTCGTATGTGCTGAAGTGACATCCGAATTTCTGGAGTTCACCAAATCGCGGGGGAACGACCTGAGCACACCTGTTCCTGATTCTAATTTTCCTGGACTGAAGCCTGGCGATCGCTGGTGTTTGTGTGCTTCTCGCTGGCAAGAAGCTCTCGAAGCTGGCGTTGCTCCACCCGTCATCCTCTCTGCAACCCATGCTAGAGCTTTAGAAATGGTTTCCCTAGATGAACTGAAAAAACATGCCCTAACTTCTTCTTGATTGGGCATTCCATCGTACTCAGTACTCCTAACTCCCCAGTTCAAAATCAACTCACTGGAACTTCCAAAGGTAGTTTCAATACATTGACAACCATAGCAATCAATTTAATTGGGTCAATTGGCTTAGATAAATGCTGCTGAAACCCTGCTTTTAGCGCTTCTAAGCGGTCTTCCTCTCGCGTGTACGCTGTTAAAGCGATCGCCGGGATCCGTCCACCTTTTTCTGGTTCTAAAGAGCGCAGTTTCCGAATCAGCGTATAACCATCTTGCTCTGACATGCCAATATCGCTAATCAAGATATCTGCTTTTGCTTGTTCAATTACTGTTAGCGCTTCATCAACTGATGCTACGGCAGTGGCGATCGCCCCATACTCCTCAAACATAAAACTGAGAAAGTTACGGGTATCTGCTTGATCATCTACAACTAAAACTCTTAATCCAGCCAAGGGCACAGAAGCCACAGGGGAAGAAATTTCTCCTGTGGCTTCTCTATTTACCCTATTAGCCCTATTGTTTTGTAGCAGTGGCAGTCTTACAGTAAAGGTTGCTCCTTCTCCTATGCCTGGACTTTGGGCAAAGATTGTACCTTTATGCAACTCCACTAGATGACGGACGATCGCTAGTCCTAGTCCTAGTCCATTATGCGATCGGGTTGTGGTGCTGTCTGCTTGCCGGAAACGCTCAAATACTTTGGGTAAAAACTCCGAACTGATGCCAATCCCCGTATCGATAACTTGAATTTGGGCGTACTGAGATTTTGAATTTTGAATTTTGGATTCTGGATTACTGCTTTCATCATTGTTTGAAGAGTCTAAATTTTCACCATCAGATCCCAATCCAAAATCTGAAATCAAAGATCCAAAATAGGCAGATAGCCTAACTTCTACCCTGCCACCCTTAGGGGTAAACTTAATAGCATTAGTTAGTAAGTTCCAGACAACTTGCTGTAACCGGGCTGGATCGCCATAAACTGAGCCTACCGAAGTATCGAGGACAGTATTTAACTTAATATCTTTTACTTCTGCTAAGGGACGCACTGCCTCTAGGGCTGCCTCCATCACTGAAATCAGATTCACAGCAGATACATTTAATCGCAACTGACCACGGATAATCCGGGATACATCTAAAATATCCTCAATTAGTTGCATCTGAGACATCGCATTACGTTCAATTGCCTCTAAGGCGCGGGAAGTGGCTTTTTCATCAAGTTTTTTAGAGCGGAGGATTTTTGACCAACCCAGCATCGAGGTTAGGGGTGTACGGAGTTCGTGAGAGAGAACGGCGAGAAACTCATCTTTCATCCGATTTGCTGCTTCTGCTTCCTGTCTTGCCGTCTGTTCTCGAATTACTTGAGCGCGGACTTCTTCTGCTTGCTTGCCTTCAGTAATATCTTCGAGAGTGCCTACATATCCTAGCAATTCTCCTTGACCGGAAAGCATCGGTGATGAGCGAACCTGTACCCAACGGACGATGCCTTGAGCAGTTTGAAAGCGAAACTCTTCAGAATAGTTACGACCTTCACGAATGTAGTCAGACCAACTGGTAACGGCTCGTTCTCTATCTTCTGGATAAACAGATTCTAGCCATCTCTTTTCTAAACTCTCTGCCGCTTTCAAGCCACAAATTGTCTGATAGCGAGGATTAGTATACCTACAGCCTCCTTCAGTATCAATTTCAAAAATGCCAACGGGTGAACAGGTACTCAGCGATCGCAATCGTTCTTCACTTTGCCTAAGTTCGGCATTCACAGCTACCAGCTGCGCTGCTTGTTGCTTGACGGCTTCTGTTTTCTTAAATAGTTCTACGAACGCTGTGACTTTAGAAGTCAAAATATTCGGGTCTAACGGTTTGAGCAAATAATCAACTGCACCCAAGGCATAGCCTTTAAACAGCATTTGGTCGCTGCTGCTAAAGGCGGTAAGAAAAATAATTGGAGTGTGACGCGATCGCCCCCGATTGCGAATCAAGGTAGCAGTTTCAAAACCATCCATCCCTGGCATTTGCACATCTAGCAAAATTACCGCATAGTCTTGATTTAGCAGACACCTCAAAGCTTCTTCCCCAGAAGTAGCTCTCACAAGATTCTCTCCCAGTTTTTCTAGGATTGCCTCTAGTGCCAGCAAATTTTCTAGTTTATCATCCACTAGGAGGATGTTTACTTTGGGTTCCATCTGCATGGGTTTATTTCCGTATAGAGTGACAAAGCTTGACCATTTGAGAAGCAATGTCTGAGAGTGTCAAAATCCAGTCTACTGCAACAGCAGAAATTGCTGCTTCTGGCATAACGTCGCTCTCCGCTGTGGTAGGTTCTTGTACAATAGTAAGTCCTCCCCGCGCTTTTATTTTCTTAAGACCTTGCATACCATCTTGATTTGCCCCTGTCAATATTACACCAATAACTTGCTGCGTGTAGACATCGGCTGCTGACTCAAACAGCACATCGATAGATGGTCTGGCATAGGAAACAGGCTCATCAGTCGAAAGAGCAAAGTGATCTAGTTCAACCAGCAAGTGATAATCTGCTGGAGCTAGGTAAATATGTCCTGGTAGTATTTCGTTTTTGTCTTCCACTTCTCGAATCGGCAACGAACTAGATTCTTGTAATAACTCCTGGAGTGTGTTGTTAGACTCCTTGTGACGGTGTTGCACGATCGCGATCGGCACTAGGAAGTCTGCTGGTAAGTTCCCCAGGATAATTTTTAATGCTGATAATCCGCCCAAAGAAGTACCAATTACCACAATTTTAAACGACACTTGTTTAGTCCTCACACCTGTAGAATGTGGGTTTCAATCTTAGTGTGATTTGATGGCTCATAAAATCCTTTTAGCATTCTCCAGTTCCACTACAGCTACTAACTTACCTTGATTCGCTTTTATACCAACTACTCAAAATTATATGTTTTTGCTATTTGCATTACAATTAAAAATTTTATCATTGTGAAATACTTCACAGAAAAATATTACGAATAGGCTTTTTTAAATATTATTTAATGCCAAAGTCGATACATTATGGAAAACTTTTTTGGTAAATAACTAACATTTAAAACTTTAATTATTATTGTTTTGACAATTCATAAAAATTTACTTAAGCTAAAAGATAAGTTAAGCAAATCAACAAACGACAGCGATTTGGTTTAGCTACATCAAAAATTGCTGTTGCAGACTATTAGCATGAGGAAATTAATCACAAAAAAGTTATTCGTCGTAGGCAAGTTTACTAGATTTGTTTACAAAAAGCTAAGATATGATTAAGCGTATCGCACCGCGCACATATTGAACATATTTTGGTCATTTATGGATGGATACTTGTGGTGATATTAGTGAATATCCATCAATCATTGAAGTTTGATTAGCGGTTTTAGATTTTAGATTTTGGACTTCGGCTTTGCTCAGTCGAACGGTTTTAGATTTTGGATTAGGGTCTTCTAGTTTATGCTCCGTCAGGTGCGGAATAAATCTAAAAGACGCTCGATAACTCTTTGGTATAGCCTTTCCAAGAGTTGAGGCTGTGCTATCGGTAATCCAAAATTGGCAATTCCATTACCCAAAATTGATTGACCAAAGTGCGGTAGATATGTCCAGGAGAAGACAATGCTTGAATATTTGACATCTTTGAACGACCACAATTTACCCTATCCAGATACGATTCATCCCATCGTTGTCCACTTCGTAATAGCGATGGTGTTGTTTTCCTTTTTCTTTGACGTAATTGGCTATTTTACTGGGAAAGCCAGTCTTTTTGAGGTGAGTTGGTGGAATATGTTAGTTGCAACGATCGCCATCTTCGTTGCAATCATTTTTGGTCAGTTTGAAGCGGGTTTAGCACAACCTTACAGCCTAGCTAAATCAGTACTGAATTTGCATACACTGATTGGTTGGTCGCTTTCAGGAATAATCACGGCGATTACAGCTTGGCGCTATGTAATTCGTGCCCGTAACCCGCAAAAAGTACCAATTTATTATCTGGGAGCCGGACTAATTTTGACTTTGATAGTTGGCTTGCAGGTATATCTCGGAGATGAACTTGTTTGGGTGTATGGATTGCATACAGTGCCAGTTGTGGAAGCATTAAAGGATGGTCTGTTGCGATGAACTCAGAATTGATTGACCAATTGAGCGGCTCTCTAGGCGCAAACGGATTACCTTACACAATTCCCATTCATCCCAACTTAGTTCATCTGACCATAGGTTTGTTCATTATTGGGATGACCTTTGATATCGTTGGTGTTCTGTTCCCCTTCCAAAAATGGGTCTTCAAATTTTTGGCAATTACTGTGGAACGTGACAACTTATTTGATGTTGGCTGGTACAACATGCTAGCTGCCAGCATCATTACATTTTTCACGGTGGGAGCAGGCTTTTACGAAATGCTGTTGGCAACACCACCAGCTGATATGAAAAGTGCCTGGGGATTGCAGGCAATGGAAACTATGCTTTGGCATGGTGTGGGTGGTGTGTTGTTATTAGCGCTGATTGTTGGTATGACCATCTGGAGAGGATGGCAACGCTTCGTTTGGGGCAAACAAGAATATAAACAGACAGATAGAGAAGTGCAATGGATCTATCTGTTCGCAGGTATAGCAATCATGTTGATTATGTACGTCCACGGCACATTAGGGGCGCAAATGGCTACCGAATTTGGCATACACAATACAGCAGATAGTTTGCTGCGATTAGGCCAAGACCTCAACACAACGCTCAAATGAGTTGTTAGTCATTAGTCATTTGCCCATGCTCAATAACCAAAGACCATGAAAATCCAGAAGATTTTAAATATTTTGACGCTGCTTACAGGCGCGATCGCAGTGACTGTTAGTAGTCTCTGGATCGGCAAGCAGGCTTACTTTTGGCTTCCTCCCCAAGCAGCAGCCGAATCTCAATTAATTGATGATTTGATTAGCTTCTTAGTAACCCTCGGTGCCTTCATCTTTTTGGGAGTGACAAGTACTCTGATGTATTCTGTTATCTTCCATCGGGCAGTCAAAGATGATTTCACCGACGGCCCCTCAATTCATGGCAATGTCACCTTAGAAGTTGTCTGGACAGCGATCCCAATTCTTTTAGTGTTTTGGATTGCGGGCTACAGCTACCAAGTCTATGAGCAAATGGGGATTCAAGGCCCATCAGAATTAGTTCACCTGCATAATCCATTGGCAGTAGCAGCAAAAGATGTATCAGCTAACGCTTTAGCACAACCCGTTGAGAAAATCGACGTACTAGCCAAACAGTGGGCGTGGGTTTTTCATTACCCAGAGAGAGATATTACCAGTACCGAATTGCATTTACCGAGCGATCGCCGGGTGCGTTTAGCGCTGCGATCGCAAGACGTTCTCCACGGCTTCTATATACCTGCATTTCGCCTCAAGCAGGATATTATTCCCAACCATCCGCTCGACTTTGAATTTACTCCTATCCGCCCTGGTCAATACCGATTGACCGATTCCCAATACAGTGGCACATACTTTGCGACGATGCAGGCGAATGTAGTCGTCGAATCTCCTGAAGATTATCAGCAGTGGCTGGCCCAAGCTGCAACCCAAAAGCCATCCCTAGCAAATAATCAGGCAGCTTCTGAGTATGCTCAAACATCCAATCAATCAGTCCAAACTGGTTGGATCACAGTTCCACCTGCTGCACCTCCTCTAGTCAATTCACCTGGTTGAAAGGAAAGTAACCGATGACTAATGTTCCTATTGAAGGCATCATTTTCCCTAATGAAAAGCCTAACCACGAATCTCCAAGTAACTGGAAAGAATACTTCAGCTTTAGTACTGACCATAAAGTAATTGGTATCCAGTATCTCGTTACCTCATTCTTTTTCTTTCTCGTCGGCGGTATTTTTGCGATGGTGATGCGGGGAGAACTGCTAACACCCGAATCAGATTTAGTAGATCGCACTGTCTACAACGGCATGTTTACCATGCACGGCACTGTGATGCTGTTTTTGTGGACATTTCCCTCACTGGTTGGTTTTGCTAATTATTTAGTGCCCCTGATGATTGGGGCGCGAGATATGGCATTTCCCCGCCTCAACGCCCTTGCCTTTTGGATGGTACCAGTAGTTGGGATTTTGATGATGGGTAGTTTCTTCGTCCCTGGTGGCCCAGCCCAAGCTGGTTGGTGGTCTTACCCGCCCGTCAGTCTCCAAAATCCTACGGGTAACTTAATTAATGGTCAAGTTATCTGGCTCTTAGCGGTGGCAATATCCGGCGTATCCTCAATTATGGGGGCAGTAAACTTTGTTACCACAATCGTCAAGATGCGGGCCCCAGGAATGGGCTTCTTTCGGATGCCCTTGTTTGTCTGGGGAGTATTTAGCGCCCAGATTATCCAACTATTCGGACTACCTGCATTGACGGCGGGGGCAGTAATGCTGCTACTCGACCTTACAGTTGGCACTAGCTTTTTTGACCCAGCCAAAGGTGGGAATCCAGTAATGTTTCAGCATTACTTCTGGTTCTACTCCCACCCCGCTGTTTACGTGATTATTTTGCCTGTGTTTGCGATTTTCTCAGAAATCTTCCCGGTTTATTCACGTAAACCTCTATTTGGTTACAAAGTAGTTGCCATTTCATCCATCTTGATTGCACTAGTCAGCGGTATTGTTTGGGTACATCATATGTACGTCAGCGGTACCTCAGGCTTGATGCGGTTGATTTTCATGATGACAACAATGTGCGTGTCTGTACCCACTGGTATTAAAGTATTTGCTTGGGTGGCGACCATCTGGGGAGGTAAACTGCGACTGCACACACCAATGCTGTTCGCTCTAGGTGCGTTAGTAATGTTTGTCTTCGCCGGCATCACAGGCATTATGCTTTCCTCCGTGCCAGTTGATGTCCACGTTAACAATACCTACTTTGTGGTAGGACACTTCCATTACGTCCTCTACGGTACCGTGACGATGGGCTTGTATGCTGCCATCTACCACTGGTTCCCCAAGATGACTGGGCGGATGTACTCCGAAAGCTGGGGTAAAATCCACTTCTGGTTAGCTTTCATCGGCACCAACCTCAACTTTTTGCCCATGCACCCCTTAGGATTGCAAGGAATGTTACGCCGAGTTGCTTCCTACGCCCCAGAGTATCAATTCTGGAATGTCATCGCTAGCCTGGGCGGATTTCTATTAGGAATATCCACCTTACCTTTCATTTTCAACATGGTGATTTCTTGGATGCAAGGCGAGAAAGCACCCAATAATCCTTGGCGAGCAATCGGACTAGAGTGGTTAGTTTCTTCACCCCCCCCAGTAGAAAACTTTGAAGAAATCCCCATCATCATCTCCGAACCCTACGGCTACGGCAAATCAGAACCCTTAACAGCCAACCTCCCAGAATAATCCCAAGGGGAAGACGCAAAAACCCTCCGCGTCCCTCTGCGCTTCCCTTTGTGTTCCTTTGCGTTTCAAATTCCCCTCAAACTAAAACCAAAATGGACACTTATATAAATACCCCTGAATCGCACCACACAATCGCAGAACATACCCACGACGAAGAAGGCAACAAAATGTTTGGCTTCATCGTCTTCCTCCTCTCAGAAAGCGTCATTTTCTTGAGTTTTTTCGCCGGATATATCATCTACAAAACAACAACTCCTAACTGGCTACCAACTGGTGTTTCTGGGCTAGAAGTAAAAGATCCGACAATTAACACAGTAATTCTTGTTGCCAGTAGCTTCGTGATTTACTTCGCCGAACGCGCCCTTCAACGCCATGACTTAGTGAAATTTCGCCTGTTTCTCTTGGCAACAATGGCGATGGGAACTTACTTTTTGGCTGGACAAGCGATCGAATGGAGCCACCTAGAGTTTGGCTTCACCTCCGGGGTATTTGGTGGGACGTTTTACTTATTAACAGGTTTCCACGGTTTACACGTTTTCACAGGTATTCTGTTGCAGTTGATAATTTTGGTACGTTCTTTCATTCCTGGCAACTACGACACAGGTCACTACGGCGTCAACGCAACTTCGTTGTTTTGGCACTTCGTCGATGTCATCTGGATTATTTTGTTTGTCCTTATCTATGTTTGGCAGTAAACATTAGACTTCTGGTGAGAATACGGTCTAAAGATATTTAGAATCAAAGATACACACAGATGAATCTGTATGTATCTTTGATTCTCAGCAACTCATCTAATCTGATGAGATTACCAAGGTAGCCGATTAATCTACACATAAAAAATGACTTACTGAAATTTTTATATTGTGTATGCTTGAACTATGACTTTAGTCATGCTTTTGTTTGTGCCTTTCATTAAACTTTTTCAGGATAAATAATCAATGACCATTTCAATGTACCAAGCTTCAATACCCGTGTCTATTCGCACACTGAATAACCTTGTAAGTATTCTGGAAAAAGGTGCTACATACGCTGAAACTAAAAAAATAGATCCTTCTGTGTTGATCAATAGTCGTTTATCCCCAGATATGTTTCCATTATCAAAACAAGTGCAAATTGCCTCTGACATAGTAAATAGAGGTGCAGCACGACTAGCAGGGACAGAACCACCTCAGTTTGAGGACAATGAAACTACATTTCCTCAACTTATTGACCGCATTAATCAAACTATCTCTCATTTAAATACATTTAAACCTGAGCAGATTGACGGTTCAGAGGAGAGAACAATTACCCTTAAAATAGGTAGCAACAGTCTTGATTTTCAAGGAATGCAATTTCTCCTATATTTTGTTTTACCAAACCTTTATTTCCATGTCACAACAGCATATGACATTCTTAGGCACTGCGGTGTAGAACTTGGTAAACAAGACTTTCTTGGTCAGCCTTAAAATTAAAAAGCATTCAGGCAAATTGCTTTCTCGATTTGCCTGAATGCTGATTTAATTCGCTTTATCTATTTTCCCAATCCAGTCTACTTCTTTTTCAAACTAAATAACTCGTATTTGGCACGATCGCAAAGAAGGCATACTCATACCAAGCAGTCCAGATGAAACTCCGAATCCATCGCTGACGCTTTTCAGGACTTAATTCATATTCAAACGCCCCATGAGATACATCAATGGAAGATAGGTGAGAGTTACAACCGCAGCCGTGTTGATAAGTAAAACCGTATTTGGAAGCAATACTTTGCACCTTCATCTGGATAGCAAACACCTTACCTGCATGGAGTATGGCATCCCAAGCACGTTTGTGTTCAATATCGCGCTGATCAAACCGTAAGGCGCGTTCTTCAAAAACATGATCGCGGTAAATTGGTGCTAGATGCACATGATAGAAGCTGGCAGGTAGTTCATAACCAAACTCGTTGAATAAATCTATACCAATGCGAGCCACTTTTACTTCATCAGCATACTTTGTCCCTTTTGATTCCACATCACGGAGAATTTCTGCAAAATTTGGATAGCTGTGTTTGAGAAAGTCTTGCCCAAAAAAGTCAAGGGTTTCCCATGCTAGTTGTGCAAATAGCTGGGAAAATGAGGGTATCAAGTGAGCCAGTTGGGGGCGATCGCTAAACAAGTCAACATCACCATGCTCTAATTTGTATAGGAACAACTGTGCCATCTCAACATAGCTTTGGGGATGGGAAAGTCCGACACTCGTGGTTCCTCTAGCAATCTCTTGCCATATCGAAGGTAGTTGAGAAACGTGAACTGCATTTTCTCCAGCAATGACTGCAACAGGAGGACATTCGAGAAGTTGCATCGACAATCTCCTTTAAGACTCTAATGTGTAATTTACCTTAAGCGATCGCTAAGTCTATCTTCTGAACACAATTAAAAATGTTTGACAGACTGTCTTTTGACAGCGATGCTACGACGGGCTATGACGCTCGATGACTCGCTAACGCTACGCTATCGCCCCAGCGTGCCGTAAACAGCCAACTCTTAGAGAGACTCCGCCAACACCAACGCGTAGCGTCTCATAAAGAAGAACGCTTGGACGCAAAGAGAAGAAAGAAGAAAAAGATATATAATTTTCACAAATGATTTGGGATTGCTATAGCAATAATACTTTTCAAACATCCTCTAAGAGATTTTACTACGCAAAGACTGTCCAGACTTGAACTAAAGTTCAAGGCAGGGAGATGTTTGTTGAACTCACATAAAATCACGTTTCTCTAGTGGTTTAAACAGCCTGGATTTTAAGCACCAGCTATTTTCTTATATAGTTTATCCCCTTTGACTATCTCTTCATAGTGGTGTTCATAAGAGGTAAACCTGATGGATTCTTGTTTTCCTAAACCCAAGATGCCAAAGGTGCAAAGGCTATTATAAAATAGTTCGTGTACCCGCTTTTGAAGTACCTGATTAAAATAGATGAGAACGTTACGACAAAGGATGACATTAAACTCATTAAAAGAACTGTCAGTTGCTAAATTATGTTGGGCAAAGACAATATTTTCTCTTAATGATGCTCGGAAAATAGCGTTATCATAAGCTGCTGTATAATATTCTGAAAATGACTTCTTACCGCCTGCTTTCAGGTAAAGTTGGGTATATTCCTGCATCAGTTTTAGGGAAAAAATACCACTTTTTGCACTTTGTAATACCTTCTCATTAGTATCAGTGGCATATATGCGGCAACGGTGATAAAGTCCTTCTTCTTGCAGTAGAATTGCCATTGAATAGACTTCTTCACCAGTCGAGCATCCAGCGTGCCAAATCCGAATAAATGGATAGGTTTGCAAGAAGGGGATAACTTGATTTCTGAATGTGTTATAAAAGCTGGGATCACGAAACATTGATGTTACATTCACCGTCAGACCAAGCAAAAACCGTTCCAAATAAGTACGGTTGTGAAGTAATCGCTCTTGCAAGGCAGAAATATTAGGTAAACCTTCTACTTCCATGAAGCTGTGAATGCGGCGCTTAAGTGAGGAAAGAGCATAATCGCGGAAGTCATAACCGTAGTACTGATACATCCCTTCCAAAAGCAGATGTATTTCGATGTCCTCCAAAGTAGGTTTGGGCAAAGCCATAGTACGAATTAGCCTATATGCTGAACCAGCTATTTAAATATACTGGTAATACAACGAGTTAAGTTGCTTGAAGTTAGCAAAACAACTGTTTCCCAAAAAACCTCATGGAGCATAAATCATTCACATTCTGGGCTGGTAGGGTTTTCATAACCGAAGTGAATTTTACACCTAAAATAGCTTGCTGGATCTATTAAATTTGCTCCCAATGGTAGCTATGAGTTTCAGTTTAACCTAGCGGCTGTTACTCCTAAAACAGCGATCGCTATTATTGAAATTCCAACTAGCCATCGGACTTGCTGGCGCAGATTTTTAATTTCTTGGCTCATATTTTCTGTATGTGGTATCGGATATGGTTGAAGTTCTGCAACTTCAACAGCTACTTTTTGGGGTCTATTTCGGGTCTTTTCAAAAGTAACTTGCGTGTGTAGCCAATTAGTAATCAGTTGGGGACAGTTTTTCTTAAACCAATTTAGAGCCAAGGTTTTGAAAAGTGGTTTGGACATTCGGGCAATTAATTTCATTACCCTGTTTAGAGGTTTCAAGCCAAGCTTTTGATTAATCAAATTGACTGAACCAACGTCATACAGACAATCCAGAATTAGTTTCACAGTGGCTTCTTCACTGTTGATCAAGTTTTGCAGTAAAAGCTGAACATCGTGCATCCGCTCTGCTTCAAGATACTTTTCTGCCAATGTTTCTGGAGGACTTACTGAAGGACTTACAGTTGTATTTAAAGCGTTTTGTCTTATTATTGTCATATTGGTAACATAGCAGCCATAATAATGTAAGTACACCTATCTACCGAGAGAAAGATTTTTTATCTAGAGAAAGAACCTAAAAGCGAAAATTTGTTCGTGAGAGACATGACTATATTATGTCTGTAAATTACTTATACTGACCTTACGGTATAGTGTTAGCTTTCCAATTCATTAGAAATTACCTCTATCATCATAGATTTTTTACGTCCCGATGATTTTGGCTTTTAGACAAATATTTTGTTCGTCTGGTCATTGTAGTCTTTATAAGTTATCGTTTGACTCGAATTTGGTTGAGACCAAACTCTTGACTCGCAATTTCATCTCAACACTGGTTTTTCAGATGAGTAGGTACAAATAAACCTAACTATATAATGAAATGCAAAAAAATTGAAGCCTTTGTGATTGCTTCACTTCACTTTGTTCCGTACCCTACAGGAAGGCTTACGCCAACGTAATGAGATGTTTATAAATTTTCCCGCCTACCTACTGACACTATGAGCCTTCTTGCTGTTCAAGGTAAAAAAGCTATTTGTCTAGTTCCCTATGAATCTTTTATCTACTTCTGGTAAATAAATTCTTTATTTAGATGCTAATACCTCAATTTCTGCAACGACGCGTTCTAATTCCTCAATAATTATAGTGGTTCCAGTCTTCCTGAAGGCATCCACAAGCGCCCGATAATACCAAAGAGTACCTTCTTTACCCCCCTGAAAACGTTCCCAAACTGATTCGCCCAAAACGCGATAATCTTTGAGAATAGACTGGGCGTTGTAAAGTTTATCTGCTAATGACACGAGTAGTACTGATGGAGAAGCGGTAGGAATATGAGCAATGTATGCCTCCTTGCGCTGTCGCCAAGGGGGTTTTGGAGTTGTATCAGCGTCAGTACAAGCATCTACAATTGCCGTTACATTGTTACCAAAGCGGCGGCGAATTTCTTCCCGTGTTGCGGCCCCACCTTGGTCTTCGATCGCATCGTGTAAGAGGGCTGCGATCGCTTCATCTTCATTTGCTCCGTATTCTAAAGCAATACTGGTGACACCTAATAAATGGGCAACGTAGGGAACACCTGAACCTTTACGAACTTGGTTAGCGTGCAGTTGGGTAGCGTAGGTGAGGGCTGCGGTAAAACGTTCTGAGAGCATTGTTTTGAAAGAATAAAACAGCTTATAATCAGATATTGCACTGCTGCTAATGTCAATTTTATAACAAACCGCTCCAAACACAGAGAATGCACAGGAGAGGAGTATAGAAGTAATTGAATCTCAGCTTAAAATTGAGATATCTATCAAGCTTGCTATGAAATCATCATGACCAGCGAAAAAATAACGGTGCAGTCTTTGTATACTGTCACTGATGAAGAATTAATGCTGATGAGTTTGCAAAACCCAGAATTGCGGTTTGAACGTAATGCTAATGGAACATTAGAAACTATGCCCCCAACTGGTGGAATTTCTGGTAATCGAGAAATAAAAGCCGGAGCCTATTTATTGAATTGGGTAGAAAGTCAGGATTTAGGTGAAGTTTTTGGGCCAAGTACTGGTTTTAGATTAGCAAATACTGCTGTCAGAGCACCTGATGCTGCTTTTGTAGCTAAAGGACGTTTACCAGAAGGTTGGGATGAAGAAGACAAATTTATTAATTTAGCACCCGACTTTGTAATTGAAATTCGTTCTAAAAATGATAGTTTGGCAAAACTCAAAGCTAAGATGGAAGAATATATTGCTAATGGTGTTAAATTAGGATGGTTAATTGATAGAAACAATCAACAAGCTTTAGTTTATCGCCAGGATGGATCAATAACTCAATATCCGGCTACAGCAATATTAAGCGGTGAAGATGTTGTGCCGGGGTTTATGTTACCTTTGAAAAAATTATTGTAAAAGCTATGCCTGCGGTGGTCACTGAGCTTGTCGTACCACTTCGTGAAAGCAAGCTACGCGCAGCGTCTTGTAGAGAAGTGCTGGCTACGCCTACCCACTTGATATAATGATGTGCCGCGCCAAAGAAAAATATGATTTTATCTTTTGCAAATTTTTTTATTAAATAGATTTTAGCAAAATAAACAATATAACTATTAAGTTCTATATATTCAATCTTTCTTTTGAGTGATATCGGATAATCAAACGTTCTATATCTACGCCTAAAAAACTCTGTATATAAAAGCAAAGTTTTTGATTATAAATAATATAATTATCCTTTTAGATAGACAGCATTAAAATCTAGATTCCACCGTCAGATAGATAAAAGTTTGATGTTAATTATTTTAAAGTAATTACAGAAAATACTATTTAAAGCAGGAGCTAATTTAATAATGGCAGACAGTCCTGGATTAGGAGAGCAGGCGCTAAATAAAGCGGTAGAAATAGGATTATCTAGCCAATTAGATGAAGTAGAAAATTTAGATGTAAATATCAAAACAGATCCACTGAAACTAGTTCAGGGAGAGGTGGATGCAGTCACGATAGAAGGTGAAGGTTTGGTAATGCAGAAAGACCTTCGCATGGAAGACTTGAAAATGCAGATGACTAATGTTGCCATTAATCCTTTGAGTGTGGCTTTTGGCAAAATTGAACTCACTAAACCTACTGAAGCTAAGGCAGAAGTTGTATTAACCGAGGTTGATATTAATCGCGCCTTCAACTCAGAATATGTGCGATCGCAACTGCAAAGTCAAAAAATCCATGTTAATGGGCAATTGACAACTATTCAGCCTCAACATGTAGATTTTCAACTACTCGGTGATGGGAAAGTAGCAATAAATGCCACTATCAAATTGGTAGAAACAGGTGAAAATCAGCAAGTTGCTTTTTCCGCAGTTCCCCAGATTAGCGCTAATGGAAAAACTGTTTCTCTCGAAAATGTCGAATATGGCAAAACTGAGGAAATATCGCCAGAGTTGACAAAAGCTTTGGTAGATCAAACTAGTGAACTTTTAAATTTGAGTAACTTTGATTTAGAAGGAATAAGCTTGCAAGTTAAACAATTAAAAGTAGAATTAGGTAAACTAACTCTACAAGCTGAAGCTTATATTGAACAAATCCCTTCTGAGCAATAATAGAACGCTAATAAATTCAGGATACTAATAAATAATGGAAACTACAGAAACAACCCAAACAAGTTCAACACCTTTCCCAAATATTCCACCAGTTATTGAAAGTAACGACAGTGAGTATCTTGATAGCGGCGTACCCAGCACAGTTGCGATCGCAGGACATCCTCTACATCCTCTGAGTGTGACCTTTCCCATCGCCTTTTTAGCCGCCGCCTTGGGAAGCGACATCGGCTACTGGTTAACTAGTGATTTCTTCTGGGCTAAAGCTTCACTATGGTTAATCGGACTAGGATTAGCCGGAGGTGTCCTTGCATCAGCGATCGGCCTCAGTGACTTTTTTAGAATTGAACGAGTTCGCAAGCGCAGCGCAGGTTGGGCGCATTTAATACTTAACGTTTCTCTAATAGTTTTAAGTCTAGTCAACTTCCTCCTGCGCTTGGGCGACGCTGAATCCCGAATACTACCTTGGGGACTGGTTCTCTCGCTGATTGTCGGTACGCTAGTTAGTATTTCCGGTTGGTTCGGTGCCGAACTTTCCTATCGCCACAAAATCGGTGTTGTGGGTGCAGGTAGCAGAAGATATCCGTAAACTCTTCCTTGTCTTTAAGTAATGGGATATTTTTTTATTTGGAAGTTCCCTACTCTAATGGTAATTAGATTTACTTAAGTAGTTATCTGCTCTAATTTTATACTGGGCTGCGTCAGATACAAGCAGCCCAGTTTAGTAGTTTGTAAATTATGAAAGCACTGATTGTGTTTCCAACTTCTGGGCTTTTTGCTTGAAGACGGTTGGTACTTCTGAACTGAACGCCTCACCTTGAACCACTTCTGAGCGGAAACCATCAACCCCAACTGGAACATCGCCAGTGATGGTGGTGCGATATAGGAGACGCTCGACATCCAAATGATCTAAATCTTGAGGAGCCAAATGCACGGTGGCACGGTTGTCCCAGAAGGCAATATCACCGTTGTTCCAACGGAAACGGGTGGTGTAAGCAGGCTTAGTGATTTGGTTAAAGAACAACTCAAGCAGCAGCTTGCTCTCTTGTGATGACACATCAACAATGTGTGAGGTGAAGCCAGGGTTAATGAACAACGCACGCTCACCAGTCTCAGGATGAACCCTTACTACTGGGTGGATTGAGACTAGTGGATTGACAGCAATACGCTCGGCGAACTTGCTGTTGCGAGGCAGATACCCACTCCCATTAAAGCGATGTTCAGCTTTCAATGTGTCTGCTAGCGCCCGTAGAGGTGCTGACAGACCCTCATAAGCTGCAACTAAATTACTCCACTGGGTGTCACCACCAAAGCTAGGGACATTAACCGCACGCAAAATTGACGCTGCTGGCGGGTTGATAGCGGCTGTTACGTCTGTGTGCCAGGGGCCTCCAGTGCGAAAACCATACTGCTTCTCATAGAGCCTCCGGTCTACGGGTTTAAGTTGCGGAAATCCCGGAACTGGTTCAGGCTCTCCGAGTGGATGGGCGAAAGTCACTTCACCGAAACGAGATGTGAATTCAACTTGGGCAGCATGATCAATGTTTTGTCCACGAAAGAACACAACTTTCCACTTCAATAGTGCTTTACGAATTTCTTTGACTTGATCATCATTCAGAGGATGGGAAAGGTCTACGTTACTGATTTCGGCACCGATGAAACCAGCTACTTGTTTGACTTCGATATGTTTGTAGCCCATGTAGATTCTCCAGAGTTTGATCCATAGGATGGTGTTTGCACTCGTCTGTTTCTTTTGGAATTTTGCTATCAAGTGCAAGCAAAATTCTAAAGGAAGCGATCGCATCTTAAAGCATCGTACTATATCTTGATATATTTACCGTAGTATTAATTATTGTATTTTTAGACTGCCGGAACAACAGAGGCTCATAAATGCCCAGAAATAAAATGGTTCTGTCCCACAAATAATTTGAGGCATTTTGTGACGATGCGGGTATTAGCTCTGATACCTGCATCGTCAAAAGATGCTATCAAAAAACCGCCTTTATGTCTGTCCTGTGTGCGGTCACATTTAGGATAAAGACGAATACCAGTAAGTTTAGATACAGCCCTTGCTCTGACTGGTTAGGAGCTTGTAGGCTTTTAACCAGTCAGGGACTTGACTAGAGGCAGCAGCCCTCTGGGAACAAGGTGACACAAGCCTTTGGGCTTTTATTTAGTGCAATTTGGATAAAGACTCAAACGCAGCTAAAAAGATCGACCATTGGTGTCATTATCTGATGAATCTATTCGGGGTAGAAAACTATTGTCCTTAACTCAATGCTCTGACGAGGTGGAGCATCCGCTGGGCTAGTGGGGTCATCAAACCCAGTATGACCGGCAAACCTGGCCCGTCCATCTTCTTTGGAGTCAAAGCACTTAATAAATAGCGCTTCGTCTTGTTGCATTTGTGGAAAATAAAACCATTGATGTGATGGGTTATAGGTTATTGCGTAAGTTTCGCCAGCGTAATTGGGGTACAAAAGATCAGTAGCTATAAGGTCTGTAGGTACGATACTCAGAGCGTCGCACACTGCCAATGGTGACTCCTGGACTGGTGCAATAGGTCGCCAAATGTTAATCAATGCAAACCTTTTTTGCACGACTTGATCAATATTATCTATCCCCTGCTCTGCCAATACCTTGCGTGCACGAGTATAGCCAGATTTGGCTGTAAAGTCATTATGTACGCGCTTGACGGGTTCCCTGATTTCGTTCTCGCCCGACTGCGAACGTTGAGCGTTACGAAGAGTGTGATCGAATATTAGTACTTCAGTTGCACCTGTCACCTCTTTCAATAATTGCTTGGCTTCAGGATAATAGACGTTGCGGATCTCATCTTCATCATAGAAATCAGTGACTTTACTTTCATGTGCAGCAAAGTCGAAGCCTTGGCGCTCTAAGGATACTTTATCTGAAATTTCCCGTGCATTATGGATTGGCACTTTGTGTGTCTCGTACTTTCCGTTGGAGCGGGGAACCCCTACTGGGGGTTCGTAGGCATAGATGAAAGGCTTTTCTGCCATCGGGGTGAGGTAGGTCAGTTCTGCCTCAACTTGTTTTAGGTCAGAGAAAAAACGATTGTCTGTGCTCATTGCTTACATCCTTGTTCAGAAGTTCAGACAGATAAGATCCCGTCGAGTTGGAGTGCAATTCACGCTCAATATCCAGCAATTGATCGCAATTACATTTAACGGCGTCAGCAAACTTACAAAATAGCTGAGGCATGTTGTAAAAGTAGAACTTAAAGTAGCTGTTGATATTTGTTAACGTCGTATCTCGTCAGGAATCTTCAGTACTAGATAATTATAGTTAAATACTTATTTAACCATTGCAGTAACTAACATAACAGAATTTTTACAAAATAGTCAAATGATTGTTTGACTATTTGAGTAGAATGCCAAATCCTGCTATGATATGGGGATGATTGAGAAAATAAATTACGAAAGCCGCGCTAAAATCTTCACGGCTCTTTCAGATGCAACACGCCTGCGCCTAGTAGATTTACTGTTGAATACTGACGAAATCAGCTGTTCAGAAATTGCCGAGCAGCTGGGTATTAGCTTATCTCTTTCTTGTCACCACTTGAAAGTTTTGACGGAAGCAGGTTTGGCAAAGAATTACAAAAAAGGGCAAACAAGATACTACTCAATTGATCGTGCTGTTCTCAATAGTACTTTAGAGAGTTTAAATAGTCTTATTAGATGAATAGTATTGTATACCAATATTGGCTCTTAACTTTGGTTGTGCTCAAGGACAATTGAGTGTATTGCTATTGACATAGATTTGATAGGCTGAAAACCAGCGATCGCTTTTAGAAGGCTACTCTTTTTACAACCCGATGACCCAATAATTACAAACTTTTCTTTTGGGTTCACAGTAAAGCTAACATCTTCTCCAACAATCAATTTTACCTGCAAAACTTCTTCTACAAGTTCTCAATGTCCGTTCGACAGATTATCTAAAACGATTACTTCATAAACCTGCATTTTTCAGAGCTAATATAGCATGGGAGCCAATGTATCCGGCTCCTCCCGTTACTAAAATAGTTGACATAATTTTGCGATGGGAAATTGCGAATGGCGCATGGGGTATTGGGAATTAATCAATAATTTAATTCTGCCTCCCCTGCTCCCCTTAAAATTAGATTGCCAGCTAGACTACTAATTTCTTTCTTCCAAGTAGCGAGAAATTGCACTGTCAAGGTGTGGCATTAATTCACCGCGATCACTACCAAGAACGCTGTAAGCTGGGCGAGTAGCAATCCAACCAAGTTCTTGTGTAGGACAAGCAACTAGATTGCTGACACTTACACCTGCTTTTTTAGCTGCTAATCGGGCTAAGTCAGACCAAGCGATCGCACTTTTATTAGCCAAATGCCACAAACCTTTTTCGCCATCAATTAATAAATCAAGGCCGGTATGGACAAGATCGGGTATGTATGTGGGGGAAACGATCGCATCTTCGGCTGCGACAAAAGTATTACCAGCACTAAGTTGACGTAGAGCGATCGTGACAAAGTTGTAATCATCCCACGGGCCGAAAAATGCGCTGGTGCGAATC
Organism: Nostoc sp.; assembly: GCF_036917275.1. Taxonomy (GTDB): domain Bacteria; phylum Cyanobacteriota; class Cyanobacteriia; order Cyanobacteriales; family Nostocaceae; genus Nostoc. Next base: position 19,991 of record NZ_JBALDF010000072.1, read on the forward strand.
ACTAGTGATGCCGGATGAGCCTGCAATACCAGCTTTTCTGCCAAAACTTTGCTGCATCCATATATATTGAGGGGCGCAACGGTATCAGTTTCGACATAAGGATTAGACTCAGCACCATCGAATACCAAATCTGAAGAGAAAGTTAGCAGCCCCACATGATGTTGAGCGCAAGCAGCAGCTAAAATCGCTGCCCCTTCAGCGTTTACCTTTAAACAAATATCGGGTTCGCGTTCTGCATCGTCCACCCGCACGTATCCCGCAGCATTCACAACTGCCCACGGTTGCAACTCGGTAAGTACTTTATTGACGGAAGCAGGATTGGCAATGTCCATATCTTGCCGTCTTAGCAGGCGATATGAAATTCCTCGCACTTCACACAACCGAGCAAAAGCCTTGCCTAGTGTTCCTGTGGCTCCCACGATCGCCAGGGGACGGTTGGAAGTAGGGGAGGAAAACGGGGGATATGGGAAAGATACGCCACAACTGACTGCTGGGTATAATAGGCGCTCTTGTCGATGCCACCATCCTGGTGTATCAAGTAGTGGATGATTGGGTTTATGCCCAGTGGCTAAATCCTGTACCATTTTAGCGATCGCTGTTTGTCTGGGACGTGATGAGCGCAAATCAAATACGCCTGACTCGTAGTAACCTACCCAACGAGTTACTAAGCTATTCCAATCGTAAGTACCCAGAAGCGACCATACAGTGATAGCACGGACATCCACACCCTCATGTCGTACTTCCTGTGCCGCATTCCACACCTCATAAAGCCAACGTAGTTGTTCCTCACGAGTACAGTTAACGTGTACTTCAGTCACAGCAAGTGGCAGATTGTAGCGTTCCCATGCTTCTAGTAGCAATGAACGTGGCCCTGCCAAACCCTCAGAACAAACTCGCACCGCATCTACATCTGCATACTTGTCCTGCCCATTACCGCCATGTGTCCAAGCTGGATAATTTTCTGTGTTTTCATCCAAGAAGCGATCGCTGGTCACATAATGGTTAATGCCGATGATGTCAGGCGGACAGGTATTTTGTAAAAATGTCTCAAGTTCAGCCTCGCTGATCCCACAGTCGCGCAAGTAACCCCACATAGGACGAGTTGGGGAAACTAAACCACACAATAAATCAAGACTCAACCAACGACGCTCGTTTTCAAATTCTGCTTGATATACTAATCTCGATGTACTATAAGTTTTACCCAAATCCTCAGTTTGTACCAGTTGAGCATTGGGGTTGACTTCCCGAATTGCTTGCATCGAAAGAGCGATCGCTTTACACTCTCCTAACAAAGCACGGGCAAAAGTTAAATCGTCCCGTCCGTGAGGATACCAGTGACCATACATCCCACTAAATCGTGCTGTTGTCAGTGGCTCGTTGATGGGTGTGTAATGTGTAACCCAAGGATAGCGTTTTGCAACCGCACGAGCAAACACCGCTAGTTTTTCAGGAAATTCTGGATCTACCAAGCTGGTATCACGCGGCCCACTGCCATGATGCACTAATCCCACAATTGGACAGATGCCGAGTTCGCGCAAGCGCCCCAGCCGTTCATCCGCCCACGACCAATCAGCATTCTCCAAACCGTTAGGTGCTATTCGCTCCCAAAGTATTGGATAGCGGATGGCGTGTATGCCAAGTTCAGCGAATAAATCTAGATCGTCTAAGCGAGTTGCATGACCATTGCGTTCTAACTGATCGAAATACTCTTCACCCACACGATTAACCGTACACTCGATACCAGCCCAAACTTCTAGGGGAAGTTGTGCTTTGTTGCTGTTAAGTGTCGAGTTGAAAGCAGAAGCCATAATTTACAACTCAAGCTGATATTTTATTTGATGCGTTCTTTTTGAGTTTTGTAGTTTTGTAGGGGAGCCAGTGCGTTGCGGACGGTTTGATTAACCAAGATTTTACCCCACCCTAACCCTCCCCTTATAAAGGGGAGGGAACTAGATTTCCGGTTTCCCCCCAATACATCGGGGGGATTAAGGGAGGTAATTCGGCGTGAATTACGAATTACTTAAGCCTTAACCGCGATTTGCTTATAAACAGACAAAGCCTGAGCAACACATTGATCCATGTTGTAGTACTTGTAGGTCGCTAATCGTCCGACAAAATAGATTCCTGGAGTTTCATCAGCCAGCACCTTGTATTTCTTGTAAATTTCCTGATTCTCAGGACGCGGTACGGGATAATAAGGATCTCCCTCGGCTTTGGGAAACTCGTAAACAATACTCGTTTTCGAGTGTTCCTGACCAGTTAAGTATTTAAACTCTGTCACACGAGTATAAAGCTGTTCATTGGGATAGTTAATTACTGGCGCTTTTTGAAACACAGTCGTGTTATGCGTCTCATGTTTGAAATCAAGGGAGCGGTATGGTAGTTTGCCGTAGCGATAATCAAAGTATTCGTCAACCGGCCCGGAGTAAACCATCTCGCGGCAAGGTATAGCTTTTTGGATTTCTTGATAATCAGTGTTGAGCATTACCTTGATGTTCGGATGATTGAGCATATTGTCGAACATCCGGGTAAAGCCATGCAGTGGCATTGCCTGGTAACTATCGGTAAAATAGCGATCGTCACGATTGGTTCGTGTGGGAATTCTGGCAATTACTGATTTATCAAGTTCCGATGGGTCGAGTCCCCATTGTTTGCGCGTATAATTTCGGAAAAACTTTTCATACAGTACTCGACCAACTTTGCTTACCACCACATCTTCACTAGTGCGGATATTTTCTACTGGTTCAGCAAGGGATTTATAAAACTCTTCCACCTCAAATGAATTGAGATTCATCCCATACAGCTTGTTGATGGTGTCGAGGTTGATTGGAATCGGAACAAGTTGCCCGTCTACACTGGCAAGGACACGATGTTCGTAAGACCGCCACTGAGTAAAGCGTGAGAGGTATTCAAAGACTTCGCGGGAATTGGTGTGAAAGATGTGGGGGCCGTATTTGTGTACAAGAATGCCATCATCGTTGTAATGATCGTAGGCATTGCCGCCTATGTGGTTGCGCTTGTCTACAACCAGCACTTTTTTACCTTGAGTTGCCAAACGTTCTGCAATGACGCTACCAGAAAAACCAGCGCCGACAACCAAGTAATCGAAGACAAAATCTCTAGTAATGATATTTGGTGCTTGTTTACCAGCCGCACCTGTGGAGTTAGCTTTGTCTTCACCATCACGGGCTGCGATCGCAGAGTCAATCAGCTTCATCATTGATGCCCAAGTCCGATCCCAAGAAATCTTTTCTAAAAAGACATCTACTCGACTCAACCATTCTGAGGCTGGGGTGTCTTCTTGCATTGCTTGTTCTGCGGCAGTAACGAACTCAGAAACTGTATCTGCAATTCGCACCAGTTTCGACTCTCCATAAGGACGCACTACATCTCGAATTGAGGTAGATACTACAGGTATACCTGCGGCAAGATATTCTGGGGTTTTGGTGGGGCTAATAAAGCGTGTTGACTCGTTACGCGCAAACGGCAACATTGCTAAATCCCAGCCTGCTAAATAGGCAGGTAGTTGTTTATAATCTCTGCCACCGAGATAATGAATATTTTCATGCTGTGGCAGAGTTGCGGGATCGATTTTGACAACTGGCCCAATAATTACTAAATGCCAGTCGGGACGTGCTTCGGCAATTCCAGCAAGCAGTTCAATATCCATCCGTTCATCAATTACGCCAAAGAAACCAAGACGAGGATGAGGAATATGAGCTTGATCTTCTGGTTCTGGAATATTTCTCGCCTGTCCAAAGTGGGCGACATCTACACTGCTAGGAAAGGCATAAACGTTGGGGTGCTGGTTCACCTTACTTTCGTAAAGGCTTTGTCCACCTGTAAATACTAAGTCTGCACGGCTGAATAATTCGGCTTCGTAATTCTTTAAAGTAGGTGATGCTCCTTGGAATGCAGACAATTCATCCATGCAATCATACACTACAGCTTGGGGTTGCAAGTGGCGGGTAAACGCGATCGCCATTGGTGTGTAATACCAACAAATGTACTTCTTGATATTATGCTCTGCAAACAAACTATCTATTAATACTTGTAAATCTGCATTTATTGCTTCTTCACTTAAACCTTGTGGCAGGTGTGGCACAACCACAACTACTCCATTAGAATCTTCGTTTACATCTAAGTTTGCCAAGGGTTCTTCAGAGAAAATTGGCTCCTCAATAAAGAACACTCGCTTTCCGTGGGCGCAGCGACTAAGAAGATGTTGTGGTCTTTGATAGACGAAATTCCAACGCAAATGAGATAAGCAAACTATATCAGGTGTGTCTTTAAAGGCTTCTGTTGATTGAACTTTTTTGTTAGACGAAGTTAAATTCAACTGTGACGAACTCAATGATTGCGTTTGGGCTAACTGCGATCGCTTTGTTTTACGCTGCTTCGGCGAAATAACATTGCTGACACCGTTGTTTTTGACTTGAGATTTTTCACTTGTCATAGTTCGTCTCATTATTTAAATTATTAATTTTGACTAGCTAAACGCTAATACCTTTTCTTTGTAAGGCATTCTTTGTAAGGCAGCACCAAGCTTACTTTCATGCAAAAGCTTGCAACATATTTTGCTGCTTTTCAATATCGAATCGGTATAATCAATACTTGGTTGTATTAATAAGAAAGTACTGTTTTATATCTAATTTTTTCATCTACCCAAATAAATATAAAGTTAGTTTTTTTATTAAGTCCTAAGCACTATATTTTTATGAATATCTAAAATTTAAAACTAAGTACTAATTCATGTAAGGTGTTTTTTGATACTTATAATTTATATAAGTATATTTATGCTTGTCTGTTCGGTTTCGTACATAAGATCATTAAAACAATTATGATTAATATTAAAATTAATAAAATCAGCTTATTTATTACCTGACTTTTTTATTCATATTAAATATTTTACCCTAATAGTATATATAAATTGATTAATTTTTAAGTATTTAACAGTATTCTTTTTTATAAAAAATATATTAGTTTGTTACGTTGAATACATATTGCTGTAACAATTATTTTATAAGCGATAGTAAATGAAGTAATTTGTTTTATTGTTGGTTTATTAGAAACAAGTATTATAATTTTCACCCTGATGATATATCTGTTCTCTCAACCTTGGGTAGGTTAAGAGCCTTTCGGCTGTGTGTAACATTGGTTGTAATTCAATTTATAAACCTCACGCGATCGCTCCATCATTAGAAGCGATCGCGTTTTTCTATCTCAGAGTTTTCAAATAAATAGGTAGGTAATGCTGGAAGCTTTTTACTCTGAAAGATTTAATTTGTTCAATTAATTATAAGCTTATATTAGGTATAAAAACTCAAACTTAATCTTAATTTAAATGCAAAAAAAAGCTTTAAACCCAAATCAGTCACACCTCTAAGCCTTGCTGGCGCTCATCGGATTGTTGCCTTTGAGTAAGACATTTTTCGGCTTAATGCCATTGTTCGGCGCTAATGTTTTGCTTAATGCATTAGCAGCGATCGCAGCTGGCTACTATGGCATTCTTATACCAGCTAAAGTGAGCGGTGTTAATGTATCGCAAAATCTTTAATCGTTGCTGATAGTCTGCGGTGTCCAGGTAGGGCCATTGCAACATGGTTCTTCTGGTTTCCAGATCAGCATATCTAAGCAGATTTGCCGCATATCCATGTTTTGTGTCCAAGCATGATAGACAACATACTCACTCTTACGATCTGGCCCAATAACGATAGAGTTATGTCCCGGTCCTCTAACAAAATTAGGAACAGACTTTAGCACCCGTGGCCCAGTTTCGTTACCTGCATCAGAGTAAGGCCCCATCACGTTGTCAGCAATTCCATAATCTACGCCGTAGTTCTCAGTTTCCCAGCGTCCACCACTATAAAAGCAGTAGTATTTACCTTTATGCTTACGAACGCAAGGGCCTTCTAAAGTATGCCAATCATAAATTTCACCGTACATTAAACGGTTGGCTAAAAACCGTTGCCAATCGGATCGCGCACGTAAAACCACTTTCCCTTCACCAGCAAGCTTAGTCATGGTTTGGAGACGATCTACAAACAACGCTGTGCCAGCACGCACTCCATCCGATGTATCCAGAAAGTCACGGGCGTAAAACAAATACCATTGTCCATCGTCATCCTGGAAGGGGTGCGGATCGATCGCAAAAGGACAAGATTTTGGATCTACAAGTGGCTCACCAACATCTTGATAAGGCCCTAACGGAGTATCGCTTGTAGCCACACGTAACTGATGATTCTTGTCTTCATGTCCCACAGAATAGTAGAGATAAAACTGGCGATCGTAGTAAGCAACTTCGGGGGCCCAGAAATTATCGCCAAGGGCGGAGTCTGGCCGTTGTAGTGCGTTACCAACATAATCCCAATTCACAAAGTCGAAAGAGCGTAACAGAGGAAAGACACGCGATTTGTTATTCGAGTTAATATTTGGTGCATCCGGTATTTCATCTACCGTTCCTTCTGCTTCTGCTGCGCCTGTGCCGATTGCATAATATACCCCTTCGTGTTGCCAAACAAAAGGATCGGCAAAATAACCTTTGTAGACTGGATTAATATAGGTTTGCATCTTAATTATCTATAGAATGACAAAAGTCCTTCTTCTACTAGTGGTCTTAATACGGTTCGGTTAACGTTTTCATATTTTGAAGATCCCCCCAACCCCCCTTAAAAAGCTACGGTGTATACACAAGTCTGAAATAGCTTGGAATTTGGGTTTGAACTCTGGTTTTACCCCACCCTAACCCTCCCCTTATAAAGGGGAGGGAACTAGATTTCTTTTTCCCCCCTTTATAAGGGGGGATTAAGGGGGGTAGTTCTAGGATACAAGGGGAAAATAGATCTGTGTATACACGGTAGCTTAAAAAGGGGGGCTTTCAAGCCTCTTTTACCCCTTTTTTAAGGGGGTCGCCGTAGGCGGGGGGATCAAAACCCGCACCGTATTGCTAGTGGTCTGTCCCATTATTGAGAGATAAGAGAACGAACCGCAAAGGACGCAAATGAAGAAGGGAAATTGAAATTTGATTCACCTATTAGACTTAATGCGATAGACGACTAGTATTTAAAATTCACGTAAGTTTCGACTTTGTTCTTAGGTAAGCTTTCTACCAGCTGACACCGTAGCATCTGCTTTAGCTTTTCTGGCAGGCTTTCATAGTAGTCTTTTGGGAGAGTCAAATCTACCTTTGGCGTATGCAACCAATGCATCGCATAGCCCATAACTACCATCGGTCTTGGCTGGTTTGTCCGATTTGGGGAACCCCGATGCAGTGCTAAAGGCGATCGCACCATCACATCACCTGGCTGCATATAAAAGGATTCCATCGGAATTTCACCACTAGCAACCTTTTCTAATCCCTCTTCTCGCGGTAAGACATGAGTACCACGCGCCATTTGGAACGGGCCGTTTTCTGCGGTTACTTCCACTAGGGGAAAGTTGACTGCTAGGGCGTAAAGTGGGGTTACTATGCGATCATTAAACAACGGGCGAAAATCCCGATGGATTTCCTGATAATCTGAACCCTGGAATGGGACATCAACCCCTAACTGAACCATCACGTATTCTTGAAAAAACACGCGCTCTAGGACACCCATAATCACTGGGTTGGCAAAAACCAATTCATTAGCGAATGGATAAATCCAAGGTAAGGTCAGATAGTAGCGGGAAATTTCACGGGGAGCCAACCCACCTGGTTGATTTTGACGCTCATAAAATAACTTTTCAAAAGCTTGTGTCCACTCATCAATTAATTTTTGCTCAAAAACACCATGAATGACACAAATTCCGTCTTTATTCAGTTCTTGAGCAAATCGGTCTAGGTCGGTAGCTGAATATTTCGCTATACCGCCTATACTTTGAACCATCTTTTTTATCCTCTTCAACTTATATAGCAAGGGACTGGGGACTAGGGACTGGGGACTAGGGACTGGGGAATGGGTGAAAAGCCTTTTTGTGTCTAAGTTTTATCATTTGTTAATGTCCTAACCACCTTGGCTGTTGCTATAACTAGAGTGGTATTAAAGACTTCTAGGATATTTTTTTATTGCTTGTCGATAGTAGCGCACTATTTTTAAAATTACTGGCTTATACCAATCTAAGGAACCAAAATTTGTCCGGTGTAACCTGCTTGCTTATATTGTTCAAGAACATGAGTTGCAATACCTTTACTCTGATCTGATTTAACCAAAGCTACACTTGCACCGCCAAAACCAGCACCCGTAAGTCTTGCACCATACACTCCTTCTGTTTTCTGCAAAATCTCTACCAATGTATCCAGTGCAGGTACAGACACTTCGTAATCGTCTCTCAAACTGGCGTGGGATGCGTTCATCAATTCGCCAAAGCGCTCAGATGATACTCCCTGCAATACTTCTAAGACGCGGTTATTTTCTGTAATCACATGACGAGCACGCCGCCGGAGAGGTTCGGGGAGTTTTTCTGTTACTTTAGCATCAGTAATATCTCGTAGTGCCTTAACTCCTAGCGATCGCGCCGCCTCCTCACACTCCGCTCGGCGCTGGTTATAACCACTACTTGCAAGTGTGCGGGGTACACCGCTATCAATAACCAAAATCTCCGCTTTCTCAGGCAAAGGCATCACCCGACGTTCTAAAGTCCGAGTATCTAAAAATAAGATATGTTCAGTATCAGCCAAGCTAGAAGCCATCTGATCCATGATGCCGCATTGCACGCCAGCATATTGAATTTCTGCTTGCTGGGCAAATTGGGCGATTTCAACATCATCAATGGGAAGCTTCAGAAGTTGGCGTAATGCCCGAAGGGTTGCCACTTCCAAAGCCGCGCTACTAGATAAACCCGAACCCATCGGAACCGATGAATTGACGTACACACAAAGCGATGGTATTGTGTATCCCGGTTTTTGCAAAAGTTCAATACAGCCAAAAATATAACTGGCGAATCCAGACGGGGTATGATTGATATCTGAAATGCTCACTTGCTCGTTTAAATTTTCCGAATAAAAGTGATGCTGACTATCGCTACTCAAACCTAACTGTACCGTGGTGGATTGAGGAATCGCAGTTGGCAGAACGAAGCCATCGTTATAGTCGGTATGTTCGCCTAGTAAATTTACTCTTCCCGGCGCACTGGCTTGAGTTTCAGGTGGTTTACCGAATACTTGTTGAAAATCCATAATTTTTAATTGTACAAAGGTACAGGGCGTAACCTTCCTTCTACCTCAACATTAGGAAAATTTGCATCAAAAGTCAGATTTTCCAACTTTCCATCCTTGAGAATCACAAAAGTATCTTCAACCTTTGCGCCTGCTAAACTGGGATTCCAAGCAACAGCAATGCCTTCTGTCAAAGTATCAGTAGTAGTTGGATTGGCGACAATTTCTCGTGATAAATATCCAGTGGTTCCTCCTTGGTGATGTTCGCGGATGGCATTGGGAAATCCATGCTGCTCATAAGCCTGAGCGATCGCGTGATAAACTGCATCAAGAGTGGTTCCGGGTTGGCACAAATTCAAAATTACTGCTTCTACTTCACGCACATGAGAATGCAATTCAGCCCGTTCGTCTGAGAGCTTACCAAAACAAACAAATCGAGTCAGATTTGCATACAAACCGTAACCTCTAGCGCAAAACACCAGCATTGCTTGCTGTCCAATCTGTTCTCCGGTAGGTGTAGCATGACGGTATAAGGGCAAACGTCTTTCACCCGCTACCAGTGTCAGCGCTGGATGCAACCCTTTCGCCCATAACGCCTCAGCACCCGCACCCGCTAATTGATATTCTGTCCAAGTTGGCTTGGCAACTTTGAGTACCTCTGTCATTGCCTGACTAGCTTTTTGCCCGACTTGACGATATCGCTCTAATTCACTTGACATCATTACCCGTTTATGATTTTGCAGAGTTGGGGGTAACGGCTTTTCTAAATTGGAGATGGGGCGTTCGCGCTTCGCGTTGTCGCAGACATCGGTAATTACTTTCCCATCGCCAGTTACATCACGAACAAAAGACTCACGGGCAGCAGCATCAGCCCAAGGGTTGACATGCAACTTAAAATTAGCAGGCAGTTCTTCATCCTTAAGACGCTGGGCTTCAATTTCATCTGTCAATACCCAAGCCTCGTCAGTAGTTACTAATACTTCTGCTACACCAGTTTCAGCACTCAGCAGCACGGTATTAGAAGCGCCAGCCGTCGCCCAGGCAAACCAGTCTGTACCACGCAAACGCACGCCTTGTACTTCAGTTTCATGCAAGGTTTGCCTAATTAACTCTAGCTTATTGGAGACTTCCTCGTTCATAGGAAAAACACAGATAGATACAGATGATTATCAAATTTATCTAGGTTTGTCTGCGTCTGTCTGAGGGATTGAACTGACGTTGCTTGTTACAGATTAATAATACTTAATATAAATTAGTGTAAATTACAATTAACTAATGTCAAATTTAATGATGTTATTTTTTAGCAGATTAGTTTAATATTTCTTCGATTATTTTAAATACATCTATAAAATTATAGAAATCTTCTCGTGTACCGTTAGCACATAACCAACTGCAAAGATTTTTTTTCTCATCTTTGTTTACTTCCCACTTTTCTTGAACAGTGACAGTTGTACCTCTTTCAGTTTTTGTATATTCTGAGGTTATATCAATGAAAGCTGGCTTTACTGCTAAGGCCTTTTTTAAGGTTGTAACATCAAAAAGATTTTCAATTCCTTTTTTTATAGGATTTGTATCTAAAAAAAGCATTGTTCTACGAAATACGCTTCCCTTTTGTTCTGCTTTTTTAGAAATATCACAGTCATAAAGTAAAATTATTTTTTGGGAAGTAACCTCAGCAAGCTTAGTATTAAAATGCTTCCAGACATTATCAATATTTCCATAGCCTTCAGAATCTTTTAGATTTAATTTATCTAAAACTTCATTTTTTCCAAGCAAATTAGCCGCTTTTGTTAAATATTTAATATCGTAATCACCTTCTATAAATAAAATGGTTTTATGTGATTTTTCGATTTCTGCTTGTATATCTTCATTAGATTTTTTTGTATTCTTAAAATAAGAATATGCTTTTTCAAACTCACTAAATTGCTCTGGTGTAATTTCTATACCTTTTGGTAGCTGGATAATCATAAAACCATCATTTCCTAGTTTTTCCTCCAGTCCAAGTATGAATAGAGGAGAGTGTGAAGTAATAATGAACTGAATCCCTGGGAATAAACTAATAAGTTCTGGGAGAATATTTCTTTGGTGTAATGAATGAAGATGTATGTCAATCTCATCAATAATGACTAAACCACGAATTTTATCAAGACTCTCAAATTTAGTTGAATCACATAAATCATAATCACGTAAGATTGTTAAGAAGAGGTTTATTAGTGCAGTTTCTCCAGTAGAAAGCTGGAATATATTGGGAACTAATAATTTATCATCATTTATCAACGAAACATTTCGGTCATTCTTTCCTCCAATACCAAATCTGAGATTACCTTCTTTTTGAAAAATTTTTTTCAAAATTAATAAAATTGAGTTATATATATTTGTACTATCGCCTTCGTATCCTGTAATGACATTCCATATGGATGAACCAAGTTGTGTATTTACTATTTGAGGAGTTATTTGAATTTCTAAGACATTTCTATCAAATATGAGATCAAAAAACCAATTTTGATTACTTTGGAGTGGCGCGTAGTTAATGATTTGTCGGTTTAAAAAGCCTTTTACTTGTTTAATATGTGAAAAACTTGCTTTAGCATTTAAATTATCCCAATTCAGCCATGCAGGTTCTTCAAACCTGTTAGGCGGAAAGTAAAGGAGGCTATTTTTATTATATGTATATTTTAATTTTTCTATTTGGATGTCAAAGTTTGTAAAGAAAAAACTATTATCATTTTCAGGTATTTGATTCCACTCTTTATAAATTGATGTTATTCCATCTTGAGCTTCAATTTCTTTCCTTGCTCGATTAAGTTGCCATTCAAAGTAAGTTAACTCTTCTTCAAACTCTATTTTGCCGAAAGAATATGTTGAGCCAATTTTAATATAATGCGGACTTCGATACTTATAAACTTTACCTTTTTGCACTTCACAATTATCAAAAATTTCTTGCTGAGCAGCTAGAATACCATTAACAATATAGGAAATAAAAATACTTTTTCCTGAGCCATTTTCACCTACAATAATGACAGGCTTGGGTTGAGAACTTTCATTGAAGGGTAAATCAATATCTAAATAGTTTATAGGGCCTACATTTTCAAGTAAAACTTTCTTTAAATACATATTATTTTTCTTATAAGTCGTATTTATACTGAATTTTGAGGGTAACACATATTTTGGCGGCTTGTAGAGGTATTGCAAATCGCCAGTAAAACGTAGGTAAAAAAATCGCAGGTTGGTGTAAACAGTCGCAACCCAACAACTTCGAGAATGTTGGATTTTCTACCGTCAAACTAATCTGCGTAGATTTTAATTTTGATTTTTTCTAAACAATAAGCGCATCTCGTGACGGATGCGCTTGTTTTGGTTTACCTATTTTCTCTTTATGCGGCAATCAGCATTTCAATATCTACAGCCACAGCCTGTAACTCTTTCGCTTTCTCCTCCGGTAAAGCATCATTGGCAAACATCCCGGCTGCGAGTTCGGTTCCCGCCAGATACTTTAACCTTTCGCTTGTCCGATATGGTGGAAAAAACTCGGCGTGTAAATGCGCTTCGGGATGCGCTAAACCGTCAGTTGGTGCTTGGAACCAAGCCATCAAGTAAGGAAACGGGCGATTCCACAAACCGTCATACTTGAGAGTGACAGTTTTTAACGCTTTGGCGAGTCCCCAACGTTGTTCAGGGGTAAGATCCATAAAAGTGCTAACTGGCTCTTTTGGTGCAATCCAGACTTCATAGGGGTAACGAGCGCATACCGGGACAAATGCGATCGCATACTCATCTTGATAAATAATCCGTTGATCGGCTGCAATCTCCTTCTGAATCAAGTCTTGCAGTAAACCCCGCCGATGTTTTTCATAATACTCCTGCTGCATTGACAGCATCCGTGCCGGAACAGGGGGTATAAAAGGATAAGCGTAAATTTGCCCGTGGGGATGGTGCAATGTTACACCTACCTCTACACCCTTATTTTCAAAGGGCAGCACGTACTGAATTTGGGGATTTAATCCTAGTTCGCGGGTGCGATCGCCCCACACTTCTAAGAGCAAATCTAGATGTTCCAATTCCAGAGAACTAAGGGAAGCTTGGGAATTTTGAGTAAAAACCACCACTTCACACGCTCCATTAGCTGGTAACGTTTCCACAATACACTCCGGCGGATCATGTGCTGCTTGAGCCATTGAGGGAAAGCGATTATCAAATACCGCTACATCATATTTACCTTGGGGAAGTTCTGTAGGAAACTCCGGTTTAGTAGTGGGTGCGAGGGGGTTATATTCTGGGGGCGGCATGAAAGTCCGCCCTTGACGGTGAGAAGCATAAGCAACCCATTCGCCGCGTAAAGGATGCCAGCGCAGGTGGGGATTTGCCTGCACTGGTTCATTACTAGGGCTAGTGGCGATGATATTCTCGGCAATCGGGTATCGACTGTATAAGGTCAGTGGGCGACCATCCGGCTTTAACAGCTTGTGGGAGTACATAATCCTTGTCCTGAAAGGGTCGCAGCGCGGATCGCCTCAATGGGAAATTTCGGCGTGCGATCGCCATATAATAAACCGTTAGCTTCTTGGAAAGTATCTGTTAATTGGGTGTAACAGAATCCGCTAAATAGCTCGATATCATTAATCGTTAGAAGCAGAGAAGCGTATTTCATTTCTAGCTCGGAAATATTGGAGCAACGCTCATATCCCCAAGCTTTATCTGCATCGGGGTTATCAACAGGAGCATAGGCAATACCACCAAACTCAGTCAGCATTACTGGCTGTCCCTGATGCGGAAAGTTATCCAGTGTCAAGATGCGCCCTCCAGGACGCTTCCGATCAAACAAATCTGATAGCTTCACTTCTGGGCCATAGCGAAGACCTAATCGTTGTGGGTGGGTGTCGTAGTCATGAATAGCCAGAATATCTGTATCTGTACTTTCCCAGCCATCGTTGGCAATCACTGGGCGGCTCGGATCGAGAGTTTTAGTTAAGTGAAACATTGCCAAGACGTAGTTTCGGTGAGCCGCAGTTTCAACCAGATTCGGAACTCCCCAAGATTCATTAAACGTTACCCAAGCTACGATACAGGGGTGGCTGATATCTCGCCTAATCACCTCAGCCCACTCTCGCGTCGTGCGTTCCACTGCTTTAGGTGTGAAACGATATGCACTGGGCATCTCCTCCCATACTAACAACCCCAGCACATCTGCCCAATATAAAAATCGTGGGTCTTCAATTTTCTGGTGCTTACGGACTCCGTTAAAACCCATTGCTTTGGCGAGTTCGACATCGCGCCGCAATGCCCCATCGTCCGGTGCTGTCATTAGCGAATCGGGCCAGTAGCCTTGATCCAAAACTAAGCGCAAATAATAAGGACGACCATTGAGCATAAAGCGATCGCGCTGTATCCCCACAGTCCTCATTGCTGTGTAGGATTTGGCTTGATCCAAGAGTTGATTGTTATGCCAAAGTTCAATATGGGCATCCATTAGAGTGGGCTTTTCTGGACTCCACAGTAATTCGTTGCGGTAGTCGTCGATACCTGGATCGGAAAGGGAGATCCGACGGCCAATTTCTCCGTTAAACACTTCGTATGTATCGTTTGCCAGCACGGTATTGCCAATGCTCAGTTTTACCTTGATTTGGATACCATCAAGGGCATCACCTGCGATCGCAGCATAACAACCAACTTCCCACCGCTCGAAATCGGGACTCCACCGGATGTGATCGATGTAAGTTCTACCCACACGCTCAATCCAGACTGTTTGCCAAATACCACTGGTGCGAGGATACCAAATACTGTGCGGTTCCAATTGCCAATCCTGCTTTCCTCTAGGTTTAGCAAGGTCACAAGGATCATCCTGGGCCCAGACTGTTACTTTAGTTATGCCACTCTGATTCAAAACTGTGGTAATATCCAGCGTGAAAGGAGTATGTCCCCCCTCATGCTCTACCATGTATTGACCATTGACCCATACACGGGCGCGATAATCCACAGCCCCAAAGTGCAGTAATAATCTGCCCTCACCTTCAGGCGTTTCAAATTCTCGCTCATACCAGCAGTTTGGATGAAAACCTGTATCACCAATACCACTTTTGATAGATTCGGGAGCGAAGGGAACTTGTATATGATCACTCCACGCCTGGATATCGCCTGGTTGAACACATTGCCCTTCATCGTCAAAAGCGAACTTCCACTCACCATTTAAATTTAGCCAGTGCGATCGCTTTAACAATGGTCGGGGGTGTGTTGCAGTTAAGTCCACAAAGTTATTATCAGTTTTAGAGGCTAATTTAACCTCAGAATTTTTTATATCTAACAATTTCATCAAATTTCCTCCCTATCCATAACTCAATCAACCCCTGCTATAGATTAAATCCAGACCCAAATATTGGATTTCGGTATATAGCACGAGTTTTGACCCGATCATTCATTGATCGGTTCGACCTAGTAGCATTATATTTTTTCGTAGCCAATACCGATACCTTCCCCACTTACGTGTTGAAGTATAGGAATAAGTTTATATACCCCTAGCTCGTGACATTATGGCATATACATTACTAACCTTTGCCAGATTATCTAAAAAAAAGCATTAAATTTAGGTGGCTAATAACTATCATAAATCTGCCACACAATAAAGTGGTTGTCATAAAAATTTTATTTATATAAATTGTTTAAGTAAATGTTTTAAAATCATTTATTAGTCAATAAGCATTAGCAAACAAAAGAAAAATCACTAAAATCAGGTTATATAAGGGAATAACGGAACCATCCATTGAATATTGCTAGATAGATAGCATTTTTGCCTGCAACCACGCCAATTCTGAAGATAAAGTCAAGTTTGCCAGTGCAAGTGCAATTGATTTGCATAAATGGTTGGTGAGATCAAGTAAGTGGGGTTCTGGTAGCAATCGTACAGAAACTTACGGTAAGACAAACTTTGCCTAAAAGAGAACCCAGCCAGCACCTCCCGAAGCAATACTTCTCGGTTAAGAATTAAGCAGTATTGAGAATAAAAAAGTGTCTGGTTGACGTTTAGTACCTGTTCCTCTGTGGATTGGAATTCTCGCTGGAAACTTTGAACGAGGTTTTTTGACTACTCTGGGATTTGTTCTGCCCCATTGGTGAGAGGTTAGAATGATTGCACATTTGTCAAGAGGGTGCGGGAAAAGGGGATAAATCAAGCTTGGAGACTGCTTTTCACAGCGCTTTGACAACTCCTAAATCTTGATTTTCTTTTGCAGCAAAGTACCTAATGGGGTCATCGGCGTTACCTTTATCGTAGGCAACGCTGAAATGGTACAAACCTCGAAAAATCATTTCCAAAGAAATGCGGTCAAATGGCAAAGATAATTCATCAGCTACCGCATCTCCCAAGTCAACTAATATGGCATAAAAGAGCCAAGTTGCCCACACTTGTAACTTCTCCCAAAGGGAGACGCTGCGCGAACACACCATTAATAGAACCAGTCCATAAATAAGATAGCCCCAGCAGGCGTTTGACTGTGTAAAAAGCGAGATTCAACTCTCCATCTTCAGCGATATAAATCTGCCACAACGTAAGGAGGTAATTGTTATATTGTACCCAGTACATCCTCTACTAGAGCCAATAATCTAGAGACAGAAGCTCACAAAACCGAATTTTTCTGCTGTGTAATACTGATATACCTTGGTTGAGCTTTGACTCTTTCTATCCAAGCTTGAATAGCAGGAAATTGTGTCAAATCAAACCCACCTTCATCAGCTACATGAGTGTAAGCGAACAAGGCAATATCAGCAATGGTGTAACACTCTCCTACAAAAAAAATGTGAAAAGTTAAATATTTATCCATCAGGCTAAGTGCTGTATAACCCGGTTCACGTTTTTGCTTAATAGCTTCACTATATTCTTCAGTTTTACCTAAAATAGAAATCCAAAATCTTGATATAGCAATAAAAGGCTCATGGCTATATTGTTCAAAACATAGCCATTGCAGCACCTGCGCTCGTAAAAAGCGGTCATATGGTAGAAACTCTGTACCTTCACTCAGATACACCAATATGGCATTTGATTCTGCCAAATATTTCCCTGGCTCAATTTCCAGAAGAGGTATCTTACCGTTAGGATTTTTACTTAAAAATTCTGGTGTTTGAGTCTCGCCTTTCAAGATATTAAGCTCTATTCTCTCAAAAGGCATACCTAATTGTGTCAATAAAAGACGTATCTTATAACCATTGCCAGATGGTAAAAAATCGTACAGGCGCAGTAGTTTCATGTTAAAATACAGTTAGTAATATGTTGATAAGTGAAGGTTCAAAATACAATATCTTACCAAAAGATTTTCCAAAAACCGGATAATTTTTTTTAGATTTAGCATCTGAGCGTACTACATAAAATTATCCGAAAAAATAAAAAAAAATATTATTTATTTCTAGATTGAGATGTTTAATTTAGTTAGGGATTGAGAATAAAAGTATGTGTGGAAGATTTACTCTAAAGCAGTCAGCAGCAGGATTATCTCAAGTTTTCCATGTCGATTCAGTTCCCGATTTAGCAGCCGAATATAACATTGCACCTACGCAAATGGTGGCAACAGTGTTACAAAATCCCGAAAGCGAAAAGCGTGAATTTAAGCAGTTGCATTGGGGCTTAATTCCGTCATGGGCGAAAGATGCAGGAATGGGGGCAAAGCTGATTAACGCTAGGGGAGAAACTGTTGCCGAAAAACCCGCTTTTCGTTCGGCTTTTAAGCACAGACGCTGTTTAGTGCTAGCTGATGGCTTTTATGAGTGGCAACGCCAACAAGGCAAAAAACAGCCGTTTTATTTTCGCCTTCAAGATGGGCAACCCTTCGCCTTTGCAGGTTTGTGGGAGAAATGGCGGTCGCCTGCTGACGAAGAAATAATCTCTTGTACAATTTTGACAACGGTAGCTAACGAATTACTCCAACCTATCCACGAGCGGATGCCAGTGATTTTGGAGCCACAAGATTACGATTTATGGCTAGATTTGCAGGTGCAAACGCCCCAAACCCTACAGCAACTATTGCGTCCCTATCCAGCGCCAGCAATGACTGCCTATCCAGTTAGCACCTTGGTAAACAACGCTCGGCATAATAATCCGGAATGTATCATACCCCTCAGTGAGAAGAATGCCACCGCAAATCAGTTAAATTAGCTATTGAGTGTACTAGGGGATTGAGGAGATAAGGGAGTAGGGGAAGCAGAGGAAGAGGGCAGATAAAACTATTGATTGTTGACCAATGTCCTATGCCTTAGTCCCCAGTCCCCAGTCCCCAATCCCTAATACCCAATCCCCAATCCCCAGAGACAAATATGCCAAGAACACAAAAAAACGATAATTTTGTTGACAAATCCTTTACAGTAATGGCAGATATCATCCTGAAAATCCTGCCAACCAACAAAAAAGCTAAAGAAGCGTTTGTTTATTATCGAGATGGTATGTCAGCCCAAGCAGAAGGGGAATATGCTGAAGCATTAGAATACTATGAAGAAGCTCTAACACTAGAGGAAGACACCAACGATCGCGGCTATATTCTTTACAATATGGGGCTAATTTATGCCAGCAATGGCGACCACAAAAAAGCTTTAGAACTGTATCACCAGGCAATTGAGTTAAACCCACGTATGCCCCAAGCCTTGAACAACATCGCCGTGATTTATCACTACCAAGGCGAAAGGGAGAAAGAAGCTGGAGATAACGAGGCTGGCGAAGCACTGTTTGATCAAGCAGCAGACTATTGGATTCGAGCTATTCGCATGGCTCCCAATAATTACATCGAAGCCCAAAACTGGCTGAAAACCACTAAGCGATCGCAAATTGACGTATTCTTCTAAAAATAATGAGTTAGGAATTATGAATCATTCACTCCTAACTCCTGTACAGACGCGATTAATCGCGTCTCTCCCAACTCCTAACTAAAAAAATATGATTGACCAAGAACAAGTTCATAAAGTAGCTAATCTTGCTCGTTTAGAATTGACTCCAGAAGAAGAGGAACAATTCACTACCCAGTTAGGAAGTATTCTGGATTATATTGAACAGTTGAATGAACTTGATGTCAGTAATGTACCCCCAACAACACGGGCAATCGATGTCAGCAATATTACACGGGAGGATGAATTGCAACCCTATCCAGACCGGGAAAGTATTCTCAACAGTGCGCCGGAACAGGAAGGTGAATTTTTCAAAGTACCAAAAATCCTCAACGCTGAATAGTAAAAAGTCAAAAGTCCAGAATTTTATATTCTTGACTCTTGACTAATAACTAAGTACAACATTTCATTAATTCGTAGCGAAATAAATTAGGCAAAACTCTGCGTCACTTTGCGTTTACTTTGCGTCCCTCTGCGTTTAAAAACATTACGCTTTTACGCAAAACTGTACTAAGGAGATAATTATGGGTTTGGGAATTCTTAAGAATGGTCAGTGGGTATCTCAAAGAGATCAAGAAGACTCAGAAGGTAAATTTATCCGTCCATCAACAACTTTCCGCAACCACATTACAGCTGATGGTTCTAGTGGTTTGAAAGCTGAAGCAGGGCGCTATCATCTGTATATTTCTTGGGCTTGCCCTTGGGCGTGTCGCACCGCCATTCTCCGCCAATTGAAAGGACTCCAAGATGTCATTGGGTTATCGGTCGTTGCAGCAGAAATTGATCAAAATAGCTGGGAATTTGGTGATGAACCGGGGTCTATTCCCGATACAGTCAACGGTACTCAGTATCTTTGGCAACTTTATCTGAAGGCTGACCCCAACTATAGCGGCAGGGTAACAGTTCCAGTTTTATGGGATATCCAAAATGGGACAATTGTCAATAATGAATCCCGTGAAATCATTCGCATGTTTGATACAGAATTCAATGCTTTTGCTAAACAAAATATTAACTTTTATCCCGAACATTTACAAAAAGTAATTGACGAGACGATTGATACAATTTATCAACCAATAAATAACGGTGTCTACCGGGCGGGATTTGCTACCACTCAGTCAGCTTATGATGAAGCGGTAACGGAATTATTCACGGCTCTTGATTCCTGGGAAAAAGTATTGGGAAATCAACGCTATCTTTGCGGAAATGAAATTACTGAGGCGGACTGGTGTATATTCACTACTCTGTTTCGTTTCGATGTAGTTTATTATGTACATTTCAAATGCAACTTACGCAGGATTGTAGATTATCCGAATCTGTGGAATTATCTTAAAGAACTTTACCAACTGCCAGGAGTCAAAGAGACTTGCAATCTTGACCACATCAAACGACATTATTACAAAAGCCATCCCCAAGTTAACCCAACTCGCATCGTCCCCAAAGGCCCACTGATTGATTTTGATGCACCCCATAACCGGGATAAAATATTTGCTTGATTAACACTGCTGACCTTTAACTGTTTTGTTCGCTTGTCGGGTCATCGCTTCACGAGTATTACATACATGTCTCCACAATGTTTTAGCGATTTCTGGCAAGATTAGGACGTCTTGAGGAGATCATATTGAACTAGCAGTCTCCCTAGCAGCTTCTCGCAGCCGCTCTACATCGCGCATCGGTGGGGCACCAAAGAGCCGCTTGTACTCCCGGTTGAAGTGCGAGGCATCGTCGTACCCCACTCGGTAGGCAGCACTGGTAGCGTCAAGATTTTCCCCCAGCATCAGACGGCGAGCCTCCTGGAGCCGCAGTTGCTTCTGGAACTGCAAGGGACTCATTGCAGTGACAGACTTGAAGTGATGGTGAAAGCCCGAGACACTCATTGAAAGCTCTCGGGCGATGCTTTCAATCTTGATCGGCTCCTTAAAGTCTTTACGAAGTCGCTCGACGGCTCTGGCGATGTGGTAAGTGTAGCCACCCAGAACTGCAATATGACGCAGCCGATTACCTTGCTCTCCCATCAGGAGTCGGTAAATAATTTCCCGCTTAATCAGTGGTGCGAGAACATGAGCTTCAGCAGGGGAATCTAGAAGCCTGACAAGCCGCACCACAGCGTCCAAAAGATTTGCATTCAACGGACTTACGTCGATCGCTTTCACATCAGCACGTCTGCGCGATGAGGGATACCCGGCCTCGACCATCACTGAGCCAACGAGGGTGGGGTCGAGATCGAGGCGAAGACTAAGGTATGGTTGCGCCTTGGATGCTTCAAGAATTTGGCTGACAATCGGCAGTTCAACCGTAGCAAGCAGATAATGCATCGGGTCGTATTGATAGCGATCGCTGCCCAAAAGAACTTCTTTACTACCCTGAGCGATCGCACAAAAGGCAGGAATAGAGACACTATGAAGGCATTCTGAAGGCGAGGAGGAGCGGTTGAAATGCAAACCTTTGAGCGGCTCAATTGTTCCATCATGATGAATAGCCTGGGCAATCCGTTCAGTCAGTTCGTCTCTGTGGGCTTGCGCTCTGTCTGCCTCGCGCTTTGCCTGCGGGTCGTTCATTAAATCGATATCCAACTTTTCACTCGTTTTAGCAGCGTTCATTTCTAAGTTTGCAGGATTGTACAACGATTTTAGACGATCGTTTTATTCCTTATCCTCCAAAATGCCTAAGATGAAGCTAAAGCAATGAAAAATGATTTCGACTTATTGTAAGCATTCTAGATTTTTATTTAAGAGAAAACTCAATTTTGATTGGGTAAGAGACTCACCTACTGACAACAAAAATGCCATCAAAGCTAACCTTGCTGCTTAAAAAATTCATCCCTATTGATAGAGAAGTGATAAGTGCTCAATCTCTACGATTGGGGCAACCACCCAAGTGGCACTAAGTGAAGTAATTAAGGAAATGGACATCAAAAGAAGTGGCTCATAGCCTTCCGCCAAAGGACTGGATGGAAAAGGTCAGCGACGAGCAATATTCCAACTGATCTCCGCATCCAGTGGTTTTAAGACCTTGTTAGGTGAAAAATTCAAGGAGTAAATAAATGACGACGAACGAGAATGGAAACTATACAGGAAAAGTTGCGTTTGTGACCGGAGCAGCGAGCGGCATCGGTCGAGCTACGGCACTGGCGTTTGCCCGTGAGGGTGCCAGCGTTGTGGTTGCTGATGTTTCAGAACCGAGCAATCAAGAAACGGCACGCATGATCGAGGAACTCGGCGGTCGGGCGTTCGCCGTCAGGTGCGATGTAACGCGGGCTGAGGACGTGAAGGCTGCGCTAGACAAGACCGTTGAGGCTTTCGGGCGGCTGGACTTCGCCTTCAACAACGCGGGCATCGAGCCGAGGAAGGCGGCTCCGACCGCGGAGTACGATGAGGAAGAGTGGAACCGGATTCTCGACATCAACCTCCGCGGCGTTTTCCTGTGCATGAAGCACGAGATCCCGCTGATCCTCAAGCAGGGACGCGGCGCGATCGTCAATACGTCCTCGGGTGCGGGAATCATCGGCATCAAGGGCAGCCCCGCGTACACTGCCGCGAAACATGGCGTGATCGGACTGACCAAGGCGGCGGCCCTCGACTACGCCGCGCAGAACATCCGCGTCAACGCCGTCTGTCCCGGCTACATCGACACCCCAATGATGGGTCGCTTCACCGGCGGCACGGACGAAGGGCGCGCGAAGGTGATTGCGGAGGAGCCGATCGGACGGGTGGGCAAGCCTGAGGAGATTGCTGCGGCAGTCCTCTGGCTGTGCTCGGACGCGGCTGCCTTCGTCGTTGGGCACGCCCTGGTCATCGACGGCGGCCAAACGGTGCAGTGATGTTCGTCACCTTTGATACAGCCGAAATGTATGGGCCATTCACTAATGAAGAATTGGTGGGCAAAGCGCTCAAACCCTACCGCGATCGCGTCGTCATTGCCACGAAGTTCGGTATCAAATTAAAAGACGGCAAACAGGTGCAGGATAGTCATCCATCAGGAATCAGGGAATCCATAAAAGGTTCGCTCAAGCGCTTAAAGACCGACGTGATTGATTTGTACTACCAGCACCGTGTGGATACTCAAGTGCCGATCGAAGACGTAGCCGGAACCATCAAAGACTTGATCGGTGAAGGCAAAATCAAACACTGGGGGCTTTCAGAAGCGGGTGTACAAACCATTCCCGGCACGACCAAATTGAGCCGCCTAGAAGAAAACATTGCGGCAGCAGATATCGAACTGACGCAGGACGAATTAAAGAGCATCGACGAGGCATTGGCGCAAATTACAGTGGAAGGCGATCGCTATCCAGCAGAGTTGGAAAAGCGCACGGGATTATAGACGGAATCGCCGACCATAGAACTTTAACCCAAATAAGGAGGTGCGGATGACAAATACACAGCAGCAGGACTCTGTGAGCATAAGTGAAGCGGCACATAAAAACCATGAAGAACTGTTTCCAAACCACAAATCGACTTTGAAAGTAACCGACCCTGAACTGATCGAACTCTTTGACAACTTCGCCTTCGATCAAGTAGTTGCTGAGAGCAAGCTGGATACTAAGACAAGGGTCATGCTGATTCTGGCATCTATCATCGGCAGTCAGGCAGTAAGCGAATACAGGGTGATGGTGGATGCTGCACTCAATGTCGGCATTACGCCGATTGAAATCAAAGAGATTCTGTATCAGTCGATACCTTACGTGGGTATGGCGAAAGCATTTGACTTCGTTCATGCCACTAATGAAGTGATGTCGAGTAAGGGCATTCAATTACCTTTAGAAGGGCAATCGACCACCAACCCGGAAACACGCTACGACAAAGGGCTGGCAATACAGAAAGCTGTGTTCGGCGAGACGATCGATCAAATGTATGAGCGATCGCCCAAAGACCAGCTGCACATTCAAAGGTTTCTGTCTGCCAATTGCTTTGGCGATTATTACACCCGCAATGGCGTAGACATCAAACTAAGGGAACTGATCACACTGTCTATCCTCATAGCTTTGGGCGGGGTTGAATCGCAGATCAAGGGGCATATTCAAGGCAACCTGAATATCGGCAACGGCAAAGAGATATTACTGGATCTGATTACACAATTGTTGCCTTGGGTGGGATATCCCCGAACACTGAATGCGTTGAAATGCCTGAATGAAGTGGCGACGGAGTAATAGCGATGATAACGAGCAATGAACAATACAGGGCTTGATTAAGTTCGAGTAAAAGGAAAATAATTATGAGTAAAGTTTGGTTTATTACAGGCGCTGGTAGCGGTATTGGCACCGGAACCGTCAAGGCGGCATTGCACTCCGGCGATCGTGTAGTTGCGACCGGAAGAAACCTTGACAAAGTGCGTAATGCGCTGCGCGACGTTACTAGCGAGAATCTTGCATTTGTCCAATTGGACGTTTCCGATGAGGTACAGGCGAAAACAGCCGTCGATGAGGCGGTGAAGCAGTTCGGTCGCATCGACGTTTTGGTTAACAATGCGGGCTACAGCCTGCTTGGTAATTTTGAGGAGATGACCACGAACGACATCGAACGCCAGTTCGCTACCAACTTCTATGGTGTGGTGTACGTTATGCGTACGGTGCTGCCGATTATGCGTCAGCAGCGATCGGGTCACATCATCAACATCAGCTCCGTTGCTGGCGTGGTCGGACTGAAGCACTGCGCCGCCTATGCTGCGACGAAGTTCGCGGTCGAAGGACTCTCGCTGTCGGTGGCAACCGAGGTCGAGCAATTCGGGATCAAGATCACGGTGGTCGAACCAGGTTTCTTCCGCACGGATCTTCTGGACGATCGGAATGTCAAATGGCCCAGCAACGCCATCGAAGACTATGCCGCCGAGGGCAACGTCCAGGAAACGTGGTCGGCCTACAACGGCACACAGCAGGGCGATCCGGAAAAGTTGGGCGATGCTCTGGTCAAAATCGCTGGGATGGATAACCCGCCAAAGCTGTTTGTTGCCGGCAGCGATGCCCTCGCTATGATCACCCCGGCTGTCGAGGAACGGCTACAGGAGACGCGCGCCCATGAAGAGCTATCCAAATCAACAGACGGTTCGTTTTAGCGATCGCGCAAGCATCATCAAATCCACGCATAATGCACATCGCCATTCAAGAACAGCTCGACGGCAAGACCAGACCTGATCTTGGAGTAAGACAGTTCAACCTTTAATTCACTTTTAATTCAAAGACAGGAGTTCAAAAAATGCAGAAGCGTAAACTTGGAAACAGTAATCTGGAAGTCTCGGCTATCGGACTTGGCTGCATGGGAATGAGCTTTTCTTATGGCCCGCCCAAAGACACGCAGGAGATGACCGCTCTTCTCCGGGCCGCCGTTGATCGCGGCATCACATTCTTTGACACCGCCGAGGTCTACGGCCCGTTATTGAACGAAGAGCTTGTGGGCGAAGCCCTCGCTCCCTTCCGTGGGCAAGTGGCGATCGCCACCAAATTCGGATTCGACCTGAGTCCTAATTCTGATCCCCGTGGCATGAAGGGTGCGCCAGGACTAAATAGCCGACCGGAGCATATCAAGGAAGCCGTGGAGGGGTCGCTCAAGCGCCTCAAGATCGAGACAATAGACCTACTCTATCAGCACCGGGTTGACCCGAACGTGCCAATCGAAGACGTGGCAGGAGCGGTGAAGGAACTGATTCAGTCAGGTAAGGTTAAGCACTTTGGACTCTCTGAAGCAGGAGTGCAAACGATTCGTCGCGCGCACGCGGTTGTGCCGATCACTGCTCTCCAGAGCGAATACTCGCTGTGGACGAGGACTCCTGAAAAGGAAGTGATACCCACCCTTGAGGAACTCGGAATCGGCTTTGTCCCGTATAGCCCTCTGGGCAAGGGCTTTCTCACTGGCAAGATGGACGAAAGCACAACCTTCGACAGCTCCGACTTCCGCAGCACCCTGCCTCGCTTCACTAAGGAGGCTCTCAAGGCGAATCAGGCTTTGATTGATCTGCTCGGCAGCATTGCAGAACAGAAGCAGGCGACACCTGCTCAGATCGCGATCGCCTGGCTGCTTGCTCAGAAGCCGTGGATCGTGCCGATTCCGGGTACCACAAAGTTGCATCGCTTGGACGAAAACATCGGGGCAGTCTCAGTCGAACTCACGCCCGACGATCTGCGTGACATTGATGACGCCGCCTCAAAGATCACGGTGCAAGGGGCTAGATACCCCGAAAAGCTAGAGCAAATGACTGGTCGTTAAGCGGCGAAAAATATGTTCTCTCGTTTACATTTCTTCCCGGTATAAAGATTTACGGTGTACACACGAGTATTTTTAAATCTGCAATGCGATTGTATCGGCTGACAATGCCAATGCACACCCTACGTTATCTAGCAACTCTAAAAGACTTGTGTATACACGCTAGCCTAAAAGAGGAGAGGCTTTACCCTACAAAACTAGGTTTTTTAGGACTTGTCTGTACACGGTAGATTCCTTAGTAGGAAAGGGGGCTGGGGGGTTAGGTTTCGCCTTAGGAACGTAGATTAAATAAAATGCAAAACTTCATCCTCTATCTTGCTTCCCTCTCCAATATATCGGAGAGGGATTGAGGGTGAGGTAAGTCGGGGACATAAATTGTATGTTATTAGGACTTACGCATCGTACATAAGTACTATACGCAATTTGAGTATTTCAGCTATGTTTAGCACCCAGCGATCGCAAAGGAAGTGAATAGATTGGGGTTATGCGAAGCGCCTGAAACAACCAAAAACCGTAATCCATATTATGGTTACTTTGTACAGTGCGTAAGTCCTAGTTATTTAATTCTTATTCCTTAGCTTTTCCACATGACGTGAAAAGTCAGTTAAATTGATCACATTGAGTCTACTTTGTTTGTGCAATTGGTTGCACGCGCAAACCCTCTGTCTCATCAACCGTAGGAGTGGCAATCAGCGATTCATTTCCTGTTAGACCTGATGTAATTTCGACTTCAGTACCATAATCTCGCCCAACGACAACTTTTTGATAATGTACTGTTCGGTCTTTGGTTAGAGTTGCTACCTGCGTACCTCCAGCGTTAACGACTAAGGCACTATCTGGCACAACAAAGGGAGTATTAGTGCGGTTAATGGCAAATTTAACAGTGGCATACATCCCAGGTCGCAGCGTCGCGTTGTAATTCTCCACTTCTAATTGTGTCAGCAAAGTGCGAGTATTTGGATCTATAGCGTTGCTAGTACGCACTACTTTACCCGTAAACGCTCGTTGTGGTAACTCTTTAACTGTAATTTCTGCTGTTTGACCAGTTTGAAATGACGGTGATAAACTCTGTGGAACATTCACATTCACATTTAGCTTGTCATAAGCAGCAATAGTATAAAGGCTGGTATTGCTACTGTTGGTGTTGCTGGTACTGGTGTTACTACTAGTATTGCTGTTGCCACTACCTGCTGAAATTAAAACACCTGTATTTACGTTACGTGCGGTAATCACCCCTGCGAAGGGAGCAGTGACTTTCTTATAAGACTGCAATATGGTATTACGCTGGAAGTTTGCTTGACTTGCATAAACGTTAGCTTGTGCTGCTTTAACGTTAGCAGAGTCAGAACTGACAGTATTTTTTGCTGCCTCAACGTTGGCAAGATTAGCCTGATATGTGGCATATCTTGTATCTGCATCTTGTTGAGGCACTGCACCTTGCTTGACAAGAACACTCCAGCGCTGCCAACTCTGACGTGCAATCAATAGATTAGCCTGGGCTTGCTTCAAATCAGAAACACCTTTAGCTAAACTAGCACGACTTTGAAGGACGTTAGCTTGTGCTTGTACTAACTCTGCCTTCGCTTGCAAAACTTGCTGATCTATGTCTGGTGAATCAATCTCTGCTAATAATTGACCAGCCTGGACGCGATCGCCAATGTCTGCGTACCACCGCCGCAAATACCCAGTACTGCGAGCGTAGATGGTCGTTTGGTTAAGGGCTACAACACTGCCAGGTAGTTCCAAATTGGTAGTAGCAGCAGCGCGACGGGGAGTGATAACGTTGACTGAGGGTACGGTGCTTGCTTCCTTGACTGCTGCTTTTAATTCTGACCTTTGGCTTAACCGAGGCAGAATACCTATGGCTAGTAGGCTACCAAAAAAAACAGCACCAATTACAGACCAACCAATTCGACCGATGCCGCGCCTTTGTTTTCTAGAAGTCGTTTGTTGTTCTAAATCAGGAGATGGAGGCTGAGAATCCATAGGTAAGCTGTCCCATATTATCTAATTTGCATCAATTCAGCAGCTAGAGTCATTACCATCATTGGCTTTGGCAATTTTGAACAATGAAATTGCTTACTCCTTGCCTTGGGATGATGACAAGGAATATGCAGTCTGTGGATCTGAGAAATTTAAATCGTCATCATCCTGATCAATAGGACGAGGTTGTTTACGCCGTAACATGCTGTATACAACAGGTACAAAGATGAGAGTAGCAACTGTTGCAGCTGACAAGCCGCCAATTACAGCGCGACCCAAGGGTGCATTCTGCTCACCACCTTCACCAAGACCGAGGGACATTGGCACCATACCAATGAGCATGGCTAAGGCAGTCATCAACACAGGACGCAACCGCGTGTGACCCGCCGCTTGCGCTGCTTTATAGGCATTTTCACCTTCCAGACGCTGGTCATTAGCAAAAGTAATCAGTAGAATACTGTTTGATGTCGCCACACCTATACTCATAATTGCACCCATTAACGAAGGAACGCTAAAAGTGGTGCGGGTGACAAACAGCATCCAGACAATACCAGCTAAAGCACTTGGCAACGCCATCATAATAATCAGGGGATCGAGCCAAGATTGGAAGTTCACCACCATTAAGCAGTAAACCAGCACAATTGCAAACACAAGTCCGAAACCAAGTCCCAGAAAGGAAGAGTTCATTGTTTGCACTTGCCCGCGGACATTAATCTGACTACCGTGAGGTAATTTTTTCTTATAATCAGCGATGATTCGATCTACATCGTGGGCAACTCCCCCCAGATCGCGATCGGAGGAGTTAGCGTAGATATCGAAAACTGGCTGAATGTTGTAGTGATTCACAACTTGCATCACTGTGTCGCGTTTGACACTAGCTAAATTACCTAAAAGTTGGGGTGCAGTTTGACCATTGCCAACTGGCATATTTTTCAGGCTGTCAATAGAGTCAATTTTGTATTGGGGAACTTGTACAGCAAGGGTGTAACTTACGCCTTTTTTGGGATCGAGCCATTGATTAATTGCAGCTTGACCGCTTGAACTTAAAGAAGTAAGAACGCTATTGGCAACATCACGCTGAGTCATACCCAGTTGTTGAGCCTCAGTGCGATCTACATCAAGACGTAACTCTGGAGCATCGACAACTTGCTGCATGTGTACATCTACAGCGCCAGGAACGAGCGTCATCTTTGCTTCGATTTCTTTGGCAATTTTAAAGTTGGCCTTTGAGTTTTGCAGAGGCCCAGATATTTGCACGTCAACAGCAGCAGGCAAACCGAAATTTAGAATTTGAGTAACAATATCAGCCGGTTCAAAAAAGAAGGTGTAGTTGGGAAATGTCGCTTTCAATTTCTGGCGGAGTTGCTTGACGTAAGAAAAAGTTGAACCAGATTCTTTTAACGACACAAGAATATCAGCATCAGCTGGCCCAATTGTAGCACCGTTGTAGCCATAGGTAAGGTTAATGCCACTGTTGGGTAACCCGATGTTATCCAGAATCTTCGAGAGATTTTCTTTCGGTACAGTCTGGCGGATAACGCCTTCGACTTGGCTGACAATTCTTTCTGTCTCTTCCAAACGAGTACCAGGCAAGGCTCGAACATGCAAGCTAAACTGACCACCATCGACTTCAGGGAAAAAATCTTGACCGACGAACGGCAATAAAACTCCTGCACTTACTATAAAAGCACCAAACAGCACAAAAACTATGCGGCGGTGATTTAATGCTGAGGTTAGGACATCGTAGTACCAACTGCGAAATTTTTCAAATTGTCGGTTAAACTTTTCGTGTAGCCGCCATATCCAATCTTTCTTAACAGCAGTTTTGGTTGTTGCTTCTTCTGTTTGGTGGCGGTTGTCGCGACCATTATTATTTTGGACTGAGGAATGGCTATGGTGGTTGTCGCGACTATCATGGATTTCGACTGGTGAATGGGTGTGGCGATCGCCATGACCATTATTGTTTTGGACTGGCGAATTTATATGATGGTTGTCACGACCATTATTGTTTTCGACTGGCGAATCTATATTATGGCGATCGCTATGACCATTATGATCCTCGCTTTCTCTATGCAAGTGCGCTTCCTGTGGTAGGAAATAATTTGCCATCGTCGGTACTACAGTCCGAGATAGCAGATAGGAAGCAAGCATGGCAAAGACTACCGCCATCGCTAGGGGGACAAACAGATACTTTGCTACTCCACTTAGAAACACCACCGGCACAAAGACAATACAAATACATAATGTTGCGACAAGTGCTGGAGTTGCGATTTGCTGCGCTCCATCCAAGATTGCTCGCTTGATTGGTTTACCTTGTCCAAGATTTCGGTGGATATTTTCAATTTCGACTGTGGCATCATCTACGAGAATACCGACAGCTAAGGACAAACCACCCAAAGTCATAATATTGAAAGTTTGTCCTAAACGACTCATCACAATAATCGAAACCAGCATCGAGAGGGGAATCGATACGGCTACAATGACAGTGCTGCGCCAACTTCCCAAGAAAATCAAAATCATCAGCGCGGTGAGACACCCGGCAATCAATCCTTCTTTGAGAACGCCTTGAATCGAAGCTTTAACAAATACAGATTGATCGAACAAAAACGCTAAATTCAGTCCTGGGGGTAAGGTGGATTGGATGCGAGGCAAAGCTTTTTTTACCCGATCAATCACATCAATAGTGGAGGCATTGCCACTCTTAAGGATACTAAGTAAACTTGATCGCCTGCCATTTTCACGTACTATGTTGGCTTGCACGGCAAAGCCATCCCGTACCTGCGCGACATCACGAATGTAAGTCACATTACCATTGACTTGCTTAATTGGCAAATCGTTGAGGGCTGCCACTACATTTGGACTATTGTTGATTTGTACGGCGAAGTCGCGAGCGCCTATCTTCATGTTGCCTGCGGGCAAGACCAGATTTTGAGCGCTGACAGCATTAGTCACATCTTGGGCAGAAACGCCTTTAGCCAACATCGCTTGGGGATCGATATCAACCATAATTTGCCGAGGTTTACCACCATAGGGCAAAGGTACACTCGCCCCTTGCACTGTTGCTAACTGGGTGCGGACAAAGTTGGTAGCAAAGTCATTGAGCGCTTGTTCCGGCAAGTTTTTGCTGCTGACACTCATCTGGATAATCGGCACGCTAGAAGCGTTGTACTGAATGATGAATGGCGGCGTGATCCCCGGTGGCAAAGGGCGGAGAATTGTTTGGCTGACAGAGGTAATTTGAGCGACTGCTGAGGCTATATTGACGCTCGGTTGGAAGAAAACCTTGACGACACTAACACCACTTAAAGATTGAGACTCAATGTGTTCGATGTCACCAACAGTTGTGGTCATGGCGCGTTCGCTAATTGTCACGATTCGCTGTGCCATTTCCTCAGATGTAGTACCAGTATAAGTCCAAACTATACTGACAACCGGAATGTTGATTGCGGGAAAAATGTCAACCGCTGTGCCAAATATCGTTACTACACCCAGGATCACAATCATCAAGGCAGCGATCGCGAATGTATACGGAAGACGTAAAGCAATTTTGACGATCCACATGCAATTTCCTTTTAAATAGGTTTAACGCTCTATCATCACTATTGTGAGAGAATAATTTAGAATCCTTCTTACAAGTGGCTTTTGTCAAAAAGTCACAATTTTGTGCATTGTATTAGAAAATAAAAACTCAAACCCATTTCTTGTCTTATATTTAAAAATGGCATCTGATTTCTCGTTTTCTAGAGTGATGAAACATTAGATATATAAAGGTGTACTGAAGATATCGTAAATAAATGTAACGCGTTTTATCCTTTGTGATCCACGTCACCAGTCATAGATGCTATTAACGAAATATTTCTTAACATTAAACAAACAGGTGTTGTTTCAATAGGGTTCGGTTAAGCTTTTGGTTTCTGGGTGAATTCTCGTTCAGCCCCAAAGTTCCGAAATTTTGGCATTCATAGCTTGAAAACAACTAGCAGTGCTACGGGGTTCTTCTCCTAAGGAACAAGAATTAAATAACATACAATTTATGTCCCTAGCTTACCTCACCCTCAATCCCTCTCCGATATATTGGAGAGGGAAGCTAGATACAGGATGAAGTTTTGCATTTTATTTAATCCACGTTCCTGAGAGAAGTTACTGAATTTCGGTTTCACCTTCGGCTCGCCCAACATTAGAGCATGGTGAAGATCCCCAGCCACCTGGATGCGACCCTGTAAAGATAGCCCAAAGAGGACCGCTGAATAATTAACTTGTGAGAAAGGTCTTCATGAGTTTTTCTTCGTGAGTTTCTACGGTTATAACAGAAGCCGACATTAGGATACACTGGCTTTTGAATATACTGGAAGTTCAGCAGAGAAAAACAAAGTCGCTGCTGGTGACTTCCTGCCTAGTACAGCAGGCGCGTAAATAAACCAACCATTCAAAATGGCGCAAGAGCAAGGAATATAATTCTTTTGAATGAGTCACTTTTACTTCGGCTCCGCTCAGTACAAGTGACTTTTGACTTCCGTCTTGCGGTACTAGTATCTATCGCTTTTTGCTGTATAAAACTTACTCCAATCTCCGAAAGTCTCCCTTAAGAAGGTTTCTTAGCATCTACAACGAGTCCCACTGTTTTGAGGCTATAGCCTTAGAATATTTACAAGCTTTACTTACGAATTAGGTCTCTAGAAAAGTACTGTTTTTGCTGTCTAAGCTGACATTCTACCTGTTTCTATCCGGATTTGTGTAGCTTAACAAATCAACGGATTCATTAATATTAAGCTTGTTTTACTATTTAGTTTCTTACCCTGACCTATTAGACAGCTAGAGTGTTCATTTCACTTTGTTCAATAGCTATTAGCCCTTATCGCTCCCATGCTGACCCATCACCGCAAGCCCGTGTGCTTATCGCTTATTTCCACTGACTTACCAATCTGGTCTGTTGTTGAAACTGCCGGGACATTGTATCAAAAAGATACTAATCGGTTCCATTTGCTATTAACTGCACCACCCTTAATTAGCTGCGAAGTAGAGAGTGTCCTAAGTCCAGAGGACACACTTCTCAAAAGTAAGAGTAAAGCTTACGCTCCTAACAGTCCCAGAATTTTGTGGCTGGAGATTTCCCCTTATCGGGTCATCATGACTATGCAAGGTAATGCTCAAGTGAGTTATCGTCACTTTTGGGAACAGGGCGTTTATGGTATTAGTCGCTATTGGTTGCCAACTGAATCATTGCAACCTAACAATCCAATTCGTTTACGAAATTTTACTAGTAATTTAATTCTCAACGGACATCCTTTACCAGAGCATTTGCGTCTGGAATATGAATTATGGTCCGAAAAAGTTCAATTAGGATGCTACATACTGAATTTGGAAATTAAACACTGATAGTCATGGGGACTGGGGATTAGAAACTGGGGACTAAGAAGATTTCCCAATACCCAATATCTAGTCCCTTTCAACCAAAATAATTGGGTTGGTTTCCAGGTTTCCATTTAATATTGCAACCAACACTTGGCTTTTGCTCACTTGTAACAGGTTTACCCGCCAGCACTGCTTCAATGGCTGCGCGTAAATCTGCGCCTGTCACGGGTTTACCATTACTGGGGCGGCTATCATCTAATTGTCCCCGATAAACAAGTTGGCGTTGGTCATCAAATACAAAAAAATCAGGCGTACAAGCTGCTGTGTAAGCCTTTGCCGTTTCCTGGCTCTCGTCATAGCATAAGGTAAAATTAAACCCTTGTTCTGTGGCAAATGCTTGTAACGACTCTGGCGCATCATCTGGATAATTGTGTGCATCGTTAGCACTGATAGCGACGATCGCTAAATCACCTGTAAAATAATCTTTTCCTAACTGCGTTAACTCTTTTTGGACGTGCTTGACAAATGGGCAATGCCGACAAATGAACATTACCAACAGCGCTTTTTTATCTGCAAAGGTTGAAAGTGAAGTTGCCTTTCCAGATACCACTTCCGGTAGATCAAAATCTGGTGCTTTCGTGCCTAGCGGCAACATCGTTGAAGCAGTTAAAACCATAATTTACCTGATAACTCGACGCTGATAACTAACGGCTTTTGCTATCAGTATATTTTACTCTACCACTAAGTTTTCCATAAATCTAAGAGACGGTAAATTTACCGTCTCTTAATTTATTGAGAGTTATGTTACAGGAATCAGTTTTTACAGGCTTGTCAAAATACCAACGATGCCGTGTCCTGTGAATACTTCTAATGCTATCAGAGAGACAAAACCAATCATTGCTAAACGACCGTTGAGCAGTTCTGCAAAAGGAGTGAAGCCAGTGCGATCGCCTTGCTCATCTATATAAACCCTTGGCTCGATCGCAAAGTTGTTCAGCTTGCCTTGGTCGTCAATTATAGCAGTGTTTGTACGCATGGTTTTTTCCCTGTCTTCTCTTTATGTAAATAACTGTAACAAAAATATTAATATTTGTAAACTAAAAATAGTGATCGGGTTGTAGAGTAAGTACCTGTGGGAGGCATAACCCTAGCTGTAGCAAGGAAAAGAGCGCTCATAATATTTATGAGAAATTCAACTAACTGGTAAACAGATCGCTTGTGGTTCTCTTGCATCTCAGGTCAATCTCAAGAATCAACTTTCCAAATTAGTGTTAATTGTGATTGGATGTTAAACTAGTTAGGTTTTACTTTTAACCAACGATGACAGGAACGGGTCAAGTAACCCAATTTCATTACCAAGCACAGCACAAGCCCAACCAGTTAATCTATGGACATGGGCAAACAGCAGTGATTACAGGGTGGACAGTGAAGCAGGCGATCGCTAAACACCTACAACCCGAAGATTATGCTGTAATTGGGCAACTATACTCACCTACAAGAGGGATAAACTTACTAATTCGCAATTTGCTGTTGAATCCCCACGTCCGCTATTTAGTTGTTCTCAACGCTACGAAGGAAGACAATAACGCGGGTGCATGTCAGTGCTTGCTGGACTTTTTCCGCAAAGGCTTTGAAGAAAGTGTTTGTGATACTGGGTTGCCTTGCTGGGTAATTCGCTCTTCTATCGCTGGATATATTGATCTTGAAGTGAAAGCTAGTGCTTTAGAACACCTGCGCGACTCAGTAAAGGAGCAAGAAACCAAATCCATCTCTGAAGCCGTTAGTCTAATTAAGTCATATGTCCAACAGAAAGCGCTTGCTGCATGGGGTTTGCCAATAGAATTTCCCATGCCTACTGTTAAGCCAACTGTCTTACCGGGCCCGAGATACGGTCACAGAATTGAGGGTAAGACTATAGCAGAAACTTGGGTAAAAATCATTCATCGGATTAAGACAACAGGAACAATTAGACCAACTGGCTATGATGGGCAATGGCAAGAATTAATTGATTTAATGGCAATTGTTACTGATGAGCCTGCTAACTTTTATTTTCCTGAGCCGAATTATTTGCCAATTGACCCTTTTTTTCTTAAAGAATATGTTTCGCAGATTTTAGATGATGCACCTTCTAGGGAAGGGTTGAAATATACATATGGTCAACGTTTACGTTCTTGGTTTGAGCGTGACCAAATTGACCAGGTGATTCAAAAGTTAATTGGAGAAATTGATGCTGCTAGTGCAGTGATGAATTTATGGGATGTAAAAGACCATGAAAAAGGTGGTAGCCCTTGTCTTAATCATATTTGGTTGAGAGTGGTTGATAATGAATTATCACTAACTGCAACTCTTAGAAGTAATGATATGTTTGCTGCATGGCCTGCAAATGCAATGGGATTGAGGGCTTTGCAACGACATATTAGGGATGAAATTGCTAAACGTTCTGAATATGAATTGAAAATGGGGCCACTTATTACCATCAGTCAGTCTGCTCATATATATGATGATACTTGGAGCAACGCCGAGCAACTGATCAAACAACAGTATGCTAACATTTGTAGAAAAATAGATTACTACGATCCTGCGGGAAATTTTTTAGTCGAGATTGCAGAAAAGGAAATAGTTGTTACACAAACAACTCCCGGTAGTGGTGAGGTTGTAAGTTGCTATTCCGGTAAAGATGCCTTGAAATTACTTAGAGAAATTTGCGCTGCTTCGCCTTCAATACGTGCAGATCATGCTGGATATTTGGGTATGGAATTACAGAGAGCCTCTGAGTGTTTGAAAACAGGGGCTAAATACATTCAGGATAGTAAATAATGGTTTGTGATGAGCAAAGGCCAACATGGGATGAATACTTTCTGATGTTGGCTAAACTTGCAGCGACTCGCTCAACGTGCCTGGCTGTTCGAGTAGGTGCTGTGATTGTGAAAAATAAGCAGGTGGTGGCAACAGGTTACAATGGCTCACCATCAGGTTCCGCCCATTGTACGGCTCAGGGATACTGTTATCCAGGGTTAAGTAGCTGTGATGCTAGCAAAAGTTTACCCTCAAGGGCTATACATGCGGAAGCAAATGCGATCGCACAAGCTGCAAAGCATGGTACTTCAACAGATGGTGCAAGTATTTACGTTACCCTAGAACCTTGTCTGTCTTGTTTGAAATTAATTATCTCCGCAGGGATTAAGGAAGTGTTTTATGAAACTTCTTTCAATAGCGGCGAGAAAGTATTAGTAAGAGATTCCTTTGTCAATGAAGGTTTAGTCACCCTCAAACAGATTCAGTTATCTCAAGTAACGGCACAACAAGCCGCTCAATTTCTCCTCAATCCGACATCTGTTGCTAGAACAGTAAGGTGTGTCCACGAACTTTAACACACCCTCTGATTGAAGATTATAAAATCCGAAATCTCAAATCCTGAGATTGTCTAGGGTCGATAACTCCGGCGAATCTCTGTAATTTGATCTGCCACATCCAAGAGAGATTTTGGCATCTCTGGCCCTGTGAGAATGATATCAACGTGGGGAGGGCGTTTTGCCAGAAAGGCTAAAACTTCACTTTCCGGAATTAAACCAAAGTTAATCGCTAAACTTAACTCATCTAAGACTACGAGAGAATACTTACTTTCACCCACTATGTGCTGTGTATACTGCCACAGCTTTTGTAAGGCTTCGTTTTCCGTATCGTCTAAATGTGGCGTATCGATACAACGAGGCAAATCACAGCGAATCCAATCTAAATTTTGCCCTAATTGTATGGGTCGATCGTGTCCTTGACGAATACCTCCTTTAAGAAACTGCACTATTAATACTGGCGTTCCTTGTCCCGCTATTCTCAGTGATTGAGCCATAACGCTCGTAAAAAAGTTGCGATGGGAGCTAGTGAAAACTTGCACTAGTCCTTCAACTGGATATGGTAAGGGAAGGGTTGAATTGATACTTGGAGTTTCTAGCTGGGCAACCATAGGGTTAAGTTCAAAAAAATACAATAAATTAAGGTTTTCTACTGACCGAAGAGGACTCTTGGGAAGGCAGATTTGGGGACTTAGGGAAAAAAGAAAAACCCCTTGTCTACTTTCTTTTCAAGAAGAGTGAATTCATTTATGCAGAAAAAGAAAAATTTCTTCCGAGATTGCTTGCAACGAGGTATAAGGCGTCCAAGTTTTCAGAACAAATAGATTTATCTATGGGGTAACCCCAAAGTCCCCCTATCCCAAGAGTCCTCTTATTAACCGTAATTATTACAAATCTGCCTGTATAATCAATCTGTTTTTCACAGGTGTGGTGGATTTGGCAAATTGCATTCTTAGTCAAACACTACGTTTGTGCTGAAGTCAAGAGTTATTTTCGTTTTTTCTCTGAAAGTAGTTGTAAAAATGAAAACACATGAGTTAGAGTTCCAATTATTTCAAAAAAGCTGGGCATAACGGCTGAAAATCGCTAAATGTTAGATTTCCCGGTTGTTTGGGCAAAACAGACTTAACAAGCAGTGAATTTGACAAGATGAGGAGTTAATTGTTGTGAGATTGGTGATTCTGGGAGGTTCAGGATCGGGGAAAAGCACTCAAGGACAAAGGCTTTGCAGATACTTTGATATTCCTCTGATTTCTACAGGAGAGATTTTACGGGAAGCAATATCTAGCGATCAGCATATCCCGAAATTTCGATGGTCACAAGCCGATCCCCGGACTTCTCTTTCGGTTTACGCTAGCTTGAGTGAACTAGGTTACCATGCACGGCCCTACATGGAAAAAGGGGAGTTAGTTCCAGACGAAATGATCATTGAATTGATCAAAATTCGCCTCAGACAACCAGATATTGACTGTGCTTGGGTGTTAGAAGGCTATCCCCGTACTGCCTTCCAAGCTAAAGAATTAGATTTTTTCTTGGATAATTCCGGACAAAAGCTAGATTGGGCAATTTATCTCCAAGTCTCAGAAGCAGTCATGGTTAGCCGATCCTTGGGGCGATCGCTACCAGATGACCAACCGGAAATCGTGCAACGCCGTGTAGAATTATTCTATGATCACACCATTCCCATCCTAGAATATTACGACCGTCGTCGCCGCCTATTGACCATCAACGGCGACCAGTCACCAGATATGGTGCAGCAAAATATTTTGACTCTGCTTTCAGTTCCTTAGAAAAGAAGCAGGGGAGTAAGAATTTTAGATTGAATTGCCTAATGCCCCTAAAATGATGATTTACAATCACTTTGGTAACCTTAAGGCAGTATTGTAATTGAGGCAACTCCAATGGCTTGGCAGCGTCCAGACGGCCGTCTTCCCTACGAACTACGTCCGATCAGCTTTTACCCTAATTTCACCCGCTTTGCCCCCGGTTCTGTTCTCGCAAGATGCGGTGATACTCAAGTACTTTGTACTGTTAGCGTTAATAAAGGAGTTCCGAAGTTTCTCGAAGGAACTGGTAAAGGCTGGTTGACTGCTGAGTACCGGATGCTACCATCTGCTACTCAAAAACGCCAAGAAAGGGAATTATTGAAATTATCTGGACGGACGCAAGAAATTCAACGTCTAATTGGCCGTAGCTTACGCGCAGCAGTGGATTTTGAGGCTCTGGGAGAACGCACGCTGACTGTAGATGCCGATGTTTTGCAAGCAGACGCTGGAACTAGGACAACAGCGATTACAGGCTCTTTTGTCGCGTTGGCTCATGCGATTTCTAAATTATTGCAGTCGGGCGCGTTGGAGCGATCGCCTCTGTGTGGACAGGTAGCAGCAGTTTCCGTAGGATTACTGGAGAAAGAGCCATTTTTGGATCTAAATTATATTGAAGATGTGGCTGCAACAGTAGATTTTAACGTGGTAATGAATCAACACCTGGGAATTATTGAAGTCCAGGGAACAGCCGAAGAAGGTAGCTTTAGCCGTACTCAGTTGGATCAACTCCTAGATGTCGCTCAAAAAGGAATTCAGCAATTGTTAATCGCCCAACGCGAAGCGATCGCTGACTGGGAAGCATTGTTTGTAATTAATTAGTTTTATTAATTTTTAATAAGAATTAATAAATGTATCCTCTATGGCGTTACTCAACAAAGTATCAAGTAACTGGGTGTAAATAAAAATAATCATGAAAGTAGTTAGTAGTTAGTACGCCTGACTACTGACAACTCACCGTTAAAAATGATAATGAGCGTCTATATTTTTCCAGCCTACTTAATCCACGATGTTAAATGTTTCAAAAGTTAAAAAGGAGGATTGTAATAAGTTCGGTATTGTATTGCTGGAAGCCAGCAATATGATGAAGCCATGAACAAAACCGTTGAAGTTCTACCGGATCAGCCAGCACTAGTTGCACGAGCGCTAGAATTAATTCTATCCAAGTTAGAAACTGCCATTGAGCAGCGGGGGCGGTTTACCATCGCTTTATCTGGCGGTAGTACACCTAAACCGTTGTATGAAGCGATCGCTAATCAAAAATTGCCTTGGGATAAAATTCATATATTTTGGGGGGATGAGCGTTATGTACCACCAGATCACCCCGATAGCAATGAACTGATGACGCGTCGGGCGTGGCTAGATCGTGTTGACATCCCAGCGGCTAACATTCATCCCGTACCAACTTTAGAAGCCAATCCAGAACTGGCTGCTGCTAAGTATGAACAACAACTCAAAGAATTTTTCAATTCTCCTGGGGTCGAGTTTCCCTCATTGGATGTAGTATTACTAGGAATGGGTGATGATGCACATACCGCATCTTTGTTTCCCCACACAGAGGCTCTCAAAGTACGCGATCGCCTGCTGACTGTGGGTAACAAAGACGGAAACCCCAGGATAAGTTTCACATACCCCTTCATCAACGCTGCGAACAGTGTGATTTTTCTAGTTGCTGGTGCTAATAAACGACCAGCTTTGGCGCAAGTCTTTGCACCTGTAGCCGATGACTTCACTTACCCATCCCGCTTAATTCAGCCCCAAGGCGAACTTTGGTGGCTGCTAGATGCGGCAGCAGGTTTGGAACTCCAACATTGAACAATGGGGCATTGGGCGCAAGAGGCAGTGCAAAGGGGCAGAAAGATTTACTGTAACTTCCCCTCTGCTCCCCTGCTCCTTTCCTCGCGTCAGAGTGTCCAATTCATTGTTCCATCAGCAGTAATTGCTAGAATCTAAAGCTAGGGCCGCTCTCTGCTTGCCAGTCCTACCTATATTTATGATGATCTTGAACAAAGGCTAAATATCGATGATCGTCTGCCCTAATTGCAATCATCCTAACCCTGACGGCGCTGTCCAGTGTGAAGCTTGCTATACACCCTTACCCGCGACTACTAACTGTCCCAGTTGTGGGGCAACTGTGCAGGCAGATGCTGCATTCTGCGGTCAGTGTGGCTATAACCTTCATTCCGCAGGAGTTCCACATGTTCATACTGCGGTAGCTGCAACAGTTACTCCCGATATTCCTGTGGAAGTTCCGCCGTTAGATCCACCCGATCCACTGTTAGAACTTTTACAACCAGATGCTTTGGGAATAAGCGGTTCTACTAATTCCCATCCCTCCGGCTCATCTTTACCACCAACAGAGGTGGCAGTTACCCCAGTAGCTCCGCCACAGGTATCTGTTACAGAAAGCAGCCTCCCAGAACCACCGCCAACCGTTGTAGCTCAACCCGTAGTTTCTGGGCAAAGTATTCCAACTCCACCACCTTTGGAACCAACGCCAGCCTCCGAAGCCGAACTACCCCCGCCAGCAGCAGCATCAACTGCAACTGCTGCCAGAACGCAATTGCAGCAGGTTACAGCGCGGTTAATCCACGTTCAAAGTGATCGGTTAATTGAATTGCCGCAAAATCTCTCTGTGATTCATATCGGCAAGCTCAATGACCGGATTCCCCCTGATATAGATGTTTCAGGATTTCCCAATTCAGAAATTGTCTCGCGGATTCATGCAGATATTCGCGTCGAGGGAGACGCTCACTATGTAGAGGATGTGGGAAGTTCCAATGGCACCTACATTAATAATTTGCCGCTCTTACCGGGGAATCGTCACCGCTTGCGACCAGGCGATCGCATCAGCTTGGGTAAAGGAGACTTAATGACATTCCTATTTCAACTTGCTTAACTGATTCTCGATCAATTGTGACATCAGTCTAGGTATTTTCTGCCCATCCTCCGGCATCATTAAAGGAGGATAAACAAATGAACCGCATCAGACAAGCGACGGATAACTATGTTGTTTTTGATAGCGCCATAGTTTACAGCCGTCGCTTTGATGTGCGAATTGTTGCATTGCCCAGCAACCCCACTACCTTAATAATTACACTAGGATAGAGAAAATACACTGTCAGTTTTAGATTCTGAATTTTCCGGAAAATCTAAAATCTAAAATCCAAAATCCAAAATCGAGTGACCTATGAAGGAACCAAGCAAAAATTTTAAACCCTTGCTCACCAAAGAAGCCCCGCCAGTTGTTGAACGTATGGGGCTAACCTGGTTAATTGCAGCAGCGATCGCAACTGCTTTAGTGTGGCAAATACCAGGAGGGGATTATATCTTATACCCATTTACAATCTTGGCAACTTGGTTTCATGAAATGGGTCACGGCTTAATGGCACTTCTATTAGGGGGACAGTTTCAAAAGTTGCAGATTTTTAGCAATGGTTCCGGTGTCGCAACTTATGGCATCCGGCCGTTATTGGGGCCACTTGGCCCAGCAATGGTCGCAGCAGCAGGACCAATGGGGCCGCCTCTTGCCGGTGCAGCTTTGATTCTGGCTTCCCGCAGTTTTAGAGCAGCTACCCTCTGTTTAAAAATATTAGGGAGTTTTTTGCTGTTTTCCACATTAATTTGGATACGTTCCTGGTTTGGATTGGTGGCAATTCCCTTACTGGGTTTAATAATCTTGGGTATCGCCCTGAAAGCACCTCGCTGGGCCCAAGGGTTTGCCATTCAATTGCTGGGTGTACAAGCTTGTGTGAGTACGTACCATCAACTTGATTATCTATTTAGTCAGTCTGCTGGCCCCCTTGGACTCTCTGATACAGCGCAAATGCAGCGGTATTTGCTTTTACCTTACTGGTTTTGGGGCGGTTTGATGGCGATCGCATCTCTGGTGATTTTAGTCCAAAGTCTCCGCGTTGCCTATCGTTCAAAATGAATATGCTCCCTTAGCGATCGCCAAGCATTACTTAAACTGACGGTTGAGCGCGAATTTCATTTGCACAAGGACGACCCTGTTCAAGATCAGCAATATTAGCAACAGTTGTTTCGGCAATATTGTAAAGAGCTTCTACTGTAAAAAAGGCTTGATGTCCGGTAATAAGTACATTGGGGAACGTTGTCAGACGTTGGAAAATATCATCTTGAATAATTTCGCCAGACAAATCTTCAAAGAACAATTCCGATTCTTGTTCGTAGACATCCACACCGAGATAGCCAATCTTACCAGACTTCAATCCCTCAATTACTGCTTGGGTATCAATCAGCGCTCCTCGGCTAGTGTTAATTAGCATCACGCCTGACTTAATCTGTTTTATAGCCTCAGCATTAATCAAGTGATGCGTTTCGGGAATCAGGGGGCAATGCAGAGAGATAATATCGGAGTTGGCAAATAACTCAGGTAGTTCTACATACTTTCCACCTAGCGCCTCCAATTCTGGATTGTGATAAACGTCATAGGCGAGTAAGTTACAGCCAAACCCCTTCATAATCTTTCCTAAAATCAGACCGATTTTGCCAGTGCCGACAATCCCCACTGTGCGCTCATGCAAATTAAATCCCAACAGTCCATCTAGAGAAAAATTGCTTTCTCGGACACGGTTATAGGCACGATGAATTTTTCGATTCAAGCTTAAAATCAATCCTACAGCATGTTCTGCTACTCCGTAGGGTGAATAGGCGGGAACACGCACAACAGTAATTCCTAAATCCGCTGCGGCTTGTAAGTCTACATTGTTAAACCCTGCACAGCGAAGGACAACCAGCCGAGTTCCCCATGAGGCGAGAAGCTCTAAAGTTGGGGCATCAACCTGGTCATGCACAAATACGCAAACCGTCGGAAATCCGGCGGCGAGGATAGCAGTATCCCGATTTAAACGGGGTTCAAAAAACACTAATTCGTGTTGGGTGAGAGAATTTGCAGCTGACAAAAAATGTCGATCATAGACTTTTGTACTGAAGACTGCTACTTTCATGCAAAACCTCAAGCTGTATGCTGCATGGTATTCGACTACATAATACCTTGGCAGTTAGAGAAGCGATGTCTATGATGGGCTATTGGGCATCACAGCTTTGAACATTGCCAGTCTTCAGGATTGCTATTAGTGTAAGCGATTCAATTTTCTCCGTGAGTACTAAACTCAGACGTTTCGCTCGAAAATTAAGTGTTAATTATGCTTCATACCCAATAAATAATTAAGGTAGATGACTGACTTTTGGCTGCTCGAAGTAGCCATACATCACCTGAGAAACTTGACGAATAAAATCCCTAGCTCTATTATCATTATTCGGTCTTCTGACAAAAATTCCTGCTAAATAACGCTTACCTGATGGCGTTTCAA
The DNA here is from genome assembly GCF_036917275.1 of Nostoc sp. Taxonomy (GTDB): domain Bacteria; phylum Cyanobacteriota; class Cyanobacteriia; order Cyanobacteriales; family Nostocaceae; genus Nostoc. Next base: position 64,013 of record NZ_JBALDF010000072.1, read on the forward strand.
TGATACCTGCATCCCCTAGCACAAACCGCAGAGTACCTGTTTTATGAGCAATATTTGCACCATAACCTAAGCCAGATGGGAGCAATGTTCTATTGTGACAATGAATCATAATACCTAAAACTTGGGATTGACTTGTCATCGAAATTAACTGATTATTTGTAATCAAAGCTGACAGTCGTACCAAGTCTTTTGCACTAGTTTTATTAGTTCCTTTAAAGTCTCCTAGCAGACTGTGAATTACAGTGCTTTGCAATCCCCAACGGTGAAACTTTTGATTTAATTTAGATACACCACCTAAACGGTCAATAATCATGTTTGTAGCAGTGTTATCACTAATAGTCATCATCTTAGTTGCAGTTTGCAAGAGACTAAGCTTAGTTCCTACTCGTTGATACTGCATATCTCCAGAACCGCCAGTGACATGTTTGCGTTGCATCACTAAAGTTTCACCTAGTTTGATTCTCCCTGCATCTACTTCTTGAAACAAAGCAATCAAAATAGGATACTTAATTGTGCTAGCAGCAGAAAAAGCTTTATCACCATTAAAACTAAAATAATCCCCAGTTTGTAAGTCCATAAAAAACATTCCAGGAGTGAGGAATCTATAGCGCTCCATTAATGCTTTAATAGGAGTTTTTAGCTCTGATATCTCGCGTCCCAGAGGAACTATACCAGTGAATTTAGAAGTATTTATTGGGTTGACAGGATCGCTTAAAGGAACCGGAGGAATAAATTGAAGTTTTGGTAGTTGTAAATTATATTGATTTGCACTCCAGTCATTTACGTTGCTAACTTGATTCGTGTTGGGATTCGCTTTTACTGGAGATGACAGTAAAAGAATACTTGTAAGGCTCAGTAAGAACCAGCGTAGTTTCATGCAGTGCTGTGAAGATAGTGTTGGATTTATTTACAGAGATTTTCCAAAGGAGTTAATCAAATCCGGATTGATTGACATATTAATCCCTAAAATATCCCATGTCAAGAGAGATTAATAACACATTACTTAGAATATTGAAAACAAGAATTGTGACAAAAAAGCACAAGGTTGAATATCGAAAATATGCATAGAGTACATCAATTAATTATGTATTTATACAGATATCAATAGATTATGATTACTGTTTTAATTTCGCTAGCAATGATTTATACATGGCGAGAGATAAAAAAAGCACTTGCAGTGAAACCAATTAAAAAATATAAAATAAAGACTACAAAATGACTGATGCTCATTGGTTTTTGAGGATTTTCTCACTGTTCTAAAAGTTCTACAGGAGATTTATCTGCAACAAGTTGGCTGTTTATTTCGGAGGTCATCTTAGAGGCTGTTTGAAAAGTATTTCTGGTACTCTAAAATTTAGCCCCCCCTTCCCTGCAAGAGAATGGGGATTTCAAAGCCTCTCAGGAGTGAGAGAGAGGAATGTAAGTAAAGTTTTTAGTATACTTTATGACTTTTCAAACATCCTCTTAGTTAACCTGATGAATTGCTAACTGCCAAAGTTGAATTTCATAACAGAGATGGTTATCAAAAATGGTGCGTGCTGCTAACCCCTCGACAATCGGCTTTTCCAGCCAGCGTTTGAATGCTAAACGACCGATCGCGTGTAATGGTGGGAGTGCGATCGCTACAACATCCGCAATATATTTGATGGTAGTCAGCCCAAAAGTTCGGAAGTTATCAACACCCAAGTCAATCGTCGGTGCAATTTGGCTGGAAATGTCTTCAGTCTTAATTAACTTGAATCCAGCTTTTATCAACACTGCTTGAAGCTCACTAACGACATGACAATTAGAAAAAATGCCCTTTCGATATCCAGCATCAGAGCGCATCATATCCGCAAGCAGTAGGTAGCCACCACTACTCAATAAACGAGCCGCACCTTGAGCCAAATCGTCAGCAGCAATATATTGGCTGCTTTCACTGAACAGAACTAAGTCGTAGGAGTGTGAAGTGTGAAAATCTTCAAATCTCGTTAAGTAGAAAGGTACTTGAGAGTTGGTATTCTTGATAAACTTCTCTTGTTGAAGTACATCGGGTGCTAATCCCTCAACAGTGAAACCGCGTGAGCACAAATATGCTGCGTTCCCACCGATACCACAACCTACGTCAAGCACAGTTTTTGTATCCTCTGGAATAAAACTCAAAAGCTTGGCTGCATAAGCAACTTGCGCCGCACGCAGGCGAGTTACAGTCAATTCTTCACCAGCAGTAGGTAGTGGCTCCCAATACCCATAATGGAGATAGGAGGAATCTGTGATTCCCATGTAATAATCTATCGCCGCATTTTGATAGCGAGTTGGTTTAGGAATGTTGATTGATTTTGACTTGAGCATTGATGAATAAAGTAAGTTTTAGGGTATTTGACTTGGTTGAAATTCTGACCAACGTTTGCAAACTTTTTCGTAGCAATCGGGTGGAGTAGTTTTCAGTTGGTGTAAAAAACTGACCTCAGTCAGAGGATCGGCCTTCTCAACAAGACGCTGCGCCAACACCACCATAATAATATTGTCTGGGTGTCATTGACTCACTGGGTAATTGCATCAACCACGATAATGAGAAATGTCTTGGGCTTGCGCGTTACCGGAGCATTCCGTTACACAAAAAAAGCGATAATGTTATAGTAGTATAGGAAATACGCTAAAATTTCCGTTACTTCATGGCATTTGAGTATACAATAGATACTCAAATCTGTAAATAAATAGCTGGAGAGGTGTCCGAGTGGTTGATGGTGACGCACTCGAAATGCGTTTTGGGGAAACCCAACGGGGGTTCAAATCCCCCCCTCTCCGTTTTTCTTTATTTTGTAAGCATTTCAATTATTTAAGCTTAAAGTTATCTGGTTTAATTGGTTTAAGTTATGTAACTATAGTTAAATAATAAGTATATACAATGTTATATTTATTATTGACATAAGATTTAAAATATTATATAAATTCCGAACTATTATAAATATTAATTTCTTCAATATTATTGGGCTGAATAATCATATTGCTTTGATATTTTTGGCTAATTTTGTTATAAGTTTTAGTCAATAAATCTATAAAAATTTCGTTTACTAATTCGTGGGCGCTAATATTTTCATCTATACCGAAACAGACTTTCACTTATGGGCGACTGCATAATTTTTCAGTTAATTCCTTTACAAACTCAGAGGTTGTTTTAAAAGTGATTGGCTGTGATTTTAATTGAGTTATTACCCCCCTTTATAAGGGGAGAAACCAGAAAATATAGTTCCCTTCCCTTTATAAGGGGAGGGTTAGGGTAGGGTAAACAAATATTTGATCCATCAATCATGACTTTTCAAACATTCTCTCAGATATTGATCTAAGGCATTAGAACTTTGAGTTTTTTTGGGGTAAACTAATGCCATCGTGTGAGGAGTGAACAATGGCTAATCACAGCATGGGGAGAGTGCTCTCATTTAGTTTTATCAGCATCTGTTTATATCTGGGTATTAGTGTAGGAGTCATTATCCGGCTTGGGCAATCACAGCGATTAAACGCTGCTACTACACCTACCAAGCCTGTGAAATTTCCATTACCTATCCCTGAACTTACGCCATCAACAACAAAACAACAAACCTTTCCAGACACTATTACCATCAAAGCCGTTGGAGATATTATTCCCGGCACTAATTTTCCTAATTATAGATTACCCCGTTTTCGAGATCAATTATTACCAAAGTCAGTGAGAACTCAGTTGCAAGGATCTGATATCTTATTTGGTAACTTTGAAAGTAGCTTAACTAATTATCCCTACACTGCCAAAGATATTAGTAATGGACAAGTATTTGCCTTTCGCTCCCCACCTGCATATGCCCAGCTATTTGCTGAAGCTGGTTTTAATGTGTTTAATATGGCGAATAACCATGCAATGGACTTTGGCACAGTAGGATTTAAAGATACAAAGAAAAATCTTGAGGCTGTGGGCATTGCAACATTAGGTCATAAAAATCAAATTCTCTATTTAGAAGCTAACAATATCTCTGTGGCAATGATCGGGTTTTCTCCTTATGAAATTTATAATTCCATCCATAATTTAGGAGTAGCCCAAAAACTCGTAGCAGAAGCCAAAAAGAAAGCCAACATTATAATAGTATCGATGCACGCTGGCGCCGAAGGAACGGCGGCACTACAAGTTAAGAATCAGGCAGAGTTTTTTTATGGAGAAAATCGAGGTAATTCGATCAAGTTTGCTCGAAATATGATTGATGTGGGAGCAGACTTAGTACTTGGACATGGCCCTCACGTTCCGAGAGCGATGGAAATCTATAAAGGAAAAATCATTGCCTATTCTTTAGGAAACTTTCTGGGATACCGGACTTTATCTACAAATGCCCAGACGGGTGACTCAATGATTTTAGAAGTTAAACTCAACCCAGCGGGAAATTTGGTATCAAGTAAAATTATTCCTGTTCGGATGGATAGGCAGGGAATCCCTCATATTGATCAGCGTTTTCAGACTGTAAGACTTATGCGTTATTTGAATAATCAAGCTTTTCCCAAGAATCCGGTGAAAATTAATAAGAAGGGGGAAATTGTTGTAGGCAATATCAAATAAAGAACCCTTTAATTGTTATCATCTCCCAATTTTTCCGGAAATTTCTCATTTTGAGGTTGACTCTGAATCGGTGAATTTGGTGTTTCCTGTGTTGGTACTACTACACCAGAAGGATCTGACTGTTTGGATTCGGTTGACGGTGCTGTTGGTATAACCACAGGATGTGATCGATTTAGAGGCTGAGGGGAGGCAGAATTTTGCTTAAAAACAGGTGAGTTATTTTGTGGCAATGGTGCCGGGGAAGCATTACGAGATGACCGGATCGCCCGTAGTTTCTCTACTAGCGAGGGTGTAGGTGAAACCTTAGGTAAAGGTGCGGATTGTTCCAAATCACGCCGTTGTGATTCTCCTGTAGGGTTGCTGGGAGTTTCTGGCGGGGAAGAACGACGATTACGCCGCCGCTGCTTGGAATTAGAAACAGGTGCTGATTCAGTTCTTGAGGTGGTGTTAGTCTGTTCACCATTCTCGAAGCTAGGTACTTTCGCGGCTGGCTTTTGAGTTGGCTGTTCAAAAAGCGGTTTTACGGTTGGCTGCGGCTGAGATTTGGGTAAGATTCTAGTGATGCCAAAACCTGCTGTAGCGGCAACCAAGGCTACACCTATACCAATGAATATTTTAGATGACCCCAGTTTTTTCGCCACTACAGTCTCCTTGGCGATGCCTGGGTTGGGCTGCACCAACACAGATGGTCTATGAAGGCGATTTTGGGTAGTTTTCCCAATTAATGTTGCCTGTTGGGCAGATAAATTGACAGTTGGCACTGCGTAAGTGGCTAAGGCTTCCGGTGTCATATTCGCCCCATCTCCAGGTAGCAGTTGTAACCACTCAGCAACTGTCGCTGGCCGAAAACGAGACTCCATCGCCATACCGCGCATTACTGCCTGATTGACAGCAGCACTCAAGTGTGGTTGCAGTTCGCGGGGGGAAGGCATTTGCTCGCGATCGCGCAATAATGCTGGTATAGGAACTTGAGCAGTCAACAGGGCATACAAAGTTGCGGCTAAACCATAAACATCCGTGGCGGGTGTGCGCGGCGCTTGCGTTAGGTACTGCTCAATTGGAGAATAACCCTCAGAAACCATACCCGTGTGAGTCTGCCTGACACTGCCATTAAATTCCCTGGCAATGCCAAAATCAATCAGCACTACTTCCTGTGTTCCAAGACGTTGGATGATATTATCTGGTTTGACATCTCGGTGCAGCAAACCGTTGTTGTGTACTACCTGCAAAGCTGCCCCAATTTGCCGGATGTAATGAATTGCTGTGGCTTCTAGCAAAGGTATCCCTGGTAATACAAATGCGTCTGTCAAGGTTTCGCCAGGAATGTATTCCATCACCATGTAAGGCAGTCCAGCTTCAACAAAAAAGTCACTGACTCGAACTATATTTGGGTGGATACACGTAGCTAATCGTCTGGCTTCATCTTGGAATTGGCGCTCAAATTTCGCGAAATCAGGATGTTGTCGCAGCCGTTCATTGATGGTTTTCATCACCACCTCCTGACCCAAATAGCGATGGGTAGCTTTAAACGTAATGCCAAAGCCACCCCGCCCTATTTCTTGAATTAGGGTATATTTTCCATCCTGCAAAATTGTGCCTGCTAACATAGAGAGTCCTGAGTCCTGAGTGAGCAGATTAAGTAGCGAGTTCTGAGTCTTGAGGGATTTCCAAAAAATTTTCCCATATTTTTTACAGGGCAGGGTTTTCGCCTGTCTATCCTACAGGATGATTTAGTTGTTGGAACTCCCTAAGCGGGAAAAACCTCCCCACGATCACAACAGTTTTATCTTTTTCATAGGATAACGCGGGAGTAGAGAAATCCTGAAGGAAAAAACAGACTCAAGTTGTCTTCCACGTCCGTGATGTCAAGCAGGAAACTTGATTCGACATCCTACTTGCTACAACGCCTAAAGACCAACTCACTGACTCGGCTCTAACTACATTAAAAGCGATCGCTTCTATGATTTACAAGTCTGTCTGCAAATTGCTCAAGTCTGAGTTTTGCTGTCTGACTATTAACCATGAGCAAAAAATCAGTAAAATTTTTTAATTACCAAGTTACCTGCTTTTGCAGTTGGAGTAACGGTTTTAGGAGGTGCAGCCGTTGCTTGCTGAGTGACATTGCCAGCAGCTAAAGTAGTTAAAGTAAAAATTGCAGTAGCAGAAACTCGCATAATATTTAATCTAATTAACTGGGAGTTATACCAATTTTTAATTTTGGACTTTCCTGCGGAACGCTACGCGTAGCTTGCTTCCCCGTAGGGGTACGGGGAAGCTCAGTCGAATGATTTTAGATTAAAAGTCTTGAACAAAAGGCTATTCCAGGAATTTTAAACAATACTACGGATGCAAAATTGGTGTTAGTTGTAGGGAAGTAAAGAAATAGGGATAATACTAACTTCCAGCTTCTTCGCCGATTTTCCTATCTATACCTCTTACCCAAACAGACTGTTAATATCGATGTTTTGTTTCTTATGAGTAATGTATCTCACTTATCCCTATCCTCTAACTCCCAAGCTGCAACTTCTCCTTTGCGGTTACTTGTATTAAGTAATGGTCATGGAGAAGATGTAATTGCAGTTCGGATTTTGCAAGAACTCCAACAACAATCAAACCCACCAGAGATATTTGCTTTATCTCTGGTGGGCGAGGGACGTGCTTATCAACAGTTGAATATCCCTCTGATCGGTTCAGTCCGCACTATGCCTTCTGGCGGCTTTATTTATATGGATGGACGCCAATTAGTGCGGGATGTACGCGGTGGTTTATTGCAACTTACCCTCAGCCAGATTAAAGCTGTCCGCCGTTGGGTGAGTTCTCAAAAAAAATTAGGTAATAAAAGAGCAATTTTAGCTGTGGGAGATATTGTCCCGTTATTGTTTGCAACTTTCAGTGGCGCTAATTATGCTTTTGTGGGTACGGCGAAATCTGAATATTATGTGCGGGATGAAGCTGGATTATTACCACGGAAATCCAAAGATGCGCGTTGGGAAAACTTTTCTGGTTCAGTTTACCATCCTTGGGAACGTTGGTTAATGAGTCGTCGCCGTTGTAAGGCAGTGTTCCCTAGAGATACACTGACGACGGAAACATTAAAACAATGGCCAATTCCAGCTTTTAATTTGGGTAATCCCATGATGGATGATTTGCAACCGACCTTTTCACGCCAACAATTTTATAGTCAAAATAGTCAACAGCAAGAGACAGTTCGACCTTTGATGGTGACTCTTCTTCCTGGTTCCCGTCCACCAGAGGCATACACTAACTGGGAAACAATTATGATTGCCGTATCTGCGTTGATGGCAAGTTTCCAGGAGCGAGATTCAGTGTTCTATACTTCTGGCACAGTAGTCTTTTTAGGTGCGATCGCTCCTAATTTAGACTCTAATATTTTATCCCAAACTGTGCAATCCCAAGGCTGGCGCACTCAATCAGCATCTCCTCTCGAAATCTCTGATCCAAATGTCTTGACATTTAAACAAAGGAATGCATATCTATTGCTGACACAACAAGCTTATAATGACTGTCTGCATTTGGGAGATTTAGCGATCGCAATGGCAGGTACAGCCACAGAACAGTTTATCGGTTTAGGGAAACCTGCGATCGCGATTCCCGGTAATGGCCCCCAATTTAACCAGGGCTTTGCTGAAGCTCAAAGTCGTCATTTAGGCTCATCTTTGATTTTAGTCGAGCAGCCAGCAGAAGTTGCCCAAATAGTCCAATCCTTATTCAAAAATCCTGATATTTTGCAAATTATTGCCGAAAATGGTCTACGACGCATGGGTAAACCGGGAGCCGCATTACGCATTGCAGAATGTTTACAGGAACGATTGAGTTAAAGAGGCATTGGGCATGGTTATTGCCCTTGTCCCCTTATCCCCTCATCCCTTACGCCACCAACCCAGAACGTAGGGCCCTAACAGCAGCTTGGGTACGGTCATCGGCACATAATTTATTTAGAATATTACGAACATGGGTTTTCACAGTACCAACTGTAATATAAAGTTTCTCGGCAATTTGCCCATTGCTACACCCAGCTACAATCAACTCTAGGATTTCTAGTTCACGTTGAGTCAGAGGGTATGTTTCTAAAACTTGCTCATATTCTGACGCCAGCGCCTCAATTTTTACAGTCTTCGGCTTGCCAGAGCTTTGGCTCTCTCCAGGAATACCTTGCCGCATCTTCCGCAATACCACGTTGGCAATTGCCGGATCAATCCAAGAGTTACCGCCGTGAGTTGCTTGGATTGCTTCCGTTAATTTACTGATACTTGTTTCTTTCATGTAATAAGAATCAGCACCCGCTGCGAAAGCTGCAAGTACAGCATCCTCTGTATGATCCATTGTCAGGATCAGAATCTTCGTTGTGCCTTGCCCAGTTTCAGCTTGGTAGCGTTTAAATTTACGGGTGAGTTCGATGCCATCCATATCAGGCAAGCCGATATCTACAACAGCTACATCTGGCTTTGCCGTTTCTAAAAGTTTTAATCCTTGGGTAGCATTTGCCGCTTCGCCAATTACTTTCAATGCGCTGTGAGATTGTAATGCCGCTCGTAGCCCCATTCGCGTTAAGTCGTGATCTTCAATTAAAATAATACTAATTTCATTCATAGCTACACTTACTCTTACGCTGTTTGCAATCTTTCAAAGTATTAGCTTTTATAAGCGCTATCTATCTATTTTCCCAAACTAAAGATAGATGATTTTTCAACCAGTCTGCATCCACCGATAGAAATAAGAAACATCTTATATTTTAGTATTTAGATAGAGGACATATCTAGCTGGAGATATATAGATACTTACACAAAAAGTATGAAATATTGAGAATAGTGCAAAATTGCTCCGTTTGCTCAAAATTCAGCTTTTAAGTAGGCAGGCATAATTAAACGCAATGAAAGTCCATATTATATTTATTTACACTCATCCGCTTAGTTCCTATCTTCCATCAGTTAATTACTATTATCTTGTATAAAGCTTTGAAAAAAAGCTGACAAAAATGAACAAATTACAACAGATGGAAGTTCTGATTTTTCACGGGTTCTGAAAAACCTTACTTCCATTCCTCTCTCCTGCTTTTGAGAGGCTTTGAATTTTCCCTAACCCTTGTAGGGTTGGGGCTGGGGGGTTAAGATTTCGCCCTCTTCTTTTCCACATGACCTGAATTATCAGGCTCATTGGTGGACAATTTCAAAAGGAATTCAAGCACAACTACCAAAGGTAATTACTCGTGCCTCCATATGGTGGGAGACTTACGGGCGACAAGTTAGACGCTTCAGCAATCAAAGTGGACAATTAATCTTTTTAATGCTAAAAGGCTTGGAAAGACTTGGTATTCTTTCCAAAGTTCACAAGAAGGTCTGGGGAATTTTTCAAACAGTGGAAGTCCGCGATCGCCAAAAAAATCCTAACACAGGACTGGCGATCGTTCAGAAAATTGTCAAAATTCCAGGAGGTAGGATTACTTCGGATTCACAAATAAATATAGGCAGTACTTTCTCATCTACCTGGCTTAAGCAATATGATGAGTAAAATTACTCAGGCTTATGGTAGACGATAAATGGTATGCAACTCTGACCAATGGGTGACGACGGTCGCTTGCTGACTCATTTACAATTGTTTTAAGCTTAGTAAAGTATTTTATTTTACTTTATATCGGCTCTAACTGTTGTCTTCAGAGCAATAGGTTTCAATTTATTAATTGCTAATTGTTTTAAAACTATTAGTCATTAACTAGGAGTTTAATTGCGATATTCGGGTAAATTAATCAGATTGAGAAGACAACAGACTGAATTCAACCTAAAGATAAATATTGGATATTATACAAAATACTTTAGTTAATCAAGTAAGTGAGAAATTTTAGATGTCCAAAAATCTTATATTTTTTAGTTGGATAATCTCAAAAAAGAAACATCATACATCAACCTATCTTTGGCGGCAAAAATAAAAATTGATGAAACAGACGCTGAAAATTTTGATTGTAGACGATAACGAAGTTGACCGGATGGCATTCCGTGATGCGCTGACTAAAGCAGGTGTTCAAATGGAACTGTTTGAAGTAAGCGATGGCAATGATGCGTTTTCTGCCTTAAGCACTACTGCCTATGATTGTGTTTTCTTCGACTATCGTTTACCAGATCAGCATGGACTGACCTTTATTCAACAGCTACGTTCTTCCAAAATTAAAGTTCCTTCAGTAGTCCTAACTGCTCAAGGAGATGAACAAATTGCTGTGCAATTAATCAAAGCTGGTGCTACAGACTATCTATCTAAGTCTAAGATATCTCCAGAAATGTTGGTACAGGTTTTGCGGAGTGCGATTCGGATTTATTGGGCTGAAACGCAGGCAACTTTGGTAAACCAGCAGCTTAAAGAAAGTCATGAACAACTCATTCATAAGAACCAAGAATTGGAAAGACAACAGCAACAGATTCAAATGCAAAACTTTAAGCTATTGGAGGTATCACAGTTAAAATCACATTTTTTGGCAACTATGTCCCACGAACTCAGAACGCCGATGAATGCGATTATTGGTTTTTCGCAAATATTGTTCCGTTCTAAGTTCGGTCAACTAACGCACCAGCAAGCAGATATGGTTGAGCGGATCTTAAATAATGGGAAGCATTTGCTGATGCTAGTCAATGAAGTTCTCGACTTTTCCAGGTTGGAGGCAGGAAGATTAGACTTAAAGGGGGAAATGTTTGATGTATCAAAGGTAATAAATCTCGCTGTAAATGAAATGCGTTCCCTTGCTGATGCTAAAAATTTATCATTGTTAGTACAAACCGATTTGCAAAATACTTTGGTATTTAATGATCCGGTTCGGCTCAAACAGATTTTAATTAACCTGCTCTCCAACGCTATTAAGTTTACAGAGTCTGGGCAAATTTGGGTTGAGGTTAAAGAACTATCTGCAAGTCGAGTGACAATTGTTGTTCGGGATACAGGTATTGGCATAGCACCCAGAGATTTTAAATGTATTTTTGAAGCATTTCGGCAAATAGATCAAACTATCACTCGTAAATATCCAGGTACAGGTCTGGGTTTGGCAATTATAGATTCGCTGGTGCGAATGATGGGCGGCAAAATTTTTCTTGATAGCACATTGGGAAGCGGTTCAATGTTTAAAATTGAATTGCCGCGTCAAATCACATTATTATCCACTGAAGCAGCCGATGCTCCAGATGTACAGTTAGATGGCGATGATATTTTTAGCAAAGCTAAAAATCCGCATCATTCATCTTTTCAAACCAGGTAAGCAGTAATAGTATCTCCTAAATTTAAACTATAAATTACTTTCAAAAAAACTGATAAAAGTTGATAAATTATGTCTATAGTTGAAAATAATAAAATTTCTCGTATCCTCGCAGTTGATGATACTCTAGATAATCTCATTTTGGTTCAAGCAATTTTAGAAAGTGAGGGCTATGAAATTGATTTGGTTTCAGATGGAATAAAGGCTTTGCGGCAAGTTGAACAATCTCCACCCGATCTGATTCTGTTAGATGTGATGATGCCGGGAATCGATGGTTATGAAGTCACACGTCGGATTCGGAATAACCCAGCAATTAGTTATATTCCAATTTTGTTAATTACTGCCTTTCACGAATCTAGCGTTGTCGAAGGTTTGGATGCTGGTGCTGACGACTTTATTCGTAAACCATTTGATACTGATGAACTACTGGCAAGGGTGCGATCACTGTTGCGTCTCAAGCACAGTCTGGATGAACAACAAAAAATGGCCCGCCAACGGGAAGACTTTGTTTCGCGTCTGACTCATGATTTGCGAACTCCCTTAGTAGCCGCCGATCGCATGTTGAATTTGTTTGAGATGGAAACATTCTGCAAAATTTCGCCGGAAATGAAACAGGCGATCGCAGTCATGATTCGCAGTAACCAAAATTTGATGGAAATGGTGAACACCCTCCTAGAAGTCTATCGCTTCGAGGCAGGTAAAAAAACGTTGAATTGGGAAATATGCGATTTACGTGAGATATCTCAAGAAGTAGTGAGCGAACTAAGTCCTTTAACTAGTGAAAAAGGCTTGACTTTGACAATAGACAGCCGTGAATTAGACGCACTGGGTAAAAACGCTGGTATTATTATGGGCGATCGCTTGGAACTACGCCGGGTGCTAAACAACCTGATCGCAAATGCGATCAAATTTACAGATACAGGAGGCATCACAATCCGCATTTTTGAAACATCACCTCATCCAGGAAATCAAGATTCGGTAACAATCGAGATCCAAGATACAGGATATGGGATTGCGCCAGAAGATCAGGCAACAATTTTCAAGCGATTTCGCCAAGGTAAACATAAACGCTCAGGTAGTGGCTTAGGACTACATTTATCCCATCGGATTGTAGAAGCGCACGCAGGAACTATCCAGGTCACCTCTGAACTAAGTAAAGGTAGTTTGTTCACTGTGCAACTACCTAAAAACACTTAAGTTTTCTTTTTCATCCAACGAGTTATAGTTGCTTGATCACGTATAAAGGTTCAGAAGCGCGATCGCTTTCACTCTTGAAAAATAAATTAAACGATAAATCTGATTCTTTCGTTAATACATTAACAAATATTTTTGTCAATAGTAACAGAATAAATGCGATCGCTGTAACTTACATCCAAACCTTGCCGCTCTAAAGCACGCAGGAGACGTTTCAGATTTTTTGGCTGCATAAAAATTCCAAATAGAGCCTTAAAAAAGACTCTTTGTTGTGAAGAGATAAGGAGACTTGGGTTCAGCAGCCGCGTATCGAGTAGTGCGGAAGGTTATTTTCCCATAACTGTGGGGAAAACAACAGGTTATATAGCCGAATGGCACTAAGAAAAGCCGAAAAGCTTGTGTAACCTTTTTCCCAGTCTGAAGACTGGGAACGAGTTCCAAGAGGCTCTGCCTCTGGTCAACAAAGAGGAGGCGGAGCCTCTCACAATGGTTTCCCAGCCTGGAGGCTCTTAACGAGGCAACACAAGACTTTGGACTTATCTTAGTGCCATTCGGTTATATAGCCTTAATAACACATACTTGTATCCGAAGACAAGTGTTTTGTAGTATTTTGTATTTTTAGCGATTTCTGTACTACGTCTGTAAAGAAATTTGAAGTTTAGCTAAAAACTTTTAAAAATCTCTAGACTCTCCAGCCGGCTAGAGAGTCTAGGATGAATTCAAGGCGACTTTCTTTCCAGTTATTTCTGACTGTTGACGGTTGTCCCTTAGTCATCCAGTTTGATCTGGCTAGGTTGTTCATTTTATCCCGTAAATCTATGACTCTCCAACTTACAGTTCCCAATATGGCTTGTTCTGCTTGTGCAGGCACCATCACCAAAGCACTTCAGGCAGTCGATGCCAACGCCAGCATTCAGGCTGATCCGACAACCAAGCTTGTCAGTGTAGAAACTCAAGCATCAGAAACAGCAATTAAGGAAGCGTTGGCTGCTGCTGGCTATCCAGTTGCTTAAAGAAAGGGGATTGGGGGCTGGGGACTGGGTACTGGGAGATTCGAGGTTTTGAAGTGAATGAACGAGTCCCTAATCCCCAATCCCTAATCCCTAATTCCCAATCCCTAATCCCTAATTCCCAACATGGATACTCTCACACTCAAACTTCGAGGCATGAGTTGCGCCGCTTGCGCCAACAACATCGAAAAGGCAATTCGCTCTGTTCCTGGGGTGATTGACTGCAACGTTAACTTTGGAGCCGAACAAGCCGCCATCAATTACGATCGCTCTCTAGCTAATTTAGAGAAAATCCAAGCTGCGATAGATGCTGCGGGGTACTCTTCCTACTCATTCCAGGAAGAAATGCTCTCTAAAGAAGATGATGCCGAGATTGCGAGTAGGCAAGCATTACAACGCCAACTCTCCCTCAAGGTAGTGGTGGGAGGTGTAATCAGCATTTTCCTACTTTTGGGGTCGTTGCCCATGATGACTGGGCTGAACTTCCCCTTGATTCCAAGCTTCCTGCAAAATCCTTGGGTAGAGTTAGTGCTGACAACACCCGTCGTGTTCTGGTGTGGTGGATCTTTTTATCGGAATGGCTGGAAAACCCTCAAGCGCCATACGGCGACAATGGACACGCTGATTGCTTTGGGTACAAGTGCAGCGTATCTATATTCATTGTTTGTCACTGTTTTCCCGAAATTTTTTATTGCTCAGGGCTTGATACCTCATATTTATTATGAAGTTGCCGCGATTGTCATTACCTTAATTTTGTTGGGACGGTTATTGGAAAATCGCGCTAAGGGGCAAACTTCTGAAGCCATCCGCAAACTCATTGGACTGCAAGCTAGAGATGCCAGAGTTATCCGTGATGGTAAGGAAATTGATGTTCCCATTGCCGAAGTCAGAATCAACGATGTGATTTTGGTGCGTCCTGGTGAAAAAATTCCGGTAGATGGCGAAGTGATTACAGGCGCTTCGACGGTAGATGAAGCGATGGTGACGGGTGAAAGTTTGCCAGTCAAAAAGCAACCAGGAGATGAAGTGATTGGGGCAACGATTAACGGTGCGGGTGCATTTCAATTTCGGGTGACACGAGTCGGAAATGATACATTTTTAGCTCAAATCGTCAAATTAGTGCAACAAGCCCAAGGTTCTAAAGCCCCAATTCAGCGCTTGGCAGATCAGGTGACAGGATGGTTTGTCCCAGCTGTGATTGCGATCGCGATCGCCACTTTCATCATTTGGTTTAACTTCACTGGTAACCTCACCCTAGCAACAATGACAACGGTGGGTGTATTGATTATCGCTTGTCCTTGTGCTTTGGGTTTAGCTACCCCCACTTCTGTAATGGTGGGGACGGGCAAAGGTGCAGAAAATGGCATCTTGATTAAGAGTGCAGACAGCTTAGAACTAGCACACAAAATTCAAACCATCGTTCTAGATAAAACTGGCACTTTGACTCAGGGGAAACCTACAGTTACAGACTTTGTAACTGTCAACGGTACAGCTAATGGTAATGAAATCAAGCTTTTACAGTTAGCAGCAACGGTGGAACGCAATTCTGAGCATCCTTTAGCATCAGCAGTGGTGAAATATGCCCAGTCTCAAGAGGTGAGTTTAATAGAGGCAAAGAACTTTCAGGCTAACGCAGGTAGTGGTGTCCAAGCAGTTGTTTCAAATCAGCTTGTGCAAATTGGTACACAACGCTGGTTAACAGAACTTGGAATTAACACCATCAGTCTCCAGCAGTATAAAGATGCATGGGAAGCGGTTGGTAAAACAGTCATTTTGATTGCAGTAGATGGCGAACTACAAGGAATAATGGGTATTGCTGATGCCCTCAAACCTTCATCCACAGCAGTAGTGAAAGCTTTACAGAAGTTAGGTTTAGAAGTAGTAATGCTCACTGGAGACAATCGTAAAACTGCTGATGCGATCGCTCTGCAAGTTGGCATCCAGCGAATCTTTGCCGAAGTCCGTCCAGATCAGAAAGCGGCGATTATCCAATCTCTTCAGAAAGGGGGACTGGGGACTAGGGACTGGGGACTAGGGAAAATTCTTCCCAATACCCAATCCCCAGTACCCAATACCCACTCCATTGTCGCAATGGTAGGTGATGGCATAAATGATGCACCAGCCCTAGCACAAGCTGATGTGGGAATTGCTATTGGTACGGGAACAGATGTAGCGATCGCAGCTAGCGATATTACCCTAATTTCTGGAGATTTACAAGGAATTGTCACAGCAATTCAACTGAGTCGTGCCACTATCAATAATATCAGGCAAAATCTCTTCTTTGCCTTTATTTACAACGTTATTGGTATTCCAATTGCGGCTGGAATTCTATTCCCCATCTTTGGTTGGTTACTCAATCCAATTATCGCCGGAGCTGCGATGGCTCTTTCTTCGCTCTCTGTTGTTAGCAACGCTCTACGATTGCGTAACTTTCAACCAAAAACTATCTCATGATTGCAGGTTAATTTAGGAAATGTTCAGTAAAAAAATGCTTTGGGGAAGCCTTACAGCTTTAGTGCTTCTCACCGGAACATCAGGTGTAACATTAGCAGAAATCCCAGCCCACTTGTCAGAGCAAACCAGCCAATTTCATCGTATTGAGCAACCTTTGGGCTTGAAAGTTGGTGTTGCGATCGGTGGTTTAGCCTTAATTGGACTAGAGTTGTGGTGGTTCCTTTTCTATAAAAGTTCTGAGTCGTGAAAGGATTTCTTAAAAGTCGTTAGTGATGTATCAAAAACTTTTAGATTCCCCCTAGCCCACCTAAAAAAGGCTACGGTGTATACACAAGTCTGAAATAGCTTACCACCTGGTTTTTTACGTCAGTTTTATCCCACCCTAACCCTCCCCGATGGATTGGGAGGGAACAAGATTTCTTATTTCCCCCCTTTATAAGGGGGGATTAAGGGGGGTAATTCGACTTGTGTATACACGCTTAAAAAAGGGGGGAACTGGAGTTCAAAGTTATGAATAAATTAGGACTTATGCACGCGAGCATCTCAAATGTGTAAAAACATAATTTGTCATTGTGAGCATAACGCTTTATTCACAATGACTTGTAAAGATTTTGGTAAATTTGCTTGCATTGGGATGCTCCCTTATCCACTTTACAAATTAATCATGGTATGGATTTACCATCCATAGCTTATTTCAGGCTTTTATTAATCATTCTTTGATGGTAAATTGAGATGCTCCCGTTGCTCCAGAACTTGGGGATTTTGCCCCAAGTCTGAGCAAGCTTGATTTTGTGCAGTTTCACAAAAAATTAATATCAGCACTGAGTGGTGTTTTGGATAATGGGACAAATTGTGTCTTTATGCTGTCTGCCATTATTCTTCCAGCCTGACAGTAATCCATCTATTTCAGACCGTAAAGTTAACAACTGATCGATTTGGTGATCAATTTGTAAGAGCTTGTTTTCAAGCTTTTCTTTAATTTCACCACAGGGAGCTTGTCCTTGGTCATAAACCTGAAGAATATTTCCAATCTCCTCTAAGCTAAGACCAAGATTTTGTGCCCTTTTAATGAAAGCTAGACGAGTCAGCACATCCAATGAAAACTGGCGGAAGCCTCCCTCTGTTCGTCTTGATGATTTGAGTAAACCTAAACTCTCGTAATACCGAATTGTCCTGATGGGGATTCCGCTTATATCTGTTACCTGACCAATCAAAAGCAGTTTCGTCTCCTGAGTTAACACGGCAGATTTTCCCAAATATTGTAATTATTATGACATATTTTCCTAATTTATTAATTAACTTGAGAGTTTAGCAAAATGTTGGCATCAGTAGTTGAAATTTTTATCTAATTAAAAATTTTACTAATTCACTACAAACCTTTAATAATTTCCGCTGATTTACTTAAATTTAACATTTTTATTTAATAAAGTTAACTTAAAATTTTACCTTTATAATTTTATCTATTGATAGGGTAACTGTTTGTCATGGTACTGAAAGTAACTGTTTTTTTTTAGTTTGCATGTTATTTCTAAATTAACTGCTTCACCTCAAGTGAAACTATAAAAATGAATCTCAACTCGCAGACTTTTAGCTCAACTCGTAAACCTAAAATTTTCAATAATCCAGAGCGTTTTATTGAAGGATGGTATTGGCTAATACCCTCTCGAAATCTGCGGGTGGGTGAAGTAAAACCTGTCACGATTTTGGGCAGAGAATTAGCGATTTACCGTGGTAAAGACGAAAGAGTAGTTACCTTTGATGCCTACTGTCCGCATATGGGCGCTCACCTTGCTGAAGGCAAAGTTGAGGGTAATGCACTACGTTGTTTTTTCCACCACTGGAAGTTTGATGCTGAAGGTATGTGTATTGATATCCCATGTTTAGATGCGCCACTTTCCCTAAAGTTACAAACTTGGCCTACTGCTGAAAAGTACGGGATGATTTGGATTTGGACTGGAGAAATACCACAACAACCCCTACCTTTTGTTCCAGAGTTAGAAGAAAAAGAGTGTGATGTTGCTATTACTTCCCATTTTGTGATGAACTGTCATCCGAATGTGGTAATGATTAATGCAATCGATGCTCAACACCTCAATACAATTCACAAACTGCCAATAGAAGTTATTTTTCAAAGACAGGAACTGAACGAGAATGCTATTATCTTCAGTAACATTACACCCATCAAAAACAATTCGTCTTTCATTAAGCTCATCCGTCTTTTCTACAAAAATGCCATAACTTACAGTATTTGCTATTGGTAC
This sequence comes from Nostoc sp., assembly GCF_036917275.1. Classification (GTDB taxonomy): domain Bacteria; phylum Cyanobacteriota; class Cyanobacteriia; order Cyanobacteriales; family Nostocaceae; genus Nostoc. The sequence continues at coordinate 82,742 of NZ_JBALDF010000072.1, forward strand.
GGCAGCATTGGCATTGTGACAGTTGGGCCCGATTTCTTCCATATTCATATGATGGTTGCAGTTCGCCTCCACGAAGGGGGAAAAACTGAAGGTCAAATCTTGTTGATGACCAAAAAACGTAAAGGAATTTTTGGTTGGTTATGCAATCGAGTTGTGCTATGGCTAACTAAGATTACAGCTAAGTACTTTCTCATGGGTGACATTAAAATTGTCCAAACAATTCAGTTTGATTTGAAAACTCCCATCAAAGCAGATCAGTCAATCATGCAGTTTATTAACTATGTTGAAAAACAGCAATCCCTAATGTGGGGGACTTGGCAAGAAGCGCGATCGCGCGATGTGGAGAGCAAGCCCAAGCGTGAGAGATGGCAAGATACAATGAGTAATGATTAATATCATGTCTATATGACCAGAATTTTGTCAGACTGCCTGGAGAGTACAAAACTGTAGTTTAACAGGCTAATTATTTTATGGTCAATTAAACGGACATGATATAACAACTAATAAAAGTTAAAAGTTCAACAAATTACTTTTAACTTTTAATTTATTTTTTTCCTGGGCTACCAAATTAATAAAAAGAAGTGGCAAAGCCACTTCCTAATTCCCAGGTAGAACCTAAGTCATGAGTATAACCATTACAAAGAATTTAAATAGTATAAACAAACACCAATTAACTGAATATCTCTATTTTCCTTGTTTTCTAGGTGGGGAAATCCTGATTTCCATCTGCCAAATAACTGTATATTTACATAAGTCTCATGATTGCAATGCAGACTCAATTTTATCCAGTTCATCGCCAAGATGTGCCAGTTTTGCCTCTTCATCAAGAAGCTGCTGTTCTAATTGAAACTTAACGGCGGTACCAGCCTCAATTGCTACAGCTTTCTTCATCTGCTTTAACTTCTCGCTGCGGATGTCAAATTCTGCTTGAAGTGCGTCTAGTTTTTGTTGCGATTGCCGTCGCCCTCCAGCAGTTAAGCTAGTAGAAATTGGACTAATTTCAATAGTTGCTGCTTCACCAGGTAAGAATTTACTTCCACCTGCGTAATAGCAAAGCGGAAAATTATCGCTTAAATCCAGCACTTTATTTACAAACGGGTGCTGCGGTCCTGATGCTCCCACGAACTACCTATCAATAACTGGGGGGTGCGCCGCAGATGCACTCCCCTGAACGGTTACTATTTATGTATAATTGATTTTTATAAATGATTTAGATTGCTAAATCTTAATTACGAATTACGAATTAGTATTATATTTGAGCGCTCGGTTCTGATGGCAAAATTACTGTAAATGTAGAACCTCTTCCTAGCTGCGAATTTACTTTAATCTCGCCATGCATTAACTGGACAAATTGAGAGACTATTGCTAAACCTAATCCTGTACCATCAGTATTTTGTACTTGGGGATAAGTTACGGCACGAAAATAGGGATTGAAGATTTGTGTTTGAGCCTCTGGGGAAATACCAATACCACTATCAGTAACAGAGATAGCCCACTGCTGTTGAGATTCCATCCAGCACTTTAAAAGAATTGAACCTGTTTCTGTATAGCGAATTGCATTACTTAGCAAATTGGTAACAATTTGCTGAAGCCGGAGTGAATCTGTAGTAACTTGCTTGGGAGCGCGATCACAATCAACTACTAAAGATAATTCTTTGGCCTGCGCTAACGGTTCAATCATCTCTATAACTAAGTTGATTAAATCATGTACATCAGTGAGAGTTGGCTGCAATATCATTTGCCCGGTATCATAACGCGAAATTTCTAGAGTATCATTGATTAAACGGACAAGAAGCCTACCATTCTTGAGGACTCGCTCAATACTTTCAAGATTTGTATAAGAATCCTTAAGTTCTGGTTGTTGACGCTGCTGACGTAAAAATAAGTCTGCGTAACCAATAATTGAAGTTAGGGGCGTTTTCATTTCGTGAGCCAAATGAGATAGACCTTCTTTACCGGCACGAACTAAACGAGTTAGTTCTTGGTTAGTCAACTGCAACTGACTTTGCAATTGTTTAAACTCTTGTATTCGCCCTTGAGTATAACTGTGAAAACAACGGGCGATCGCTTCATCAATTATCATATCAATCAGGCGAACCGCTTGTAATACCTCTTGCGAAGATGCATTTAATAAATCTTCTTCTAAATAAGAAAAAATGACAAGTCTGAGTAAACGATACTCTCGTGCAATTTCTGCTGGCTCAAATCCTTGTTCAGCACGAAGTGTGCCGTGTTCCAGGCTTGCATCCACTACCGTCTGTAAATCGCTGGTTGCTGATTCAGAAAGTACTGTTGCTAATGCTTTCAAAACGCGCGGTAAGCTATCTTGTACAGCTTTAAAAGTTAGCTCTTTAGTAACTTCAATTTGTTCATCCTGGTAATGTCACTTATATAATTTCTTCTGTCAATAATTTACCAGTTCCAGATTTAGTATAAGAACGTCGTCTCCATAGTCCCTCTACGCCCTAGCAAGCAAACTGATGTTTAGCATACCACTACTCACTTGGGTTCAGTACAACGATAATTTCTGCTAGCCTGATTCCCAAAGGTTTCCAGTGGGGATTGCTGGAGGAAAAAGTACTGTCCCCAGAAACTGCTTGGTAGTCATTGGGGAACTTTTCGTAAGCATTAGGAGCAGCATCTACTCGTAAAATCAGTTTGCCTTGATAGCGGGATAATTTACTACTATCTAACAAAATAGTGCCGCCGTAATCCCACGCCAATCCATAGAGTTTAAAGTTACCTAACTTCTTGCGTAACTCGCTCAAGGGGGTTCCGACACCGATACCTTCGCGGGTTTTCCAAGCTGAACCCAAGTTACGCACATCTAAAGGTTTAGTACGAGTATTATCACTCCAAACTACTAGCAGAGAACGTCCCTGATTTAGGTTTACCTGCGTAGCTGCAAAACTACCTATTCCTTCAGCGCCTGAAATAGTTTTATCAATGAGATGGGATGCACCAAATAGCTTCACTAAATCTTGCTTGGTGGTTGTGCGTCTTATCGGCCCCAGTCGTTCGCCAGGAACAATCAAGATGTCTTTTGAGGGTTGCGTAGACGCATAGCAGCTTGTCGTTAGACATCGCGTATTGGTTGGCGGTTGATTGGTTTTCTGGGGTAATGCAACTACTGGGGCTACTGAGTTACTTAGGAGTATAGCTAACGCAGCCGTAGCGATACCTTTGATCGGTCGGTTCACAGTCTACCTCTGGGGAAATCCGATTTGGGAGTGTTCAATATATTCAATTATTGCTTTTCAGTTTTAACTTCTACAATTTCCCAATTACGGATTCCTGATTTACCAAGAATTTTATTTCATTGCTCTAGTTGCGTTGAAAATCGCAAGTAAAGCTACTCCGACATCAGCAAAGACAGCTTCCCACATTGTCGCTATCCCAAAAATACCCAATCCAATAAATACAGCTTTAATTGCTAAAGCAAACCCAATATTTTGCCAAACAATTTGCCTTGTTTTTCTAGCAATTTGTATTGCTTCTGCCACTTTTGACGGTGCATCTGTCATGATCACAATATCAGCCGTTTCTATCGCCGCATCTGAGCCTAACCCACCCATTGCCATGCCAACATCTGCTCTAGCAATCACTGGCGCATCATTAATACCATCCCCAATGAAGGCAACTTTACCATGCTTGCCGGCGCTGCTAAGTAACTTCTCAATGGCATTGACTTTTTCTTCAGGTAATAACTCTGCTTCGTAAGTATCTATGCCAAGCTGTTGAGCAATCTGGGAGGCGATCGCTTGATTATCTCCTGTCAACATAACTGTTTTCTCTATACCCATTCGCTTGAGTGCTTGAATAGCGTGTCTCGCATCTTCTTTAAGTTCATCAGCAATGACAATATACCCAGCGTAAATATTATTCACAGCTAGATGAATAACTGTTCCCTCTAACTGGCAATTATCATGAGCAATCTTCTCTCTATGCAATAGGCGATCGCTTCCCGCTATTACCACCTGATTTTCAACCTTGGCTCTAATTCCATAACCTGCTATTTCTTCATAATCTCTCACATCTAATGCATCAATTTTTTCACCATAAGCATTGCGGATAGATTGGGCAATAGGATGATTTGAATGCGATTCTACTTTGGCTGCTAATTGCAACAACTCTTGTTCATTAAAGCCATTTTGTGTTACTACTTTTGCTACTTGAAATACTCCTTTAGTTAAGGTTCCGGTTTTATCAAAAACAACTGTATTGACCGCATTTAAACTATCTAAAAATGTAGAGCCTTTAACCAAAATACCACGTTTAGCAGCACCTCCCACACCTCCAAAGTAACCTAATGGAATACTGATAACTAGTCCACACGGACAGGAAATAACTAATAAAATTAGGGCCCGATAAACCCATTCTGAAGAAGTTGCACCAGAAAGGAATAAAGGAGGTAACAAAGCAACTGCTAAAGATGTAAAAACTACTATTGGCGTATAATATCGGGCAAATTTAGTAATAAATTTCTCTGTCTCTGCTTTTTTACTTTTGGCATTTTGCACCAAGTCTAAAATCTTAGCAATGGAAGATTCATCAAAAAGTTTTGTTACTTTAATGCTGAGAACACCCATTTTATTGATCATCCCAGCTAAAACTGTCTCGGATAGCTTCACCGTTCGCGGCACAGATTCTCCAGTTAATGCAGATGTATCAACTTGCGAATTCCCATCTACAATCTCACCATCTAAGGGAATCTTTTCTCCGGGCTTGACAACGATAATATCCCCAATCTTTACTGTTTCGGGCGATACTTTCTTGATTTCTCCGTCTATTTGGATATTGGCATAATCTGGGCGGACTTCTAATAAAGCTTTAATAGAATTACGAGAACGACTAACGGCAATATCTTGAAACAATTCCCCAATTTTATAAAATAGCATGACTCCGACAGCTTCGGGTAATTTATGAATTGCGATCGCCCCTAATGTCGCTACTGCCATCAAAAATGTTTCATCAAATACTCTACCTCTGAGTATATTGCGCCCAGCAGTCTTTAAAACACTCCATCCACTTAATAAATAAGCAGGGATGAAAAGTAAATATTCACCTATTGAGTAGAATGTATTGTGTAATTGATTTTCAAAAATTACACCAGGTGCATATAAACTTAAAATCACTACTAAAGGCAATACATCATTTTTCAGATTGAATTCTCCACCGTGGTCGTGTTCATGATCATGGTTATGATTCTCATGATTATTGTGATTATGAACATGGTTATGATTCTCGTGATGGTCATGTTCACAGTTGGAACAACCTGATGATTCTAAATGTACTTTCTGCTTCATTTTTTCTATTAAGGCTAGTAAATTACTTGATGTATGAGCCTTTTTTCAAATGTAATCAAAAAAAGAACTTTTTACAAGTTGATAATTTAAGAATGAGAATCTATATCAGATTTATTATTAAATATTTGTCCTATGTTTTGGTTAAAATCAAGATTTTTAATCCTGTAAAGATAACGATAGCAGTTCGTAATTGTATAGAATAATATCAGATATAGTTTTTATTCGTAGTCAGCGATTTGTCGCTCTGCATAAGATTTTCAAAGGCTAGAGCCGTTGACTACGAGCTTTAATTTAATTAAGCCCTTATACTTAACATCAAGCAAACAATCACTACCTTGGGAATATCAGAGCTATTTCATTCTCATCTAGCTCACCTCAGAATGAATTCATCAGTTTAATAGCGAAAGTCGTCTAAAGACGACCGAGAAAAGGTTATAGTTTGTTAAAACGGACTTTAGTTATTAGACTGGAACTTAAGTTATAGACGGTTTATGTATATAACGAAATAGAACTGTTAGGAATATACAGCGGATTTAAATTTTGTAAAGTACGCAACTTAGGTTAGGTATCAAATTTAGACATAAAGCCTGTTTTACTTGTGAATTATGCTATAGCAACTACTTTGTACTCAAACTGGGTAGACATGGAACTTTCTTGAGTAACAAGTGTCAACCTAGCTATTCTTAGGGAAAATTCACTTGAAGTTTGAAAGTGAATATAATACCCTAAACTAGTAGACAATTTTCTCAAGGAAATCTATGAACAAAAAAATTCTCCTGAATTTGCTTTCCTGTTCCTCTATTTTTGTATCAATGATGTCTACGCTGGCGGTATTTCATCCTGCCCATGCTAGTACTAGTATTACACAGAAATTAATGCACACACAAGACGGTCGTACCTGTATCACTAACCCACATGGTGGAAAAGATTTTGTGTGCATTAGAGATTCAGAGAGAAAGCAACCATATACCTCATCTACACGTTCCTCAACTATTGTCACATCAGTATCAGATCAAAATATCGCCATGTTGAACTTTACTGATGCGGAAAGCGATCGGGCAATTCAGTTATTTGGATGCGATTGTCCATTGTGTATAAATTCTTTGCGACAGTTGCAGGGTGCTGGAAACCTGGTTTATTAGGATTGAAAAGCGTTGACAGGGATTATAACTTCTGTTACTCACACGTGATTAATCACGTATAAAACATATACGAAACCAAAAAAGCACTTTTAACCACTTACCACTACTATTGTTTAGTCAAATCTAAATTCATTGTCGGGGCAGTTTGTAACATTACTTCAAAGGCCTCAAATTAATGTTGATCAAGAGGACGGACATAGAAGAGGCTTTTACGCAAAGAAATTATCAAATACTCTCTGTGCGTAAGAGCGTTCTGTTCATTCAACCACCTCATTCACAGGGAATCTATCAATCAACTGCATCGCCCGATGGGCATTACGCTGGAAAGAGTGTGGCAAATGGGGAACGTGAGGTATTTGCGATAATAAATCCAACGTCCGCCGTAAAATTCTCACTACATCGCCTTCATCCAAGGTGGTGTTCTCGCAAAGTTCTGTCCACTCCATTCCTAGCGCCCATTGTTCCACTATGGCAATTAACTCAAATTCCAACCATATAGGCAGCGCTACGTTATACCGCCGTTGTCGGTGGAACATTTGGTGACGAATTCCCCGCAATTTTTTCAAGGCTTCTGCCACTTCATTACTAAGCTCAAAGTTAACCTTGCTATCTGGACGGGGCGTTTCCATCACCAAAGCGGCGGCGGCGGCGGCTAAATGGTGTGGATCTAAGTTATCTAATTCACCACTAGCGAATACCAAACCCAACCACAATTCATTCTCCCCTCGAATGGCGGCAGCGATTCGTCCTAATTGTGTAGGGACTAAGTTATCTAAAGCACCAAAGTGTTGCAGAATTGAAATTAAATTGAGAAATTCTTCCCAATGACGTTGTGACTGTTGCTCTACTTGCTCTTGTAACTGTTCGAGTTCTGCCTCTAGTTCAACATAGCGGGCGCGACGCTTGAAAAGCGTGGCAGCATTGCCTGATTGATGTAAGGGATGAGCTTCTAATTGCTCTTGGATGGCGGCAGTGCGACTGAGTTGTTCTGTTACTTCTGGTGCCAGATGCAAAGATTCTATCGGATTGGGAATACGTTTAGCGATCGCAAAGGTTTCTTGACTACCACGACGCGACTGTCCTGGTTTCAAGGGCATCTCTGGCGGTGGTAGTACATCAGGTGGCACCTCAACTCGCGGCAGTTCGGCATACAAATCGACTACATCCCCTGTTGTTGCTACATACCAGCGGTTATCGTGCCCCAAGCATACCAAGTAAGGAGCTTGACCAGAACCAGGCGATTTTCCCACTAAGATTGCGGTTACAGGTGAAGGCACTGTGATATTTTTGCCTTTAAGACTCAACAGAGTTCCTGACACTGCAAAGCCCAACATCATCCCCAATTCTTGTTGTCTATCATCCTGCGCTTGTTCTTGCAGGGTTTTCAATATTTGGCGTTCCACTTTCAGGCGTTGCCGCAATTTCTCATAAACAGCCAGTTCATTTTCATCAACTGCGGCGATTTGCTCATGAAGTTGAGCTAATTGTGTTTGCAGTTCGGCAATCTCATCATACTCTGGTCTTAAATGTAAGGTGGCCATGTACTGCCCAAAGCTGCGTTCTATGAGTTCCCTGGTTTGCTCTAGGGTGTGAGTTTGCAGCAAATTGAGTACCATGCCATAACTGGGCGTAAACTGGCTTACTAGGGGGTCTGGCTTGGATGTTCCCAAGTACGCGCCTTCTTTAGCTCCTTCAAAGGGAGTTTGGACTGTCACCACATGACCTTGTTTATCCATCCCCCGGCGGCCTGCCCGTCCCGCCATTTGCAAGAATTCCGAAGCATTCAACAGGCGGTGTCCAGTGTCGGTACGCTTGGAAAGGGTAGAAATAACCGTTGTCCGGGCGGGCATATTAATTCCCGCTGCTAGTGTCTCGGTGGCGAATACTACCTTAATCAGCCCTTGCTGAAATAGTTCTTCTACCAGTGCTTTCCAAGCAGGTAAAATTCCGGCGTGGTGGGCGGCAATTCCTCGGTATAGGGGTGCAATTTGTCCAGAACGCCCTGCTTCAGGATTGCGGACTAAAAAGTCATCAATCTGTTGGCGCAAAATCTGGGACTCTTCATTATTTACCAGCCATAAATCACCCACTTCTGCCACAGCTTTATCACATCCCCGGCGGCTGAAGATAAAGTAAATCGCTGGTAGCATATCTCGTTGCTCTAACTGGCTCAAGGTATAAATGATGCCAGGAGCCTCCGGTCTACCACTTCTCCCCCTCTCCCTTTCTCCCCCTCTCCCCTTCTTCTTCTGAAGGCGGGGGTTAATTTTGGTTTTGCTATCATTCAGCAGGGGAAATAACCCTTTGGGATTGCAAAAGTGAAATTCTAAGGGGACTGGGCGAAAATCTGAGTAAATCAGGTCTGTTGGGCCGTGAACGCGATTTAGCCAGTCGGTGAGTTGATCGCTGTTGGCAACCGTTGCTGAGAGGGCTGCCAGTTGCACTTCCCGAGGACAATAGATGATTGACTCTTCCCAAACTGTACCGCGCTGGCGATCGTTCATGTAGTGGCACTCATCAAGGATCACGGCGTCAACGTCTACTAATGAGATGCCAATTTGCCCAATGGGTGTGCCATAGAGCATATTTCGGAAAATTTCTGTAGTCATCACCAAAATCGGTGCATCTCTATTAATGGAAGCATCTCCAGTTAAGAGTCCGACTTGATCAAACCCAAATTTTTCTCGAAAGTCACGTAATTTTTGATTCGACAGCGCCTTTAGGGGAGTAGTATAAAATACACGTTTTCCTCGCGACAGGGCGCGATAAATGGCGTATTCCCCGACTAATGTTTTGCCCGAACCTGTGGGGGCACACACGACTACGGAGCGTCCGGCGTTCAGGGACGCGATCGCTTCTTTTTGAAACTGATCCAGATCAAAGGGAAATATAGACCCTAAGTCAAGTTCTGGAGACGGCGCAGGATAATTCACTCAATCACATTTGCAACCAGATTGTTTACTATACTAACGAGTCTTTTGTCAACTTCGTTAGGGATTGGGTATAGAGAAGAATTTCAGCACCCAGTCCCCAGTCCCCAGTCTCTCATTTTCCCAGTTCTTGCGATCGCTCTGTGGCAGCTTTGACTGCTTCAATTAAAGCTGAACGAAATCCTGCCTGTTCTAGCTTGGCAATCCCCGCAATGGTTGTACCACCAGGACTGGTAACCCGATCTTTGAGTTCTGCTGGGTGCAGTTTAGTTTCCTCCAACAGTTTCGCTGTGCCCAATACAGTTTGCAAGGCTAATTGATTGGCAATTGTTCTAGGTAAACCTGCGGCTACTCCGCCATCAGCAAGTGCTTCTACCAAGAGCGCCACGTAAGCCGGGCCGCTACCAGATAGCCCTGTAACAGCATCCATCAGCCCTTCTGACACTTCCACCACTTCGCCCACAGCAGAAAAAACTTGCTGTGCTATTTTGTGGTGCTTGGGGCTGGTGTATGCACCTAAACAAATCGCAGTAATTCCCGCCCCCACGGTTGCTGGGGTGTTGGGCATTGCTCTAATAACTGGCAATTGCACAAATGCAGCTTCTAGCTGGCTTAAAGACACACCCGCCAAGATGGAAATGATTACGGGTGAGTGTTCTCTATTAATAATATCAATATCTGCTAATTCTTGAGCGATCGCGCTAAACACCTGCGGTTTCACTGCCAAAAAGACAACTTCTTTTGCTTCGGTGAAAACCTGGCTATTATCTCTGGTCACAGCAACATCGTATTGCTGTTTTAAAAAATCTAGGCGTGAAGATAGCGGTTCGCTAATTATGACTTCTGATGATTGATAAATTCCCCGCGTGATTAGGCGGGATAAGAGTGCTTCTCCCATTACCCCACCACCAATTAAGCCAAATTTTATAGTCATTGATCATTAGTCATTAGTGAGCCAGCGCTTTTACAGGGGGTTTCCCCGCCACTTGACGGCAGTTGCGTCTCCCCTTGGGAGAAGGGCGCATTGCCTCCTTTATGGCGGGGAACCCGTCCACCGCAGTCGCTCCCCATGAGTGACTGGCGTTAGCGTTCACGCAGCGTCTCTAAGAGTTGCGGTAGCGTTAGCGACTGTGCGTAGCGTCACCCGTAAGGGTTATTAGTCATTAGTCGTTTGTCATTTGTCATTATGAGCAAAACTCACGACAAATGACAAAGGACAAAGGACTAACAACTAATTTAACTTTATTGTGCCATCCGGTTAGTTTCGTTGCCCCAGGTTTGATTTGGAGAACCTGTAGGACGAGACGGACGGGCTGGTGGTTGTGGTACTTCATGAAGAACGCCACCTTGGGTGCTAACTTGGACACAGCTTGGCGTAAACAAAAAGATGCTCTCACCGATGCGCTCTTGATGTCCATCTAGTGCGTAAGTACCACCTGCAACAAAATCTACTGCTCGTTGAGCTTGATCTGGATCCATTATTGTCAGATTTAATACTACTGACTTGCGTTCTCGCAGCGCTTGAATTGCCTGGGGCATTTCTTCAAAGGTGCGTGGTTCGAGGACTAAAACTTCCGAAATTCCGTTAATTGCTCCTGGCATACCAATCACATTCCCCATTGCCTTTGGACCTGCTGCTATATCATCTCCCATTGTAGGCACTGGTTCCCGCCAGCGTCGATTTTGAGCGGTTGCGCTCTCTTGTGGTGCTGGTTGGGGATTTTCTTGCTGATACAGATTTTGGTAATTATTATTATCTGTTTCTGGTTCTTCTTCGTAATACTCGTATTCCACTTGCTCATTTAGACCCACAAAGTCTCTGAGTTTGGAAAAGATGTTGTTCATTGTGTGTGTACTTTCCTGGTGCGAATAGTCTGTTTTGACTTGGCTTAGGATTGATTGAACTAGGAGCGATGCCTAGGGCGGTAAACTACGCTACATCGGTGGATATTTCAGCAAGTGCTTTGCTATTTGTAGCCTATACTACGAGTTTTGGCGATGAACTGACACTTATTGGAAAGGTCTGTGCATCGCCCAAACATAATAATGAGTCAAGATTATATCCTAAGGTTTATCCGAAGGTAAGTTCTTTATACCCCATTTTCCCTTGGCGATTGCTCTTGTCAATACTATATCCTTTGTTTCCAATTGCACCAGTCTGTTACAAAATTCTTGTCATCAAATCCTGATCTCTATTAATACTGACCTCCAGGCTGATGATCAACAGGCTAAGAGCGATCGCCAAACAATATTGTTCCTAATCGTACCATCGTTGCGCCTGCTTGCACTGCCAGTTCGTAGTCGCCTGACATACCCATAGATAGTTGCTGCATTTTAATATGTGACCAGTTTTGCTCCTGGATTTCCTTTGCTAGCTGACGATTGAGATTAAACACATTCAAAATTTCCGGAGCATTTAATCCTGAAGGCGGAATTGTCATCAAACCTTGAATTTGTAAACTTTTGTATTGATTGAGTGTGGGTAAATCAGCTAAAAGTTCTGACATACTCCAACCGGACTTGTTGGGATCGGGGAGAATTTTCACTTGCAGGCAAACCTGGGGACTCACTCCTAGCTGTTGCGCCAATTGATCTAAGCGCTGTGCCAGCTTCAAGTTATCGACGGAGTGAATCCAGGGGAATTGCTCGATCGCTTTTTTAGCTTTATTGCTTTGCAAATGTCCAATAAAGTGCCAGGTAATATCCGGTAAGTCTTGCAACTCGGCTTGTTTGCTGGCGGCTTCTTGGATGCGACTCTCCGCAAAATCACGAATTCCTGCGGCATAGGCAGACCGAATGGCCTGGGCAGAAACTTGCTTGCTAACAGCAATCAATCGGACTGAAGTTGGTAGTGAGGAGCGAATGGAAACAATACGTTCGGAAATCGAACTGTTCATTGGAAGGTGCGTTGGAAAACACTCTGAAGCTGATCGTACTCCTGAGATTGTCCACTGCGACGTAGGGTACGTAAGCGATTTTCCAACATCATTCTAGCCTCAGTCCGTCCTAGAGATTGGAATTTAACACCTTTAACGTCATGTGCTACTAAAAAAAATAAGCGCTGGGCATAAAGTGTGGTGAACAAATCCTGGTTCTCATCAACCATACAGATTTTGTAGAGTAAACCCCAAGTTGGATGGTTTATGTAAGTTTCTGCGTTTTCTGAATTCATTTAAGAGTCAAGGTGGGAGTATGTATATCTTTTCGCAGTGAATTCCAAACATTCAGACGATAATACCAACATTCGCCTGAATATTTGTTTAAAATGCAAAACTGCGGTTACGAAGACCTTGATCTAGTTCCTAATGGGCAGATGAAGCTAGTGGTAGTGAAGCGAAATGGTACAACAGAAGCCGCAAAGCGTAGATTCTACAGAGTAGAGGCTGGCTGATAAACATCACCATCTGCTTTGGTGATTTCAATTTACCAATCTGTAGGAACAAGGCACAAAATAGTCCTGATCCTGTTGTTGAAGTTCGGCGTTGCCAGGAAAAACACCCTTTGAAGTTCCCAACGGCAACAGCGAACTTTTCAACTTCTTTCTATACTGCCACAACTGTCGCCCAATGGCGCAAAATAGCTAACAGAATAGGGGAGGGGAGAGTGGGGACAGCAAAGAAAACTATCTTCTATTGATTATCTAGCATTTTCAGCGCTGCCAATTGTGCCTGAGCTTTGTGCAGAGATTCATACCATTCTCTCTCAGGATCGCTGTCTGCGACAATTCCAGCGCCGACTTGTCCCCAGACAATGTTGAGTGCTGAGTGCTGGGGGATGAGTCTTGAGTAGGGAGATGAGGAAGAATTTACTTCCCCTGCTTCACCAGACGCGGGAGCTAGTAACAGGGTGCGGATTAAGATATTTAAATCTAAATAACCACGCCAATCTAAATAGCCACAAGAACCGTAGAACAAGCTGCGCCGCACGGGTTCTAATTCTTCAATAATTTCCATGCAACGGACTTTGGGACAACCTGTAATTGTGCCACCTGGGAACGTGGCGCGAATCAAATCAATGGTAGTGCATTCGCCTTTTAAAGTACCTTTGATGTTGCTGACAAGATGCATCACATGGCTATATCGCTCAATTGTCAGCAATTCGTCAACAGCAACCGTTCCCCATTTACAAACTCGCCCTAAATCATTGCGTTCCAAATCCACTAGCATGATGTGTTCTGCACGTTCTTTAGTGTTGCTGAGTAAATCTTGGGCCAATTGCATATCTTGTTCTGGAGTTATACCACGCGATCGCGTCCCAGCGATCGGTCTGGTTTCGGCTTGCCGATTTTGCAACATTACTAACCGTTCCGGCGAACAACTGATCAGTTCCCCCCAAGGCGTCTGCCAATAGCTGGCAAAAGGAGAAGGATTGATTTTTTGTAAAGCTTGGTAAATTTCCCAACCAGAAGCCGATGTAGACGCTTGAAATCGCAATGAAAGATTTGCCTGAAAGATATCTCCAGCTTGAATATATTTTTTCACCTGGTTGACAGCTGTTTCATAATCTGCCTGAGATGTCAAAAATAGGGGGAGGGAAGAGGACACGGGGATGCGGGGACAGGGAGACACGGAGAATTCTTTCCCTGCGTCTTTCTTTGCTAACTTCTTTTCTAACTCATCGAGTCCACTTGCATCACTGGCGGCTAGCCAAAGAATTTGTTGTGCATGATCCAAAACAGCAAAACAATCTGGTTCGTACCAAAAAGCTATAGGAAAAGGTAAGGGATCAATTTTATCACGGGGTAACTGTTCAATTTCCCATGCCACATCGTAGCCTAGCCAACCCAACCAACCGCCAGTAAAGGGAAGATAGGAAGTAGGGGAAGTAAATTCCTCCTCTTCACCTGCTACTCCTTGCTGTAACAACTTTTCTAAGAAGGGAAAAACCTCTCCTACTTCTGGTGTCCACATCTGTGGGATGCCATCTACTATGCGAGGAGCGCCTGTACAGATAGAATATTGGTTGAGTTGGGGATGGTCGATTGGCGTTGGATAGGAACTTTCTAGTAGGGTAGCAATTCCCGGTGCGGCGGTGGGGCGAAAAAGAGCAGCAAAAACTTCCGAACCTGTGCGCTTTTCTAAGGGTAGCGATCGCCAATACCAAGCCTTGGTCATACTGTTTAGAAGCGTTGTCAATAGTTAGTTAACAGTTTTCAGCAGTGAGTACAAATAACTACGACTACTGACCCCTGACAAAATGCAATTACCTATTACCTATTACCATTTTCTCGGCGCAAAATTAGACCTGAGTTCCTATAGCTAGCCGTATTCCCCAGAATAAAATTAAAGTTGCAATAGCAAGCCAGTCACGCGCTCTTAATCGTAAGTCGTGCCACTGGACTCGATGCTCATTGGGACTGGTAAAACCCCTCACCATCATTGCATTCGCCATTTGATCGGCTCGTAAGAGCAGATTTTCTAACAATCTCTCTGCGACTGTCATCCAAACTTTGAATCCTCCTTTCAATCCCAGCTTTTTCCAATTAATTGCCCTTGTCATCACGGAGCGAAATAAGTTTTGTACTTCTTCTAATACCAGGGGAATAAAACGCAAGGACAAGGTTAAAGTTAAAGTTATTTCTGTGACAGGCAACTTCAGGCGTCGCAGGGGTTGCATTAGGCTTTCTATACCAGATGTGATTTCTTCTGGTGCGGTTGTCAGCAGATACAAGTTGGTGCTGTAAATCACAGTAAATATAAGTGTACTCAGGCGTACTGCCAAACTCAAGGAGTAGCGAGTTATTTTCACTGGACCTTTGTGAAATAGTACGTAGTATTTTTTTTCCTCAGCTACTTGCTCTTGAACAATATTATTGGAGTTTGATGGCTGGCTTAATATTTGTTCATTAGCTGGCAGGCGTGACTGATAATCTACACCCATTCCATCAGGGCTGATGGCTCCGATCGCTAAGACAAAAAATGATAGCATTAACAGCCAACCCATTTGCTGCTGCCATACTCGTCGAGGAATCCTGGCAATCAAGGTGGCAATAATCAATACTACCACCAGCAGCACCCGCCAAGAGTTGTTAGCCAAAATATAGCTTGTTAAAAAGCTCATCAACCAGGCGAACTTGACTCGCGGATCGATTTTATGCAGCCAAGTTTGGGGTTGTTCTAAATAAAGTCCAAGTGGCAGCGATCGCAGTAAATCCATTTTAAAGTTAAGAGTTAGGAGTTAGCAGTTTTGACTTTAACAGGACTTATGCATTGAAAACCTGAAACCTCGATCCTCCTTTAAAAAGGCTACGGTGTACGCACAAGTCGAAAAAAGCTCGATTTATTTCCTATTATTCTCTCGTTCCCATGCAGAGCATAGGAATGGCTAATTAGGGGCTGCTGCCTCCACTCAGACATTGAGTCAGAGCCTCAATTAATGCATTCCCACGCGGAGCACGGGAACGAGTAAATCTCATAACTTTCACCTTATACCGCTATCAAACTCAAGTTAATAGGGTTCTATAGTTAGCAAGCAATTCTGACTTTAACTCATAACTCTTGTACAGACACGATTAATCGCGTCTCTACTCCTAACTTAATTTGACGCGAGTTGCTCTATTAACATTACCAATTTCGGCATCACGGACTTTTTTACTCCGCCACAATAAAATCATTGGCGTGCCCTTGAATCCTAGCTGTTGCCGGAATTGGCGTTCAATGTAGCGGCGGTAGTTGTCGTTGAAGCGTTTGGAATCATTGACAAATAAGGCGATCGTTGGTGGTTGGCTACTTACTTGTGTACCATAATAAATCTTGCCTTGACGCCCACCACGGGATGCTGGCGGTGAATGCCAACTGACGGCATCTGTTAAGACTTCGTTAATAACTGATGTGCTGACACGGCGTTTGTGTGATTCAGCCGCCGTTTTCACCAACTCTAGAATTTTTTCTACCCGTTGTCCTGATAAGGCACTCACAAAGATTGTTTCTGCCCATTCGGTAAAATGTAACCGTGATTGCAGAGTTTTTTCGTAGTCGTAGATTGTGTAAGAGTCTTTTTCGACAGCATCCCACTTATTAACGACGATGATGCAAGCTCGACCTTCTTCGATAATCCGCCCAGCTAATTTTTGGTCTTGTTCAGTCACACCATCTACGGCATCTAGTACTAATAAAACCACGTCAGCGCGGCGAATCGCTTTGAAAGCACGGTTAATACTAAAGAATTCTGTGCCGTATTCTATGTGTTTCTTTTTGCGAATGCCGGCGGTGTCAATCAAGCGATAGCTTTGTCCGTCTCGTTCAATGAAAGTATCAATAGCATCGCGGGTGGTGCCGGAAATTGGGCTGACAATTGCCCTCTCTTCCCCGACAAAAGAATTGAGTAAGCTCGATTTGCCCACATTCGGGCGTCCCACAATTGCTACTTTGATTTCATTAGTTTCTGGGATGTCCTCAATAGCAGGTATGTGATTAATTAACTCATCGAGTAACTCTCCTGTACCACTGCCATGAATCGCGGAAATGGCGTAAGGTTCGCCCAATCCCAATTCCCAAAAT
The DNA here is from genome assembly GCF_036917275.1 of Nostoc sp. Taxonomy (GTDB): domain Bacteria; phylum Cyanobacteriota; class Cyanobacteriia; order Cyanobacteriales; family Nostocaceae; genus Nostoc. The sequence continues at coordinate 99,619 of NZ_JBALDF010000072.1, forward strand.
TCGGCAGCTTGGATTAAGCCTTGTTCTGGGGATTCACATTTATTTACAGTTAGTAGCACAGGTACGCGTTGTTGGCGCATCCATTGGGCGATTTCTAAATCTGCCAATGTGGGGCCTGTTTTACCATCTACTACAAAAATAGCGGCACATGCTTCTGCAAGCGCTGTCATTGCCTGCTGGCGAATTAGTGGTAAAAATTCGGTATCATCATTAAAGACTAAACCACCAGTGTCTACGACTAAAAATTCGCGACCATTCCAGAAAGCTGGCATGTAAGTGCGATCGCGTGTCACTCCCGGTTCATCATGGACAATCGCCGTTTGTTCCCCGGCGAGTCGATTAACCAGGGTGGATTTGCCCACATTTGGGCGTCCGATAATTGCAACAATTGGCAGTGCCATAAAACCAGGGTAAGTCAGAGACGTAGTATATCACGTACTTACATTTTACTCACTTTAAACTTGAAATTTTAATAATTTCCCAAGTATTTCAATCTAAACAATAGACCTCTTGCAAAAATCCTTGAATCACCCCTCCCCAACCCTCCCCTTCATAAGGGGAGGGGGCAAGATTTAAAGTTTCCCCCCAATATATCGGGGGGATTAAGGGGGGTCTATTCGACTTATGCAAGAGGTCTA
>NZ_JBALDF010000073.1:0-2311 GCF_036917275.1 Nostoc sp.
AGTTGCCGGAGGTTGGTCTGGAGTTGCCGGAGGTTGGTCTGGAGTTGCCGGAGGTTGGTCTGGAGTTGCCGGAGGTTGGTCTGGAGTTGCCGGAGGTTGGTCTGGAGTTGCCGGAGTTTGGCTTGGTTGTTCCTGCTGTGCTAGAGTTACCTGCGGCAGAACAACTATACCAAAGCTGGCGAAAAAAAGTAACCAAGCAGTAGAAACAATGGATTTCAATTTTTTAGATGACTTTTGTTTCATTTTTCGTTAATAAAGTAGATTTACATTCAATATTAATATTTATCATTCTTCAGTCATATTACACATACTACATAAAAGGTTTTTTATATTTTACATGAGAAATTGCTTCCTTGCAATTTTCCATTCTGCCAAATTCCATTCTTAAAAGAGCCATCTGCGAATTTAAATATTCCCTGGCCTTCACAGTGCCCAGCTTTAAAATTGCCTCGATACTCATTACCATCTTTGAATCTAATTTTTCCTAGCCCCTCAAATTTATCGTTGACAAATTGACCTATATAATCTTTATAAAAACTTTTACTTGTGGGATATAAAAATATGCCACAACCATTGCGCTGATTATTTTTGAATTCTCCATTGTATCGACTACCATTCTTAAATATCATTACTCCTTTACCAGATGGATTGCTATTTTTATCTTTAGCCCCATAATATTCAGTACCATCTGGAAACTTTTTATCGGGTTTTGTAGTTGAGGGAAGTGAAGTTAGTTCCGAACTGCAAGGTAGTGAAATAAATTGCTCAGTTTTTTCTGGTACTTGGGGAGATTGCTGTTTGGGAAAATCAGTTTTTTCTGGTACTTGGGGAGATTGCTGTTTGGGAAAATCAGTTTTTTCTGTTATTTGGGGAGATTGCTGTTTGGGAAAATAAGATAATGCAAGCATCGCCACTACTCCTGCTCCGATTACAGTTCCAGCTAAAACTATCCGATTCAATCCAAATATCTCCCTATTTGTTGATTTTGGTTTTACAGGAGAAACTGAATAAGTTGGAGCTACGATGCGAGTTGGAGATGTTGAGGAACCCAGTGCTTCTAACGCCTCTGCTGCCGACTGGTAGCGTTGGCTAAAGTTGTAACGCACCATTTTTGTTAAGATATCAGCTAGGCGATCGCTGACATTTGTCCAATGACGCCAGATAATTTCGCCATTTGCATCTTCTGAGAATTCTTGAGGGATTCTACCTGTCAAAGCTTGAATAGCAACAATCCCCACTGCAAAGATATCGCTAGACAACCTTGGCTTAGAACTAGCTTGTTCATTAGGCATATAACCATTGGAGCCAATGATAATAGTCGAAGTCACTTGACCTTGAGTATTTTGTGCCAAACCTTCAATTTCTTTAACTGCTCCAAAGTCAATCAGCATAATCTTGCTATCCTTGCGCCGACGCATCAAGTTTTGCGGCTTGATATCTCGGTGGATAATATTTTGCTGATGTACCACTACTAAAACTTCAAGAATTTCCTGCAACAGTTGAACTACTTGAGCTTCACCCCACGGCTGGTCAGGAATTATCTCTGTAGACAAGTCACGTCCATCCACAAATTCTTGTACTAAATAAAATTCCCCATTTTCTTCAAAATGAGCGAATAATTTGGGTATTTGCTTGCTCAGGTTACCTAAGCGATATAAAACTTCTGCCTCTTTTTCAAATAATCGTCTAGCGATTGGTAAAACTGCTGTATCGGAGGTTTTTGGTTTTAAGTGTTTGACAACACACCTGGGCTTGTTAGGCAAATCTAAATCTTCAGCTAAATAGGTATCACCGAACCCACCGCTTCCTAAAAGCCCTACGATTTTATAGTGGTTGCGGAGAACTGTATTTATCGGCATCCATCTTACTCCGTAGGATGTTGTTGGCTTGATTGTATCACTTTGGCTGCCCATTGCTATTTGCCAAGAAGATAGAAACAAAGGAAAAAATATTTGCGAGTTATCATCGCGAATTAAGGGGACTATACGGATGCTGCTTATAAACTGAGAAAATTATGGCAGTCAGAGAAAATGGTTAAAACAAATATTGGTACTACAAGTTACAAATGCCTCAGCCGTACTTTCAATGCGCGACATAATCAAAACTAAGTACAGTTTTGCATAAAAGCGTAGTGTTATTTAATGCAGGGGGATGCATTGGCATTGTAGGGCAACGCATTAACATTGTATCGGGATGCATTGGCATTGTAGAGGGATACATTAACATTGTATCGGGATGCATTGGCATTGTAGAGGGACACATTAACATTGTATCGGGATGCATTGGCATTGTAGAGGGACACATTAACATT
>NZ_JBALDF010000074.1:0-41419 GCF_036917275.1 Nostoc sp.
AGAGGTTGTTTGAAAAGTGGTTAGCTGTGATTAAAATCACCCCCCTTAATCCCACGCCACTTGCTACAACGGAGGGAACCTCCCTTCGGGTTCAGCAGTTCCTCATGGGGGAAACCCCCAAGACTGGACTGCCTCACCGCAACGCAGTGGCTCCCCGATGTATTGGGGGGAGACCGGAAATCTAGTTCCCTCACGCCACATGCTTCAAGTCGGGCATTGCCCGCCCAACGCAGTGGCTCCCCAATCTTCGGGGAGGGTTAGGGTGGGGTAAAAAATATTTGATACATCAATCATGACTTTTCAAACATCCTCTAAGCTTATTTGATGTTATCTATGAAAAAAATAGATAACTATAGTCGCATCAAATAATCAAGACTAAAAAACTACATAATCTGCATTAATGCTAGAGCGACTTATCAGGGTAGACTACTTTACTTTCACCCAATAAATTAAATTGGAGGTAAAAATGAGACACGAAAAACTTTCTCCAGGACTACTTTTGGCATTTCAAGATTATCAAAATGAAGGAGATAAAGCTTTAGTTACACACAAGCGATCACTTGGGATAACTGCCCATAAAAGCCCGGTCAAGCCAACTAAGAGTGTCGTTTTTATTTACTGCGACCCTAATGCAGACTTGAGTTATTTATCACAATATAATATTGAAGTCAATCAAAACTCTGGGAGTGTGCGGACAGCTTTCTTACCAATAGAGAGTTTAGATGTCTTATCTGAAGAAGATGTCATTCAGCGGATTAAGCCATCACGCAAACTTCATTTGAGGATGGACACTGCACTAGTAAAAGTCAAACTACCGGAGTTTAAAAACCATACCGGACTGACTGGTAAAGGAGTAATCATCGGCATTATAGACAGTGGCATTGATCCGAAACACCCCGCCTTTGCTGGGCGAATTTTACAAATTTGGGATCAAACATTACCAGGCCCAGGAGTCACAGAGGGCGGCTATGGGGCTGAATTGACGGGAGCGCAACTGACAATTTCTCAGGATACTGGCGGTCATGGAACTCACGTTGCTGGAATTGCCGCTGGTGCCGATACTACCTATGGCGGTGTAGCACCAGAGACGGAATTAGTTGTCGTCAGATCAGATTTACAAGATGCCCACATTGCTGATGGCGTCCGTTACATTTTCCGAGTTGCTAGAGAGTTGGGACGCCCAGCAGTGGTGAATCTCAGCTTGGGTGGACACGCTGATCCCCATGATGGTAGCGACTCCTTATCCAAAGTCATTGACGCCGAAACTGGCCCTGGAAGAATTGTTTGCTGTGCTGCGGGTAACGAAGGGGACGCCAATATTCATGGACAAGCGACAATACCCAGTGGGCGCACTCGTGGTATGCGCTTTAATGTTCCTTTGAATCAAATAGGCATAGTTTGGTTAAACGCTTGGTATTCCAAAGATAGCGAATTGGAAGTGTCAGTGCGGAGTCCTAACGGTTTTGTCACCCCCTTCCAAAAAATAATTATTGACGGCAATCCTGCACAAGATTACCAATTACCAGATGCACGGGTGCAATTAGCGACACCAGGGCCAGATCAAGCCAACGGCGATCATAATTTCTTTGTGCAAATACGTGGTAATGGCCCCTCGCCAGTAATGGGAGGTGTTTGGCAGCTGCGAGTCCGCAACACTTCTTCAACTGACACACATTTAAATGTGTGGACATTAGATGACACTTCGTCAGTGTTTTTCACAGGTAAAAGTGTGAAGGATGCGATGAAAATTGGTTCGCCAGGAGCCGCTAGCAGTGCAGTTACAGTTGCTGCCTATACTACTAAAGCCACGTACACAGATATTGATAACCAAGTGCGAGAAATGGGGTTAGAATTGAACACTATTTCGGAATTCAGTAGTGAAGGACCTCTACGGAATGATGGACACAAGCCCGATGTAGCAGCACCAGGAGCAATGATTGTTTCCACACTTTCCGCCGATGCAAATTTTGACCGCTCATCGATGATTAATTCCAAGTTTGTGGTTCAGGCTGGTACGAGTATGGCGACACCGTTGGTTAGTGGATTAGTGGCACTGCTGTTGCAGCGAGATCCTAAACTTGATCCGGCTGCTGTGAAAGACTTACTACGCAAAAATAGTGCCATTCCCGGAAAACCCGCAGGCACATTTGATCACAAATGGGGTTATGGAGTGATTAATGCTTTAAATCTGTAATTAGACTGAAAAAGGTGGATATTATTTCTGTACAAGGGTAGGCGATAAAAACCTATAACTTTGATAAGTTAAGGTAGGGAATTATTGCCTACCCTTTTTACCAAGGAATTGTTGATGAATTATCAGAAACTAGATGCCGCTCTTGCTACAGGGCTGAATGATGTTCAAGACCCAGAAGAAACTAGTTTGGAGGTTTTCATCCATACTGAACCAATTTTAGACTCTGCTGCAACTGCTGTTTTAGAAAGTTTAGGCGTCAGTGGTATTACCAGTGGCAAAGATATTTTTACGGCAACACTGTCACAAAATGCCATTTCCCAATTGTCAGAGCAACCTTGGGTGAGGTATTTGAAGCGATCGCAGCAATTACGTTTGGTTAATAGGAGAATAAATATAGGGAAGTTGGGTGTTTAATGGGCATTGCCTAACCCTAGACTGCACGGATAATTTTTTACAGTTACTATGAATCAGGTTTTTGTTTTTCTGGAAACTTACACTTCACCTCAATTTGCAGATTACTTTCAGCTGAACCTTCGGTAATGTAAGGAATGCCGGCTTTGCCACCCAACTTAATGCCAAATGTAAGTTTTACCTCCTCAATTTCAGCAGTATTAAAGTCTTTAAAAGCACTCAGAGCATAGATAGTATAAGAGCGAATCATTTGGCGAGCTTGTTGCATCCGAGCGATCGCATCAGTTCGCACATCCTTGTATTCTATGCCATCCTCGTCCTCCTCAATTTCCTGAGTTATTTCGGTGGCTGTGACGTTAATCTCAATCTGCTCAATCTCTCCATCTGCTTGAAAAAATAGTTGCTGTACTTCTGACATAAGCTACCTTGATTAAGTTTTGTAACGTATCTGAATAAATTTCAGCTTGCTTGCAGAAAACTAACAGATGGTATTGTTTCTAATAACACAGCCATTATTGTGTCTGTCAAGATTATTCCGCATTTACCAACCCAAGGTGTGTTAAATGGCACGATATGCGCTTGTTATTGGCATCGCCGAGTATGTCAGCCCTTCATTAGCGCGTTTGTCGAAGACTACAAATGATGCTGAAGCGATCGCGCAACTCCTAGAGCAATATGGTGATTTCCAGTCTGTACAAAGACTACCACAGCGCTGGAATAAAGATAAAAACGGCTATGAAATGGGAGCGCAAAAAGTTACTGGCGCTCAACTTGGGCAAGATTTGAGAACATTCCTCCTAGAGCAAGCAGCTAATAATGAAGCGCTGATTTATTTTAGCGGACACGGTTTTACTATTTCCGACAATTTAGGACAACAAAAGGGATATTTAGCAAGTTCCGATTGTCAGATTGAATTTAAAGAAAACGAAAATGCTGAACAAAAATATGGCATTCCCCTCGATAGTCTTAACGACTTAATTCGAGATTCGCAATTGAGTAGTTTAGTGATGCTCCTCGATTGCTGTCATAGCGGCTATTTCTTAGAAAGACAATTAATAGAAAGAACTCTTAACGCTTTCAGTACACAAAAAGATTATTACTTAATTACAGCTTGTCGTGGCTTTGAACGCGCCGGAGTTATTAAAAGTGAAGAATATAGCATTTTCACAGGTGCAGTTGTTAAGGGATTGGCGGCAGAAAATGCAAGTAGTAGTAGGCGAATAAGTGGTGATCGCTTGTTTGATTTTGTCAGTAATGAACTTAAAGGTTCAGTACAGGAGCCGATTCGCATGGGTTGGGGACGTTCGATTACTTTAGTGACTTATCCCCAATTAGATATTCCTACAGGCGAAAAAATTGCTTTCAATCAGGAAAATCCTTATCGGGGACTTTATGCTTTTGAATCAGAACAAGCGCAATATTTTTGTGGAAGAGAAGAAGCAGTTCGCACCCTAATTTCGCGTCTAGTAGAGAGTCGATTTTTGGCTGTAATTGGCTATTCAGGTAGTGGTAAATCTTCCTTAGTAAAAGCAGGTTTGTTACCGCAACTGAAAGGCGATCGCCTCCCTGGAAGCAGTGAATGGGCGATCGCATCTTTTACACCAAGAGAGCATCCTTTAGGTAAACTCGTTGATATTTTAGCTCGACAACAGCAGCAAAATAAACCGCATCTATTATTTATCGATCAGTTTGAAGAAATATTTACCCTGTGTCAAGACGATGAGGAACGCAAAACTTTTATCCGGTTAATAGCACAGGAAGTAAAAAAGGCTGAGGTAGAAACGCGGATAATTTTGACAATTCGCGGTGATTTCTTAAATCGTTGTGCTGATTATCGAGAAATTATAACTCTCATTAATAATATTCCTCCTACATCATTCATCATTACACCGATGTCTTTTGCTGAGTTAGAAGAAGCAATAGAAAAACCAGCCAAATTACATGGGGTAACATTTGAGCGTGGTTTAGTTTCACAAATTTCCGCCGATGTAGTCAACCGTCCTGGTGTATTACCCATACTGCAATATGCGCTTAAGGAATTGTGGCGAGTTTGCATTGAAGAACCGGAATCGCCAGAACCGCTTTTAACTCGTAAAGGCTATGAGGAAATTGGCGGGGTTAAAGGAGCTTTAGATAAACGAGCCACAATTTTGTATGAAAGTTTAACAACTATAGATCAAGCCTTTGCGCGTCGCTTGTTTATGGAATTGGTGCAGTTAGGTGAAGCTGGAGAAGTGACGCGGCGGCGTGCTAGCTGGGAGAGATTAGAAGCAATTTCAGATTCTCCACAACAATTGCAAAGGGTTGTAGGATTGCTGGCGGGTTCTCAACAACGTTTAATTATCACTGATGAAAATACGATTGAAGTTGCTCATGAAGCACTTTTATCTGAGTGGAAATTATTAAATACTTGGATTGCTGAAAATCTGGAGAATATTCGTCTAAGTCGCTCTTTAGAGGAAGATTGCCAGGAATGGGTACAAAGATTTAATAAATCGGATGATGCACTGTTAACAGGTGCAAACTTGGCTGTAATTTCTGAGTGGGTGAATAAGACTCAGCCAAGACTTACGCTATTAGAATCAGAATTTTTGCATAAGAGTTTGGAGAGACGCGATCGCCAAAATCAGGCAGAATTAGAGCAAGCAAAAAAACTCCAACGAGAAGCAGAAGCCAAAGCCAAAGCTGAATCACAAAGAACTAGATTTGCGATCGCTTCTGCAATACTTGTAGCTGTATGTGGGGGATTAGGAGCGTTTACATGGCAACTTAACACAAAGAGTAGCCTGAAGGATAAGATCGCTTCTGGAGCATTAATTGCATCGCCTGAGCTACTTTTGCAAACAGGGAATCAGCTTGATGCGATGATAGCAAGTGTACAAACACTCAAGCAATTTCAAGATTTAGATATAGACGATACTGATGCACTCAAGCGACTTAAATTAGTAATTGACGGGGTGCAGGAACACAATCGTTTAGAGGGACATACAAATTCTGTTACTAGTGTAAGTGTCAGTCAGAAAGATCCACTTATTGTTTCTGGAAGTAAAGATAAAACTGTGAGACTTTGGAAACTAGACGGTACTCCAGTTAAAATCCCTGCACCCATGAAACATGAGGGTGATGTTTATAGTGTTAATTTCAGTCCTAATGGTCAGTACATCGCCTCTGCTAGTGCTGATAGTACAGTGAAGATTTGGAAGAAAGACGGCACTTGGATTCAAACTCTCCCAGGAGATGGAAAGCGTGTAGTTTTCGTAAGTTTCAGCCCTGATAATAAAACAATTATCTCTACTTGTGAACGTGGAGATGTAAGGCTATGGGAAATAGATGATACTTCATCAAAAATTTTTATCAAAGCGCCCCATATTCTGATCAAAGGAAATGGTAAATACACAATCTGGAGTGCAGAATTCAGCCCTGATGGTAAGATGATTGCTACTGCCTCTGATGATGGGAAAATTCAAATATGGAAAAAAGACTATACTCTTATTACTACTTTTGAAGGACATACTGCATCAGTAAGATATGCCGCTTTTGGTATTGATAATAAAACTATTATTTCTGCTAGTGAGGATAATACTATCAGAATTTGGAAATGGACAAACGATCCTAAAGACCATCACACTATTTTTATTACAAAGAATGCTAACACTCCTTACAGAGTTAAATTTAGTCCAAACAATCAAATAATTGCTGCTACTAGTATTGATGGAACAATCCAACTATGGAAAGTTGATAAAGGGACTCAATTACCTTCTCTAGGAAGACACAGGGATAAAATAACTGATTTGAGCTTTAGTCTTGATAGTAAAAAGATTGTCACTGCCAGCCGTGACAAAACTATTAGGATATGGAGTTTAGATTCTCACTATGAAACTAACTCAGAGACAAATACTACTGGTTTGTTGAGCAAAGGATGTAAATGTTTATCGGATTATTTAAGTAGTAATGATAATGCTGGCAATAAATATCACGATATTCGTGAAAAATGCCAAAATTTAAAAAATTAACGATAGTTAATCAGGACAAAATAATAATAACTGCTAATCCTGTCGGAAATGCACTAGATATAGCAATCCAGAATCATTCGTGAGAAAATACTGAAAAGAATACAAGTATTATTTGCGACTATAAAGCAATACGGTTCACTTAAGGCTAAAAGTCTGTTACCAAAGTCAATTTTTTAACGAACCGCTAAGGCGCAGAGTACGCAGAGAGAAGAAAGAGATGCTTAACTGAACTGTATTGCTTTATGAATATGGTGTTTTCTCACGAATGACTTAGGATTGCTATAGCTGAGAGTTGAATATTCAGGAATCTAGTGAATATAAAGTGTAGAATTTTATAGAATATGAATTAAAAGCACAGTTTGTGACAAAGAAAAACTTAAAAACTAACAACAACAAACAAACCTCTGAAAAGAGTCAATCTAGCAAGAATCCATCTCCAAGCGATGCTCCTGATAATGGAAATCCTGATAATGGTGATCCTGCTTGCAATAACTGTGGTCTTATTGACGACAGAAAGAATAGTGAACCACAGAAATGAGCCTTAGAGGATGTTTGAAAAGTATTATTGGTAACATGAAATCCTCCCAAACCTAACCCTCCTAACCCCCCTAACCCTCCAACACTAACGATGGAATGGGGGTTTTCAAGCCTTTATCTCTGTGGTGGAGAGGAATGGAAGAGGAGTTTTTAGTATACTTTGTGATTTTCCAAACAACCTCTAAAATATGAAAGTGAAATCAATGCAAATTTTGAGTACAGCAAGTTCAATGAATCTATGGCTTTTGTGTCATTGAACTCTATCTCAAGTCAAGACTTGATAATTTTTTGAAGCAGCGTAGCTTCTGCTCCCCCATTTCTCATAACAATTAATACAAATGTTCTATTTATCTCCTTATCAGCCGCACTATCCATCACCAACAGCATTCTGTAAAATTCATCCCTGAGAATATTTGCTCCCCCCTTACCTGTGGTGGCAGACAGTCCTAAACTTAAGATGAGAGTTGAAAGGCAGTCAGGAGAAATTTGGTGAAGAAAGTATTATCAATCATTCTTGGTGGTGGCGCGGGTACTCGGCTTTACCCGCTAACCAAACTCCGCGCTAAACCAGCAGTACCAGTGGCGGGGAAGTACCGCTTAATCGATATCCCTGTAAGTAACTGCATAAATTCCGAAATATTCAAAATCTACGTCCTGACACAATTCAACTCAGCTTCCCTGAATCGTCACATCGCCCGTACCTATAACTTTACTGGCTTCAACGAAGGGTTTGTAGAAGTGCTAGCCGCACAACAAACACCAGAAAACCCAAACTGGTTCCAAGGTACAGCCGATGCTGTACGTCAGTATCTGTGGTTAATGGAAGAATGGGATGTAGAAGAATATCTAATTCTCTCAGGCGATCACCTCTACCGCATGGATTATCGCCAGTTTATCGAGCGTCATAGAGAAACGGGGGCTGATATCACTCTCTCAGTCATCCCCATCGATGAGCGTCGCGCCTCAGATTTTGGCTTGATGAAAATTGACGATTCTGGTAGGGTAATTGATTTTAGCGAAAAACCCAAAGGTGAAGCGTTACGCCAAATGCAAGTTGATACAAGTGTACTGGGATTATCAAAAGAGCAAGCCCAGCAACAGCCCTACATCGCTTCAATGGGGATTTATGTCTTTAAAAAAGAGGTATTGTTTAAGTTGTTGAGAGAAGGTATAGAAAGGACTGATTTCGGTAAAGAAATTATTCCTGATGCCTCTAAAGATTACAATGTTCAAGCTTACCTTTTTGATGATTACTGGGAAGATATTGGAACAATCGAAGCATTTTACCATGCCAATTTAGCCCTAACTCAGCAGCCTCAGCCACCTTTTAGTTTCTACGATGAAAAGGCACCAATTTATACCCGTGCCCGCTACTTACCTCCAAGTAAACTTTTAGATTGCCAGGTAACAGAATCAATTATCGGCGAAGGTTGTATTTTGAAAAATTGCCGCATTCAACATTCAGTGTTGGGAGTGCGATCGCGAATTGAATCTGGCTGCCTCATCGAAGAATCTTTGCTCATGGGTGCAGATTTTTACCAAGCTTCTGTAGAACGCAAATCCAACGTAGAACAAGGTGACATTCCTGTAGGTATTGGTGCTGACTCGATTATTCGCGGCGCCATCATCGATAAAAACGCCAGTATCGGTCATGATGTGAAAATTATCAATAAAGATAAGGTGCAAGAAGCTGACCGCGAAAGTCAAGGTTTCTACATCCGCAGTGGCATCGTCGTGGTGCTGAAAAATGCTGTAATTCCTGATGGAACAATCATTTAATAGTTAGGAGTTAGGAGAGATGCGATTAATCGCGTCTTTACAAGAGTTAGGAGTTAATGACTAAAAATTCTGATTACTCCTCACTCCTCACTTTTACACTTATTTTCAGGTAAATAGACCATGCAGTAGGGGCGCAAGGCCTTGCGCCCCAGAAATGTGATTCAAATACATGAAAACTGCTGTAACTTCTCACTGCTCACTTTTATTACTGATTGGTCTTCCAGGTAGCGGTAAGTCAACTTTGGCAAAAACATTACTGGCAGAATGCCCCCAGATGTCGCTGATTTCTACGGATGCCATCCGGGGGCAACTGTTCGGTTCGCAAGCCATTCAGGGGTCGTGGCTGCTGATTTGGCAAGAAGTAGAACGGCAATTTCAGCAAGCTATTTCTACAGAAAATACAGCAATTTTCGACGCTACCAACGCCCAGCGCCGCCATCGACGTGAAGTCATTGCTTTAGCCCGTGACTTGGGGTTTACCCACATTACGGGAATTTGGGTGGATACGCCAGTTTGGCTGTGTTTGGCACGTAATAAAAGGCGATCGCGCCAGGTTCCAGAAGAAATTATTTTGCGGATGCACCGTCAACTCAGGGATGCTCCCCCAAGCCTGAAAGAAGGGTTAGACAGGCTGATCCGCTGATCAGAAAAATTGGAGTACGGAAATTGCGATCACACGGTGAGCAAGAACCACACTTGATTTTCTATATTGTTTGCTAATTTAAAATTAGATTCTTTATTGCTTGGCATTATACTCAGCAATTAAACATCTGTGATCTTAAAAAAAAACATAACAGGAATTTCTATAGGAGACTAGTAGATGGCTGCAACCGACTTCAAAGACTATTACGCAATTTTGGGAGTTAGTAAGACTGCCACTCAAGAGGAGATTAAACAAGCCTTTCGTAAACTAGCCCGCAAATATCACCCCGATGTCAACCCAAATAACAAACAGGCAGAAGCACGCTTCAAAGAAGTTAGCGAAGCCTACGAAGTCGTGTCAGATACAGATAAACGCAAAAAATACGACCAATTTGGTCAATATTGGAAACAAGCTGGTGAAGGTTTCCCATCCGGCGGTGTTGGTGCTGATATGGGTGGCTTTGACTTCAGTCAATACGGCAATTTTGATGAGTTCATCAATGAGTTGCTAGGACGCTTTGGCGGTGCTAGCCCTCGTGGTGGACGACAACAAAGTTACTCACAAAATTACTCTTACCGGACTTCCACAGGTTCGTCAACTGGTTTTAGTAGCTTTAACGATTATGGGTTTGGTGATGCAAGCACGGGTACTTCCCAGGACACAGAAGCTGTAATCAGCCTAACTTTTGCTGAAGCATTTAATGGTGTGCAAAAGCGCTTCAGTTTAGGTAACGAAACAATTGATGTTCGTATTCCATCTGGGGCTAAACCTGGTACTCGCCTGCGCGTGCGGGGTAAAGGTCAAATCAACCCGATGACTCAACAACGAGGGGATTTGTACTTAAAAGTCGAACTTCAGCCGCACTCCTTCTTCCAAATGGAAGGCGATAACTTGGTGTGCGAAGTGGCAATCACACCAGATGAAGCTACTTTAGGAGCGTCTATTGATGTACCCACTCCCGATGGTTCAGTTAATGTCAAACTACCAGCGGGAGTCCGTTCTGGTCAATCGCTGCGTTTACGTGGCAAAGGTTGGCCTCTCGCCAAGGGTGGACGCGGTGATCAGTTGGTGAGAGTGGCGATCGCTCCACCAAAAGACCTCAGCCAACAAGAGCGGGAATATTATGAAAAAATTAGGGCTATACGTACTTATAATCCCCGCAGTCATTTGCAGCAAGTCAAGCTGTAAATATTTTGGATTGTAGAGACACGAAAATTGCGGCACGAAGTCCAGCTTCGCGTCTCTAAATTAATTAGGTATGAATTTACTGGGACATTCTCGCCAGCACAATGGATTTAAACGCTTCCATTTCCTCCGGTGTAGCCTCGGTAGCTTGCCATGATGGGCGTGCTACTAAGCGATCATTCCAAGCGCTCAGTTTTGGATAGTCACTTAAGGAAATGCCTAGACTTGGCAGCACAGTTACTACAGTTCCAGCTACAACTTCGGCAAGAGTGAGGTTTTCACTACCAAAGTAAGGGCGCTCGTTTAACAAATTTTCAAAAAACTTCAGTACTGTGGCAATTTTTTGCTGTGCCTTCTCGATTTTTTCTGGATCTCCTCCAGGCAAGCCAAGAAACTGAGGTAGAAAGGTGGTAGCTGCTGGCAAAAGCTCATTCACAGTTACCAGTTGTACCATGCGGGCGATCGCTAAATCTTTAGCATCTTTAGGCAACATCGCATGCGTGGGGTATTTTGCCTCTAAATAGTCCAAGATTACTAAGGATTCCACTATATTAAACCCATCATCTACCAACACTGGAATGTGGTGGAAAGGGTTAATTGCCAAAAACTCTGGTTTAAACTGCTCCCCATCCAGTTTTATCTCTACCAATTCAAACTCAAGTCCTTTTTCCAGAAGAGTAATCCAGACGCGGCGAGAGTTGGGAGAAATAGGCGAATGATAAAGGGTTAACATGAGATAACCTCACAGCTTTACAAGTAGGGCGGACATTGCCAATCTTACACCTTATACTCAATTGAATTGTTCTAACAATGTCTCAACACTGGCGTTGTGATCCAGGAAAGAAAATAAATGCCAGTAGCGGAGTTTTCCCTCATTATCTAATACAAACTGGGCTGGTAAAGGCGCTCCCAGTGCTTGTCCTACTTGATAGGTACGAAATATGCGACAACTTGGATCACTCAGCAACGGCATTTGTAAGCCTAAATCTCTGACAACTATTTGACTCTGCCGTTCATCGGTACTAGTAATCATCAAAACTTCTATACCACGCTTTTTAAATTGCTCATAATTATCCTTCAAAGCTTTGATATGAGGAAAACAAAAAGGACAATATTGTTTTTCGGTAAATATCCGAGTAAAGGCAACTAATACTGGTTGCTTGCCTTTGTAATCAGACAATTTTACTAAAGTTCCGTTGGTAATATCTGGCAGTTGAAAATCTGGTGTTCCTACTCCCAACCTGAGTTGATGTGTTGCTGGAACTGGTAAAAAATTGCGGAAGAAGCGTTCATTCAATAAACCACTAAAATCAGTTGAAGTAAGCATAATTTTAACCTTGATTATTTAAATACTATTGTATGAAAAAACCACAGATAAATATGGAGGTTGACACTGTTTAATGTGTATCTCTATTTATCTGTGGTTTTCATTGATTTTACTCTCAACTCCAATAGGATGGATTAGAGTTTGGTAGCTAGCAAAATTTAGACAGCAGAGAAGTATACTTTGGACTTCACTGGGTCAGGAACCATTGTCTGGTCACCAGGTTGCCAACCAGCTGGGCAAACTTCGTCGGGGTGAGACTGAACATGCTGAATTGCTTGCAATGTCCGCAAGGTTTCATCAACGCTGCGACCAAAAGCTAGGTTGTTGATGGTGGCGTGCTGTATGATACCATCTTTATCGATGAGGAACAGACCACGCAAGGCAATGCCTGCTGCTGGGTCAAGCACGTTATAAGCGGCGCTAATCTCTTTCTTAATGTCGGAGACTAGAGGATAATTCAGGTCGCCGACACCACCAGACTTACGATCTGTTTGAATCCAAGCGAGGTGGGAGAATTCACTGTCAACGGAAACCCCTAGTACTTCTGTATTAATTTTATTGAATGCTTCGTAGCGATCGCTAAATGCTGTGATCTCAGTGGGACAAACAAAGGTAAAGTCTAGTGGGTAGAAAAACAATACGACATATTTACCGCGATAATCGGAAAGTTTGATTGTCTTAAATTCCTGATCTACCACAGCCGTTGCTGTGAAATCGGGAGCTTGTTGACCAACGCGGAGGCTTCCTTCGATTCCGTAAGTGAGGGACATTAACCTAATTCTCCTTTATCCGTTTAGTAGCGTTAAAATTCGGGTTAGCTAAAACTCACCCATCTACGCTCTCACAGTTTAATTACAATCTGTTACGACTATATCATACTCATAACGATTTTGAGTAGCAAATGCCTGATTTAGATACAAGAGAATGGTTGCTTACCAATGGCTTGGGAAGTTTTGCCAGCGGTACGGTTTCTGATGTCCGCACACGCACTTATCACGGTTGGCTTTTTACCGCTACAAACCCGCCTTCTGGGCGGACTCTGCTGTTTTCGCACCTAGAAGCTAGCTTAGAAGTATTCGGGGGCGTTGTGGCACTGGGGACAAATGTTTGGGGTAACAGTCAGATTGAACTGACAGGCTACGAACTGCTACGCTGTTTTGATATTAACCCAGTCCCAAAATGGATTTGGGGTCAAGATAACTGGCAGTTGATTAGACAATTGGTGATGCCCTATGGGTTAGTGGGGACTGGGGACTGGGGACAAAGGGAGATAAGCAATGCCGATGCCCAATTTGGTCATAAAATTTTGATCCAATATCGCTATGAAGGAAGTGACACAGCGATTTTACGGCTGCGACTGCTGATAGCAGAACGTGATTTTCACCACCAGCAAACTGCTAATCAAGGATTACAGTTCTCAGAATTGCTTGGGCAACAGCAAGTTTCTCTGCAAGCAAAAAATTATGGGCATTTTGGTATACCTTGGCACTTGCGTTGGACACAAGGAAATTATCAATCAGATGCAGTTTGGTATTGGAATTATGGATTGCCTGAGGAGACAAAACGGGGATTAGGCAACAAGGAAGACCTCTACAGTCCTGGTTACTTGATAGTCACACTGCAACCAGGAGATGCGGTGACTCTAGAAGCACGAGTCGGTTTTCCCGACTCAATGGCAGGTGTTCTCACGTCCGAAACCTTTGCAGAAGCCGTGGAAGCAGAGCAAGACCGGCTCTGCCAGATTTTTGGCTGGAGCGAGCTCTCTACTCTGCCCTCCCCTTTGCCCCCCATCCCTAAACCTCTGCCTCTTGTACCCTATGACGCCAGTCGCCTTAAGTCGGGAAACCCTTTCGGCAGTTCCTCTTGGGGGAAAACCCCAGACGCTCTCTACGACACACGCAAGGGACGCGGACTCGCTAACGCTGCGCTATGCGCGGCATCGTCTCCCCTTGAGAGAAAACCGGACTGCCTCACCACAGCGCTGGCTCCCCAATGCCCATTACCCCTTATCCCCAGAGGGGGCACCGAGTTCCCCAATCCCCAATCTACAATCTGGCAGCAACTACTCAAAGCAAGCGATCAGTTTATCGTCTATAGAGCCTCAATTGCAGGCCCCACAATCATTGCTGGTTATCACTGGTTTAATGACCGAGGACGCGACATATTAATCGCCTTACCTGGGTTAGCACTAGTTCCACAGCGCTTTGACCTGGCAAAAAGAGTATTGGGGACTTTTGGGTATTACTGTCGCCACGGTTTGATTCCTAATGCATTTCCTGATGCCGATGGCGAACCACTTTATAACAGTATCGATGCGGCACTGTGGTGGATTGAAACTTTAGGACTTTATTTAGAAGCTACCCAAGACTGGGAATTTTTGGCAGAGCAATTCCCCGTAGTCCAACAAATTCACAAAGCCTTTGTTGGTGGTACACGCTACAATATCCAGGTTGATGCTACTGATGGGCTAATTAGTTGGGATGCTCGTGGTGTAGCCCTCACCTGGATGGATGTGGTAATTGAGGCACACCCTCTCACTCCCCGTCATGGTAAGCCAGTGGAAATTAATGCGCTGTGGTATTCAGCTTTATGTTGGCTGAGTCAGTGGGCAGAACGCTTAAGTGAGCTTAAGTTTGGCGATCCAGTGCGTCTCACTAAACAAGCACAACGTTATACTCAGCAAGCACAACAGGTGAAAACCTCTCTGCAAAAGTTTTGGAATCCTCAGCTAGGTTATTTATACGACACTATTGAGCCAGACGATCGCCGGAATTTTCAAATTCGTCCTAATGCCGTTTTGGCACTGTCACTGCACCATTGTGGGTTTTTTGCACAGCAAGGGTGTCAAGTATTAGATTTGGCAACTGCCAGCTTGCTTACCCCCTATGGTCTTCGCAGCCTCGATCCGGGAGATCCCGAATACAAAGGGAGATATGAGGGTAACCAAGAGCAACGCGATCGCGCTTATCACCAAGGCACTGTTTGGGCTTGGCTAATTGGCCCATTTATTCGTGCTTGGCAACGTTTTTATCCGCAACAATCGCTGCC
Source organism: Nostoc sp. (assembly GCF_036917275.1). Classification (GTDB taxonomy): domain Bacteria; phylum Cyanobacteriota; class Cyanobacteriia; order Cyanobacteriales; family Nostocaceae; genus Nostoc. The sequence continues at coordinate 15,138 of NZ_JBALDF010000074.1, forward strand.
TTTTGATTGGCAACCTCTGCTAGATCACTTCCTATTTGACGCTTGTCTTGGTTCTATTTCTGAGATTTTTGATGGCGATGCACCTCATACACCCAGAGGAGCGATCGCACAAGCTTGGTCAGTTGCCGAAGTCATTCGCCACATTAAATAGTGCTGAATATAATTTTCTTAACCAAGGAACTTCTAACCTGCTGAAAATATCGGCTGCTCACATCTTATTATCAAGAACATGAATCTACCAATCAACTCATGAGCGAGGAACGAGAAAGAGCCGATAATGATTCCCCGTGGAAAGAAATCCTAGAAGGTTACTTCCCACAAGCAATGCAATTTTTCTTTCCGCAAACAGCAGCACTAATTAATTGGGAACGTCCCCACGAGTTTCTTGATAAGGAATTTCAACAAATAGCCCGCGAAGCAGAACTTGGTAGAAGATATGCAGATAAATTGGTCAAAGTCTGGCAAATTCAAGGAGAAGAAATTTGGCTGTTGATTCATGTCGAAATTCAGGCAAAATCGGAAGATAATTTTGCTCAAAGGATGTTTTCCTACAACCTGCGAATTTTTGACAAATTTGCTAAACCAGCCATTAGCCTAGCAATTTTGTGCGATGCCGACTCGACTTGGAGACCAAATCAATACAGTTATAATTATCCCGATTGTGGTCTGCATTTTAGATTTGGAACCGTCAAACTGCTCGATTATCAAAATCGATGGACAGAGTTAGAAAATAGCGATAATCCCTTTGCGACTGTGGTAATGGCACATTTGAAAACCCAACAAACTACTAAACAGTTGGGAGAAAGGAAAACGTGGAAATTTAGTTTAATTCGGCGATTGTATGAACAAGGGCTGCAAGAAAGGGATATTCGTAACCTCTATCGTTTTATCGATTGGGTTATGATTTTACCAAAGGGATTAGAAGCAGAATTTTGGCAGGAGTTTAAACAATTCGAGCAGGAGCGTATCATGAGTTACATTACCACAGGCGAACGCATTGGCTACGAGCGAGGGAAGGAGGAAGGACAACAGGAACAAGCACAAACACTTGTATTACGACAGCTACAAAAACGGGTAGGTGAGTTACCACAACAGCTTCGAGAACAGATTCAGGGTCTTTCTCTAGAACAATTGGAAGCACTGGGTGAGGCTTTGTTAGATTTTAGTGCGATCGCTGATTTGCTCAACTGGCTACAAACTCATCAAACAGTTAGTGCTGAGTCCTGAGTATTAAAACAAAGATTCAGCTTCCATGACCACCAATGTACAGAAGCTGAAACTCTTATATAGATTAATTTTAAAGTGGCTCAGGTCGGAGTTGAACCAACGACCCCAGGCTTATGAGTCCCGTGCTCTAACCAACTGAGCTACTGAGCCATATTTATCCAAATCATTAACTAATATAGCATACAAATTTGCTCAAAACTAGCCTCTTTTGGAATCTTATTACAGTTTCCATCCCTGTTGAGGTAATAGAAAGCAAAAAAGGGAGTTTACCTCCCTCAACTAACAAGGCAATGATTTAGTTAGATACAGTCAAGAATTACACGCGATTTGGTGGTAAGAAGGCTATTGGATTAACAGCACCCTTACCTGGTGGATGGATTTCAAAGTGGCTGTGTGGCCCAGTGCTGTGACCAGTGCTGCCCATGCAAGCAATTGTTTGTCCTTGATGCACCTGCTGACCTGGTTGCACCAGAATCTTACTGTTATGAGCGTACCGAGTCAGACTGCCGTCAGGATGGCGGATATCGACAACATTACCATAGCCTCCCTTGTTCCAGCCGGCTTTTTCCACTACACCATCAGCTGAGGCAGCAATCGGTGTACCAGTGGAGTTAGCAATATCAATTCCCTTGTGCGGTCTTCCCCAACGCATACCAAAGCCAGAAGTGAGAGTGCCTTTGGCAGGCCAGTTGTAAGCTAAGGTTGAAGTAGATGGAGGAGGTATCAGTTCGTCAATGGGTCTAGGCAAATATTGATCCACTGCTGCCAAAGGTGGCATCGCCTGTGGAGAAACTGTCCTTCCCCGCATCATTCCTAAGGAGTCAGAGGCATTTACTCTTCTAAGAGGCGTTGCAACTCTTGTGCCCGATGAGGTGCTAGAGGGAGTCCACTGGCTAGCAGACCCTAGATTAGGCAAGAACTCTGAGTTTACTGGTTCGGTTGGGCGTACAGCAGTACTGAATTGGGGCTTAATTGGCTGAACGCTATAGCTAGACCTAATAGGTGTAGGAACTGGAATGGGTATTGCTACACTATTCGCTCTAACTGCGGGGTTAGGTACTGTAAAATTATTGGGAGTAGAAATAGGAGTGAGCATTGCAGCATTATTCATTTCGGTAGCTACTACTGGCACAACTAAGTTACCAGACTGTTGAGCGCGATATTTCTGCTGTAACCTCTGAATTTCCCCTTGCAAGCCCCGCAAACGGTCGTTATTGTTTCCCCTTGCTACCCTATTTGTTGATGTTTTCGGCTGTTGCATTTCAGCAAAAGCTGTTGGCACTGGACCTTCACCCCCGACGCCGTAAGAATTAGCCGTGGGGGGGGCTGTCTCTAAGTCGGTCGCACTATTTGCTTGAATCTGAACAGTTACCGGTGTAGGGACGGTAATGCTACTGTTGTCGGCAATAGTTGGTGATTGTGAAGTAGGTAGATATGAGTTGGCACTACCAATGTTGACAGGGGAGGTGGCAACATGAGGAGTTTTGCTGGACTGTACAAAAGTGGGCTTGGTCGGTACAATTGCCTCAACTTGAACAGCAGGAATAATCAGTTTTTGACTAATTTGCAGTTCATTTGGATTATTGAGGTTATTTGCCTTAACAAGTTCTGGTACTGAAGTATTGTATCTACTGGCGATCGCTGCTAGTGTATCTCCAGGCTTAACTTCGTAGGCTGTTCGAGCCGATGACGCAATAACTGTTGGTGTAGCTGGTATTAGTGCAGTCGTCTGTGTCTTGTGTTTTAACCTCGATATCAACTTTGCTTTGCTCGCATCGCCAGAAATGTCCGACTGAGCTAATACAATTTTTTCAACTACAGTCGTCGGCTGCACCAAGCCCATATCAGCTTGTGATAAATTTTTGGTTTCCCCAGAGCGCAACTGTGCCAGACTGTTTCTTAAACGGTTCGATTTTTCTTGTAAGCGATTCAGTGCGAACTCTTGTTGCGCCTTAAGTTGTGCATTTATTTCACTATTAACTGCGCCAGATATTGCCACTGTTTGTGGCTGGGCAATTAGTGATGCATTTGTAATACCAACACCATTAGCACTAGAGTCAGACAGATTATTGACTGTTGGGAAACTAGTTTCGGCTAAGGTATTGTTCACTCCCTGTGCCACTTGGGGCTTCAGGTGGGTGGAATTTTTATCAGCCGCTGTTGCTTGGGAAAACGTTGCTAATGCAGGAACTTGCAAAGACATTCCATTTGCCGCGACTTGCCATTTAGCTTCAAGCCCAGGCACTTGTGATACTGCCGTTGGTTCCACGATCACAGGATTTTCCGGCACGCTCGCTGATGAGACTGCTTGGGACCCCAGCTTTGTGGAGGCGAATTTCACCTGAGTGTCAGAAACAGCAGGAATCGTTGACGTTGCCTTTTGGCTGCCTACTGGCACCGCTGCTTGGGCTTGATCGCTTTGTCGAGTCACCAAAAGGCTGGTTGCTCCCATAGAGATTGCCAAGCCAATCATGGCGGCTTTTGTCCGCACCCGGCGGTTAACTTTTGGATTCATCACATTTAGCAGTTCTACCGGGGCATCATCGCTGCTGGGGTTATTATTCAACACAGCTTTTACTCTCTTTTTCAATGCTCGTTTCAAAGACGACCTCCTATGATCACTAGCGCTTAACTGACCTCGATTTTTCAGTTGGATACTAGTCAATGATTTAGATCACAACGAACGATAGATCAAGATCACATTCACCAGAGATGCTTACGCAAGATTAACCTGCTTCTCTGATTTAGACAAGTTCACACTTGTTAGCAAAACTTAAAATTTGCTGTGTTTTCTTGTCCCAACCACTCCTCACACCCTCACACTACTTAGGACATTTTACTCTTTACCATTGTCCGCGCCTGTCTTGCGTCAATCGCGGGGACTGGACAAACTATTTGTCAAGTCCATAGTCGCTGCAGAGAATTGCTGCGACTTCTGGAAAAGTGATGCCCCCTGCTGTAGATATCTTCAAGATATTTCTACCCAATCAGTCTTCTTCAACACGAGACTTTACGTTGATTATTCCTTAAAAAACAACCGTATTAACTATCGGCTATTTTGGGGCTGCTTTATGGCGCTCTTCAATCAAAAATGGCTCAAACACCAGATATGACTGGGTTTTGGCGCTTTTGTTCCCCAGCTTAGATGTTTCAAATTGATCAAAATCTACCATTCAAATTTGGCATTATTCCAAGTTTTATATACAAATTTCTTATAACAACCTTCATGTCTTTGTAAGTATCTTCCACTACAATTTACGAAAAAAAGAGAATTTGAGTATACTTTGTTACGTTTTACTGCCGTACTCAGAAAATTTTTGCTGCCACAAATCATTCATCTAAGAGATATTCGGAGAGAGTATTAGTAAATATACTTATAGTCATGCAGGTAAACAGCTATTGTAGATAGCCTAACTGACGACGGGTTTCAAATAAGCCAATTGCCACACTTACTGACAGATTCAAGCTGCGAACTCCCGGTTGGCTCATGGGAATATACAGAGTAGCATCGCAATCTGACAGAATTGTTGGTGATAAGCCCGTAGTTTCACTACCAAATAGCAGCCAATCATCGGCTTGAAACTGAAAGCTGACATAATTAAAATTTCCACCGACAGTATAACCCAACCATCTGCCTCCACGCTCTTGATGTACGCTTTTAAAGGCTTCTAGGGATTCGTGATAGTGCAGTTTTACATAAGGCCAGTAATCTAACCCAGCTCTTTTGAGGTAGCGATCGCTAATTTCAAACCCCAAAGGACCTACCAAATGCAACTCCGTACCCGTAGCTGCACAAGTCCGAGCAATATTACCTGTATTAGGAGGGATTTGCGGGTTAACTAAAACTACCTGAGGCATTATCCGTATAATCTAAGTGTTGTATAAAATAATTTCTTGTGAATGTTAAATCTACCAAAGGGTAGAAGCTATTCATAGGTTTTATTAATAATAATCCAGCATCCTCCATCGATTAGATTTTTAAACCCAAGTATAAACCCTCCCAGAGCAATGGTCTGAGAGGATATTTGGCTAAAGTCAGGAAATATTAAGTTTTATGTAGAGAAGATAAGTGTTTCTGTCTTTTAGGGTGAGTGGTGTCTCCAAGGAAATATACCATTTGTATGAAGACAGGAGATGCGAGCATTGGCGATTAATTATTTTTCCCTCATCTCCCTCATCCTCTGCCTCCTCAATTAAGCTAATAGGGAAGAACACAATTTGTCTTCGAGTTCGATTTCGCGCTCTTGGGTGGCGACAATAGCCTGAGTGATGACGCGCTGGCTGTCAAAACCGACTGAGTGTAATTGCAACCACTGTTGAGCTTCATTGCCTTCGCGGAGGATTTTGTGTAAAGGGGAAAGGAAACAGCTAAAGCCTTGTTGTTTGGCGATCGCCCAAACATCTTGGTACATTTGGGTAATCCAATCTCTGGCTAGGATACTTCTGCCATCTTGCCAATGCCTCAGTTCAGCATCAAGACTACCAGTAGCAGCAGCAGCTTCGTTGTTAGTAGTCAGGGTGACGAGTTCTTCACCAGAGAAGGTACTTTGAGTTAGCGGATCGATGCTGGAATTTTCGATTACTTGCAACAAACGCGCTTCTAATAAGGCAGTAATAGCTAGCAAGGCAATGGGATCTGTGACTAAATCGCAAATTCGCAATTCCAGGCGATTCAAGTCATAAGGACGGCGATCGCCATTTGGTCGCACTGATGTCCATAAATGCCGCACGTTTTGCATGGTTCCTGCAACGAGTTGATTTTCCACCCACTGAATATGATCAGCGTGGCTGGCAAATAACGGCACATGGTTAGGCGTTTGCGGAAATAGGCCCCAACGGGTGGAATGATAGCCAGTAGTTTTGCCATCTAGGAAGGGAGATGAGGCGCTAAGGGCGAGAAATAGAGGTGCTTCCATCCGGATCACCCGACACGCCCGCATTAATACTTCTGGGTCGCTGATGCCTACGTTAATATGTACACTGGCGGTGACTACTTTCGTCCCGTAGGTGTTCTCAATGTAGTCATGATAGGGGTTTGCTGGATCGGAACGCAGAAAGCGATCGCCCCCACCCAAAGATAAAGTACTCCCAGGTATCAAGGTGTAATCGCCCAAGCGATTCAGGTAGTTTCGCAACTCCCGCCGGGGACGCAGCAAGGCACACAATAAATTATCGTAATTAGGGGATGGTTCGGTTATGTATTCGACGTTGCGGCTATCTGGCTCTCGCATAAATCCATCCAAAGCTGCAACAATTTTGTCGGAGAGACCTACGATTTCACCTTGAGGCGTGCCAGTGTAAATCTCAATCTCAAAGCCTTTTAATAAGACCACCTTGTTCTCCTCGGCTCTCTCTGCCTATTAATTGTATCGAAGAAGACCAATCTATGGATCTATCTTTAAGTCAATCAAAGGTTAAGAATCATTGAATTGCCAACTCATACCAAATCAGGACGACAGATTTATTACCTATCTTCCGCAAAATTATTATTGCTTAAGTATGAAAAATATCTTAATTATGATTTACGCACTGTATAAATAGACATCATGTATGTTATTGAAACTCGGTCGTTTTAGACAGTTAGCGTAGAGCAAAGACACTCCGTTCAATGTTAGCGTAGAGCAAAGACACTCCGTTCAATAGGTTTTTTATTAAAAATCGTCTGCTAATTTAGAAGAAAAATATATATCTAAAGATATATATCAGTTTTGCGTGCATACTACTGAGGTATTAATATTACATTAAAGTAGCAAATATAATACTAGCACCATGATGTTTTATCTTATGGGATTGTTATTCATACTTAGATAATAACAAGGTAGCATGAAGAGATAAATATACATAACTCGAAAGTAAAAGCTTTAAGTGTAATGCTGAGGATTTTTGCTATTGAGTTATGTATGCTGCAATATAAAATCATTGGGTGAATCCTTATCTTGAACAATATTGAGACGAATAAACTGTGCCCATACTTCATCACTAAGTAAGTTTAAAGCAGTTTTAGGATTGTTAGTAGCGATCGCGCCTACAACCTTAGGCCATCCCTGTTGTAATTGCAGGGTAAAAGCCTCTTCAATAGAAATCTGATTCAGCAACGAAAGTGCTGTTTTAAAAATTGCTGAATCAGCTTGTATATTATTCGACCTTAACCCTTGAAGTGCTACATTTAACCACATAGGTAGAAGTTCTAGCCAATTGTTTTGCTGTATCTCTTTGAGTGCAATATCCTCCATACCTAGCGCACCCCACACACATAAAGACTCTACAGCCAGTTTAGAATCACGGTTTTCTAGAGCATTTTCCCATAATTTTTGAGCGTGATTTTGGAAGCGATTAGCGAGAAATTCATAAGCTTCCTGAACTTGATGGGGAATTGTAACTTTATAAACTGACTCGCCTCGTGGTAGGTAATCGCCGCGATAAGATAGCCAGTTAGGAGATCCGCAAAGATGGATTTTTTTATCAACTATTACTTCTTTGACATGGGAATCTCCCAACCAAAAAACCTGTACCGATGGTAAACCATCAGGTGTTTTTATCGCTCGAAGTTTTTTCTCTACTTCTGGTGGTATTGGTTTATCTTCATCTTCTTGTCGCCGCGCAATTCCATGTCCAATTAAAATCCAAACTCTGCGATTAGCTAATTTCTGTAACAGAGTTAAAAATTTTTCATTTACAACGGTCTGATTCACCCAAGGAGAATAAATCAAAACCTGACTTTTAGCCGAATTTAAAACTTCTGAAAAAGCTTGGCTAATTTGTCCATCGCGTAACTGTATAGCTTCACCTCCCACTGTCGAATTATCTACTTTATTACTGGATTTTGCGGGATTTTCTAGCGCCTTTTGGCGAATATTTTCCAGCCTAGCTTCTATTTCAGTATTTTTCTGCTTGAGAATGGCTTCACGCTCAAAATTAATAGTTTCGGTTGACAATTCACATAATGCTTGCAAAGAGATTTTGCCTTCAGCGTGTAGCACTTCTAACCAATTTGATGCTGACTCTAAAATTTGCTTTCCATTTCTTATTTGGATACTCAACTTATCTTCAAGGGCATCAAAGATAACGAAAAGCGATATCTTTCTCCAAATTTTTTGAGTCGAAGCTACTACCTTACACGAAGTGACAACTTTTCCATATTCTGGCATATGAAGTGCTAAACCTGAAGCCTGAATACTTTTTTGTATTTCCTCAAGGGGTAACACGGAAATATCAGTAATTGTATTATCAATAGTTATAAAATCTGCCAAGTCAGGCAAATTTATCACTGTCTCGTTTAAGGATTCAGCTTGAAAGGTGATTTTGTCGCTTAAAGGGTCTGTAATAGCATTAAGCTGTACAGGATATGGGGGCTGTGGTACAGACCCTTTTTCATAGAATGAACGCCCTTCAGGAGTGACTGTAATTGGCGATGTTGCTGATAAAGTTTGTAATGAACGAAGAGTTGCAGTAGTAGTTTGGATAAATACAGAATCAAGCCCAAGTACAGAGGCTAATTCATTCTCTGTTGGCGGAGGTTGAAATTCAATAGCAGCGCGGATGATAAATTCTTCGAGTACGTTAAACTGGCGGGGTTCCTTGATATTTATTTCTACAGGAGTTTGACGCAAGCCATAGCGAAATTGACGCGCTGCTAAAACTGATAAACTAGGACTTTGCGCTTCAATTTCGTCTACCAAATTCTTGAGATTTTCATCAATAGGTTTAGCAGATGAGGCGAGAAACATCAATGAAAGCTCCATGTAGACGCACGATGTTTGAAATATTGGAGTACATACTCCCGACTTGTCCACCCTGCTGAGTAAATAGCGAATGACAACTCACCTTCAGCACTCACCTATTTAATTTTGGCGCATCTTCACACAGAATTGGTATAAGCGTCAATTTCGATTCCTTCCAAAAATCGCACTTGGGTGGGAGTAATTTGGCGTACTTCGTGCATTCCTGGCACAAACTGCCGCCGCCATATTTCGGCATCAAGATAATTTATCCCCAGGCTTGCTGCTGCTTTTTTATCTTCTTTACGGTCTCCAATCATCCAGCAATCATATTGAGGATCTACTTTAGATGATTCTAGAAAAGACTCAATATTAATCCGGGAATATTTTTCAATCGCTGCTCTAAGCATTCCATCCCCAGGCTTCCTAAAATTAATTTCTTTGAAGTTACCTACTAATTCATATCCCTCTTCAGGATCTAGAGAACATTTAATAGTCTTTTCTCTAGACACCATTACACATTTTCTACCCTCAAAATCTGGACAGAAGAATATTTCTTGAAGTTTAGGGAATAACTGTAAAGTAAACTGCATTTCTACAATTGTAGCTTCTAAGATTTTGTACCCGGCTGCAATTGCCACTTGATTAGATATTCCTATAATCTGCCAATTACGATCAGAAAAATGCTCTATCGCTTTATCTGCGCCAAGTATCGGTTTTTGTCCTTGGGGCCATTCAATATACTTTCCCGTTTTTCCACAGCGAATTGTTCCATTCAGGTCGAGTAATAAAATTTTCATTCTGTTTACTTTCCTGTAAAATAAAAAACTATTTTTTTCGCGCAATTAAGTAGTCCTTCAAAACAGTACTGGGAGGAAAACTATTGCGCTTTCAGGTTCAAAACAACGGACAAGAGATCATTGCAGGCTAAAGATTTTAGCCTTAGTGTTTTTACGGTATTGCAATGTTTAATACCAACTTTAGGGTAAACTGTCAAGTGCTGTTTAACAAATGAACGTTTAAAAAATTTACACTTTGAAAGAACTTGACAAACTAGCTACTATGACTTGTGCGTACTAGATAAGTCCTAGATGCAATCAATCGACCCGATACCCCATAATTTTCTCACTACCCCGTAGTGTCTCCTCTAGCTATGGGTGCGATCGCTCTTGAACAACATGCCAAGCTACGCCAAGCCACCAATTACAGCGATCGCACCAACAAAGGCAAAGACACTGATAAAATGTCTACAAAATTTTTGAGCTTGTCATCAATAGGTTTAGCTGAAAAGGCGAGAAGCATCAACAAAACCTCCATGAAGGCTTACAATATTTGAAACTTCAGAATACATACTTCCGACTTTACCTGATTGATGGGTAAACAAATTATGACAACCCACAATTATCAAAAGTTCTTGAGCGCGAGAAAATGCAACATTTACCCGTTCTGGTTTCTTAGCAAATCCCACATCTCCTTTATTATTGTTGCGAACCATACTGACAATTACAACAGGTCTTTCCATACCTTGAAATCTGTCTACTGTACCAGTCCGAATTTCTAGCGAAGGGAAAAGTTCCGCTTGCAGACGTTCATCAATTTTTCTTAATTGAGCGCCATAAAACGTAATTACAGCAATTTCTTTTTTCGGTTCACCATTAGCAACTTTAGAAGCCCAAGTACTCTCAAATTGCTGACACAGACGTTCAATTGCATCAATTTCTTGAGTATTAAAGTAAGAAGTTCCATTTCGTTGCTCTAAAAACTGATTCTCTATAGGCGTTTTTACCCAAATAAGATGCTGAAATTCTTGGATGATTTCGCCTGCTAGATGATGTGCGCGTTTTGTGTCCGGCTGCAAAATACCAGATTCTAATTTACCATCGTAAAACTGATTGATTGCTCCCATAATAAAGGGATGCATTCGATATTGTGTAGTTAGCATTTGTTTGATGCTTTCATCAGCAGATTCAAACTGACTTTTGAACAGTGATTCTTCTAAAAATTGTAGTTCGTCTCGTGTATTGCCAATTATTTGAGCAACTTCTTCTAAAGTGCTAGTATCAAGCATGGGTGGTAATTGCCGATGATCGCCTACCATGACTAATTTTTTACCTTTCAAAGCTGGGATTAGTAACTCTGGTGGAGTACACTTACTAACCTCGTCAATGATGACGACATCAAAAGATTTGAATTCTTCAGAAAAACCTCTATTTGCAGCTTGAACACAGGTGATACCAACGACGTTGGCATTATCTAGATAGATGCGCCTTAAATCGTCGCGGTCGCTTTCAGTTGGCTCCCTTAATTTTCCGATCCAATCTTGTACAAAATTTTGATATTTATTGAGATAATTCTCTTCCTTTTGAAGTTGCTCTTGCCAAAATTCAAATTTAATATTAATGCTGCGTAATAACTCTATATTAAACAAGTCAGCAGCAGAATTTTCTGGCTTAAATTTATCCGGTATTCTTTGCCATTCTTTCAACCACCAATTTCTTTCTAATATTAAATTTTTTGATGGCTGTGGTTGTAATTTTTGTTCTATTTCACGGAGGCTAATTTGCAATTTTTGAAGCTGCTGTAGAGAAGTTTCAATTTCTACTTTTAGTTTTGATAAATGCTCATGTAGAGAATTTTTAATTATCTCCAGCACAGCGAAAGGTTCTGATGATGAAATTAAGGTTTCAAGTTGACTGATGCAAGTTACCCAGTAATTCACTTGATTTGACAATTCTTGCGGTTGCTCCCAAATATTTGATTGTGTTGCAAGATATTGTTCAGTTAGAATGCGTAATTTAGCAGGTATATTTTGTTGATTAAGTTCTTGCAAAATATTAATAACTTGTCCAAGTTGCAAATTAGCATCTTGCTGCGCTTTTTCTACCTCAGCTTGAGTAACGGATATTTGCTGTTGGCTAATTTCATTTTTCTGAAGTTCTGTTAATTGTCGTTGCAGATGCTGAAGCTGTTGTTCCGTTTCCGTTTTTACTTTTAAAACGCATTGACGTGCATTTATAAGAATAGTATCTAGTAATTCTTGTGTAATTCTGGTGAGAGTAGAGTCAATATTATTCCATTCCCATGATGCACCATAGGTTTTTTGCATTCTAATTAAGAAAGCTTGGGTATTCTCAACCAGCAATTTTCGCTGTTTGGGGTTGAGTAGTTGGTAATTACTAAACTGTTGATAGGTTTCTTGCCATTGAGTGCGTAGGCAAAGCCCGCCGGAGGCATCGCTCTTTGATAGCACTATTGGAATCTGACTAAAATTTTGTTGTAAAAAATAGCTAAAGTTATGTTGTTTACCCTGTCTGTCAGTGAAACCTCCGTCTATCTCATAAGCGATCGCTTTTGCTAATAGTTCCCAGTCTGGTAAGTTAATATTGTAATTTTTGGGTAATATTGGTAATTTTAGTGTATTAGCAAACATCAACAAACCTAGCGGCAAATCTACTAAATTCTCTGTTAATGGTAAACCTGATTGATGACAATTTTTCAAAGTTTGATACAGATGAGAAGGTGCTGTAGATTTCCATTCTTTAACTGCTGAAATAATATAATCTATTTCCCGTTTGCGGTTTTCCCATATTTTAATTGTTTGCTGGATGTTTTGCAGTTTGCTAAGATATTGCTGATAATCTGGTTGTAGTTGGTTTAACGAGGCAAAATTTTGTTTAACAATCTGCACCGATGCTGCCACTTCCAACATGGCTTTAGTTGCATCTTCAGCATAAGTAAAAGCAGTTTTAAATTCAGAAATTTCTCTTGCTACAGTTTCACGCAACCAAACTGCTAAACCAAAAGCACCAATCGCCGGGCGCACGAAACCAAGTTCATCAGTATATTTTATGGCTTGACGAACATTTGCTAAAAATTCTTCTACTAAACTGTTACCTTCTGTGTAGGGCTTAAGAAGTGGCAAAAAATCTGTAATTCCTGGAGCTTCCCAGTTGATATTTTGTGCAGTATTTAGGATGTTTTCTAGTCCTGAAATTAGAGATTCGACCCCGTTATGTTGTTCTACAGTTTCGTTGTAAGATTTTTCTTGATTTTTAAAGTTTGCCTCTAATTTTAACTTATTTTTATTGAATTTAGTTTGTTGCTGATTGAATTCTTCCTCGGCTTGGAAGTAGGCTGTAAATCTTTGTGATGATACTAGTAATTGACTGAAAGTTTGGATATTTTCAAGCCGTTGAGTAAGATTGTTTTCGCAGTCATTTGCTGTATTTTCTAGCCATCTACCAATCACTTGGTCTTCTAAAAATGGCTGCCCTTCCTCCCCAACTTTTTCGGCTCTCCCCTTGCGTACAGCCCGAATCACTGGGTTATGAACTAATCTACTCAGAGCGTTATCTACTGCTAAATTAGCTTGAGATGCGATTAAGGTACGTCCACCACGAAGGGCAATTTGATAGCAAATCTCGGCAATTACAGTAGTTTTACCAGTACCTGGTGGTCCTTGAATGAGAACAAGATCCTTAGCGGCTAGTACCTTTTCTACTGCTGCTTTCTGACCAGGATTAGCAGAAGATAATAACAAATATTGTGGCTGAAGTTCGATAGTTGTTTTGATTTGTCTAGCCTGGGAAGCATCGAATAAAAAGTTGCCCAAGTAGGGATTTTGGGTGTAACCATTATTCAAATCATCTAAAGCTTTTTTCTTGCGTTGAATCTGCTGAATATCACCAACTGCTTCAAAACACAAAAATCCTGTATCTGGCAACTTATAGCGCTCTGTTGCCATGAATTCAGCTAAGTCACGTTCTAGCCTGAGACTAATAATACAACGGTTGAGGTCAACTTCCTCAACAGTCCCTAATTGACGACCGCTAATCCAATTTTTGCCGACAGGAGCAGTTTCAAAAAGTTTTAAATCTTCGTTTTTTGTGCGTCTTGCTCGTTCCCAAAAGTTTTCTACATCGAGGGAATTTTGATAAAAGCCGTCAAGTGTGGCTGAGGCTACATCAATTTCAAAACTGATTCGTTTTTTGAAGTTATAATTGTGACTTACATAACGCACACAAAATTGACGTGCTTTCGCAATTTTTTCCTCAATCTGCAAAAATGCTTTCCAAGTTTTCAGTTGATCTTCTGTAGGCACATTTTCGCCACAAACTGGTGCGGCTGCTATGCGTTTCAATGTTGCGGGTGGAATGTCGAGATGATGCTGATGATTAGCTAACAAACGTAAGCAACAAGGTACAGCATAGCTATCAGCCTGTCCCCGTGAGTGTTGTAACAACTGAGCCGATAGTATTTTTATCCCGTCGCGTCCATCTTTTTGTACAGCCGCTCTGAATCCTAAAGTTTTTCTGAGCTTCTCAAGTCTTGCGGGTAATGGAAAATCATTGGAGTCTGTTGCTATTGTTAAATCCCAAATTTCTTCTCTTGCTTCTTTCCCCGCACCTTTGCGACGCACATAAAATAGACAAGGCTTTTTACCGACACATTCCAACATTAACTCATTGGCGCGATCGCGTCGCTCTCTAAATTCAGGATATGATTTCAGGACGCTTTCACCTTCAAGATGGCGGATAAAGCTATCAATTGCTGAAGCTATAAACGTATAGCCCCAATCCTCAGAGTGTGTTTTAGTTTTTGAGGATTTTGCTGTTAGTTTATTTACTGCTACACGAATGCGTTCTGTCTCGGATTCTGAGATGGTGCTGGTATGGCCTTTGACTGCAATGTTGAGTTTGTCGCAAATCGCTAATAGCTTCTTGTTATCTAAATTTAATTCTTTTGCTAGTTCGTAGATTCTGAGTTTGCCGTTGTTCATCCACTGCTGCCTTTGCTGACAAAGTTTTTCTATTTAGGAAAATAAAACCACAGATAAACACAGATAATTCATCTATCGTTCCAAATAATAAATTAGGATTTTTGCAAGAAGTAATGTTACATCAAAGTTTGTACTGCTGATAAACTTCACTAGCAGCCCGATGCAGCAGCGAATGCCGCCAGACTAAAGATTTCATATCATCAGCATAACCGCCGCCAATGACGCAGGCGACAGGATAACCGCTACTCATACAGGTACTTAAAACCTGCATTTCTCGGCGAAAAATCCCAGCATCTGTTAAAGCTAATTTGCCTAAGCGATCGCCTATATGAGGATCAACACCTGCATCATAAAATACTAAATCGGGCTTGACTTTAGACAACAAATCTGCTAGATAATTCGCCAAAGTTTGTAAATAAGCGTCATCTTCCATTCCCACCGGCAAAGGAACATCCAAATCGCTGTTTTGTTTAGTACCGGGGAAATTGACTTCGCAGTGCATGGAAAAAGTAAAAACGCTGTCGTCCTCTTGGAAGATAAAAGCGGTGCCGTCTCCTTGATGGACATCCAAATCTACAATTAGGATTTTGTGGACAAGTCCGAGTTTTTGTAAAACGCGGCAGGCGATCGCTAAATCGTTGAAAATACAAAAACCAGATCCATAACTAGGAAAGGCGTGATGAGTTCCACCAGCCGTATTACAAGCTAAACCCTGACTTAATGCCAGTTTAGCAGTGAGTATCGTACCACCTACCGCTACACAGGTGCGATTCGCTAATGCTGGACTCCAAGGCAAACCAATGCGACGCTGTGCTTTGGCATCTAGGGTTCCCTCACAGTAAGCTTGAACATAGCTTGGAGTGTGGACTAACTCTATCAATTCTAGCGGCGGACGTTCGGGGGTGTGAAATTGTTCTTGATTAGCTACACCATCAGCTAACAGTAATTCGTAGAGTTGTCGGAACTTAGACATCGGGAAGCGATGTCCTTCAGGTAATGGAGCAATGTAATCTGGGTGGTAAATAATTGGCAAGTCCATAATCCAGAAACTCTCAAGCAGCTAATCCGACAACTAACAAGGTAAAATTTAGCCATAATTGCAGCAACAATGCTGTTCTCATAAATGTAAAACTCCAAATTTAAAATTTATATGATGGAATGGATTACGCCGATATGGTTTATTCTAGCTGGCTTTGTGGCTGGAATAATTGGTGAAAAAGTTATCTTTAAAAAACTGGAAACGTTGGTTACTAATAGACGAATTGCCGGGAGTAAAATTATATTTCGCTCTTTGCACCGGATGACTTTTATTTGGTTTGTCATCGCCGGTTTTTTTTGGGCAATTCTGAGTTCTCCTCTCAAGCCAGATATTGCCATCGTCCTGCAAAAAATTCTGACGATCGCATTACTGTTTTCAATAACTCTAGTGTTAGCCAGATTGAGTGCTGGTTTTGTTAATTTATTTATTCGTAGAACAGAAGGGGTTCCTACATCACTAATTTCTAACCTTGCTAAGGCTAGTGTTTTCGTTTTGGGAACATTAATTATATTGCAAACAGTGGGTGTTCAAATTACACCAATAATTACAACTTTAGGTATTGGTGGTATAGCAGTTGGTTTGGCACTTCAAGACACACTTGCAAATTTGTTTTCTGGGTTTTACTTAATTATTTCTAAGCAGGTGAGAACTGGAGACTATGTAAAATTAGATGCTGGACATGAGGGATATGTCATAGATATTTCTTGGCGAAATACGACAATTAAAGAAATGTCAAATAATGTAGTCATTGTTCCTAATTCTAAGTTGTCTACTGCAATTTTCACCAACTATCATTTACCTGCAAAGGAAATTACTTTAACAATGGATGTGGGTGTCAGTTATGATAGCGATTTGGAACAAGTTGAAAAAGTGACTGTACAAGTTGCCAAAGAAGTCATGCAAGAAATTGCACCGGAATTAAAAGAAAGTGAACCATATATCAGATTTCATACTTTTAATGATTTTAGTATAGATTTTACGCTTTATATGCGGGTAAGTGAATACTTTGATCAGCGCATTGGTAAACATCTATTTGTCAAAAAATTACACAAACGCTATCAGCAAGCAGGAATTCAAATTCCTTTTCCGATTAGAAAAGTGTATATGCAAGATAATTCAGCTAGAGAACGCAATTAGCCCTGGCGACTAGAAGTCTCAGCTAGACGAGACTTTAGCTGCCTTTGCAGGTTAGCAAACCTTTAATTTCCGTTAATCTGCGTAAATGGACTACGTTTGTATAGCCGCGATTTCTAATCGCCAGGGCTAGGTGTAACTTAAATTGCTAATGCTCGCTTTTCTAAGCGTAGTTCAAAGCGATCGCCTGGTTTCGGCTCAAGTACCTGCGTCGAAAGATTGTTTTTCTCTACTAACGAACGAAATTCCTCAGCACTTCCTTTAGTCTGAATGAATTTCATCAGCAATCCCGCAAACGCCACATCTCCTCCGGCTGCTGTAGATAATATTACTTGAGGTTTTAACGACTTTACTACTTCTAAGGCACTATTTTGTCCTTTAATAATCGGCCCAAGCAAAGGCAACGTCATGTCAATAAACGGTGTAATCACTACATCGATCGG
Source organism: Nostoc sp. (assembly GCF_036917275.1). Taxonomy (GTDB): domain Bacteria; phylum Cyanobacteriota; class Cyanobacteriia; order Cyanobacteriales; family Nostocaceae; genus Nostoc. The sequence continues at coordinate 32,478 of NZ_JBALDF010000074.1, forward strand.
TGCAGCCTGCTGAAGTTGCAGTGAATGATACCCGTGAGGCTCGTAGTATACAGTTAAACCACTCTCCAATTCTTTGAGGAGATAACTATTTTCTAGCAGAGTCGGGCCAATTGGAGAGCCGGGGAAAGCTTTGATTTCAACTTGATTATTTAAAGTGAAAGTTTCACCATGAGCCAATACTGTTACCTGGGTATAACCTAACTGCTGTACTACCTTGGCTGCATTGGGAGAAGCTACAACCTTGATGCTGTGATCCAGCAGCTTGAGCGTTGGTGGGTGAGTATGGTCTTCTAAACCCTGAGACAGCAGAATCAGATCAATATTATCTGGTATCGGGCGCTCTTGCGATCGCGAACCTTTGAATAACCAATCCAAATTGCTAAAAATTAAAGAACCAACCAGCCAAGGGTCAATCAGTATCCGTTTCCCGCCGATTTCTAGCAGCCAGGAGTTGCTGTCTAACCAAGTTAAGAACATAAAATTTGTGAAGATAACGCCTATCTTCATTATCAACTGGTCACGGGGAGGAGGAACGCCGCTTTGGGAATGGGTTCAAAAATAACATTATGTTCAGTCTTCTTTAAGGTCAGGGAACATTAATATTAAAGAAATACTTTATGAATCTTATTAATGACTGTAACTACACAGCAGTTTGCAAGCCAAGACGCCTTTGAAAAACTCATTTGGACTTGGCAGGGCTACAAAATTCAGTACACTGTTATGGGTACAGGACGCCCTTTGGTACTGGTTCACGGCTTCGGTGCTTCCATTGGACACTGGCGCAAAAATATCCCAGTTTTAGCGAATGCTGGCTACCAGGTGTTTGCTTTGGATCTTTTAGGTTTTGGTGGTTCCGATAAAGCGCCCCTTGATTACACCGTGGAAGTTTGGGTGGAACTGCTGAAAGATTTCTGCACAGCACACATACACGAACCTGCTGTATTTATTGGCAACTCTATCGGCGCACTTTTGAGCTTGATTGTACTGGTAGAACATCCAGAAATTGCTGCTGGTGGTATTTTAATTAACTCTGCGGGTGGGTTGAGTCATCGTCCCCACGAATTGAACCCGCCACTACAGATGGTGATGGCAGCTTTTAATCGGTTTGTGCGATCGCCAATTACAGGTAAATTTGTCTATAATCGCATCCGTCAAAAAGCCCAAATTCGCCGCACCCTCTACCAAGTTTACCGAAACCGTGAAGCCGTCACCGATGAATTAGTCGATTTACTTTATACTCCCTCTTGTGACCCAGGAGCGCAACAAGTCTTCGCCTCCATTCTCACAGCCCCTCCTGGCCCAAGTCCAGAGGAACTATTGCCCAAAGTCGAACGTCCATTATTAGTGATTTGGGGTGCTGATGATCCTTGGACACCAATTACCGGGGCAAAGATTTACGAAAAGGCGCAAGAAAATGGCAAAGAAATCAAAATTGTTCCCATTCCTAATGCCGGTCATTGTCCCCACGATGAAGTTCCAGATGTTGTTAATGCCCAGATTATCGATTGGTTAGCGCAAAGGTGATAATTTTGCGCCAAGATGCAAAGACAAAAGTAGACTGACCTTTGAGGACACTTGTGTGTGACATTGAGCCAAGTGTCCGTCACCAAGAATAAACTTTGTGCCTATGTATCTTGGTGCGTGCAAGAATACGGCTAACAATCTGGGTGAGTTCCTCTTCTTTTTTATTGCACCTTGACAAAATGAAACCCATGTGATTGCCAATGGAGCTTGATATGCACAATGGATATAAAGGGATGATTCCCTTAAATCACCATCCAGATTTTTCCGAACTTGGCTATCAAGTTATCACCGAACTAGGACGCAATAGAGAAGGGGGACGCATTACTTATCTAGCTAATGTCCTCAACTCTAATCAACAAGTGGTGATTAAAGAGTTTTGTTTTGCTAGTGCAAATGCTGATTTGTCAGGAGTGAAAGCATATCAGCGCGAAATTGAAATCTTGCAACAACTGAATCATTCCCGCATCCCTCACTATATAGATTGCTTTGAAATGCCAGGGGTTTTTTATCTGGTGCAAGAATACAAAAATGCCCCATCCTTGGGATTAAGACGCAGTTTTCATCCTGAAGAAATTAAGCAAATTGCTCTGTCAATCTTAGAAATTTTGGTTTATTTGCAAAAGCAAGTTCCGTCAATTATCCATCGGGATATTAAGCCAGAGAATATTTTGGTTGATGAACAACTAAATGCTTACCTGGTTGATTTTGGTTTAGCTAGGATACAAGGTGCAAAAGTAGCTCTTAGTAGCTTTGTAGCAGGAACCCCAGGTTTTATGCCACCAGAGGAACAGTTTGGTCATTCCCTGACTGAGGCATCAGATTTATATAGTTTAGGAGCAACACTAATTTGCTTACTTACTAATACCCGTTCTGTTGAGATTGGGAAATTAATTGATGATAACTATCGCTTCAATTTCCAGAAATTAGTTCCTCAAATCAGTCCGCGTTTTCAGTCATGGTTGATGAAAATGGTGGAACCAAACCAGAAACGTCGCTATGCTAATGCGGCTGTTGCTTTAAAAATACTCAAGCCCATTAAAGTTGTTGGTACTGCCACTGCGATAGAGACTTTAGTCAGTATAATCAAACCTAGAAAACGAGCTACAGTGCTGGGACTAGCCACTGTTGTTACACTGGCTGCACTGGAGGCAACTTTGATGAGTTGTCAGTTTAGTGATCCGGTTAAAGAATTAGTGGAAGCTAGGGAATGTCAAAGTTTTTATTTAAACGCAAGTTGCCAAGAAAATAATGGACATTAAGATTAGTTAGGTTGCATCTGGCTAAGGATTACAGTAGTTTTCAATTGAATAGACTACACGTTTAGGGGCACAATATATTGTGCCCCTACAATTATGTGTATTCCACGCTTGTGAAAATTGCTGTCATTTTCATGAGTATCAAAGACTCGTTAACGGAGCTAAAAGACTCATTAATGAGTATCAAAGACTCATTAACGGAGCTAAAAGACTCATTAATGAGTATCAAAGACTCATTAACGGAGCTAAAAGACTCATTAATGAGTATCAAAGACTCGTTAATGAGTATCAAAGACTCATTAATGAGTATCAAAGACTCATTAATGAGTATCAAAGACTCATTAATGGAGCTAAAAGACTCGTTAATGAGTATCAAAGACTCGTTCACGAGTATCAAAGACTCGTTGACGGAGTTCAAAGACTCATTCACGAGGATAAAAGAGTCGTTAACGGTAATGCGCTATCAGTAATTGTCTAGTTATCTGCTGTAGTAAACTACATCTAAGCCAGAAGCCTGCATTCAATAGTTGATAGTGCTGTGAAAAAAATCCTGATTGTGTCAGCTAATCCCACAACGACAGATAAACTCCGCTTGGACGAGGAAGTAAGGGAAATTCAGGAAGGGTTGCAACGCTCTCGCAGCCGAGATAAGTTTGAACTTATTACTAAATGGGCTGTGCGTCCTGACGATTTGCGGCGGGCGCTTTTAGATAACGATCCTCATATTATCCATTTTTCCGGGCATGGTGCTGGAAATCAAGGTTTAGTCTTGGAAAATAATACAGGACAAATGCAGCTAGTGAGTACGGAGTCACTGGCAAGGTTATTTAAGTTATTTAAAGACAAAGTTGAGTGTATATTATTAAATGCCTGTTATAGCGAGGTGCAAGCTGAGGCTATTTACCAACACATTAACTGTGTAGTTGGGATGAATCAGGCAATTGGCGATCGCGCCGCAATTAACTTTGCGGTAGGCTTTTATGATGCACTAGGCGCTGATAGGTCTTATGAGGATGCTTACGAGTTTGGCTGTAGCGCCATTGACTTAGAAAGTATTCCAGAGTCTTCCACTCCAGTGCTGAAAAGTCGGAACAATTCTAAAGGTGCTATTTCTGCTAAGGAAACGATTCCAGATATCGAGATAAAAACAGCAATCTCCTTAGAAAATCCAGAAGGGCAGGTATCTCTAAACTCTTTCTTCTATGTCGAGCGATCGCCTATTGAGGTAGACTGTTATGAAGCAATTCTTCAACCAGGGGCCTTAATTCGCATCAAAGCCCCCCGGCAGATGGGTAAAACTTCCCTCATGTCGCGGGTTCTCCATCATGCTAGTCAACATAGCTATCAGACCGCACCCGTGAATTTCCAGTCAGCCGATGCAGAATTTTTCGGCAATTTAGATCAGTTTTTGCAGTGGTTTTGTGGCAGCATTACTGAGCAATTGAATCTACCCGATAAGTTAGATGAATATTGGAAGGGTGTTTTAGGTAGCAAAAATAAATGTACAAATTACTTTCAACGGTATTTATTACCCACGATTAATAGCCCTATAGCTTTGGGTTTGGATGAAGTCGATGAAGTCTTCAAGCATCCCAAAATTGCTGCTGATTTTTTTGGATTGCTACGAGCTTGGCACGAGCGGTCAAAGAATGAGACAGTTTGGAAAAATCTCCGGTTGGTGATTGTGCATTCTAAGGAAGTTTATATCCCACTCAATATAAATCAGTCGCCTTTTAATGTGGGTTTACCCATTGAGTTGCCAGACTTAAATCAAATACAAGTACAAAACTTGGTACAGCGTCACAGCCTCAATTGGCCTGACTCACAAATTGAAGAATTAATGACACTGGTGGGTGGTCATCCTTATTTAGTGCGGGTAGCGCTTTATGAAATTGCCCGTGGGAGGATAACGCTGGAAAATCTGCAAAAAATAGTTGCAACCGAGGAAGGGCCTTACAGTGACCATTTACGCCGCCATTGGCTGAATTTGCAAGAGGATGCAGAATTGCTAGCTGCGGTTAAACAAGTGATGATGGCAAATCGCCCCGTGGATGTTGGCACAACTGAAGCGTTTAAACTCCGCAGTATGGGGTTAGTTAAGTTTCAAGGCAATGAAGTAGCGCCACTGTGTAAATTGTATCGTCAATATTTTTGCGATCGTTTGGGGTCGAAAAATTGAAAAAGTACATTAGGGAATGGCACTAAGATAAGTCCAAAGTCTTGTTTTGTCTCGTTCCCAGCCTCCAGGCTGGGAAACTATTTCGGGAGGCTCCGCCTCCTCTTTCTTGACCAGAAGCCTCTTGAAACTCGTTCCCAGTCTTCAGACTGGGAACGAGGTTACACAAGCCTTTCGGCTTTTCTTAGTGCCATTCGTACATTAGGAGTGCAATAGAACTTTTATCTCCAATTAGCATTTAATACCAATTTGAAAAAAGAATGCGACACATAGACAAAACCCTCCGCTTATCCAGATATCACCCCCCCTACCGTGTACATACAAGTCAAATTACCCCCCTTAATCCCCCCGATGTATTGGCTACCGTGTACATACAAGTCAAATTACCCCCCTTAATCCCCCCTTATAAAGGGGGGAAATAAGAAATCTTGTTCCCTCCCCTTTATAAGGGGAGGGTTAGGGTGGGGTAATCTATCGCAAATATTTTTTGAATCGCTATAACTAAAAGGATTAACAATGGTTCAAGTTATTCAAGGAAGAGATATCACCCTAGCCCAACTTATTGATGAATTTGGTCTATAACTTGCAGACGACGAACAATTTTTTTTAGAGATTTATTAAGTTGACGAAACAGGGCACACCAAAATATGAATTATCTTATACACTGTCGCTCAATCGTAGAGATGACCTACATACTGTTGTAAAAGTGTTAAAACATCTAGCTGGTTTAATTCGTAATTTTTAATTTGTAATTATGACCTCTCCCTGGTTTTACTACGCAAAACCGTCCCTCTCCGATTCGGAGAGGGACAGACTTGAACTTTAGTTCAAGGCAGGGAGAGGTTTGTCTAACTCGCGCTGAATTATTAATTGTTTATGACCCAGTATCAATATCAAGTCGGTGGTAGTCTTCCTCAAAATGCACCAACTTATGTTAGACGGCAAGCTGACGATGACCTCTATGAAAGCTTGAAGGCTGGGGATTTTTGTTATGTACTCAATTCCCGGCAGATGGGGAAATCTAGCTTGCGGGTGCAGGTGATGCAGCAGTTGGAAACTGAGGGATTTGCTTGTGCTGCTGTTGATATTACAGCTATTGGGACGGCAGATATTACGCCAGAACAGTGGTATGCCGGGGTGATTGATACTCTGGTGGGAAGTTTTAATATTTATCCAACTTTTAATTTAGATACTTGGTGGACTGATAACGGGTTGCTTTCACCAGTGCAGCGTTTGAGCAAGTTTATTGAAACAATATTACTAGAAACAATTACTAAAAAGATTGTTATTTTTATTGATGAAATTGACAGCATTTTAAGTCTTTCATTTAACTTGGATGACTTTTTTGCAGTTATCCGCGATTGCTACAACCGACGGGCAGACCATCCTGAATATAATCGCCTCACCTTTGCTTTAATTGGCGTATCTACGCCTTCAGATTTGATTCAAGATAAACGGCGCACACCTTTTAATATTGGACAGGCAATTGATTTAACTGGGTTTAAACTCGCGGAGGCGGAAGCATTGGCGCGGGGATTAGCAGAAGTAGGTGATTCTCAAAAGTTGATGCAGGTGGTGCTGGAGTGGACGGGCGGACAGCCATTTTTGACGCAAAAAGTTTGTAAGTTGCTGGCAGAGGAGCAGAGGGGCATACTTGGACTGCGCTCAGTAACCAGAGGAGCAGAGGAGTGGGTTGAGAATTTGGTAAGAAGGGGGATTATTGAAAATTGGGAGACGCAGGATGAGCCGGAGCATTTGAAGACAATTCGAGACAGAATTTTGCGGAGTGGGGAACAGAAGACTGGGCGATTGTTGGGGTTGTATCAGCAGATTTTGCAGCAGGGAGAGATAGCAACTGATGATAGTCCTGAACAAACGGAACTGCGGCTGACGGGTTTGATGGTGAAGCGCGATGGGAAACTACGAATTTATAACCGTATATATAAGGAGGTATTTAAACAGGAATGGTGCGACAAGATTTTAGCAAACTTGCGCCCTTACTCCGATACATTGAATGCCTGGGTTGAGTCTGACCGTCAAGATGAGTCGCGCTTGTTCCGGGGAAAGACTTTGCAAGATGCCCAAGAATGGGCAGTCGGAAAAAGTTTAAGTGATTTGGATTATCAGTTTTTAGCTGCTAGTCAAGAGTTGGAAAAGCGCGATGTGCAGAAAAGGCTGAAGGCAGAGGAACAGGCAAAGCAGGTATTAGCAGAGGCGAACCACAAAGCTAATCAACGGATTCGTATTGGTTATTTAGTCTTAGGACTGACTGTGCTGGGGGCATTTGCATCATTAATATTTGCTGAATATCAATTGGGGCAAGCAGGAACAGCAAGAGTAGAAACAGATAATGCCCAAACAGAATTAAATCAGGCGAAGAGAGAAACTGAAGCAACCAAGCAAAAGAATCAGCAGATATCGGCAGACAATAAAAGAATATCACGCGACAATGAAAAGATATCGGAACAGGCAGCACAGGTAAAACGGAAGCTTAGTAATGAAACTTCAAAACTGAATACAGCAAATGTCGAAGTGAATCATGCACAGCAAAACCTGAAACTAGCCCAAAACAAAGTGGCAGCAGCTAACGCAAAGGTTAGTCAAGCTAAAGTACAGGCAAACCAAGCAAATCAACAACGGCAAGAGGCAGTCAATGCCCGTAAAACTTCTGTGGAGGAACTCAAAAAGGCAAAAGCAGCCAGAGAAGTTGCTTTAACGGCTACGGGATTGGAACAAGGCGTAACAAATACGTTGCAGCTGTTTCAGGCTTCCAGAGAATTTGATGCTCTGCTATTAGCAATGGAGACGGCAGGAAGATTAAAAAGTCTGGTCAAGGATAAACAATATTTAGCAGACTATCCAGCATACAGCCCTTTGTTTAGTTTACAGAGAATTCTATCTAGTAGTAATATTCATGAACAAAATCGTCTCGAAGGGCATAGCAATCATGTCTTCAGTGTCGTCTTCAGCCCGGATGGCAAAACTTTAGCTTCCGCCAGTGCTGACAACACAATCAAATTGTGGAATCTCGACACGCGCAAAGAAATTACCACTCTGAGTGGGCATAGCGATTATGTCTACAGCGTCGTCTTCAGCCCGGATGGCAAAACTTTAGCTTCCGCCAGTGCTGACAACACAATCAAATTGTGGAATCTGGATACGCGCAAAGAAATTACCACTCTGAGTGGGCATAGTAATACGGTCTTCAGCCTCGTCTTCAGCCCGGATGGCAAAACTTTAGCTTCCGCCAGTCGTGACAAGACAATCAAATTGTGGAATCTCGACACGGGCAAAGAAATTACCACTCTGAGTGGGCATAGCGATTATGTCAACAGCGTCGTCTTCAGCCCGGATGGCAAAACTTTAGCTTCCGCCAGTGGTGACAAGACAATCAAATTGTGGAATCTCGACACGCGCAAAGAAATTACCACTCTGAGTGGGCATAGCGATTGGGTCTACAGTGTCGTCTTCAGCCCGGATGGCAAAACTTTAGCTTCCGCCAGTGCTGACAAGACAATCAAATTGTGGAATCTCGACACGCGCAAAGAAATTACCACTCTGAGTGGGCATAGCGATTGGGTCTACAGTGTCGTCTTCAGCCCGGATGGCAAAACTTTAGCTTCCGCCAGTGGTGACAACACAATCAAATTGTGGAATCTCGACACGCGCAAAGAAATTACCACTTTGAGTGGGCATAGCAATTATGTCTTCAGCGTCGTCTTCAGCCCGGATGGCAAAACTTTAGCTTCCGCCAGTGCTGACAACACAATCAAATTGTGGAATCTGGATACGCGCAAAGAAATTACCACTTTGAGTGGGCATAGCAATTATGTCTTCAGCGTCGTCTTTAGCCCGGATGGCAAAACTTTAGCTTCCGCCAGTGGTGACAAGACAATCAAATTGTGGAATCTCGACACGCGCAAAGAAATTACCACTTTGAGTGGGCATAGCAATTATGTCTTCAGCGTCGTCTTCAGCCCGGATGG
>NZ_JBALDF010000075.1:0-48389 GCF_036917275.1 Nostoc sp.
AATAAACGACTACCCGAATTCAATAAACGACTACCCGAATTCAATAAACGACTACCCGAATTCAATAAACGACTACCCGAATTCAATAAACGACTGCCCAAATTCAATAAACGGCTGCCCGAATTTAAGAGGTTGTCTGAAAAATAGTTTGCTGTGATTTTGCATTTGGCGATCGCATTACTACCACCCAAACAATCAACTATATGATAATCAGGAGAAAATCTGAATAAATCACAAAAATGACTCTGTTTCTTTCAGCAAGAGAAGCCTATCACCAACAGCAAAATACTACTGCAATCTCTGAACCGACAAAAACTAACTCATATAATACTGGGTATCTAGCAGTGTTGAACGATTCAAAACAGCAAAGTTGGGGTTATCAACATGTAATGGCTTTCCCCACAGGTATTAACTTGCTAGTAAAACAGTACGACTTAGCCGAGGATTTAATTATTGAGACAAATTTTTATAACCTTCCTTTAATGGAGTTTAGTTTTGCAATTATCGGAGACAATGAGTCAGAAATGATACCTGTAGGACAAAATTTCACTGCAACTTATTTTGATTTCGATCAGGAAATTCCTGGTAGTGGATCTTATTGGCGGGCAGGTCAACGCATTCTGGAGGTAGAGGTTGGGATCAATCCGCAGGAATTCTTTTGCAGAGATGAAGTTAGTGGCTTAGATTTTCTACCTAAATCACTCCAGTTGTACCTAGAAACTGACAATATATCCTTTCTCAACTACTTCCGCATGGGACAAACTACACCCGAAATGCAAATTATTTTGCATCAAATAGTTAATTGTCCTTTCCAAGGTTTAATAAAAGAAATTTACTTGCAAGCCAAGTGTCTAGAATTAATGGCTTTGAAGTTAGAACCCGATACATCTGGAGAACGGGAATTGATGCGATCGCGCATTTTACGAGGAGATGATATTAACCGAATTTACCACGCCAGAGCAATTTTAATCTCCGATTTTGACAATCCACCCTCGTTGCTAGAATTGGCGCGAAAAGTAGGTTTAAACGATTACAAGCTGAAAATCGGGTTCCGTCAGGTTTTTAACACAACAGTATTTGGCTATTTATGGGCATACCGGATGGAAAAAGCTAGAACACTAATCATGAGTCAGCAAATGACTATAAAACAGGTAGCTAAGATAGTGGGTTACGACTGTCCTAGTCGTTTCGCTGTGGCTTTTAAAAAGCGCTTTGGCAACCAACCAAGTCAATACTTAGATAAATTTGTTGTTGCCAAAAACACCTAGAAAAATCCGTTTCGGCATATACCTGGCTCGGATTTTTCACTATAGATTCCCGTATGCTATTGATAATAAATCCCAAATCCAAATTGCTGTGATCTGGGATACTGTGGTGTGTGAGAGAAAAATGAGCAAGCGAATATTCCAAATCTTTAGTTGCAGACTGAAATGGTTGTTGATACTTTTTATGGTTTTGGTGGTTCAGCCAGCCAAAGCGCAAGATATTTCTAAATTTGATTTATTGATTAATCGGCTTCGCCCAGCGAAAAAAGTACAAGAAGCGAAGCCACCTCAAACAACTAAAAAGATTCGACAACTAAGCGAAGTAGAACCCGTTATTACCAGTGCCCAAATGTTACTGGTACAGTCGCCAACACCAAATAACCTCCCTAATCAGGGGGGTGAAGTTGTGCAGGTAACAGGAGTGAAGGCAAATCCCACGAATCAAGGCGTGGAGATAATTTTACAGACAACTAAGGGGCAACAGTTGCAAGTTATAAATCGCAGTGCTGGTAATAGCTTTCTCGCAGATATTCCCAATGCTCAACTGCGTTTACCGTCAAGTGAAGCCTTTACATTCCGCTCGACTAAACCAATTGCAGGTATTACTGAAATAACAGTCACTAACTTTGATGTCAATACAATTCGGGTGAGAGTTATCGGTGAGGGGAGTGTACCAGCAGTTGAGTTATCTGACAGTCCAGATGAGGGTCTAATCTTCTCGGTTGCCAGTGTTGCATCTGTGCAACAACCTCAAACACAAGCAAGTCAGCAACAGAACCAGACACAGCCAAAACCGTCAACACAAGGTGATGAGCCAATTGAGTTGGTGGTGACGGGTGAACAAGACGGATACAATGTACCAGATTCATCAACTGCAACGAGAACTGACACACCGTTGCGCGATATTCCTCAGTCGATTCAGGTGATTCCGCAAGCAGTGATCAAAGACCAACAAATTACGAAGATTACTGATGCTGCCCGCAATGTGTCTGGAGTAACGCTCTTATCAGGCTACGGTGGTTTCATTGATGAATACACAATTCGCGGCTTCACCAACTACAACGTTCTCAGAAATGGCTTTGCAAGTAGCGACGCTTTCAGTTATGGTGCCAACGTAGAAAGAGTTGAAGTTCTTAAAGGTCCTGCCTCTGTCTTATATGGTCAGTTTGAACCCGGTGGTACCGTTAATTATGTCACCAAGCAACCTTTGAGCAGTCCTTACTACGCAGCAGACTTCACTGCTGGGAGCTTCAGTTTTTATCGTGGTGCCATAGACCTTTCTGGACCACTCACTGACGACAAAAAATTACTCTATCGCTTAAATGTTGCCTACGAGAATTCCGGCAGTTTCCGAGATTTCTATCATCAGGAGATTGTCTCTGTGACACCTGTAATTACTTACAAGCCCAGCGAAAACACAATCCTAAGTTTTGAATATGAATATGGCAGACGACGGGGGTCATTTGATCGCGGTTTGCCATCTGGCTCTGTGTTTCTGAATCTTCCCATCAGTCGTTTCTTGGGAGAGCGTAGCGATTTTTTAAATTATGATTACCAACGGGGAACCGCGACAGTAGATCATCGTTTCAGTCAGAATTTACAATTGCGAAGTTCTTTTTCTGTGCAATCGATATTTGACAACAATGCCTATACCCAATCCGGTAGCGATTTTGAACCAGATGGTCGTAGTGTAAAGCGTGGCTACATTGCAAATCTCAATCGCAGAACAGAAGACTACTCCTGGCAAACTGATTTAATTGGTAAGTTCAACACAGGTTCAACAGCCCATCAAGTCCTGTTGGGTTTGGAGTTGCGTCGCAACACAGACATTAATCCTATCTTCGACACTGATGATATTGCCTCAATTGATATTTTTAATCCTGTCTATGGTGCCCGTCCAGGGACACTGAATAAACGTCTATTTGGTACGAAGATAAATACAACAGGTGTTTATTTGCAAGATCAGGTAACTCTACTATCTAATCTGAAGTTATTGGTCGGTGGCAGATACGATTTTGTTTTTAGCGATAACAGTGCAAAAATCGAAGATGCAGATACCACTTACTCTAATTTTTACAACAGTGCTTTTTCGCCCCGTGTGGGATTAGTCTATCAACCCATTAAATCGATTTCGCTTTATGCCAGTTACAGCCGTTCTTTTGTCCCCAACAATGCGACAACGTTTAGTGGGGTATCAATAGAACCTTCTCGCGGTACACAATACGAAGTTGGGATCAAATCTGAGTTTTTTGATCGACGGCTTTCCGCAACCCTAGCAGCCTATGACATCACTAAAACAAATATACTTAATACAGACCCCGACCATATCGAGTTCTCAATTGCGATCGGAGAAGTCAAAAGTCGAGGAATTGAACTGGATGTGGCAGGGGAAATTTTACCCGGTTGGAAGATTATCGCTTCTGGGTATTTGAATGATGCCTTTGTCAGCAAAGATAACACCATTCCAGAAGGAAGCAGGCTAGGAAATACTCCATACCACGGTGCAACTCTGTGGACAACCTATGAGATTCAACAGGGGAGTTTAAAAGGGTTACAGTTTGGAGGAGGGATCTTTTTTGTCGGCTCGAGCATTACTGACCCGAGCGATCCGTTTACTGTTCCTTCTTATCTAAGAACTGATGCTGCTATTTCCTACAAACATGATAACTGGCGGGCGGCGCTCAACTTTAAGAATATCTTTAATGTCAAATATTACGACAATCAGGGCTACTTCGTCGTGCCTCAAGCACCGTTGACTGTGCTAGGAACGATTTCGTTTGAGCTTTGACATTTATTTAGCCACGAATATCTACCGTGACTTACAAAACCCTGCGTAATTTCGTATTTGCTTTACACCGCTACATTAGCTTAAGTGTTGGACTGATTGCGATTCAATATTGCTCGCTTAAGAATATTCGTAGGTTGGGTTTCGTTCCTCAACCCAACCTAGACACTTTTGTTTTTTAGGCAAAACTTACGCAGTATTAGCTTCATAAGCTGTCGCGCTATAGTCTGATAAATGCGGAATTTGTCAACCCCTTAACAAGAGAGGATTTTGAGGCAAATAAGTGTCTGTGTAAATTATAAAAATAACAATTATTACAAAAAACTAGTTAAATATTACTTAGTAACGTTAATTTTATTACTTTAAATAGCAATAGATTTACTAATAATCTTTAAGAAAATTACGCAGAAATCAACTTCAATGAGACAATCTGACCTAATCTTCTCAACCCAAAGGAAGACATGAACGATCGCACAAAGGCTCTCCAGGCTCTCGCGGCTGAACGTTGGCGGGTATCCCTGATTCTCAGTGGAGCCATGATGTTTATTTACTTTGGCTTTATCCTATTAATCGCGTTCAATAAGCCCCTGCTGGGGTCATTAGTAGTTCCTGGCCTTAGCCTGGGAATTTTATTGGGGGCGCTGGTAATTGTCTCAGCATGGATCTTAATTTTTATCTACGTGCGTTGGGCAAATAGCAGTTATGACGACCAAATCGCCAGGCTGACACGCAAGTGAATTAGCTATGAGCAATTTCTAGTCCCAAATCCAAAATACTAAACCAAAAAAGCATGAATAGTGTGTGGTTCGATCTGCCACTAGCGGCTGATATTACCAGTCTTGGTAAGTTTAACCCGTTGGCGATCGCTTTCTTCTTTGTGTTTGTTGCAAGTTCTTTAGGCATTACCTTTTGGGCGGCAAAGCTGACCAAAAATACCGCTCACTTCTATACAGCTGGCGGCAAAATCAGCGGTTTCCAAAATGGGCTAGCTTTAGCAGGAGACTTCATGAGTGCAGCTAGCTTTTTAGGTATCACTGGGCTGGTGGCACTCAACGGCTTTGACGGCTTAATTTATTCTATCGGCTTCCTTGTGGGCTGGCCGATTGTGATGTTTTTGATTGCAGAACCACTCCGTAACTTAGGTAAATACACCTTTGCCGATGTGGTGGCTTATCGCTTACAACAAAAACCAGTCCGCATCGCATCTGCAATTGGAACCCTGGCAGTGATTAGCTTTTACTTAATTGCCCAGATGGTAGGGGCTGGGGAGTTAATCAAACTGCTGTTTGGCTTTGATTATGAATTAGCCGTGGTCATCGTCGGTTGCGTGATGATGGCTTATGTGATTTTTGGTGGGATGATTGCCACCACTTGGGTACAAATTATTAAAGCAGTTCTGTTACTGGGCGGAACAATCTTGCTAGCTATCTTGGTACTGGCACGATTTGGGTTTAACCCACTTGCTCTTTTCGCCGCAGCCGCAGATAAGTATCCAGGTGTATTAGCTCCAGGCAAACAGGTTTCTGATCCCTTTGATGCTATCTCCTTGGGGATGTCGTTGATGTTTGGCACTGCTGGATTACCTCACATCCTGATGCGTTTCTACACAGTACCCGACGCCAAAGCAGCGCGGCTCTCTGTTACTTATGCTACAGCTATTATTGGCGTTTTTTATCTCCTTACCTTCATCCTGGGCTTTGGAGCGATGGTGCTAGTAGGTCAAGATGCGATCAAGCAAATTGGGACTGGTGGTAACATGGCTGCACCGATGTTGGCAGAATTTCTCGGTGGTGATGCTTTCTTAGGCTTTATAGCTGCTGTTTCCTTTGCGACGATTTTGGCGGTTGTGGCTGGGTTGACACTCTCAGGAGCCGCTGCACTGTCTCACGATTTATGGGTGAACGTGGTGCGATCAGGTCATGCTGACGAGTCAGAACAACTAAAGGTAGCTCGTGGTGCGACAATGGTTTTGGGGTTAGTGGCGATACTCTTAGGTATTTTGTTTAAAGGACAAAACGTCGCTTATATGGTAGGTTTAGCATTTGCGATCGCTGCTAGTGCCAACTTCCCAGCGTTGCTCTTATCAATGCTTTGGCGACGCTTTACCACCAACGGGGCGGTTGCGAGTATGTTAGTGGGTACCTTCTCCTCGTTACTGCTGATTTATTTGTCACCTACTATTCAGATAACAATTCTCAAGCACGCTTCTGCACCCTTTGGGCTAAAAAATCCTGGATTAGTTACTATTCCCCTATCGTTTCTGGTGGCGATTGTGGTTTCCCTATTGACTACTGAACAGCAGGCACAGGAAAAATTTGCTGAAGTTGAGGATCGCATCCACATTGGTTCTGGGATGTGATTTTGTCAATGCACAAACAAGTCTAAGCGGCGAAAGCCGCTCATAACTCTGGTGGAAATGCGTAGAATAACGAGTGATAAGCGTTGGGGGTGATCTTGAAGTTTGAGGGTGTTGAACCAGAGAAGTTTGGTCAACTGATCGCATCTGCGCCCGATTGGGTGGAATCGATGGTTTGAGTTGTTAGGCTAAGTAAACCTAAACAGTTACGAGCGATCTTGTGTCCGTAAAATAGTAGTGCCAACAGAACTCGCTAATTCCACATCTTCTAAAAACATTTCATTAATAGTCTTTTGACGGTAAATCATCATTTCCCGCACCCAAGAGTCATGACCTTGCTCGATGTACTTACCAATACAGTAACCAGAGTACTCAATATGCTTAGTTTCGTCGAAAATCAACAAATCAGACATTCGAGTTACTTTTGCTAAGTTATTAGGTGTAGCATATGCTTGCAATACTGGACGCAACAATAATTGTAGAATCAATGCCCGAATTTCTAAGAGATTGATTTGGATAATCTCATCCATCACTAACTTTTCATCCATTATTTGAGCAGAAGAAATGGGTGTTAGGGGCGGATGCTTGTGGTGATAGTATTGTGGAGAGAAGGCTTTCAACTGTGTGCGGAAATCTGCTTCTATTTTCGTCGGAAAAACAATATTCAACAGTGCTACAAACATTAGTGAGTGGCGTGACTCATCAATAGAGTGATTTCTCACCAACTGGGCAAACTCCTGATTTTCGATCTGCTCGGAGAATTGCCAAACTTGTTTAGAACCAGTTCCTTCTTCAACGACGTTAGTAATCAGGGAATTAGAGAACCATTCAGCATTACGAGCAAATTGACGATAGGAATTACCGTACCATGCCATCCCGTGTGGTGGTGGATGAATTTCGCAAGCCTGTCTCAAAACACTTTGATAATCTTCAAGAATCTGGCAGTTATAACGTTGTAGATAATTGAGCGCCAACTCACTAACATTGTTCATATATTTCTATCTAAAAAAACTAGACTTAGTAGAATTACTACGGTTGATTGGATAATTATTAGTAGCACATAGCTCTTAAAGCATAGGTGTAGATACAAAGCTTAGGAATAAGAATTAAATAACATACAATTTATGTCCCTGACTTACCTCACCCTCAATCCCTCTCCGATATATTGGAGAGGGAAGCAAGATAGAGGATGAAGTTTTGTATTTTATTTAATCCACGTTCCTTAGAGGATATTTTAAAAGTCTTGGGCGAATATAATTCGCTATTATACAAACATTGGCGTAGCGTCTCGCAGAGAAGTCCACTTTGAAGTTCTGAACGCCGGAAGTCGGCGCCCAGACTTCTATCTATGCGAACTAATAAAAAATTAAGGGTGTTTAAACCTAAAGAGGTGGGTAAAGTCTCGTGTAGCCGCGATTTATAGTCGCTAGGGCTAGTAATAAATTAGACTTGTTCATTCATCCTCTTAAACTTAATCTTTTAATTTAATGATTAATCGTCCTTGGATTTGGGTGGTACTGCAACGATTGTAATTGTAAAAGGGGGCTTGGGTGGTACTGCAACGATTAAAATTCCAAAAGGGTGCTTGGGTGGTTTTGCAACGATTAGAATTCCATAAGGGTGCTTCGGAGGGGATGGACAGTTACTACCAGTCGAAATAGGTTTTGGCGCACTTATACCACCTTTGATTGCCTCCATGTCTTCTGGACTTAAATCAAAACTAATTAGTTCGTTATCTAGATTCTCTAGTTTTGGATTTTCCATCTGTTCAACCTCAATTTAATTAGTATCAACCGGCAAGGATCTCTAAATACACAAGCTGATTTATGAGTTCAAGAACTTAAACAACGCTTTTCAAAGAATTCGTAGCTTAAATTTATCTTGAAGATTCACTATAATTTTACAAATTAGCATTATTCTTGTACAGTTTGGCAACTATTTTTTTATATAAAAGGGACATAATTAATTTATTTTTACTCGAATATTAATAGGACTTACGCAAAAATTACCAAAAAGCTTAATTTACCGAACCGCCAAGACGCCAAGAGCGCCGAGAATTCGTAGAGTGTGCGTAAGTCCTAATTAATAGTAGCTAGGTCAAAGGCGAATGGCACGCTTGAAAAGCTAAAAGCTGTGAAACAAAGGATTGCAGCCTTTCAATGCCATTGAGCAGTGGTTGGATGGGTCAGGCGATCGCATTCTTGGTAGACGTGGAATCGCCATCGCTCTCCATTGCAGGTACTGCGTAATAGATGCGGTAATGATACAAAAGTTGTCCAAACTGAGCAAGATTCCAGTAGGATTTCTATAAGTAATTATACTTTTTGCAGTGATCGCACTCTCGTCTGCGCTAGACGCAGTTGTAAAATAAAAAATTATTTGTCGTTCCTCACACATTAGTATCGCTCACTTAATGCACCATCAATTTAAAAGTTTAACGACATTAATTTGATAGCACGACAAATAAATTGTTATCCACGAACATAAGGCGATCTGTCTGCTTTTACAGCATTTTGCATCTAAATTAAGTACATCCTTACCCCCCTTAATCTAATCCCCCCTTGTAAAGGGGGGAAATTCCCAATCTAGTTCCCTCCCCTTTCTAAGGGGAGGGTTAGGGAGGGGTATTTTTGTACTTCATTAACTTGCAATCTGCTGTAACTAAAACCCTGCTTTTGCCTACCGTCCAAGTTCTTTGATATTTTTTGTCACTTGTTGGTATAAGTCGTTGTTACCCTGACTTTGAAAAATGCTTGCTGCTTGTTCTAAGTCCTTAAGCGCTCCCTGCTTGTCTCCATTGGTGGCGCGAGCATTTCCTCGGTTATTGTAGGCAGGGGCAAAGTTAGGATTGAGGCGAATGGCTTGATTGTAATCTTCGATCGCTCCCTGTGGATCTCCAGCAGCACGGGCATTTCCCCGGTTATTGTAGGCGATCGCATATTTTGGATCGAGGAGAATAGCTTGGTCAAAATCATCTAGCGCCCCTTTTTTATCTCCAATGGTGGCGTGGGCATTTCCCCGGTTATTGTAGGCTTCGGCATAGTTGGGATTAAGGCGAATCGCTTCACTGTAATCTTTGACTGCTTCTCTGTTGTTTCCTAGTGAGGCGCGGGCATTCCCTAAATTATTGTAGGCTTCGGCGTCGTTAGGGTTGATGCTAAGTGCTTGATTGTAATCTGCGATCGCTTTCTCCTTGTCTCCTAAATCAAAGTAGACTAATCCCCGGCCGTTGTAGGCAGCACCATATTGAGAATTTTGATTAATTGCCTTGTCATAGGAAGCGATCGCAGCTTGTAAGTCGCCGTTTAAATGCTGATTCTTTCCCTCAATATAGAATTCCCCACCTTTGGAAGTTGTAGCTGAACGACGGCTAGGTTGACTGACTCCTATTTCTGTTACCAATACATTGTCATTCTTACTACAAGAAACACTGCTAATTGCGGTCAATGTAGTAAAAATAGCTATGGTAAATACTTGATTTACCCTTGTTCGCTTTTGCCTAAATAAACGCCGTCTCATAAGTTAATATAAACTGCCATAACACCTGAACGAAATTAGTACTGAAATCTAGATTTTAATTCTTTAACTCAATAATTATTCTAACTTTTGATATACATTTAAAGTCAATTGACAAATTTCCCTGATATTTTACCGATTTATAAGAGAAGGTAGTTGTTGCTGGACGAAATAATTATGAAACTTCAAGATTTCTCCTTCACGATAACTCTATAAATTTTGGCATTTGTAGCCTGATGAACAATTTACTCATCCTCAGTTTCACTCGCTTGAGTTTTGGCAATTAGCCTCCAAGAGGTAGTTTTGTCAATATCTACAGACAGTTGTTCCAGATTTTGCCCTAAATCTTTTTGGAGTTTCTGAGTTAGTGTGATTGGAAAATCTAAATTGATACCTTGAGTTTGTGCTAGTCTTGCCAATTCTGTAAATGCGGCTTTGACTGTAGTCCGCTCATAACTAGTCAGTTTATAATCAAAAGTTTCCGCTATATTCTGAGCCTGCATGGCTTTTTTTATACGTTCTTGCAAATGCTCAAATTCTGAATTTAACAACTTCCATTGCTGCTCAAGTTGCGAGTATCTAGTACTTAGTGATATTATGTCTTCCGTTGTGGGTTCGGGGCTGGCTTGGGCTTGTAATCCTAACAAATTTAAGTGGATTTGAGCAAGATAAATACAATCTAAGTAAGCATACTCGATCTGTTCTTCAGTCAGGGGACGTTTTGCCCAATCGCTTTCTTGTTCTTTTTTGTCAATATTGTTAAAGCTACAAAGTGCTGTAGCTATGGTTTTGAGTTGGTAGTTGGGTAATGGCAAAAGATAGTAGGGAATTTTTTTTGCCATTTCCAAAGTACAAGTAATATTTTTGGCTTTCTTGTTACCGAGAAGCTTTAGATCATAACTGGCGTTGTGAAAAACTTTTTCAATAGCAGAATTTATCATAATTTCTTCAATAAATTCAGCTATAATATTAGGCTGATCTAGGACATCTAAAAGGTAGACGCGATCACCACTCATATCTTGAGGATTATCTAATACCTGAATCAGCGATAGTCGGGGATTACGACTTTTATAGTCAGCTACTTCTGTATCTATCCACAGCGTTTTAGCGTTGGTATATTCAGCAACAATGGCACTAATTTCGCGGCCGGAAGTAAGGTACGGCATTGGCTAATTTTTCCTGATATTTGGGGCATTGTAAGCAAGCCATAGTTTTATAAAGTAACATTTTGTTGGTAATTTTGCTGGCACAGGATTGCAAAAATGCTGAAGTTTTGAGTTGCTTAAGCGTAGACATCGCCAAACTTGCCTCAAATCTGATAACATCGAGTCACCACTGTAAGGCTGCATAGTCTACCCTCAAAAAAAAGCTCCTTAGCATCTACGTTAAATTCACAGAGAGCCACAAACTCTATGCACTATGCTAGTTACCAGCCGTCAGAAAAATTGAATTAGGCGCTTCTCATAAATGGCTACAAAATCTCAGCCTGAAGAAATCGTCCAAGTTTAAATTTTCAGTAACCTGAGTGCTTGCTTGGGCATTTTTGCTTCTTCACCTTTAATTGCTTTTTAACATCTGCTCCTCACCATGACACACACCTCAATTAATCGCTTCAAGTACTCAATTCGGAGATAGATAATGAAAAAGCTAATTCCATTACTAGTTAGTAGCATTTTGGTAGTTGGTACTTTTGGTTGCCAAGAGGCTCCTAAAACTGGTTCTGAAACTCCTAGCACTACTAATGAAGCCGCTCAAGCACCAGCAAAACCAGCTTCCCAAACAACTCAAACTGCCAAAATTCCCGGAACAGCAACGACTCCTTTAGCAGCTAGTACAGATACTAAAGTTAAAACCGGTTCTGAAAAAACGGCAGCAACAAAAGTTAAGAGCGACTTAAAAACTGAAGTTAGCAAAAAGTTGAACAAAGGCTTACCAGGCAATAAGTTACAAGTTGAAAACAAACAGGGTGAAATTATTCTTAAAGGCACAGCAGCTTCTGTTGAAGAACTAAAGAAAGCTGAAAACCTGGCTAAAGAAGTTCAAGGTGTAAAAACGGTGAAGATAGAAGCAAAAGTTGATGCTGTAAAAAAGTCATAAAAGAATAACTGAAGCTTTCAGTTAGCATCAGCATAAAAGCCAAACAGAGACTTACATCTGTGTAAGTCTCTGTTGTTTACTTGCTTAGATAAAAGTAAGCAGTAGGTAATTGATACCACTTGAAAGACTTTAGAAACCTATAGCTAATAGTTAAAGTCTTATCAAAAAGACTACAAAATGGTTTCAGTTTAGCTATGACTTCTTTTTATAAATACTTGAAAAGCTTATCTAATTAGCAATCCAATCCTATCAAATAGGTTTGCAGTCATGGTGATATATAGAGTTAAAATTCTATATTTTCATCTTTCAACTTCCATTATTTGAACCTCGATAAATTCGCTCCATTTGCTCTGGAGAAAGGCGTTTCATTGGAAACCACTCAAATGGAGAAACAGACTGCTTCTCATAAGGTTGAACATCATCCTGCTGGTTTTGAGGGGACTGCACTACTACATTGGTATTTGGAAACCGACCTCTCACCGACTCATCTATCTCTGATTCTGAAAGCTGACTTTGAGCTAAAACATAAGCGTGCTTCTGTGGATCGTATGCGAAAACTTCTCCTGTTTCAATGTGATAAATCCAAGCATAAATGCTGAGTTCCCCATGATAAAGCTTAGAGCGAACCACTGGATACGTCCGCAAATTCTCAATTTGAGTAAGAACATTTTCAGCAATCATAATCTCTAGCAGTTCTTCTCCGTCGTAGTCACTGTAGTGGTCTATAACTAACCTTCGAGTTGCCTCTGCATATTTAAGCCAATCATGTACAAGCGGCATTTCATCGCTGAGATTGTGTAACTTCATTAGTCCTTTCATTGCACCGCAATGAGAGTGACCACAAATAATAATTTGGCGAATATCTAAAGCTTGAACAGCATATTCAATTGTCGCACCTTCACCGCCATTACTTGCCCCATACGGTGGAATTATGTTACCTGCATTGCGAATGACAAATAATTCACCGACTTGGGCTTGTGTAATTAGATTTGGATCGAGACGCGAATCAGAACAGGTAATAAACAATACCCTGGGCTTTTGACCATGTGAAAGTTGCTCAAACAATTGTTGATGTGTCGAAAAATAGCTAGATTTAAATTCGCGCAGACCTTTAATTAATCTCTTCATTACTAAGTTCTACAAATATTTGCGGGTTAAGAGCCAAATTACAGAGAGCAGATTGAGGTAGTAAAGAGGGCTTTCTTTCTACGCTTTTACAATCGTAAAGATTACTATATTATAAGTTCCTTTGGTGCTTTTAATATCCTCTGGCATTTGGTTGAGTTGCTTTTTTCCCTTGCTCCCCCTGTTCCTTAACAGGTCATGTTACTGTGTGAAAACGCCTAGAGCGTATTTTCAAACTTGTTATATCCTGAAATAAACATGCGATCGCCTTGCGGTAAGCCCTTCAGGTAAGCCAGTCGCTCATGGGGTAAACCCCCTGTTGCCGTAGTGGTGGCTTCTCAAGACTGCGCTGGCTCACCGCTACGTGTCTACAATGATCCCCAATTCTCCTCTCTACCCTCTTGCGAATTTTTAATTAGTTGATACACTTGTTCTTCATTAGCCCAGTGAACCAGCGCCTATGGTGCACATCAAGCGGGTGGAACTTACGAACTTCAAATCCTTCGGTGGCACTACCTCAGTCCCTTTGCTACCGGGGTGTACTGTCATATCTGGGCCAAATGGTTCCGGTAAATCTAATATTCTAGATGCCCTGCTATTTTGCCTGGGACTCTCTAGTTCTAAGGGAATGCGAGCCGAGCGCCTTCCAGATTTGGTAAATAACACCCAAACGTCTAAAGGACGCGCTTCTATTGAAGCTAGCGTCACTGTGACGTTTGATTTGTCGGGGGAGGATATCTTACCCAAAGCAACAAAAGCGCAAAATGAGGAAGACTTAGAGACAGTTGAGGAAGTTGAGGAAGAAAATCCAAAATCCAAAATCGTTCGACTGAGCAAAGCCGAAGTCCAAAATCCAAAATTGGGAGAGTGGAGTGTCACTAGAAGGCTGCGGGTTACTCACCAAGGAAGTTACACGTCGAATTACTATATCAATGGTGTAGCTTGCACGCTGACGGAATTACATGAGCAACTAAGTAACCTGCGGGTTTATCCTGAAGGCTACAACGTTGTGCTGCAAGGAGATGTCACCAGCATTATCTCGATGAATACGCGGGAACGGCGGGAAATTATTGATGAATTAGCTGGGGTGGCGGCGTTCGATCGCAAAATTATCCAAGCCAAATCAACTTTAGATGAGGTGAAGGAAAAAGAAGATAGTTGTCGGATTATTGAGACGGAATTAACTGCACAGCGTGATCGCCTTTCCCAAGATCGGGCTAAAGCTGAGAAATATCAAAAACTCCGCACGGAATTTTTGGCTAAACAATCCTGGGAAGCTGTTTTATCATGGCGATCGCTACAAGCACAACAAAAAAAATTAGTTAACGAAATTCAAACGGGCGATCGCAATTCTGGTGAACTCACTACCCAACTCACAAATCTAAATTCCGAAATCGTCCAAAAAACGGCTGAACTTGAACAACTTAATGCCCATGTGAAAGCATTGGGAGAAGATGAACTTTTGGCGGTACAATCTACCCTCGCCACCCAAGAAGCAGAACGAAAACAACTCCAGCGTCAGCTAACGGAATTAGAAACAGCTTCTGAAGAAACTGCCAAACGTCTGGCTCAAACTCAGCAAGAGATTCAAAAATACCGTCTTTCCCTAGAAGAAATTGCCGAAACACAAGTTGTAGAGACGCGATTTATCGCGTCTCTACAGCAGCAAAGAGATGAGGCGCAGCAAGCTTTAGAAACTTCCCGCGAAGCAGCAGCAGAAATTGCCTCAGCTTCAGAAGCATGGGTGCAGCAACAAACGGCATTCAACCGTCAAATTGAAACTTTGCTGCAAACTCTGGAACCGCAACGCACGGAACAAGCACAACTTAGGGAACGCAATAATCAGTTACAGCAACTAATTTCCGAACAAACCCTGTTAATTGAACGCGACGAACCCCAATTAGCCCAAAAACAAGCTGAATGCAGTCGAGTTGAAACAGAATTTAATGCCTCTAGCGAACCCATCCAAAATTTAGCCGAAAATCTCTCAGCCACAGAACAAGAATTACAAATCCAACAGGAAACTCAAAAGCGGTTACTTTTTGAACAACGAGAAAAACAACGTCAGTTGGATAAAATAGAAGCGCAAACGCAAGCACAGCAGGAAGTCCAAGGAACCCAAGCTAGTAAAGTCATTTTACAATCGGGAATGCCTGGACTTTGTGGCTTAGTTGTGCAGTTAGGAAAGGTGGAACCCCGCCATCAGCTAGCTTTGGAAATGGCCGGCGGTGGACGTTTGGGACATATTGTGGTGGAAGATGACAGCATCGCCGCAGCAGGAATTGAATTGCTCAAACAAAAACGTGCAGGGAGGGCGACTTTTTTACCGCTGAATAAAATTCACGCTGCCAAATTTACTCAAGATGCAACGCTGCGTTTTGCTAACGGTTTCGTTAATTATGCTGTTAACTTAGTCGATTGCGATCGCCGTTACAAAGATGTATTCAGCTATGTTCTCGGCAACACGGTAGTATTTGCCAACCTGGAGGCGGCGCGGAAAAATTTAGGGCTATATCGCATCGTCACCTTAGATGGGGAATTGTTGGAAACTAGCGGTGCAATGACTGGTGGTAGCAATACTCAGCGTTCAGCGTTACGGTTTGGTACGGGTGAAGCAGCAGAATCTGATGAAGCGATCGCTTTAAAAAGTCGTTTGGTGGACATTGAGCGGGTTTTAGAGCGTTGTACTGAAGCGATCGCTACTTTGTCAACCAGAACCAAAAAACTCACCCAGGAACTCACCGAAGCGCGTCAGGCGCGGCGCGAACAGCAGTTGCAATTGGAACAGTTGCAGAAAGACATTAAGAGTTTGATAGCGCAATTAGAGGGGACGCGATCGCAACTCGCACAAAACAGCCAAAAGCTAGCCACTGCTCAATCCCGATTGGAAATTTTAGAGCGGGAATTACCGGGACAAGAAACTCAATTGCAACAATTGCGACACGCTTTAGCAGAGTTGGAAGCATCTCAAACTCCCAGTGAATGGCAGCAAATCCAGGCAACGATTAAAATTCAAGAGCAACAATTGCAACAACGGGAGACAGCATTACGCGAAGCTGAACAAAGATTAAAAAATTTGGAAAATCAGCAACAGCGTTTGCAAGAGAAAAGCCAAGAAGCAGAGACACGAATTACCGAATACGAAACCCAAAAAATCTCATCTAGAGACGCGATTCATCGCGTCTCTACACAAATCACAACGATAGATGACCAAATCAGCCAAACCCGTCTATCGTTGAGTCAAATGGAACAGAATTTGGGAGAAGAGAAACAAAAACGCGACGCTACAGAACAGGAAGTGCGATCGCATCTTTTGCGCCAACAACAATTGCAATGGGAAATAGAAAAACTCAAAGAAACCCAAGAGAAACGGCGGGAGGAATTAGTTGCACTGCAAAGCCAGTTGCGGGATGTGGGAGCAGAATTACCAAATCCATTGGCAGAAGTTCCAGATCAGGTAGATTTGGAAGAATTGCAGAAAGAATTGCGATCGCTTACCAAACGCTTGCAAGCGATGGAACCCGTTAATATGCTGGCGTTGGAAGAATACGAACGCACCCAAAACCGCCTCCAAGAACTGACGCAAAAATTAGAGACATTAGAAGGAGAACGCACCGAACTACTTTTGCGGATCGAAAACTTTACCACATTGCGGCAACTTGCCTTTAAAGAAGCTTTTGATGCTGTCAACGAAAACTTTCAATCGATTTTTGCTATCCTTTCAGACGGCGACGGCTTCCTGCAACTCGAAAATCCTGAAGATCCCTTTAGTAGTGGGCTGAATTTAGTCGCGCATCCCAAAGGGAAACCCGTACAGCGCCTAGCTTCCATGTCTGGGGGAGAAAAATCACTCACAGCCTTGAGCTTTATCTTTGCCCTGCAACGCTACCGTCCATCGCCATTTTACGCCTTTGACGAAGTGGATATGTTCCTAGATGGGGCAAACGTAGAACGATTAGCTAGAATGATTAAGCAACAATCACAACAAGCGCAATTTATAGTTGTGAGTTTGCGTCGTCCGATGATAGAATCAGCCGAACGCACAATCGGCGTTACTCAAGCACGAGGAGCTTACACTCAAGTTTTGGGGATTAAGTTACAATCATCCAATACATCTGCTTGAATTTTTGTTAATAATAGTGTATAGATAAACCGGATTCGAGATCAGGACTCGGTATAGAATGACCTCTGAACAGATAATTAGGCGTTCCGACATATTAAATACCCAGGTGATTACCCGCGACAACGGTAAGCGGCTAGGCATCGTCAGTCAAGTCTGGGTTGATATTGATCAACGAGAGGTTGTGGCTCTTGGTTTGCGAGACAGCCTGATCTCTATTTCGGGCATACCGCGCTACATGTACCTCAACAACATCAACCAGATTGGTGATGTCATCCTGGTTGATAACGAAGATGTAATTGAAGATATCGAAGTTGAATCTCTCAGTAATCTGATTAACTGGGAAGTAATTACAGAAACAGGTGAAGTATTAGGGAAAGTTCGGGGCTTTAAGTTCAACGCCGAAACCGGGAAGCTTAACTCCATAGTCATTGCTTCTTTAGGATTGCCCCAAATTCCCGACCAATTTTTGAGTACTTACGAGTTCTCAGTCGATGAAATTGTCAGCACTGGCCCTAATCGGTTGATTGTGTTTGAGGGAGCCGAAGAACGGGTAAACCAGTTGACAACTGGTTTGCTAGAGCGCCTGGGTATTGGCAAAGCGCCGTGGGAGAGGGATGCAGATGAAGAATACGGTTATACTCCACCACGCACAATTGCAGCACCCAATCAACTGCCCAGTGGAGTGCCATTACAGCCACCCAAGCAGAGAGTTCGTGCCCCTGAACCCGTAGCGCGGGAAGAGGAATGGACAGAAGACTATGTGGAAGAGCAAAGGCCACAGCGTCAAGTAATGAAGGCGCGCCAGTATGAATCTATTCAATACGAAGAAGACGAGGAAGAAGATAACTGGAGTGAGGCAACGGGCAACGACAGGTATCAACAACCACAACCGCTAAAGTATGAAGCCCAGCCCTATAGCAAGCCATACGTTGACGAATACGATGATTATGACGACGTAGAGGGCGATGCTTGGGAAGATGCGCCAAAGCCCGTGAATATTCCTAAGAAAGTCAAGGAAAGACAGCCAGAATACGAAGAAGAAGGCGGATATTAGGCTAGCCCCATCTCCAACCCCCTCCCCGCGCAAGCGAGGAGGGGGCTTTTTTTATGAACAAAAGCAAAACAAAACGCACCGTCTAAACTAGTACTCCACCACAGGGATTATGCTTACTTTTCACGTTATGTGGAAAAGCCCACGAAAAACCTAACCCCCTTCCCGACACGGGAAGGGGGAAAATTCAAAGTCTCTCTCCTTAAAGGAAGAGAGAAATAGAAGTGATACCAATTCTCCGTGAGCTTGCACTTAATGATTACTCCTTCTGTCTTGGCGTACTTGGCGTACTTGGCGGTTCGTTTAATAATTAAGTGCATCTTCATAGAGAATTGGTATGAGGTTTTCCAGATACCGTGAAAAGTTAGAGGGATTATCACAGGTTAAGGGGAGCTTCTAGTAAAGCGAATCTACATACCCCACTCTTAAGCAAGCTACGCACACGTCTCGTAGAGAAGCGACAGGACTATTTTGTTAATGCTGCATTCGCAGCTTCAGAGAGTACCCTCTAGGGTACTATTAACCTCTAAGTAGTCATGCTACGATGTAATCAAGTAATCAAGCGGTTAATTTATAGATTTAAGTAAGTAGAAAAGTACAAAAAAAGATAGCTATGTAAAGAAAACTAACGGGCTAAAATCCTCTTCGCTTCTGCCCTTCTCCTAATGGAGACGCTTTTGCTAGCAAGATTCCCGTAGGGGTACGATTACTCGCTACCGCTGCGCTAACAACAGTTGCTCATGAAAGAAACCCTTAAGACTGCACTGCTTTACCTTTTGATAAATATCTAGTACAAGTCGGCAAAAATCCAGCTACCATCTCAATTAACCAAGTAAGGGGCCAAATCCCTTGTTAAAGGTATGCAAACTTCCACCGACTTGTACTAGTAGTCTGCCAATCAAATTTTGCTTAGTATAGCAGACTTGAATTACTTCCTAAATAAGCATTTTGGCTCCAATTACCTAGCAAAGTTATCTTGGTATATCGGTCTAAAATACCTAGCTTATCCGCTATTTTGATTAGGATGAGCAGAGGTTATTTTTCACTGCCTATACCTGTAGTTTCTACTATAGCCAACAATATTATTTTTAGAGATTAATCATGGTTTCAATGGATGAATCACCCCTACCTAATATTTTGGGATTTTTATCATTAGCTAGTTATATATTCACATTAATTCCCACAATTATAAGAATTGTTTTTCCGCAAACTAAAGAGACTGGAATTCCCCAATGGCTGCTCAAACACCGCAGGAGCATCGGTATTATTGCTTTCTTTTTGGCTTTAGGTCATGGTTTCCTAATGGTTCAAAAGAGAAACTTTGATTTTTTGGACATCAAGACATTTTGGATATATATCCAGGGTATAAGCACCTTCATGATTTTTACACTTCTGTCTATAACTTCTAATAATTGGAGTGTAAAAAAGCTGAAAAAGAACTGGAAGCAATTACATAAACTCACTTATATAGCTATGGTTCTTTTGATTTGGCATATCTGGGATAAAATGTCAGGTCACTGGACGTATTTAACACCGATTAGCCTTGTTATTACTACCATAATCACAATTTTATTTATCATCAGACTTTGGATTGAACACCAGGGTAAGCAACAAAAAATTGCAAATAAAGTAACGAAAGCAGATTTAGGATAAAAAAACACTAAGTAGTTTCATTAGTACAACATGGCGGAAGTAACTAATTAGTTGAAAAAGTTAAAACAAGCTTTCTTTTCTTCTAGCTTCTGTTTTCTTGGACTATTTGTCACCAAAATTATGTAAATGGAGAGTCCCTCTGTAGTGTCAAACCCAATTGTTAAGAAAATTACAGTAGTACTGGCAATTACATCTACAGCAACCTTGGTTGGGTTTAGCTCTTATCGTTTACCATTAGCGTTCGAGATGGTTACACCTGGCGTTATCTCCTTACCAATCATTCAACCTTATCAAACCCTTAAAGGACATTCAGCATGGATTTATGCGATCGCTATCAGTCCTGATGGTAATACTTTAGCTAGTGGTAGCTATAATGGCACGATCAAGATTTGGAATCTGCACACTGGCAAATTACTCCACACTTTTAAAGGTCATGCTGATGCAGTTGTATCCTTGGCGATTAGCCCTGATCACCGTATACTCGCTAGTGGCAGCTGGGATAATCGAATTAAACTGTGGAATCTGGAAACAGGAACTCTCATCCGTACCCTTAATGGGCATAAAGACGATGTAGAAGCAATTGCGATCAGTGCCAATGGAAAATTGCTTGCTAGTAGCAGTGCTGACAATACTATTAAGCTCTGGAATCTGGACACAGGCAAAGAACTCTTTACGCTCCCGGATGTGGGCTGGGTAAAGTCTGTTGCTTTTAGCCCCGATAGCCAGAAGTTAGCCAGTGGCAGTAGAGATAACTCCATCAGAATTTGGCAGCTAAGTACTGGCACTCCGACACTCATACAGACTTTCACAGGGCATTCCCAAGAAGTATGTTCTGTCGCCTTTAGTCCTGATGGGGAAACCCTTGCCAGTGGCAGTAGGGATAAAACCATCAAACTGTGGCGTCTGGGCGATGGCAAATTGTTGCACACTCTAGCGGGGCATTCCCAAGCCGTATGGTCTGTTGCCTTTAGTCCTAATGGACAGACCTTAGCCAGTAGTAGTTATGACACAACAATCAAGCTCTGGCATCTAGCTACTGGCAAACTCCTTGCTAATTTTGCCGGACATACCAAGTCTGTATGGTCTGTTGCCTTTAGTCCTAATGGGCAAACCCTAGTAAGTGGCAGTGGTGACGAAACCATCAAACTTTGGTCTATACCCCGCGATCGTACTGCTTACACTCAAACACTTGAAAAAATGAAACACAATCAAAGATATTTAACCCCAGTGACATCAAGCCTTCACAAATGGCATTTGTAGCTACGCAGATGCATTGCACCTCTAGGGATTAACAAACAATCATCGATATATTCTGATTCGGCAACGTCACTTTTTGGAACTAATTAGTTAACTATTCAGAAACTCCCTAAAAGCTGATAGCGTCAAACAAAGGAAAGACATCGTTGTGGACCTTCGAGCTTGAAAACGCGTTCTAATTACTGGCAACTTCTGCCTTATATCCGACTCCAGTGGCAAACCATCACCAAGGGACTTATTGGCATCTTGGGATACGTACTGGCGACGTTAGTGTTGATTAATCTCGCCGGTAAATTGGCAATTCCCTTTGCACAAGGTAATGTAGTAGCGATCGCTCAAATAACTGGCAGCTGTGCCTTAGTCTTTCTTGTCAGAGGCTTGTTTCAGTCTATACAAGATATGTACATGGCGAAAGCTGCTTTAAGAGTTGCTTTTCATCTCCGCCAGCAAGTCTACGCCCATCTTCAAAAGTTAAATCTCAGCTATTTTGAAACAGCAAAAGCAGGTGATTTATCTTACCGCCTCACCGAAGATGTTGACCGGGTTGGCGAAGTTGTAAATAAAGTATTTCACGACTTTATCCCTTGTATTTTGCAGTTGCTAGCAATTCCAATTTACATGGTTTACTTGAATTGGCAACTGACACTAGCGACGGTGTTAATTGCGCCACTGATGGGTATTTTAGTCGGCTGGTTTGGTGAACGGTTACGCAAGTATTCTTTAAAAAGTCAAAATCGCGTATCAGGTTTATCAGCCATCCTCGCGGAAGTTTTCAACGGTATTCGTTTGGTACAGGCTTTTGCTGCCGAAAATTACGAAATCGCCCGCTTTGGCCATGAAGCAGAACGCAGTCTCAAAGCCAAATACTCAGCCGAACAGCTAAAAGCGATTCAGATTCCGATTGTGGGATTTCTGGAAGCCTTAAGTGCGTTATCGTTACTGATTGTGGGAGCGTGGCAAATTTCCCAAAATAACTTGACAGTGGCGAATTTTTTCAGTTATCTGGCGGCGGCGGCGTTGTTAATTGATCCCATTGGTCATACTACTAACAACTACAACGAATTTAAGCAGGGTGAAGCATCTGTTGACCGCGTTTTTGAATTGATGGCGATTCAGCCGACGGTGATTGAAAAGATAAATGCGATCGCTCTTTCCCCAGTCAACGGCAAAGTAGAATATCGTCATATTTCTTTTGCTTATAAGCCAGGTGAACCCGTATTAAAAGATATCAGTTTATTCGTATCGCCAGGGGAAGCGATCGCTCTTGTGGGTGCTTCTGGTGCTGGTAAAACTACATTTGTGAATCTTCTTCCCCGTTTTTATGACCCCGAAGTTGGTCAAATATTGATTGACGGTGTTGATATTCGGGATGTGAAGCTGCATAGTCTGCGGCGACAAATTGGGATTGTTCCTCAAGAAACCATCATGTTTTCAGGAACAATTGCCCAAAATATCGCTTTTGGACAAGATGTTTTTGAAATGAAAGCAGTTACAGAGGCAGCGAAAATTGCTAATGCCCATCAGTTTATTAGCAAACTGCCAGAAGGTTATCAAACTTGGGTGGGTGAACGTGGGGTAAACTTATCTGGTGGACAAAGACAAAGAATTGCGATCGCTCGTGCTGTTCTGCTCAATCCCCAAATTTTGATTCTCGATGAGGCGACATCAGCATTAGATTCTGAGTCAGAAGGACTGGTACAGGAAGCACTGGAAAGATTGATGCAAAACCGCACAGTGTTTATTATTGCTCACCGTTTATCGACCGTGAGAAGGTGCGATCGTATTTTAGTTCTTGAACAGGGACAAATTGTCGAATCGGGAACCCATGAAGAATTATTAGCCTTAGAACGTCGCTATGCGCGGTCCTATGCCCAGCAGTTTAGTTAGCCAGAAGAAGAGGTAGGGGGAGAAACAAATTCTTTGTTTTGTACCCCAGTCCCCTTGCTTCTTTATATGTCTATTTCCTAGACTGAATTACCTTGATTAACTCATAAAAAGGTTGCCAATTATCTTCCTGAGCAATTGATTCCCAAATAGATTCAATCACAGGTCTTAATAATACCGTTTGCGGATTATGAACAGCTAGAGTTTGAGCAATTACATCGATGCGATCGTACTCCAAATCATTCAAAATTTGATGATATAGTATGCACCAATCATCAAAAATTCCTGACGCACCCGGTACTGGTATAATATCTGAACTGTTCATCACAAAACCTGGTTCATCTCGCCATTTAGATGAAAAAGTACGAGCCATCTCATAAAAGAATTGGTGATAACCAACTTGGCTCTCTTTCAAGAATTCAATCGTTAGATTCAAGAGTTCCTCATTTCCTGAATGTAGCAAATCCTCAAATCCCAACTTTTTCAACATCAAAGAACTGTACTCAGCTTCATAATATTCGCCAAACTTAACTAATCCAGCTTCCATTTCACCTTTATCAATAATCGCCTTTAAAGGTTCTTGGAGCATTTGCAGATTCAGCTGGCAAATACTTGGTTGATTACCGTAACAGTAGCGTCCAGAATAGTCAAAGTATGCAGCTATAAAGTAGGGATTATAACTAGGGATAAACGCGTAAGGGCCATAATCAAAACTTTCTCCGGTAATTGACATATTGTCAGTATTCAGGACTGCATGACAAAAGCCAGCAGCCATCCACTGCGCTGCTAATTCTGCAACTCGTTTCACTAATTCGGCGTAAAACAAGGCATATTTATCTTGTTCAGCACTTAAGTGAGGATAATACTGCTCAATTACGTGGTCTAACAGCTTCTTAGTTAAATCTGGACGCTGGAAATAGTGCAGTCGCTCAAAAGTGCCAAACCGAATATGAGAACTGCTCATTCTGACCATCACAGCTGAACGGGTAGGCGAAGGTTCATCGCCTCGCCAGAGTGGTAAACCTGTTTCAATCATGCTTAGACAGCGCGAGGTACGTACACCCAAGTAATGCAGTGCTTCCGCAGCCAGAACTTCCCGCATCCCACCTTTGAGCGTGAGCATACCATCGCCACCACGGGAGTAAGGCGTTCTCCCAGAACCTTTCGTACCAAAATCGTACAATTCCCCATCATTGGCTCGTACTTGCCCGTAGAGAAAGCCTCTACCATCACCCAACTGTCCGTTATATTCACCAAATTGATAGCCGTGGTAACGCAGTGCCAACAAGGGTTTACGCCCCTGAAATTTTCCAAAGGCTGTGATAAAATCTTCGTCTTTGACTAGTTGGGGGTCTAAACCTAAACGGGGCAGTAGTGCATCGTTACGCCAACGCAGGAGGTGTTGTGGAAATTCCGCTGCTGCAACCTCATCATAGTAGTCATCGCCTAGAGATTCCAAGGCGCTTTCGTAGTTGAGGGAGAGAAAAGGATTGTTAGAATTCTTGTAGTTTGGAGTTTCAGCCAGAGTCATTACGAGCAAAGCTTAATTCATTCTTCCCTTAATACTACCTCTGGCTTCAAACATCAGCATAGACGCAAAAAGCGACCCATATCTAAAATATGGCAGCGCCACCATCAAAATCTGGAGCGCATAATGGATAAAGTTTTACAATTCAAAAAAAAGTTGACTCAATTAGCTATTTTAGACGCTACATTTGAGGTTTTTGGCTCACAATCACACCAATATCAATTTAAACCTCGCTTGATTAATAAAGATATTCAAGTGTTTGAATCCAGATACAATATTACGCTACCAAGTGAATATCGAAACTTTCTCTTAGAAGTTGGTAATGGTGGTGCGGGGCCAGGATACGGCTTATCGGGACTGTCGGGAATTGAATATGAAGATGTCATCCTAGAAAAACTATACCACGAGAACTACGAAATTCTCTCTAAACCATTTCCTTTTACAGAAGCATGGAATGATTTGGATATGATTGTCAAGAATAATACAGGTTTGATTATTAACAATGATGCCTACTTCGATGATAAATTCATCCAGGGCACTCTTCCCATTACAAATTATGGTTGTGGAATTTATGGGATGTTAGTTATTACCGGGGAGCAGTCAGGAAAAATATGGATAGATGACCGGACTAATGATAATGGAATATATGCTGCTTCTTTGAGTTTTTGTCATGCTTTCCATAACGCTGACCCTGATGAAAATCATTCAAATAGCGATGAAGATAAGCCTTTGAGTTTTTTTGATTGGTATGAAGACTGGCTCAACCGAAGTTTGGATCAAATCCGCCAGTCTTCCGAAACTTAACTTTAATTAAATAAAACTGATTTTTTACTTTTTAATTGGTTGTGGTGTTGATGGAGTAGCTCCTACTGAGTTTGATGTTGGTTGTGATGGCTGTGAAGATAGAATTTGTTTTACTTGCAGGTTATAAGTTTGCAAAACTGATTGAACTTGTTTCTGTTGATCTTGATTCAGATTCAAAGATGTTAACACTGTTCTGACTCTCTGACGGGATTGCAATGCTGCTTTAAATTTAGTAGTTTGGGACGGGTTTAATAAAGCCTCAATATCCTTATCTCTTTGCTGGCGAGCTACTTGGATTTGCTGGCGCTGTTGGTTTGTGAGTTTGATTCGCTGGTGTGATGCAGGACTAGTCTGAGTTGTTAAAGCTGGTGTAGGGACGGAACTTGGAACTGGTGCTGCTAAGACAACTGCATGTAAGATTGTAGCAAAGGCGAAGATAGTAGAAAAGACAGATAAGCGCTTTATAGAATTAATGGACACTTTGAAAAACTCCTCAATTATTTAATAAAATTGGACACATCGGCTAAAACTAACCTTGGTGATTGAGCCGGAGAGTGAACAAACATTACTATTGCATTCGCTTGTGGAGTTGTTGTGTATTTATTATGGATTTACGATGAAATTATAAATATTGCCAAATGATGTCTCGAATTTGTTAATTAACTGTATATAAATAAACATAATACCCAAATCCACTTCTTAGTGTTTTATCTTTCAGTAAGTTGAGCTAATTAAAACAGACTAAATAACCAAAATTATCAGGATGTCGGTTAATAAAATTCAATCGCCAAGGAGAAGACTCGGCTAACTCACTAGAAACTTTAATTTATTTACACCTAGCTACTTATTTGTTTAGAAAAATAGCTGGTTAAAATTTAGGTGTTTGCCAGTTAGTGTTTGTCAGACTTGTGAGAATATGATCTTCCCATTGCCCATTAATTAACAAATAGTCTTTAGCATATCCTTCAATGACAAAGCCTAGTCTTTTAAGTACATTGCCACTACGCCGATTGTGAGGCATATAATTAGCCATGACTCGGTGAAAATTTAACTCTTGAAATAAATATTCAGTTGCGGCTTTTAGCCCTTCTGTCATGTATCCTTTACCTTGTTTACTTTCAGCAAGGCTATATCCCACATAGCAAAAATGAGCGGCTCCTCTGATAAAATTACTAAAATTGATAGTTCCGATAATTATAGTGGGATTTTTTTTGGTAAAAATAAATAGCTTTAACGATTGACCATTAATAAATTCCAGAAAACTATTCTCTATCTGATATTGCCAATATTCTTCAGTGAAAAAACCATCAGCCCAAAGAGGGTAAAATGGAGTCAGATAAGTTTTATTATGAATAAAGTATTTGAGAATTAGGGGTATATCTTCATGGATAGCCGCTCGTAAGAACAGGCGATCGCTTGTAATTAATGGCAGTTCTGATATCATAAACTACTTAATCGACGGGATCTCTTTCCAGAAACATTCTCGCTAATTTTGTAAATTCTCTCATACCTGCGGTTTAACAACAGTGAGATTAGCTGTATTATTATGTACCAAATGGGATGAGCAGTGGTGTAAGTATAGGTCTTTTGCCAAAAACGCCATCCTTTTGCTTTACTTGCAGGTGAGTATTTTTGCTGGTAATCTGCCATTCAACCAAAATCTTGATAAGCTGATGTCTAATATCTAGAGCGGAAGGACTGAGAGCCAATGGGTGATAAAGCATAGTGCGCGGCATAACTTCGATAAAATCGCTTTGCCCAAACGCTGTACCGCAGGAGATTCTACCAAAGGATAGCTCAAAATTTAACCCAGTTTACAAGAAGGATAGTGATGTGGTGGGAATACGCTACGATTGGCAGGAATTAGAGATTCGGGCGATATACAACACGCCATTGCTAGAGCTTATTTATCAAGCTGCTAGCGTGCATCGCCAATATCATGACCCAACAAAAATACAAGTTTGTAAACTCATATCGATTAAAACCGGAGGTTGTCCAGAAGATTGTAGTTACTGTGCTCAATCTTCCCGCTATAAAACAGAGGTAAAGGCGCAAGCACTCCTAGAAAAGGAAACGGTAGTTAACATCGCCCAGAAAGCTAAAGAAACTGGTGTTAGTCGCATTTGTATGGGTGCTGCTTGGCGGGAAGTGCGGGATAACTCACAATTTGAGGAAGTCCTGGAAATGGTCAAGGATGTAACCGCAATGGGTTTAGAAGTGTGCTGCACTCTGGGTATGTTGACAGCAAATCAGGCTAGGAAATTGGAAGAAGCCGGACTTTACGCCTACAACCATAATTTAGATACCTCGCAGGAATATTACAGCACAATTATTACCACGAGGACATATAGCGATCGCTTGAACACAATTGAAAATGTCCGTCAGACAAATGTTACTGTATGTTCCGGCGGTATCCTGGGTTTAGGCGAAACTGTTGATGACCGGGTTGGGATGTTACAAACTTTGGCAAACTTACATCCGCATCCAGAGTCTGTGCCAATTAATATTCTCTCACAAGTACCAGGGACACCCTTAGAAAATCAGCCTGATGTCCCCATTTGGGATATTGTGCGAATGATTGCCACAGCCAGGATTTTAATGCCAGCTTCCGATGTGCGTCTTAGTGCTGGTAGGGCTAGGCTTTCTCAAGTTGAACAAGCTTTCTGCTTTATGGCAGGAGCCAATTCTATCTTTTCTAGCGATGATAACAAGATGTTAACGGTGACAACTCCCTGTCCAGATTACGATACTGACCGAGAAATGCTGAATTTACTTGGTTTGGGAATGCGCCCACCTTCTCAAAGACAGGAAAAGGTAGCAAGTCCGGCTGTTGTGGGATAAATATCTTCTTGTGGGATGGGTGTCTCACCTGTACCTGACTTAGGGCAGGCAAGATGCTTACCCCACAAGAGTCTTAGTTAAATTATTTTGGCAGTCCGCAGACCGAAGAACAGAGCAAGAGCCAAACCAAAGAACAAAGCTAAAAAGCCGATGTAAGCTGCAATTGCAAACATTTATTTTTCTCCACAATACTTCCTAAATCTATTGAATCATTAGTTGTTGGGCATTGGGCATTGGGCATGGGTTATTCCCCTTGTCTCCATTGTCCCCCTCATCTCCCCACTTCTCACTTCCAGATTGCGATACAATACAGCCCACGGGCGCTTGTTTGGGGTTGGGCAATGACTTCTGTAATTAATGTGAATTTACCAGAGCAGTCTTATGAGATTGCGATACCTGCGGTAAGCTACGCTAACGCACCTTCGAGTTTAGATCAACTAGGTCAACAGATGGCCAGTCTCAAGCTAGGCAAGAAGGTATTGCTAGTTTCTAATCCGACGATTTTAAAACATTATGGGGAAAGAGCCATCGCATCCCTCACATC
Source organism: Nostoc sp. (assembly GCF_036917275.1). Lineage (GTDB taxonomy): Bacteria > Cyanobacteriota > Cyanobacteriia > Cyanobacteriales > Nostocaceae > Nostoc. The sequence goes on from NZ_JBALDF010000075.1 coordinate 28,830, forward strand.
TGCTGGATTTGAAGTTGCTAGCTGCACCCTACCACCTGGGGAACGCTATAAAACCCTCAATTCCATCCAAAAACTTTACGATATCGCTTTGGAAAACCGCCTAGAACGTTCTTCTACGATGGTAGCTTTGGGCGGAGGTGTAATTGGCGATATGACTGGCTTTGCTGCCGCAACTTGGCTGCGCGGCATTAATGTTGTCCAAGTGCCTACCACTCTCTTGGCGATGGTAGATTCGGCAATTGGTGGCAAAACTGGCGTGAATCATCCCCACGGCAAAAACTTGATTGGGGCATTCCATCAACCACGTCTAGTATTAATTGAGCCAGATGTGTTAAAAACTCTTCCTATGCGCGAGTTTCGGGCCGGGATGGCAGAAGTTATTAAGTACGGTGTGATTTGGGATGCCGAATTATTTGCCCAGTTGGAAGCAAGTAAACGCCTCGACCAACTCCGCTATGTAAAACCTGAATTAATAAATTACATATTAACGCACTCTTGTCAAGCTAAAGCCGACGTTGTTAGCAAAGATGAAAAAGAAGGGGGATTACGGGCAATTCTCAACTACGGACATACCATCGGTCATGCAGTGGAAAGCTTGACTGGTTATCGGCTAGTGAATCACGGTGAAGCGGTAGCCATTGGCATGGTAGCAGCCGGTCAAATTGCTGTGGAATTGGGAATGTGGCAAAATGTTGACACTGAACGTCAAAATGCTTTAATTCAAAAAACTGGTTTACCGACTCAGTTACCAACTGGGGTAGATATTGAAGAAATTATTCAAGCGTTGCAGTTAGATAAAAAAGTCAAAGCCGGGAAAGTGCGGTTTGTTTTACCAACAGAGATTGGTGTAGTGACAGTTACCGATGAAGTGCCATCGGATATTATTCGGCAAGTGTTGCGGGGAATGTGAACAATTTGAAGAAGAATTCAGGAGTCAGACTGCGGTCTAAATGATAAGTCTTTAGCCAGACTTGATATTACTCGAAGTTTACAGTTCAGAATTTGAGTTTTATAGGGATGAAAGCCTACCCTATTTTAGTTCCCAGGCTGCTACCCAGGAACTAGAATAACCTTGCTGAAATTAAGCGTTAGAAAACATTGTAAGCATTACTAATAGAACAACTAATGCACTGATCCAAAGGGCTAACGATCCCCAACTAACTGAATCTTTTTGTACTCTTTGCCAGAAATTGGCGACTAAATTATTCCGAATTGCCATTTTATAACCTCCAATTTTTATGAAACTTGTACTGACTCAATGCAGGCTTGATGCATTGAGTAAAAAAGTTCATCCTTGGGGATATCAGTCTTGATTTGCTGATTCCCAAAAATTAACCAACAGAGATTTAAATTAATCCGTGCAGCAATTGCTAATGCACATGTCTCAATGCATTACTGATCTAGAAAACAAAAATTTACAAAAACACATTTGTTGATGCTTAACTTGATTTTCCCATACGTAAGTGTTTACACTCCCAAATTTGGTGATTTTGAGAGAATTCTTAATGTTGTGTTAATCAAGGATAAAATTTAGTGTTTTTCAAATCCCAAACTACGTAAATAGTGAGTCTGTTTCACTTTCACTTGCGATTTCTTTAGACTTGAAAATAGAGACAATTAGGACTTACGCACACTCTACGAATTCTCGGCGCTCTTGGCGTCTTGGCGGTTCGATAAATTAAGCTTTTTGGTAATTTTTGCGTAAGTCCTAACAATAATAAAACTTACGCATTGGACATAAGTACTACACGCAATTCGGGTATTTCAGCCACGTTTAATACTGAGCGATGTCTACGACGGGCTATGCCTACGCAAATATGCGAATAAATCTTTTTTCTGCGAAGCGTCTGAAACGACCAAATACCATTATCCACATTATGGTTAATTTGTACAGTAGCCCTTTCAAGGTGGGTAAAAATGTTAGTCGAAAAACCTCTTTTTAACTTCTTACCTCTGTGTTTTCTGTGCCTCTGTAGTTAAATAAATTACTTTTAAACCGCAGAGTCACAGAGAGCGCTGAGAAAAAATAAGAGATTTTACGAGTCACCTTGAAAGGGCTAGTCCTAGAGTTTTAAAGAGTTTTTGCGTAAGTACCATCATAATCTTTGCAAAAATACAAGTCCCAACAATTGCAAACGGCTTGGCAAAAGTGACCAAAGCCAAGTATCGATATTCTTGATAACCACTGCTAAAGTTGATACAGCATACAATTATGATGTTATAAGTGTAAAACTTAAATCTGTAGGAAGTGCAATCAAAATTAGGTCAATAAATCAGGATTTTCAAGTCAATATTATGGAGCCAATTCAGCCACAACAGCGCCGCGCCGCTGATCAAGTGTTTCAACAATCCCTCGATCAGTTCGAGGATATTTTACAAGAAAGTTCAACTGAGGAAGAAGAAATCCCACAACTGCCGCAACTGGATACTAGTAGTCTCAGTGAAGTCGAAGCTCAAGACTTGATAAATATTGATTTAGCGGCTCTTGAGGACGCAGTTGCTGATATTGAACAATATCTCGAAGAAATAACAAAAACAAAATAGGGGTAAAAAGTTAAAATTCATTACTGACAAATCATTTGCCGCCGAGCTTCGTACAACATTAAAGCGGCTGCGATCGCCACATTCAATGATTCCACCCCAGGACTCAGAGGAATTTTTACTTGCTTGTCTGCGATCGCTGCCAAATCTGCTGACAATCCAGCACCTTCATTTCCTAGTAAAATTAGACTGGGTTTTCGCCAGTCTACCTCCCAATAAGTTAAAGTCGCACTGGGTAAGGTTGCCACTACCTGCATTCCTGCCTGCTGACTTTGTTGGACTGTCGCTTTTAAATCTTCTGTTACCGCCGTTTCTAGGCGAAACCATTGCCCTGCTGAAGCCCGGAGAACTTTGGGGCTATCTAAATCTACACTATCTCCACTTATCCACAACCCAGATGCTCCAGCGGCAGCAGCAGTGCGGATCATCGTACCCAGATTTCCCGGATCTTGCACCGTTTCTAAAGCTAGCACTAAACCAGTCAATGGTAGTTGAGTTTGGCGTTGGCTTCGTTTTGCCGTTGCCACCACACCATCCGGTTGGACTGTAGTAGCGATCGCATTTAATACTTCCTCGCTCACAATTTCGGTGCGATCGCTTTTACTACAAGCTTGTGACCACAGTGAGGAGTGGGCTGCTTGCCAATCTGAAGTACAACATACTGTTTCTAGCGGGTAATTAACCGCGCAAGCTTCCTCTAACAGGTGCGTCCCTTCTAGTAAAAATAACTGTTGCTTGTGCCGCTCTTTGGTGGAGTGGAGTTTGCGAATTTGCTTGACTAGGGAATTTTGTAAACTGGTCAACACGATTTTGAATTTTGGATTTTAGATTTTGGATTTTTGATTAATCTAAAAGACGCTCGTAGACTCTCTAACGCTGCGCTATCGGCAATCTAAAATCCAAAATTAATATGCGGAACCCGGGACTTGAACCCGGAAGCCTTGCGGCACTAGAACCTGAATCTAGCGCGTCTGCCATTCCGCCAGTTCCGCTGGCAATTATCTTTATTGACAATTTCTTACTATTGCGTATTTTTTTACCTTTGTCAAGTGAAAACATCACACTTTCTTAAAAATCAAAATCTCAACCTGGAAACGAGTTTTTCAGGGGATAGGTTGGGATAAAAATATTAACTGAGCAGTACAGCATTAATTTTTAGAGAACACTTAAGTTATTTTACTGAGTATTTAATTTTGCTTAAGCTTACTAATTATTAGTTCTTTTTTATTAAATTTTTCAAAAGCTCAAAAAGCTTGCTATTGCTTGTTATCAGCCCTAATCTTTCACCAAAAAAACAATTTTTTCATCCAAGATGTTGTCCTAAAATGTGGACAAATTGAATCTTTACTGTAGAATCAAAACCAACTTCAAGCATATAAAATACATATTACTTTTGGAGGTAGGCTTATTAATCCTTCTAGCAGCTTACCAGATGCCAAATTTGCTCCAAAAGCAGACTCCTCAGTCTTGCAAATCTGGGGTGGGCATCCTTTGCGAGGTCATGTGAAAATTAGCGGGGCAAAAAATTCAGCACTGGTAATCATGGCTGGAGCCTTACTGTGTCCGGGTGATTGTCGCATCCGCAATGTCCCCTTATTAGCGGACGTGGAGCGGATGGCTCAGGTATTATCGGCTTTAGGTGTACGCCTAACACGGCAAGGTGATATTTTAGACATCAACGCCAGCGAAATTAAAACATCAAAAGCTCCCTACGAACTAGTTACCCAATTGAGGGCGAGTTTTTTCGCTATTGGAGCCATTCTGGCAAGATTGGGAGTAGCACAGATGCCCTTACCAGGCGGTTGTGCTATTGGAGCAAGACCGGTTGACTTGCATGTCCGGGGACTGCAAGCAATGGGAGCTGAGGTACAAATTGAGCATGGCATTTGTAATGCCTACGTCCCTGGCAGCAACCGGAGATTAAAAGGTGCGAAGATTTATTTAGACATCGCTAGCGTCGGAGCGACGGAAAACTTGATGATGGCGGCTACCCTGGCAGAGGGCGAAACAATCATCGAAAATGCTGCCAGAGAACCGGAAGTAGTTGATTTAGCTAACTTCTGTAACGCAATGGGAGCCAAGATTAAAGGGGCAGGGACTAGCAGAATTATTATTGAAGGAGTCCCCAAGTTACATTCTGTTGACTACAGTATTATTCCCGATCGCATTGAGGCCGGGACATTTTTGTTGGCAGCAGCAATTACGCGCTCAGAACTTACCCTTTCGCCGGTGGCTCCAGAACATCTTGTACCAGTGATTGCCAAGTTGCGGGATATTGGGGTGACAATAATTGAGGAAAAACCTGAATACTTACGCGTTCTGCCAGCGGAAACCCTGAAGGCAACGGATATTGAAACTCAATACCATCCAGGTTTTCCCACAGATATGCAAGCGCCGTTCATGGCTTTGCTGGCATTGGCAGAAGGCGACAGCGTGATTAACGAATCCGTCTTTGAAAATCGCTTGCGTCATGCCTCAGAGTTGAATCGCTTGGGGGCAGATATTCGTGTCAAAGGCAACGCTGCTTTCGTTCGGGGAGTACCAAAATTGTCTGGCGCACCAGTATTAGGCACAGACTTACGAGCATCGGCAGCGCTAGTCATCGCAGGACTGGCGGCAGAAGGACAAACCACAATTCAGGGATTACAGCACCTTGATCGTGGCTATGATCGACTTGATGTGAAGTTGCAGCAATTGGGAGCTAAAATCCTGCGTGTGGGCGAAACATCAGCAGATGCAGAAATCGCTTCCAGCATCAGTAGCCTGTCAAGTTGAAATTGATCGGTTGAGACTGACGTTGGAACAAGGGGAATGAGGGAAACGAGGGAGACAAGGTAAAATTTTCTCCCCCTACTCCCCCTGCCCACCCTATTTAAATCGTTATACTAACTGTGGGAGGCTGTTTATTTATCCAGCCAGATTCCAGAGTTGTGTTTTTTATAGCTTGCTGCACTATGTCCTTCTTTAAAACCCCGCTAATTGGTTTAAAAGCCGACTCATTTCGTCATCCATTAGACCTGGAAGCTACCAAAACGCTTAAGCAAATACCAGGCATAGATATGTTGGTGCGAAATTGGCTTGGGCCAATGGCAGAGCAGGTTTTCTATGTGGAAAATATTGCCTCCAGCGTTCTAGTGGGTGAAAAGCAACTGCCCGATTTATATAAGCTGTTGTTAGACGCCTGTAAAATCCTGGATATAGAGCCTCCCCAGTTGTACGTCCGGCAACATCCGGCTCCCAACGCCTATACTTTTGCTGTGCGGGGTAAGCAGCCCTTTGTGGTGCTACACACATCCCTGATTGATATCCTCACACCAGAGGAAATCCAGGCAGTAATTGCCCACGAATTAGGGCATCTAAAGTGTGACCATAGCGTTTATTTGACTCCTGTAAATTTATTAATATTAGCTGCGGCGATTGTGCCCAATGTCGGCACCTTCGTTGCTCAAGCGATACAGGCACAACTTTTAGAATGGGTACGCTGTGCTGAGTTTACTTGCGATCGCGCCGCATTACTAGCAACCCAAGACCCCAAAGTTGTCATGTCAGTGTTGATGAAGCTGGCGGGTGGTTCCCTCACCTTAGCACCACAACTGAATCTCGATGCCTTTGTTGCCCAAGCCCGCGCTTACGATGACATTAGCAAGACTGAATTAGGTGAAATGGTCAAAGCTGCCCGTACAGCCCAATTAACTCATCCAGTGCCAGTCCTGCGGGCGCGAGAAATTGACCGTTGGTCAAGCAGCACAGAATATCAAACTCTGTTGCAAAGTCACGGACTGAAGTCTACAAGTAATGAAGTTGCACCCAAAGGCGGATGGCGAAACTGGTAGAGCTACTAATGAAATTTGGTTATGTAAATTAGATGTGTTTTGGCTTACAATACTCCAGGGATTCGCTAATGCGTTGGCGCAGCCCGTCGTAGACATCGCACTCCCTAAATTTTTTCAGATAAGCTATGGGCAATCGGACTGTGATGTAAAATACTTGTACAGCCCAAAAATCACCTAATGACCAGGTTTCCTTACGACCAGTTCGCCAAAGACTATCTTAAAGAATTGTTACAACAATTGGGACAAGTGGAAACAAGTCGGAAAGTTCCAGCCCAAATCCGAGAGATTGATGTTTATTTTGTACCTCCACCCCAATCCACAAAAAATACAATAGAATTAGGGCTGTTAGGAAAATTTGCGGCTGAACCTGCATTAGTTGAACCATTTAGAAATGCGGCTACAATTGCGGAGATTCGCAGTTGCATGAATAAGTTGTTTGATATCTTTGCTGAAGTAAAACGCCAAGCTAAAGGTGATAAAAATCGGTTTGCAGAATCAGAATTACCACGTTTGTGGATTTTGTCACCCACAGCTTCTGAATCTATATTGGATGGTTTTAGAGCTAACCTAGATGAAGAAAATTGGGGAATAGGAGTACATTTTTTAGGCGATTATTTGAGAACAGCAATTGTGGTAATTCACCAATTACCGTGTACAGAAGAAACACTATGGTTGAGAATTTTAGGTAAGGGAAGAGTCCAGCAACAAGCGATAGATGAACTAGAAGCACTTCCCCAAAATAATCCCTTACGTTCCAAAGCAATTGATTTATTATTGAACTTAAAGATTACCTTAGAATTCAATCAAAATATAGACGAGGAGGATAGAGATTTAATTATGCGCTTATCACCTATTTATGAGCAAAAATTAGCAGAAGTCAAACAAGAAGGAATTCAAGAAGGAATTCAAGAAGGAATTCAAGAAGGAATTCAAGCAGAACGTCGTAATGTTATAGAGAATTTTTTGCGAGTTCGCTTTGGTTCTTTAGATGCAGAATTAAGAGTAATTACTGAAGCTTTATTAGCATTATCTCCAGAGGAATTTACTCCTTTATTACTGCAACTATCCAGAGAAGAATTATTAAATAGGTTCCTTTAAAAGAACTCAGTCTGAGATACTGGATTCTCCACCTTTACTGAGAAATCAATGAAAATTTTAAGCTTGTTCAATCGGACAATTGGATTAAAAACATCCTATTGCTTAAGCCACAGTCGCTACCATGACAGTTATAACCAATGACGATCGCTTTCAACCAATAAATCTCTTTGAGTATGAAAAGCTAGCAAAAGAGCATCTGTCTCAAATGACGCTTGATTACTATAGCAGTGGCGCTTGGGATGAAATAACATTGCGGGATAATCGTGCTGCCTTTGAGCGAGTCAAGCTGCGACCTAGGATATTAGTCGATGTTAGCGATGTCTACGACGGACTACGCCTACGCAATCTAACTACCTCCATTTTAGGACAACCCCTGCAACTACCTTTGTTAATTGCACCGATGGCTTTTCAATGTCTAGCCCATCCAGACGGAGAAGTTGCCACGGCTCTAGCTGCGGCATCAGCTGGTGTGGGCATGGTGTTAAGTACACTGGCAACAAAGAGCATTGAAGAAGTGGCGACTGCATGTGATAAATTTCCCGATTCTCTGCGATGGTTTCAGCTTTACATCCATAAAGATCGGGGATTAACTCGTACTTTAGTAGAAAAAGCCTATAAAGCAGGCTACAAAGCACTTTGTCTGACTGTAGATGCACCTGTTCTCGGACAACGGGAGAGAGATAGACGTAACGAGTTTGCCTTACCCCCAGACTTACATCTGGCTAATCTCGCCACCATCTCAGGGCTAGATATTTCCCAAGAAAAAGGTGAATCTGGGTTATTTACCTATTTTGCCCAACAGCTAAACCCAGCAGTCACTTGGCACGATTTGGAATGGTTGCAGTCTTTATCTCCACTACCTTTAGTGATTAAAGGAATTTTACGGGGAGATGATGCTGTTCGGGCTGTAGAATATGGAGCCAAAGCAATTGTTGTTTCCAATCATGGTGGCAGACAACTCGATGGTGCGATCGCTTCTTTAGATGCCCTAGCTGAAATAGTAGCAGCAGTCGATGGTAAAGTAGAAATATTGTTGGATGGGGGCATTCGTAGGGGTACAGACATTCTCAAAGCTCTGGCATTAGGAGCAAAAGCGGTACTGATCGGACGACCTATTTTGTGGGGACTAGCAGTAGCAGGACAAGTCGGTGTATCTCATGTCATCTCACTGCTACAAGAAGAGTTAAATGTGGGAATGGCACTTAGCGGCTGTGCCAAACTAGAGGATATTGACCCTAGTTTATTGACCCTGCTACGCCTTTAAGCCTTATAAAAGCCATTATTCTAGCAAAACTTTCAGAATTAATTTTCAGACTAGTTACAAAATTCCTTAATTAGAGTACAATAGTTAAGATTGGATATAACGGGCGGGTGGCGAAACTGGTAGACGCACCACACTCAAAATGTGGCGGCCTTGCGGTCATAGGAGTTCGATTCTCCTCCTGCCCACTAGCAAATAAGTACTGGAGAGGTTAAAAGTAATGCGCCTGAAAAGATGGGAATCTCCCCGTAAAGAAGGCAGGAATGACAAAGGTAGAGGCGGTTCTGCAAGGAAGCGGCAACTTAAAAAGCAAAGGCAAATGTTACGGCAAAAACTCAAGGAAAGTAACAAACCAGACAATAACAAAAACAATGTAGCAGGGGAAGATAAGCTTATCTTCCCCTTATTTTTTGAGCTTTTATTTGATAAAAAAATAAATTATAGCGATATTTCAGTATATAGAATAAATCAAATTTGTAATAGATTTGGAAAATAATAAGAAAAAATTATTAGTCATTCTTTAAAATATATTAATTTGAATTAAACCTCTTAAGCATATACTTACGGATCAAAATCATCAGACTAAGTGTCTGGTATTTCACTTCGCCATCTAATTTGTATATGTAGCAAATATTACGCAAAAAATATATATATCCATAGGAATTTATTGTAATTGTAATGCTTGCATGAATCTATCAAAAATTTATTATAAAGGAAGTATGAATTTTGGCAAACAGCGTCTGAAATCCCTAGCTTAAAACAGTAAGCTAGGACACAACAGCAAATAATTCTAGTATTACCGATTAAGCCAAAAGTATACTAAGAAGGCAATTGCACCTCCATGTGTTAACTTCCAATGATGACACAAGCCGACAAAAAGTCAGGAGTCATCCAATCCGAATTATTCAATATTCGGATTGGTCTAGGTAATCTATGGATTTTTTTCTTGGACACAGGAGTTATTGATAGTGGCAAGAGTGCTTCTACCTACTAAAAAAGTGCTTGATTTTCCTATTACTGCTTTACGCTTTGATCACCAGGTACAAACAATACTGAAGTGGGCCAATAAGCGTGAAAGCAAAACTGTATATGTAGCCAATGTACATATGCTCATTGAAGCTCATTGGAATCCAGAGTTTGCTACCGTATTACGAAATGCAGATATAGTTACTCCTGATGGTATGCCTCTTGTATGGATGATGCGAAAAATGGGGGCGCTTTACCAAGACCGTGTGGCAGGGATGGATATTTTCCTAGCATTGTGTCAGCTAACTCAAACACAAAATCTTAGTATTTTCTTTCTAGGTTCCCAAACAGAAATTCTTTCTAGGATGCGAAAAAGGTTAGAGCAGGAATTTCCCCAGATGAAGATTGCGGCGATGGAACCTCTACCCTTTCGTCCCCTGACTGAAACTGAAGACGAAGCTTTAGTTCAAAAGATTAATTCTAGTGGTGCCAGCACCGTCTTAGTGTCTCTGGGATGTCCCAAACAAGAAAATTGGATAGCTCAACATAAGGGTAAGATACAAGCTGTAATGATTGGACTGGGTGGAGTTTTCCCAGTTTATGCAGGAATTCACAAGCGGGCACCCCGCATAGTTCGAGACTTAGGACTTGAATGGCTGTATCGATGGATTCAAGAACCGCGCCGACTTTGCAGTCGCTATGCTAAGACCATTCCACTATTTATATGGCTGGCTATGAAGCAACTACTATCATCAAGTCGTATTGCAGCGGTCTTCCTTCACGACACTGGGGATTAAGGAAAAGGAAATAGGGTAAGACTAACTGGCGTGAAAAGAAATAATCTAGTTGCCCCTAGCTTTGCATATTAAAGTTACATGTAACAGCTTCTGGAGCAATAGTTGGTATGATATTAAGCACTAAACATTTCTTGGGAACATTCCTAGAAGCATGGATGTTGCTAGCTTTTTATTGTTACAGCACAAATATTGACGTTAGTTGTGTTGAAATCCACTGTATTCAGGATCTCGATTTACATTTTTACTTTCTCAGTCATATCGCCGTTGATGGCAATTTACCAACAAGTTATCCATAAAAATAAATAATAGACCTCTTGCATAAGTCGAATAGACCCCCCTTAATCCCACGCCACTTGCTACAACGGAGGGAACCTCCGCAACGCAGTGGCTCCCCGATATATTGGGGGGAAACTTTAAATCTTGCCCCCTCCCCTTCATAAGGGGAGGGTTGGGGAGGGGTGATTCAAGGATTTTTGCAAGAGGTCTAATGTGTTTATAGTCAGCAGGAACAGACCCTAAAGCGTTCATAATCAAGTGAAGCACATTTTAAATTCAAAGCGAATTGCGATCGCACAATTTTTCCTCTTAACCCTCTTTCATCACTATCGGATAAATTAACGTCAGTTCGACGATACAGCCAAACGTTGATTCTAGGGTTCACCCCAAAATGATCAAAGAGTCTAAGTGTAAGCATTCCGACTAATCAATGTCCTGCTGTAAAAATCCATTACCTGAAACCAACTATTAAAGTACTTGACATTAACCCAGAACTAAGTGCTATATTAACTATAGTGAAATCATTGGGGCGTCGCCAAGTGGTAAGGCAGCGGGTTTTGGTCTCGCCATCCCTGGGTTCGAATCCTAGCGCCCCAGTTAATTTAAAGACAGGCTGTCATGCCTGTCTTTTAGAATATTTAATTACATTTTTAAGATGCGTATCAATGCATCTAATTCTGAAAATGTTACTTGTCAGGCGATTTGAGAGCTTGATCCAGAGTTTGCCTAGCCTGTTCTGCTTTAGATCGCGCTTCTTGGTAACGCACATTAGCTTGGGCAAAATTTTTGAGAACTTTAAAACCTTCCTTGAGTCGAGTAATTTCCTCTTCAGTTACCGACTCGTCAGAGAACAGAACATCAACAGCTTTGCGAATTTCTAACGCTTCAGTTCGTGACTCCTGAACTTTGAGCTTGAGTGTGGCCAAGTTACTCAGCACCTGAACAGCTTGTGTAATGGTATCCTCACCGCTAGCAATATCAATAGTTGGCTCTTTAACCTCAATTAATTGTTGAGGGCCAAATCCTTCTTCCAGTTCCGTGGGTAGCTTACCTGCATCCATCAGTTCCATCAGCTGATCCATTGCTTTGTCACGGGTTTTGGCTGAATCTTTTCCAGAAACAGTGAGAATAATTTCTGGGCTTTGAGCGAGAGTGTATTGAACCATATTTGATTTGAGCAGAAAAGTTGCTGGTTAACCAAGCTGAGGAAACTAATTATAACATCTTGCGTGTCAGGTTCTTTGTTGGTAAATCTATTTCAGTCTCGGTTTCCCAAATTCATGTGATTTATATTTTTAATGATCTCATGCTTCAATCCTCCGCCTGCCAAGTTGCTCCAAATAAAATCTTTATACTGAAGAAAAGGGGAATAAGTTTAACAGGAGGGGAGAGCAATGGCTCCCAGTCCCACCATCATGCAAGCTGTAGAACAGCTGGGCTATCGTGTCACCGTTGGTGATGTGGCAACTCAGGCAGGATTGAACGTCGCTGAAGCTAATCAAAGCTTGTTAGCCCTGGCATCTGATGCTGGGGGACATTTGCAGGTAGCGGATTCGGGTGATATAGTTTACCTTTTTCCACCAAATTTTCGAGCAATTTTGCGTAATAAATACTTCCGGTTACGATTGCAGGAATGGTGGAAAAAGGTCTGGAGTGTTCTGTTTTACCTGATTCGCATTTCTTTTGGAATTTTCTTAACTCTTTCTATCGTTCTGATAACTGTTACCATCTTCATTATTATTACTGCTGCCAATTCAGACCGTGACGGCAACAATCGGGGCAGTAATTCTGGCGGTGGGGGGTTTTTCTATTTTCCAAATTTATTTTGGTATCTTAGCCCAAATTATGACACCCACTACCAGGAACGACGACGTGGAAGCCGCGAAGAAAGCAATCTAAATTTCTTTGAAGCTGTGTTTTCGTTTTTGTTTGGTGATGGGAATCCAAACGCCAACTTAGAAGAACGCCGCTGGCAAGAAATTGCTACGGTGATTCGGAGTAACCGTGGTGCAGTGGTAGCAGAACAAATTGCCCCATATTTGGATGACATTGGCGAGGGATATACAAGAGAGTACGAAGATTATATGCTGCCTGTTCTGACGCGATTTAATGGGCAACCGACGGTAAGTCCGGAAGGGCAAATTGTTTATTACTTCCCAGAGTTGCAGGTGAGTGCAGTTAAAAAACGCCGTCATTCAATATCAGCTTATTTGGAGGAATTACTCTGGCGTTTTAGTGCTGCAAGTTCAGGGCAAATTATGCTGAGTGCTGGGTTGGGTGTACTAAATTTTGTTGGTGCTTTAGTACTGGGAAGTTTGTTGAGAGATGGGACAGTAGCTGTCCAATTAGGTGGACTGGTAGCTTTTGTGCAAGGAATTTATTGGCTGCTATTGGCTTACGGAGCAGGTTTCTTAGGTGTACCGTTATTGCGTTATTTTTGGATTCGGTGGCGTAATCGCAAAATTGTTGATCGCAACCGCGATCGCCTTTCCCGATCAAGGCTATTAGCAAGTCCTGATGCACCTTTGCAACAAAAAATCGACTATGCTCAACAATTTGCAACAGAAAAAGTTATTGGCAATGAAGATTTAGTGTATTCTAGCGAAACCGACTTACTCGACCAGGAAGTTGAGTATTCTGCACAAACTGATGCTGAATGGCAACGGCGCTTGGAACGTGGGAGTGGGGAATAGAGTGAAGAGTTGAGAGTGAGGAGTGAATAATTAAGATTTATTTAAAACTCCTAACTTTTAACTCCTAACTTTCTCCTTACTTCGCCTGAATTGGTGTTAAGGCTACACCTTGATAATAATGCCCCAAAATTTGCAAGTGGTTCACTCCCTGCCGAGCCAGATTATACGCCCCCCACTGACTCATACCCAACCCATGACCGAAGCCAAGCCCTTGCAGTACAAAACTCCCATCGGCTCCCTTGGTGACGCTAAAGCGGGTACTTTTTAACTTGAGGGCTGTCCGCACTTGCTCGCCCTGTAGCACCTTTGTACCCCTGTTGCCGACAATTTTCAAGACTTTAACACTGCGGAAAGGTGAGTATGTTTCTGGAATCATATCCAAGACATTGCCCACCTCAGGAAATTTAGCGCTAATTTCAGTAGGTGAGAAGGTTTTCACCCAATTACACTCGCGGATATTTTGATCGTAGTCTTCAACAGCCCGTAGGTAAGGCTCGTTGCTTCCCCAAACATCTTCCACATTTTCAGTGTGTCCCCCAGAACAAGCGTGGAAAACTGAAAGAATAATCCGGTTTTTGTAAGTTAGTACTTGCCCTAATGTGGAATCCACTGCGGCGTAAGTAGCAGGAGCTTCACTAATGACACCTTTGTAAATTTGCCAACGATCCGGGGTATTGCCTAAATCATAAATAGGATTATTCCGCTGTTTTTCTCGTTCGTAGAGGGCATAGGTGCGGGCAGCGATCGCTTGGGCTTTTAAAGCTTCTTGGGGCCAGCTAGCATCCATTTCGCCACCGAGAACGCTGTAGAGATATTCTTGGTCATCAACCCAGTTAACAGCGGTTAAGCCTTTTTCTGTAGGGACAACCAGAGTTCTACCCCGATACCAGCGATCGCCAATATAAACGAATCCTTTACCAGTTGGCTCAATCCAAAATAAACCAGACTGCCACTTATCTAAAGCAACTCCGCCAGGAATGGTTTGGGCATAATATGCACTCATCGCTGGTAACTCTCCGAGAGTCCGGCCAGTACTATCCTTGACGATCCCAGTGGTGGAACTGCCCACTTTTACCTGATTAACCCCTCTCTCAATTGCCACACGCAGAATTACAGATGCTTGGGCTGGGGCAACCAAAGCTATCCACAAAAGGACACTTACCCACGAATAACGTACTTTAATCTGGGAAAAGAAAGAGCCTAAGTAAAGTTGGAATTTCATGCTGATCATCTAATCACACTAGTATCTAATTGACGCTCTTAACTATGGCGTCTACTACTTGATGAGACACTTCTCCAACGCAGGAGGTTGCCACCTCCTACTAATTATGCATTTTGCTTTAACTATAAAGTAGAAATCAGATGATCTTGACACTCGCTCTTGGCAAGGCTCAGATCCCCGACTTCTCACAGAAGTCGGGGATCTCGTTGTTCACGAATGATTTAAGATTGTTACTGCGATCGCGCATATCAGAAGTTCTTACCCGTGCTTCATCCTACAAATATCAGTGCGGTTGCATTTAAAAACTGGACAAAAGAGAACACAGGGACATAAGAACACTGAGAGTTTCAAGAGCGTCGGTGCGTCTCCCACTCTTGGCGTCTTCTTTGATCTGCCTACGATGCCAATACCTTTTGAGAATTGCTCACTTCATTAGCGATAATTCCAATTAAATTCAACTTACTCAAAATTTCTGTAGCTTGAGTCAGTTCAGTTCGGGTTACTTTACCCATGCGCTCTACCATTACGATACCATTGCAAAGAGATGCCACAATTCTGGCATCAACTCTGCCTAAAATAGGCGGAGCATCTATCAGTACTAAGTCATATGTTTGCTCAAACAACTCTATTAGTTCTTTCATCCTTCGAGAACTGAGCAACTTCACCGTGTCTTCTGGTACAGGTCCAGCAGTCAAAATATCAATAGAGGGGTGAATAGGCTGGATATAATCTTGAAAATGAGTAGTTGTCTCATCAACTAATAACAGAGATAGTCCCCAGTCATTGGATAGTTCCAGGATTTTGTGTAGGCTAGGATTATGTAGGTTGGCATCAATAACTAATACCCGTCGATGCATTCGGGTAGCGCTAGCCACAAGCCCTAATACTAAGGTTGTCTTCCCTTCGCCTGGTAGTGCTGAAGTCAACATCAATGACTTGAAGGGTAAGGGATATTTTAATATTTGAATATTTTGGTAGATCATGTCCAAGGTTTCATGGACGGGTAATTTAGTAGTGGCTTCTACTACAGAGGAATCTGAGGTTCGCTGCCCATTCCAAGGCAGGTTCAGCCGCCGCTTTTTGACACCACGCGACGGTAGTTTTGGTACTGACCCCAGTACACGTAGGTTCGTCAGTTTCTTTAAATCTCCCGCACAATAAATAGCGTCATTAAACTTTTCCAAAATCAGGGCTGCTAAGATACCTAAAATCGGCCCAATTACTCCTCCCCCAACCAAAAGTAATAATATGTTGCTCCCCATATAAGTACCTAGAGCCGGTTCTGCTAAAACTTGCCAGTTATATCCTTCCTGAGCAATTTTCAGTCCCAAGGACTGTTGCGCCTGAAGTAATTGTTCAAGGCTTTTGTGACTAGTTTGTACCTTTGGCAACAGACGGTTATACTCTGCTATTAAGCTTGGGTATTTATTTAGCTCAGAGCGGAGTCCCTGTTCTGACTCGGCTAGATTCTTTTCATTGGCAGTTAGTCCTAAAACAGTTGTCTGCACCAAAATAAATTCGTCTACTAGTGTTGGATCAACCCCTACCATTTGCCCTTTTAAGAGCGGTTCTCCCTTACTGCTAGTAGTAATAACTTTCACCTCTTGTCGTAATAGCGACAGTTGACTTTGGCGTTGCTGTTTTAGTTTTTGTACCGATGGATAATCGTCTGTATAGCGCAGCCGCTCCTTAGCCAATGCTAGTTCAGTCTTTTGAATTTCACTCAATAGTGCTTGGTAGCGGCTTGAGTGATTTAAACGAGAAGAAATTAGTTCATTCTGCTGAGATGAAGAGGCTATTTGTTGCTCTAGGTTATCGTAGCGAGCATTTACGTCTTGAAGATTGGCACGAGTGGTTTGTAGCTGTTGTTGAATATCGGCTAGAGATTCTAACAGGATTTTACTTTGGACTTCGGGATTGAGTAATTTATGTTTATTGCGAAACTGTTCCAAATTTTTATCAGCTTTACTCACCTCTTTTTTGATCTCAGGTAGGCGAGCATTTACAAAAGCTAGTCCCTTATTCAGACGTTCTTTTTGTTGCTCTTTGTTGTAGTTTTGATAGACTTTCTGTAGAGATTGAAGTACTCTTTGTGCTTTGACTGGATCGTTATCATCGAAGGAAACTTTAAATACTTGACTAAAAACTTTATTAGCTCCTATGCCTCCTTCTTCTGGTGTCACTTTTAGAGATGTTTTTTTGTTCCATTCTGTTTGACCATTAATATCCTCTAAGGTAATATTAGGATAATCAGAATGAAGTAAATCTACGGCTTTCTGAAGCAACTTAGAACTCAGCATGAGTTTCATCTGAGTAGCGGAATCAACAACTTGAGAATTGGAATCAGTAACCTGATTATCTGCATCTACTGGGATATTATTTGACTGTGCCCCTTCAGATAAATTGGAACTCACCAATATCTGCATGTTGCTCTGGTAAGTAGGTTTAGCAATGACAGCCACGAGGCTAGCAGCAGACATAACTACACAGGAAACCCCCAAGATCAAAAAGCGGTGACGAAGCAAAATAGTAAATAGTTGTCTGATGTCAACTGCGCCTTGTGCTGAAGTAGTAACCTGTTGCTCTTGATTCAGACTAGTCTTAGCCACTATCAAACTCCTCTAATATCGAAACACTATATTTATTTGCAAGATTTATGAGAAATGTGAAAGGTTTTTTTACACCTATAGCTGCAACAACATACTTAATTATTCTTCCAATAATGACAAGCTCACTTGGCACAATATTATGCCAACTGGCACTTTCATGTTCATCAATTCATGCATATAAATTCTTAATCAGTGTTGAAAGAATAAATTTTCAATAAACATTTTCTTTAAAGAAGAAAAATCTTGACGGAAAATTAATTATTTTTCATAAGTATTTAAGTAAAAAATTCTCAGATTCACAACACTACTATATGTTAAAGTTACTTTGATAAGTTTTAATATAAAAATCAAATTAAGAAAAATATTTGAACCATACTATTTATTGATTATTGATACACTTACTTGCCCGTAATTTTGCAGTTAAATAGTTTACTTTATGGTAAAACTAAACTGCTGTTTATTTGCTAGACGTTATGAGTTGGACTACTAAACTCTAAGATAGAGCCTGGTTAATTTTAGATTTTAGATTAGAAGGGTTCAAGAGGAAATCTAGAATCTAAAATCAAAATTTAAACGCCTAGCTTGGTTAACTCTACTTCCCGCCGCCTGGGTACTTCATGAATCATGAAATCATAAGCCATATCAGTACAGGGAAAAATAGCACGGGCTTCCTTGAGTAGATCCTTCAACTCCAAGGTATTGCCAGGAGCATAGCGGGGACTAAAATGACTCATAATCAGTCGATGTGCCCCAGCAGCTAAAGCTGTTTGCGCTGCCATTGTGGTAGTGGAATGCAATCGCTGAAAAGCCATGTCTGCATCTTGATGGGCAAAGGTTGCTTCGTGAATTAATACATCTGCATCATGAGCTAATTGCACTGCACCATCACAATAAATTGTGTCTGTACAATAGGCAATTTTTCGACCTATTTCTATAGGTCCGCATAATTGGGTGCCATCAATCACCCGTCCGTCGCCAAGGGTCACTGTTTCACCGCGCTTGAGTTGACCGTAAATGCGACCAGGAGGAATTTGCAACGCCTTGGCTTTTTCAATATCAAAGCGTCCTGCTCGATCTTTTTCGGCTACGCGGTAGCCGAAAGCTGTAATGCGGTGATGCAAATTACCACAGCTAACGGTGAAGTCATCGTCTTCATAAATTACTCCTGGACGGATGGCATGGACTTTAATGGGGTAGGAAAAGTGTGTGTAAGAGTAACGGGAGGCAGCTTGAATGTAATCATTTAATCCAGGTGGCCCATATATATCAATTCGTTCCACATTGCCAGCCAAGCCGCAAGTGGCAAGAAGTCCCATCAACCCAAAGATGTGGTCGCCGTGCATATGAGTGATAAAAATTCGGGAGAGTTGACTAATTTTCAGTTCACTCCGCATAATTTGATGTTGGGTGCCTTCACCACAGTCGAATAACCACAGTTCTGCCCTTTGGGGTAATCTCAGGGCGACACTGGAAACATTACGCGATCGTGTGGGTACACCGGAACTGGTCCCTAAGAATGTTATCTGCACAGCGTTCTTTAGTCTTCCTATTGCTCAATTTGCAGCTATATTTTCTATAGTGACACGGTTAATGAGCAAAATACTTTTGAGAAGAAGTCGCCTTTTCTCGCTTTCATAATGATTATCATTCTTTAATGAATGCTGTCTCTTGTTTTTTCTGGAATAATATCAAGTCCGATCATAGAAGAGTCCAGATCGTGGACTATGGAATGGTACAAAGGTGGCAGATTGGTTGAGCGAACTAAAAGGTGAAAAAATAGATCGTAGACGTGGTTGACAGTACCTCAAACAAATTATATTTTGTCTGCGTGTACCACGACCTGAATATAGAGAAGCTGACCCAATTGAACAAGAAAGCTGGAAAAAAACTCAATTTGAAACTGCAATTTATTTAAGCTAAACTATCCGTTCGCAGAAATAAAAGTATGAAATAGGGATGAGGACCTAAACGGTATTCATCCGATTCTAGTCCTATTAATAATTGGTTTTTGCCACGGAAGCGGAGAATCGGATTATCGAGATGATAGATTTTTGTTCCAGAGATGACTCACCCGGACATCCATGATAATAGTTTGCAGTCCTGCTTATAATTGAGATTAGTAAAGATAACTGAGTGGCAGAAACTAGCACAGTCAAAAGTTGACGATTCTCAGCAAAAACAAAAGCCTACCCGAAGATAATCGGGAGGCTTTGGTTAGATTATTGTCCCTGGCATCGAGCTATTTTTGCGTAGGGCTACCCCTA
>NZ_JBALDF010000076.1:0-75436 GCF_036917275.1 Nostoc sp.
ATCGGTATCTGGTTCACCGCCTTGGGTGTAAGCACAATGGCGTTCAACTTGAACGGTTTCAACTTCAACCAATCAATCATTGATTCTGAAGGTCGCGTCATCAGTACTTGGGCAGATGTGATCAACCGCGCTAACCTGGGTATGGAAGTAATGCACGAGCGCAACGCTCACAACTTCCCCTTAGATTTGGCAGCAGGTGATTTTGCTCCTGTAGCTCTAACTGCTCCTGCTATCAACGGTTAATCATAATCTGATATCCGCTCTTCGCACTTATCTGTAAGTAAAAGACGCTCTCCCGAAAGGGGGGGCGTTTTCGCATTGGGTTAATTGGGACGTTAAGCATGGCATTGGATTAGACACTTTTTTGAAGTGCAAAAATATTGATCGGTGTTGCACCAAAACCAGAGTGCTATAGTTCAGAACTTAGGCAATAATGATCAAAAAGTAAATTTTACGGGTAATAATTGCTAGCAGCGCAGATAATTGCCTCAAAGCTCAAGATATAAGGAGAAGCCAAGAATGATTTTACACCGTGGGCGGAAAGTGGTAGCTGCTTTGTTGCTGTCAGTGGTACTACTGACAACAGCTTGTACTGCAAAAGCACCTGGACGTTTTGATCAGGTGCAAAAAGAAAGCACTCAACAAAGAAATGGTCAAGCGGTGACTAAGACCGCAACTCAGGGTAGCGAATTTAATAAACTTTTCCCTAATGCAGGTGATGGCTACCAGCGCGTCTATACCCAAGAGAAAAAAGGCTTTGCGGAAGCGAAATTGAAAAAAGGCGGTAAAGAAGTAGCGTTACTGTCTATTTCTGATACCACCAGTACACCAAGTACAGCAGCAAAATTCTCGAAAAGCACCAAAAAAATTGGCGGTTATCCCGCAGTCGAAGTTGGTAAGACGCAAACTGCAATTTTGGTAGGAAAGTACCAAGTAAAAGCACTTTCTCGCGATTCGTCATTTACAGCTAGCGATCGCGCAGATTGGCTAGAGAAGTTTAATCTTAGTCGTCTAGCTAGCCTGAAATGATCCGCATTACCGACATTAAAGATAACAAAACCTAAATAAGGAGATTTTTGTGAGCAAATCGATTTTTGAGTTGGTTGATCAATTGCCAACTAGCGGCTTGACCATTTCTATGTTGAATTCCCTCGATTTTGTTGCTCCTGGCCAGTGGCAAAATACTGTCGGTTTTGTCAATACTATTAAGATCGTTACTGGCGAAGACGACGAAGATTTAATTCAGCAAATTGGTGAAAGAGCAATTTATCTATTCAACGACAAATCCCAAGGATACCAAACAGCTTTGTGGCTATATCAAACTGTTGATAATACAGATAAAGCGCTTGGTGCAGCAGCTTTAGCTAACAAGGTTGGCGAGAAAATTCCATTATTGGGTTTTTTAAATTCTGTCACTCCCAAACCAGACAAAGCCCAAACCATCGATCTGACATTAAAATTAGTGGCTGAGTTAGTAGCCTTCTGCCAAATTAACGGCATTCCTGGAGACAGTATTGGGGATTTTGTCGCCTCTTTAGGTGAGTATAGTGGTGAGTCACTCATCCGCATGGTGGCATTAGTTTGTGTTGATGGCTTGATCCCTCTGGGCCCAGACTTCATCAGCAAAGCGATATCTGGGCTTAATCAGACAAATCCACAGGAGTTAGAAAAAAACTCAACTTTCCAAAACATCAAAGATGTGATTCCAGGTAACAATTCTGCTGGAAAACTCAACTTTATCGGCGAAAGCTTTGACTCAGTTAAAGGTTGGATGAGTGATATTGTCAACGCCAATAATTTAACGCCACAAAAGGTAGTTGGCAATTTGCAACATTTTGTCGATATTGCCGATGACAAGTTAGACTACCTCGCAGCGTTCCTGGATGTAGCAACAAATTATTATGAACACACTGGTACGCAAACTTTAGCACGTCGCTTGATTGAACGGGCGGTGGCTGAAATTTAGGTTGATTGGGGGGCTGGGGAGTGGGTTAAAATTGAATTGCCCAATCCCTCATGCCCCATACCTATTAGGGTAAACGTAAATCTGCTGCGATCGCATATAAGTAAGGTTGAAAAATAGCCAAGTTTTCCAGTTTCTCAAACTTACCTGTTTGCGTACCAGTGTCAAATGCAGTGGTAATTACGTAAAGTTTAGTGCCATCAAAGGCAACATGACCAATATGTTGCTCTTGTACTCCACCTTTTTGCTTAAGTCCGGCAAACCCATAGCGGATTCCCTGAAGCTTACCAACGGGTACTGGTTGCGGTGGATAGGCTGAGAAAGTAATCTGTTTTCCATATTTACCCTGACGGTCTTTCGTAAAAGCCGCGTATTGGTCTGCAACCCAAGCCTTGAGCGCTAGTAATACCTGGGTTTGGTATTTGGAACTTTGGTAATCCACTTGGGAACCAGGTGGAATACCGGCTGCTACGAGTTTCTTTTGAAAATCCTCATTGTTTGCTAGTGGGTAAACGTTAATCTCAACTGTACCCAAACGTTCCCCTTTGGAGGAGACACACAATAAAGGCGCATTTCCCTTACAAGGAGCAACTTGCCAGTTAGCTGGAGCAGCAGCATTTCCCAGGATTTTCTGCCAGATATTTCCCTCATTAGGGTTGGGAAGTTTGGCAACGACAGGGGGTTTTACCTCTTTGGGTGGAGAAAATTGGGGGAGAACAAATTTTGCTCCCAGTGGTATTAATACCAGCAAAATAGAACCTAATAATAAATGATAAAGTCGTAACATTTTCTTAAAAATTCAGAGCCAAGGATTGCAGACTAACGATATCTACAATACTTTATGGGTATAGAGGAAGAATAAATTTATATTGCTGCGAGTTCCGCAAATGGAACTCAACAAACTATAGCGCTTCTTTGTGGAATGAGCTAGAAGGTAGGGGCGCACAGAGGTGCATTAAACATACGGTTATTTAACTTACAGCACATGTATTTGAACCACATCTATCGTAGGGGCACAGCAATGCTGTGCCCCTACCGCGTGGTCTATTTACCTGAAAATAGCTGTAATATCAATAAACATCTCTAAATAAGAATATATATTGTCGGCTGTAAAAATGGAAAGGACAGAAGTTAGGTTTACCCTGCTTCTGTCCGATTTAGGATTAGTTACCGTTCACAAAGTCAAGCAAGTGGCTATGCAGGCACCATTTCCTTTTGAAATCTCATCCAATGGCGATGTTGAGTGATCGCACTGATAAAATCATCAGCTACAGATTTCAAGTCAGATTCACTAGAAGTCACCACACCTTTGTCAGAGCGCGCGCCATTTTGCGACAACTTCACACCTGCAATATCAGCTACCGATAGGAGTTCAACCCCTTCGCTGGTCGCGGCGATTGTTTTATAGTGCTTGAATGCCTCGTTAATGAAGTTAATTGCTTCTCCCTCTTGCTTGAGCGTCTTAATGCTCTGCGCTCCACCAGGTACATACACCGCATCAAACATCACAGAAGCAGCTGTGACAAAGGTCATCTCAACCGGGATTTCCTGTCCATCATCGCCTTTGATTTTACCGCCATGAGTCGCAACGATTTTCGCCTGAGCGCCCTCTTGGATTAGTGCTTGCTGGAGTGTGCTAAGTTCCTGAGCATTTACACCATCCGCCGCTAGAATTGCAATCTTGCGACTCTTAATCGTTTTTTCTGGCATCTTCTCTAGCATAGTTTGGATACTGAGCGCCGGAGATTTCTGCCCATGATTTGGTTTGACTTCTGTAGGAACAGGTAAGCCTAGTCCCTCAGCAATGCGGGTTACCAGTTGATGATCGACAGAGTTAAATAACTCCAGCATCCGTTCTTTTACGGCGGGGTTCATCACTTTGCCCAGCTCAAAAAGTGCGGCTTTGACTAAGTGTTCTTTCTCCGGTTCAGACAAACTGTTCCAGAATAAAGTTGCCTGACTGAAGTGGTCTTGGAAACTGGGGCTGCGTTCTCGAATTTTATTACCTTCCACCTGCTCCTTATAGCTGACAAAGCCGCCAAGATTTTCTGGAGCCGTCATCGGGCAACCATTACCCAGGGAATTCGGGAAGTAGTTCACCTTTGAAGTGGGAATGTTGTACTGCATAACGCCGTCCCGTTGGTTATTATGGAACGGACAAACGGGGCGATTAATTGGTAAATCGGTATAATTTGCGCTTCCTAAACGGTGTACTTGCGTATCAGCGTAGGAGAATATCCGACCTTGCAGCAGTGGATCATCGGAGAAGTCGATGCCCGGTACAATATTGGCAGGTTGAAAAGCAACTTGTTCGGTTTCCGCAAAGTAATTGTCTGGGTTGCGGTTGAGTACCATTTTGCCGATTGGCTTCACCGGAACCAGTTCTTCGGGAATGAGTTTGGTGGAATCAAGGATATCAAAATCGAACTTAAATTCGTCCTCTTCCTCAATAATCTGTACACCAAGTTCAAATTCTGGATAATCGCCCATTTCGATCGCATCCCCTAAATCGCGGCGATGGAAATCAGGGTCTTTTCCGCCTGCTTTTTGCGCTTCATCCCATACTATCGAATGCACGCCCAGAATCGGCTTCCAGTGGAATTTCACAAACCTGGCTTTGCCTTGTTCGTTGACAAAGCGGAAAGTGTGAATCCCAAACCCTTGCATCATCCGGTAACTTCTGGGAAGGGTGCGATCGGACAGTATCCACATAATCATGTGCATCGATTCCGGCACCAGCGAGATAAAGTCCCAAAAGTTATCATGAGCAGTTCCCGCTTGGGGTATCTCATTGTGCGGTTCGGGTTTTACCGCATGAATCAAGTCAGGAAACTTAATCGCATCTTGGATAAAAAATACCGGAATATTGTTGCCAACTATATCGTAGTTGCCATCTTCTGTGTAGAACCTAACAGCAAATCCACGTACATCGCGGGCGGTATCAGCTGAACCCCGGAACCCGGCAACCGTAGAAAATCGAACGAAGACCGGAGTTTTAACCGAGGGATCTTGGAGAAACTTTGCCTTTGTATACTCTGCTAGGGATTCATAAGGCTGGAAATACCCATGAACACCTGCTCCTCGCGCATGAACCACCCGCTCTGGAATGCGCTCTCGGTCAAAGTGTGCCAGTTTCTCACGGAAGTGAAAGTCTTCTATCAATGTGGGGCCACGCTCACCAGCTTTGAGCGAATCATTTGTGCTGTTAACCCGAAGCCCCTGATTGGTGGTCAAATATTCCCCAGCTTCTTGACGAGAGGAGTCTAAAGCCTTCTGCTTACTTTGCTCGTTGATCGGATTGTGTTCAGTCATGTTCGGTTGTGTGGAGTGCTATTTAACAGTTGAATTAATTTGCGTAGTGTGTTATTTAATTTTGTTTAGCAGGTAAATAAGTCTGCCGGGATAGGTTGTTACCGCTCCTCATTCCTTTTCAGGCGAGTCACTAAAAGCGACTCTTCTATTTTAGACAACGATAGTACAATAGTTCCTCTGACTCAAGACGGAGAGAAGCGGGGTCTATCTCATCTGCTAGTTGCTAAGTGGATTACTTACCCAGAAATCCAGAGCGCAGTCCGGCGGCTGCTTCCCTAACCGCCTGCTTCGCCTTATCTACGACTGCTCCGGTGCCAAAGAATTCATGAGTCACGCCGTTATAGTTGGTTGCCTTTACAGAGGAACCCGCCTCACGCAAACGCTTGGCGTAGGCTTCTCCTTCACTACGCAGGGGGTCAATTTCTGCGGTAATCACGGTCGCAGGTGGCAGACCGCGCAGGTTTTCTGCTCGCAGTGGTGAAGCATAGGGATTACTCCCATCAGATTCACTGTTTAGATATTGCTTCCAGAACCACATCATCATCGCTTTGTTGAGCGGTTTGGCGTTGGCATTCTCCTGGTAGGAGGGTGTGTCAAAGGCGTAATTGGTAACAGGGTAGATTAGCATCTGATGTACAGGTATCTTACCACCTCTATCACGCGCCATTAAGCAGGTGACAGCTGCCAAGTTGCCGCCTGCGCTCTCGCCGCCGACTGCAACCCGCTTGGGGTCGCCGTTAATTCGGGCAGCATTCACCATAACCCACTGAGTTGCAGCATAAGCATCTTCTGCTGCTGCGGGAAACTTATGTTCTGGGGCTTGGCGATAGGCGACAGATACAACTACACAGTTAGCTGCATTAGTCAAAGCGCGGCACGATGAATCATAGGTATCTAAATTGGCGATTACCCAGCCGCCACCGTGGAAATAGACCAGCACAGGGAAGGGCCCCTCTCCCTTTGGTAAATAAATACGCGCCAGAAGATCGCCCCCTGGCCCTGGTATAAGTTGATGGTTGACATCCCCGACCATTTCCACCGCAGGTTTGCGACGTTTGGCAAGCACGCCCATAACTGCATCTGCCACAGTCGGGGTGTTGCGAGCATTCATGGGCGACAATTTCTCAATTGGCGGTGCGTTAAAAGAGGCAAGTTCATCTAACACAGCTTTCATTTGGGCATCAGGTGTAGATACAGCTTCTGCGGACTTTGCCAGAAGTGGGCTACCTAGAGCGATCGCCACCACACCTGACCCTGCCAGCGTGGCAAACTCTCTTCTGGATATCTTTTGATTCATAAACTCCTCTAAAAAGTACCAGAGCAGAAGTACTATTTAAGTCTGACTGGTTTTTTATCCAATTCCACGCGACGCCGAATAGCCCGTCGTAGACATCGCTACTGACATCATGTGAAGTACTGGATCATTGCCCGTCTCATATAAATGGCTCAGATCGCAGTAAGCTGACTTCTGGATGGCATTGAAGAGACTTACTCAACCTCTAAAAGTACTTCATCAGTATCAATCTTAAAAAGCTAGAAGCAATTCTGCCTCTAGCATTGGTCAGTAATGCCTAAGTTATTGAACCGGAATAAACTACTGCTAAATGCAGATGTGATTATGAATACAAATGAGTTAAGCAAAGCGTTGGCATTGAAGCAACATGGTATTTACTCTGTTTTCGCTGCTTGGCTATTAATTTCACTCAAATGTTAGAAAATAATTACATACGTACTTATGAGTGTTTTAAAAGCAAATTAAAAAATATTCATCCTCGCCCCATTAGCTATGCTCAAACTGCGCTAAAATCCTTTCTGCTTCCTTACACAGCATTTGGTGATATTCACCGTTACTAGCCAGCAAACCTCCCCATTGATTGATATCACCGATGTTATACTGCAATGCAGTGCCGTCGAAGTGGGTAAATTTACCACCAGCTTCTGTTAAAATCAGTTCTGGTGCTGCCATATCCCAGTCTTTGGGCGCAGACTTCCCGGAAAGTGAAATGTAGATATCTGCCTGTTGCTCGACAATAGTGGCGATTTTGCAGCCTACACTACCCACAGCTTTCTGGTTTTGACAGGGTAAGTTTTGTAGTAAGTAATCTAAGCGTTGGTTGCGATGAGAGCGACTAACGACTAAAGTTAAATCCTCAACTCGTTTGCCTGACGACACTTGTAAAGGAACAGATCGATCACGGGTTTCTACAAATGTACCCCCACCTTTGATCGCGTAATATAATTTTTCTGCTTCTGGTACTGCTACCACTGCCAACACTGGGCGTGTTTCCTTGACTAAAGCAATGTGAACTGCATAGTCCCCAGTTTTTTCGATAAAGTCTCGTGTGCCATCCAAAGGGTCAATTATCCATACCCAAGGGGAAGAAGGGTGTGCGCCCGTACTTGGCGATTGATAGGTTTCTTCACTGATGTAAGCAAAATCTTCATTACCCAAAGTTGCTTGTAGCCTCTGCAAAATGTATTGACTCACAGCTACATCGGCAACGGTAACAGGCTCATTCTCTTTATATTGTACTTTTAAGTTAGGGTCTTTTGCAGTACCGTGGTAATACGATCGCAGTATATCTGCTGCGCCCCAACCAACCTCACGAGCGATCGCTAATATTTCTTGTAAGTCTTTCATTAAATTTGACCTGATATAACTTTACTAAGTACAGTTTTGCGTAAAAGCGTAGTGTTTTTAATGCAGAGGAACGCATTAACATCGCATCGGGATGCATTGGCATTGTAAAAGGACGCATTCACATTGTATCGGGACGCATTGGCATTGTATCAAGACGCATTCACAATGCAGAGGAACGCATTCACATTGTATCGGGACGCATTCACAATGCGGCCGATGCATTGGCGTTGTATCAAGACGCATTCACAATGCATCGGCATACATTGGCATTGCAACGGATTACCAAATTTAATTCGCTACAAATTAATAAAATGCTGCACTAAGCCGACTAATCAGCCTTTTAAATTCATCCAGCGCCGAGTACCAAAAAATTTACAGGAATCAGCAGCAATATTAGCTGCCAGTGCCAGAGCATCAGTAAAACTTTCCCTTAAAATGTAATCACAGAAAGCACCGTGAAAAATATCTCCAGCCCCTAATGTATCAACCGCTTGCACCTGTGGCACATCTACGATATCAGTTTTAGTGCAATTTAAGTATTCAATTGGTTTTTGTCCTTGGGTAATGGCGATGTAAGGAATGTAAAATCCGCCTAGATAGGCGAAAACCTCCTCTCGAGTGTGGCAATTGGGGGGATAAAAATT
Organism: Nostoc sp.; assembly: GCF_036917275.1. Taxonomy (GTDB): domain Bacteria; phylum Cyanobacteriota; class Cyanobacteriia; order Cyanobacteriales; family Nostocaceae; genus Nostoc. The sequence goes on from NZ_JBALDF010000076.1 coordinate 8,561, forward strand.
AGCCGAACAAATAGCATAATCTACAAATGGCAGAACTTGCTCAAATCCTGCTTTCCAACTACCACCATCAATTACTACTGGGATATTCTTGGCTTTAGCCATTTGGGCTATAGAATAACTAACCGCCATCTGATGTCCATCAATCAGTACTATATCGACATTTTGCAAAATATCTGGCGGGATAGATGCGCTGCTGACTTGAGTTTTGACAGCATTGATGGAAACCACAGCTCGTTCACCCGTGGTTTGGGTGACAATGATCGAAGAGACAGGCGGTGCTAAATCAGTGGTAGGCTCAAGGTCTCTGATCGCAACTTTGTAATTTGCCAAATCAGCTCGAATTAGCTGCGTCATGGGGTGAGAACCCACTGCACCCAAAACTGTAGCCTGATTACCTAAATAATTGAAAGTCACAGCCGCGTTTGTAGCTGGGCCACCTGCTGCTACAGTATAGTCAGTAGCAACAATCTTCTGATTATTCTTCGGGGCAGAGTCAGCGAGGTAAATCAAATCCAAGGTTACTAAACCTACAAATAAACCATGAGCCAATTTTGGATTTTGGACTTCAACTTCTCTGACTCGAACGATTTTGGATTTTGGATTAATCATTTGTCATATATGTTCGTCTAGCTGTATAAATTGTTGTTGATAACTCTTAACTCCACTAATTTTAGATTTTGAATTTTTGATTTTAAATTGAGATAAAAATCTAAAATATAAAATCTAAAATTGAATGACTCATAACTCTTGCTCATGCAAACCGATCCAAAACCAGGAACACTTTACGTCGTCGGCACACCAATTGGCAATCTTGAAGATATTACCTTTCGGGCGGTGCGAATTTTACAAACTGTGGATATGATTGCGGCAGAAGACACGCGTCACACAGGGAAACTGTTACAGCATTTTCAAGTTAAAACACCGCAGGTAAGTTACCACGAACATAATCGTACCAGCCGCATCTCAGAATTATTAGAGCATTTAGTTAACAATAAAGCGATCGCCCTTGTGAGTGATGCTGGGATGCCAGGTATTTCCGATCCTGGATATGAACTGGTGAAAGCCTGTATTGAGGCAGGAATTACAGTAGTTCCTATTCCTGGTGCTAGTGCAGCAATTACCGCTTTGAGTGCAGCTGGATTACCAACGGATCGGTTTGTCTTTGAAGGCTTTCTCCCAGCGAAAAGTCAACACAGACAACAACATTTAGAATCTCTGCAAACAGAATCTCGCACATTGATTTTCTACGAATCGCCCCACCGCTTACGAGATACTTTGCAAGACTTAGCAGAGGTTTGGGGAAGCGATCGCCAAATCGTGCTAGGGCGGGAGTTAACAAAATTGTATGAGGAATTTTGGCGGGGGACAATTGCTGAAGCGATCGCTCACTACAGCGAACGAGAACCCCAAGGTGAATATACATTAGTAGTGGCAGGAATTCTAACCAGTCAGCCCCAACTGACACAAGAGCAATTGAAAGCCGAATTGCTACAGTTAATTAGTCAGGGAATATCGCGATCGCAAGCTAGCCGTCAATTAGCAAAAGCCACTTTCCTTCCCCGTCGCCAACTCTATCAACTAGCTCTTTCTATAGTCCTTACTCCTGAGTCTTGAACAGCTAATAAGTGGATGGGTGTAAATAATAGGACTTACGCAAAAATTGCCAAAAAGCTTAATTTATCGAACCGCCAAGACGCCAAGAGCGCCGAGAATTCGTAGAGTGTGCGTAAGTCCTAAATAAATATCATCTGTCATTATGCCTGCTTACTTACCGCTTTGAGAAAATCACAATATTTGCAAAGATTAAGATGCTACCGATTAGAAGTTATGGTTGTGCGTAACTTCTAATCAAATTTTCGTGTGCGTAGGCTAGCAAAAACCGCAGGCATCACCTGAATCAATGATTACAAAGCAGCCAATACTTGGATTATATAGTTAAAGTAAAGAAAGTATTAGTTAAAGTAAAGAGGTGAATATACAAATGATATCTAAAGATTTTTAATATTAGTTCTCTAGATAGATCAAAAAATTTGTCGAAAAACTTTAAGATAGAATGGTCAGGAACAAACCACATTCTATCGAAGGAAAAATTATATGATTACTAACATTATTGCTTGGCTGGTTTTGGGTTTGATTGCAGGTGCCTTAGCTAAGTTATTTTATCCTGGAACCCAAGGTGGCGGTATTCTCTCCACCATTGTCTTAGGAATCCTTGGAGCGGTAGTCGGGGGTTATTTGGGTCAAACTTTGCTAGGAAGTAGTTCGGCAGCCGCCGCATCTGTAGGAGCTTTTTCTCTTGGAAGCATTTTATTTGCTGTTCTTGGTGCGATGCTCTTGATTTTCCTTTGGGGTTTATTTACTCGTCGAGCTGTGTAATTACCTGATGTATATTACATCAAATTAGCTAAAAGTCTTGGGAATCACTTCTAGTTGCAATCAACCGATAAAATGACATTAGAAAATGAGCGAAGAACCATAGGAGTTTTCGCTAAAAGTTCGGATGCACAATTGGTACTTCAGGAACTAAAATCTTCTAATTTTCCGATGCATAATGTTTCTGTCATTGCACGGAGTGCAGAAGAACAAAGTGATATTGCTGGTGTTGAAGTTAAAGAGCGCACCGGCAATATATCCTCAAAAGATGCCGCTAGAGCCGTCACTGGCAGTGGTTTAGGAGGTCTTAGTGGGTTATTAGTTGGTTTAGTCCTCTGGGTAATTCCTGGTATAGGCCGAGTCATCCTAGCCGGAGCAAAAGCAACAGCGATCGCTACCACTTTAGCTGGTGGTTTGCCTGGTATCTTGCTAAGTTTAGGAATTTCTAAAGAGCAAGCACAGGGTTACAGCGATCTTGTCTGTAAAGGTTACTATTTAGTAATAGTAACTGGTATAGATATAGAAATTCGTCTTGCTAAAAGAATTTTTAATCGTTGTGATATTCAACAGTGGGGTGTTTATCAGCCATACTCGACCCCAAATAGTCGCTATAAACAAGCAGTTGGTGTTTTTTATACGCGCCAAGATGCACAAAGAGCGCTTACTGAACTGAGAACAGCTGGCTTTCCGATGAGTCAAGTATCTATAGTTGCTAAAAATACAAGCAACCTAAGTGATATTTTGGAAGTAAATATCAGCGCTTCTCAAGATAACTATACCACTTTAGGAATTCCTGATGAGCTAGCCAAATATTATGAGCATCAGGTGTCTCTTAGCCATTACGTAGTAGTTCTAAAAGGGACTGATATTTACATAGCAGGTGCAAAAGCAATTTTAGAGAGTAACAACATCCAACATTTTAGTATACATAGCCAATCTGAACTTGATGCAACTAGAAGCGATCGTCAGATCACTACTAACTTCTAGTTAAACCTCAAATTAATCTCAAAAGGTTTGATGGCATATTGTGATTGTGCATAATTAGGAAAGTTTATAGAAGGAATATATTTTTTGTCCTATAAATTGCATATTTATATAAATATATATTACCTTTTGAAACCTTAAGTTACCATTTTTTAGTTAAAGTCTATTCTGAAATTTATAATATAATAATTATCCACTGGCAGACTCAATCAAAAAAATAAGTGATTGCTTTTTTTTGAATTACAAAAGTTATAATATCTCAATATTTTATCTTAAGCTATAGCAATCTTAAATGAGTTGTAAGAAAATTCACCCCCGGCTAACCCATTCTCTCCGATGCTTTGGGGAAGTAGTGCGTTGGGCGGCGAGTCATTTTTGCTGCATCTGGCGTGCGGCTAGAGGGGGAAGGTTGTATTTGTAAAGGTATTTATATATTAAGATACAATTAACATTGTTTAGCGTGTAAAAAATTAGACATTTACCACGTTAACGAAATATTATAAATTTGTATAACTAAAACATAATCCGAAGAGTGCCAAAAATATAAATAATTGGAATAATTGCCTGGAATAATGTTGAACCGTTTGAAGATTGGAAACAAGATTGGAATAAGTTTTGCCCTGAGTTTGGCAACTCTGACCACGATTGGTCTAATCTCTTATCAAAGCACCAATGACCTAATTAAAACTTCGGTCAATGAAAACCATACCTACCAGGTGCTAAGTCAACTTGAAGACCTGAACTTGCAACTGACTAATGCTGAGACTGGGCAACGTGGTTACGTAATTACTGGAAAACAGAGCTATCTGGAACCTTATAATGCTGCCATTAATGTATTGGATCAAAAAGTCAACGAACTTCAGAGATTAACGGCAGATAACCCCAACCAGCAGCGGCGACTGGATATTTTACAGCCACTAATCGCTAAAAAGCTAGTTGAACTTAAAGAAACCATTGACTTGCGCCAAAATCAAAGCTTTGAAGCTTCCCAGAAGGTTGTGCTGACAGATCAGGGTAAGCAACTGATGGGTGAAATCCGCAAAGTCATCTTGGCAATGGAAAATGAGGAGAATGTACTCCTGAAGCAGCGCTCTCAAAGGGCACAAGCAGCTGCTAAAAAAACACTCGCTAGCATTGTCTATAGTATTCCCCTATTTTCTTTGATCTTGGTTTTGATCGGATTTATCCTCACAAGACATATCTCAGTACCGCTGAAGCGAGTTTCGGAATCGGCAGAAAAGTTAGCGAATGGGGATTTATCGGTGAGTTTACCAGATAGCGATCGCCAGGATGAAATTGGTGTGTTGACGCGCACTTTCAATCAGATGATCGTTAATCTGCGAAACACAACTCGAAAAAATGACGAGCAAAATTGGCTAAAGTCTAATTTGGCTGAATTTACCCAGATGCTCCAAGGGCATCGAAATCTAGAAAGTGTGTCTCGCCTGATATTGTCGAATTTAGCACCACTGGTTGGGGCATCGCAGGGCGTTTTTTATTTTATGGACTCAATAGACGACGAGCCTGTATTGAAGTTGTTGAGTAGTTATGCTTATAAAGAGCGCAAAAATCTGGCAAATCAGTTTCGTTTGGGTGAGGGACTGGTAGGACAATCTGCCTTAGAAAAACAAAGAATCCTCCTAACGGAAGTTCCTAGTGACTATATCCGCATCAGTTCCGGCTTGGGAGAAGCTCCACCGCTAAATATTATTGTGTTGCCTATACTGTTTGAGACGCAGGTGAGTGCCGTAATTGAACTTGCCTCTTTTGGGCCTTTTAACGAGTTGCACCTGAGATTTCTAGAGCAATTGAGTGAAAATCTGGGTGTATTTTTGAATAACATCGCCTCACAATTGCAAACTCAGCAACTACTTGAAGAGTCTGTTACTTTAACAGAGGAACTGCAAAGCCAGCAAGATGAACTACAGCAGAGCAATCAACGCCTGGAAGAACAGGCGCATGAGTTGGAAGAATCACAATTTATTGTCAAGCAGTCTAACGAAGAATTACAACAACTAAATGAGGAGTTAGAAGAAAAGGCAGAATTGTTAGAAGCTCAAAATCGGGAAGTTGTCCGCAAGAACCAGGAAGTTGAGCGAGCGAGGCAGTCTTTGGAAGAAAAAGCTGAACAACTAGCGTTGTCTTCCAAATATAAGTCGGAATTTCTCGCAAATATGTCCCACGAGCTACGGACACCGCTAAATAGCCTGTTAATTTTAGCAAGGCTGTTAGCAGATAACTCTCTTAGCAACTTGACCGAGAAACAGGTAGAGTACAGTCGGACTATTTACTCGGCTGGAACTGATTTGCTGGAGTTGATCAATGACATTCTAGATTTGGCAAAAATTGAGTCGGGTACTATGGTGCTTGATATTGAGCAAATTGCTTTTGCAGATTTAGAGACATCTATAGAGTACACTTTTCGGCAAGTTGCCCACAATAAACAACTCAGTTTTACTATTGAACTGGATAAGAAGTTACCCCCAACAATTTCTAACGACTCCAAACGCCTGCAACAAGTGCTGAAAAATCTCCTGGCTAACGCCTTTAAATTTACTGAAAAGGGAGGCGTGAAGTTACAAATTAGTATGTCTTCTGAGGCAGCTCAATTTGATAATCCGATGATTGCTTTTGCAGTTAGTGATACGGGCATAGGCATTCCAGTCGAGAAGCAGAAGATTATTTTCGAGGCATTTCAACAGGCTGATGGCACAACCAGCCGCAAGTACGGGGGAACTGGCTTGGGCTTGTCCATCAGCCGCGAACTGGCTCAACTTTTGGGGGGGAGAATTGAACTAGTCAGCCAACCAGGACAGGGAAGCACCTTCACGCTTTACTTACCCAAGGGACAGGAAAATAATAATAAAAATCTTCTCACCACAGCACACTCTGAGCCAACCACCCCTATCCGCACAGCATCGATCATAAAAGAAGTGCCAATGGTCGAAAACAGATCGACTGTGGACACTTCTCCATCCGCGAAAGTACTTACCACCTTTGCCAACGAAATCCCAGATGACCGGGAAATAATTCAACCGGGCGATCGCATTTTGTTGATTATTGAAGATGACGATAAATTTGCCCGTATTTTACTAGATATGGCCCGTGAGCAGGGTTTTAAAACTATTGTTGCTTTACAGAGCAAACAAGGTCTAGCACTGGCAGAACAGTTTAAACCCAATGCAATTATGCTAGATATCCACATGCCAGAGATGGATGGTTGGACGGTGCTGGATCGTCTGAAACATAAACCAGATACCAGACATATACCAGTACACATCCTTTCTGTTGATGAAAGACAGCAACGGGGATTACAACTAGGAGCGATTACCTATCTGCAAAAACCCGTCTCTCCAGAAGCGCTAACTCAGGTATTGACTGAGATTAAAGGCTTTATTGAGCGTCAGGTAAAAAATCTCCTAATTGTAGAAGATGATCCCGTACAAGCCCAAAGTATTATCGAACTGATCGGTAATGGTGATGTCCAGAGTACAGCAGTGGGTACGGGGGCAGAAGCCCTGTTGATTTTGCGATCGCATCACTTTGATTGTATGGTATTGGATCTCGGTCTGCCCGATATGAGCGGGTTTGCCCTGATTGAACAGATAAAGCTTGAACCCAGGCTTTTGAAACTGCCGATAATTGTTTACACCGGCAAAGAACTCAGCCGACGAGAAGAAACCCAACTGCGGGGACTAGCAGAGACAATTATCATTAAAAATGTGCGATCGCCAGAGCGGTTGTTAGACGAAACTGCCCTGTTTTTGCATCGGGTGCAAGCAAATTTGCCTCCACCAAAGCGTCAAATATTAGAGCAACTACACCAAACTGATCCGGTGCTAGCTAATCGAAAAATTTTGATTGTGGATGATGATCTGCGAAATATTTTTGCCCTCACCAGCTTTTTAGAAAGCTATCAAATGCAAGTACTGTTTGCCGAAAATGGCAGAGATGGCATAGAGAAGCTGCAAGCTAACCCTGACATTAATATAGTTTTGATGGATATCATGATGCCGGAAATGGATGGTTACGAAACTACCCGCGCCATCCACCAGCAACAACAGTTTCGCTCACTACCAATAATTGCTTTGACTGCCAAAGCCATGCCAGGCGATCGCGAAAAGTGCATCGAAGCTGGAGCCTCTGACTACATCACCAAACCTGTAGATACTGAGCAACTGCTTTCACTACTCCGGGTTTGGCTGTATCGCTAAGTACAGCATTTCATTAATTAGTAGCGAATTAAATTTGGCAATACCTGGCAATGCCAATGCATCGGCTGCAATGTTAATGCGTCCCGATACAATGCCAATGCATCGGCTGCAATGTTAATGCGTCCCCCTGCAATGCCAATGCGTCGGCTGCAATGTTAATGTGTCCCGATACAATGCCAATGCATTGGCTGCAATGTTAATGTGTCCCCCTGCAATGCCAATGCGTCGGCTGCAATAGTTAATGTGTCCCAATACAATAGACCTCTTGCATAAGTCGAATAGACCCCCCTTAATCCCACGCCACTTGCTACAACGGAGGGAACCTCCCTTCGGGTTCAGCAGTTCCTCATGGGGGAAACCCCCAAGATCGGACTGCCTCACCGCAACGCAGTGGCTCCCCGATATATTGGGGGGAAACTTGAAATCTTGCCCCCTCCCCAATATATCGGGGAGGGCTGGGGAGGGGTGATTCAAGGATTTTTGCAAGAGGTCTAATGCCAATGCATCCCGATGCATTAAAAACGTTACGCTTTTACGCAAAACTGTACTAAGGGAGTAGGGAGAGAAAAAGTTTTCTGTAACCCAGTTTGGAAGCTCGAACTGTTTGTATTGCAATACAGTTCAGTTAAGCATTTCTCCTTTCTCTCTGTGTTCTCCGCGCCTCTGCGGTTCATTAAAAAAAATTGACTTTAGACAAAGAGGTATAGCCTTAACTGAACCGTATTGGTTTGTATTGTAATCTCAGTACAGAAATTTTAGAGATACTAAAAACCCACACTTTACCCGATGAAGGGGTGAGTGTGGGTAATTTATGCCTATAAGACGAATGACAGTCTTTTATCGGTTAGCGGAACATACTACTGACTGAAGTATCTTCATGAATCCGCCAGATAGTTTCTCCTAACAGATTAGCTACTGACAGCACCACTAATTGTGGAAAACGATTGTTTTCTGCTATGGGAATCGTATTGGTGACAATGACTTCCTCAAACAAACCACTGGACAACCGTTCCCTCGCTGGTGGAGAGAACACCGCATGAGTTGCACAGGCGTATACTTGACGCGCTCCTTCTTCACGCAGTAATCGCGCCCCTTCTGCGATCGTCCCCCCAGTGTCGATCATGTCATCCACCAACACTGCCGTTTTGCCTTTAACATCGCCGATGACATTTAACACTTCTGCAACATTATGTGCCTGACGACGTTTGTCGATAATCGCCAGTGGAGCATCATTGAGTTTTTTCGCAAATGCTCTGGCTCGTGCTACACCGCCAACATCGGGGGAAACAACCACAAGATCAGGCAGTTGTTTACTTGTGAGATAATCCAGCAATACTGGCGAACCGTAAACATGGTCAAAGGGGATATCGAAATAGCCTTGAATTTGAGCGGAGTGTAAATCCATTGCTAGAACGCGGTTGGCACCTGCTTCGGTAACTAAGTTAGCAACCAGCTTGGCAGTTATTGACTCTCGTCCTGCCGTTTTGCGATCGGCACGGGCATAACCATAGTAGGGAATTACTGCCGTCACCTGTCGCGCAGAAGCTCGACGACAGGCGTCAACCATAATCAGTAATTCCATCAAATGATCGTTCACGGGTTGACAAGATGGCTGGATTAAATAGACATCACAACCCCGAATTGATTCTTGGATTTGAACGTAAAGTTCTCCATCCGCAAATCTTTTGCGAATCATTGGCCCCAAGTCCATGCCCAGATAACGAGCGACTTCTTGAGACAGTTGTACATTGGCAGAGCCAGAAAACAGCCGCAGGCGATGATTATCGGTCAGTCCTGTTGCAGATGGTTGCATTTTGAAAGTTGCAGAACTGAGCACAGCAGATCCTCTATGTGCATTCATAGCAATATTATCATTAGAGATTTAGTAGATTTAATCAGGAAATCGCCTAAAAAAACATTTGTGAGTTTTTTTAAAGATTTCATCCAAAATTTAAACATTTTCCCATATAATTATCATTTGCTAACTGTCTAATTTTCTTGGAAAGCAAACTATTGATAGCTTAACGGACATCAAGTCCGTCAGCTAGGTCTATACTTCAAGTTTTTTAGGTTGAGGTAAATGACCCTAATCTCTCTAAAGATTAGTGTGATAGATTGCTGCTTCTAACTACCTCATTTATAACTGACAGTAAAGCATTTACAACTTAAGTAATATTGAACTTTATTTTTAGACAGGAGAACACTTGCGACTAAGTGTTAAACAGGTATCTGATTATATTCTATGATACTAGCGGTAAATAAATAAACTAGCAGACTTAATTTTTAGTTTTAATTAACCCAATAAATTCCCAGATAACATTGGTATTTATAGCAATTTTTTATGAAATCCTTGCTATATAAAGAAACTATTCTATGTAGGCTCACATAGAATTGGTATTAGCAAACTCTCACTTACGTGGGTTCTGGCGCAGGGCTGACAGCAGTTCCAAGCGGTGAGAGAACAAGAAAACGGGCAGGGGAGAAGACACCATACATAAATTACTGTAGACAGTTAAGACACTTGAAGTAACTTTGCGTATACTCCTAACTATTATGTAAGGTAAAATATCGCTGCATGTGACTGTGTTGCCTCTTAGACTTAATCTTTGTGGGTGACTTCCTCCTCAGTTGCTAATACACTCAATCAATCGATCATGCAACCACCGATTAAAGTTGGCACTGTCTTGCAAAACCGTTACCGCATAATCCAAATTCTCGGACAAGGAGGATTTGGTAGAACCTATCTGGCAGAAGACCAGAGGCGCTTTAACGAACTTTGCGCGATCAAGGAATTGATTTCAACAGCAACGGAGGCTTTGGCTTGGAAGAAGGCACAAGAGCTTTTTCACCGAGAAGCTGCCATTTTATATCAAATCGAACACCCACAAATACCTAAGTTCCGGGAAAGATTTGAGCAAGACCAACGCTTATTTTTGGTGGAGGACTACATTGCAGGTCAGACGTACCGAACTATACTGGCTGAACGTCAAGCTGTGGGTAAAACCTTTACAGAGGCTGAAGTATTGCAGCTAATACAGTTGTTGTTGCCTGTTTTAGAGCATATTCACAGTCGAGGAATTATTCACCGCGATATCTCCCCAGAAAATATTATTTTGCGAGATAGTGACGCTAAACCTGTATTAATTGACTTTGGGGTGGTAAAGGAACTGGCAACTCGTTTACGATCGCCAAATAGCCCAATGCCAGAAACCACTGTGGGAAAATTAGGCTACTCTCCTAGTGAACAAATGCAAACAGGGGGAGCTTATCCTAGTAGTGACTTGTATGCATTAGCGGTGAGTGCGATTGTTTTGCTGACTGGTAAAGAACCAAGGGATCTATTTGACGAAAACCAACTAACTTGGAATTGGCAGCGGTGGGTAAGAGTGAATCCGCGATTTGCTCAGGTGTTAAATCGCATGTTGAATCATATACCAAGCGATCGCTACCAAAGTGCTGCTAATGTATCCCAAGCACTGCAATTGGCTCAACCCCGTGTCCCTACCCCTAATAATGTATCCAACTTGCAAACAATGGCTGTTGGTCGCCGGCCTAACTTAGTACCACCAGCAGCTTCGCCCAAGAAGAAACAACCCGCTCCTGTGATTCCACCAAGTAATACTAGCTCAATCTTGGATAATCCGTTAGCGATCGCAGCAATTGCCATTGCTGTAGTGATCATCGCCGGATTTGGTTCTTGGGTATTGGTAAGTTCTATCCGCAGTCAGTCAAAACCATCACCAAGTGAGACACTTCCACAAAATTTCCCTTCACCAGTGATTTCTGGTGGTACTACATTCACATCTACACCCACCAACAATCAACCTGTTGTATCTAGTAGGCGACTCAATCTGCAAGCATCTAATAACATAGCCACGGTTAAAGATACTCTCAAAACAAATCAAATAATCCGCTACACTTTTTTTGGGCAGGAAGGTGACAAATTAACTGCGTTTCTTGACCCAGGAAGCAGCGTTTTGTTAACACTCTTCAGTCCCAATCAACAACCAATTGAGCAGAATATCCAACAAGTAACATCTTATGCAGGTACATTGCAGGTTACTGGTAGATATACTATTGAATTAACACTGCTTTCAGGAGTTGCCGAAAGCAATTACAACCTCAATGTTGCATTAGAAAAACTAGTCAAACCAACACCTACAGAAACACCCCTGCCAATTCCGACAGAAACACCCCTGCCAATTCCGACAGAAACACCCCTGCCAATTCCGACAGAGACACCCTTGCCATTTCCGACAGAAACACCCCAGCCAATTCCCACACAAACACCCTTGCCATTTCCGACACAAACACCCTTGCCAATTCCCACACAAACACCTAACCCAATTCCGACAACTGGTGAAACGCCAACTTTTCCGCCGGCTGATGGAACACAACCATTTTCTGGCCAAAGAAATTAATGTTAAACACACTATTGATTACTGGAACTGATACAGAAGCTGGTAAAACTGTTTTAACAACAGCATTAGCAGCCTATTGGCAAAAATATTACCCGCAACGTAGCTGGGGAATCATGAAACCGATTCAATCGGGAATTGGCGATCGCGAGTGGTATCAAAAGCTATTTGCACTAGAACAATCTGCTGAAGAAATTACACCTTTGTACTTTCAAGCACCTCTCGCGCCTCCCATAGCCGCCGCACGAGAAAATCGCCGAGTCGATTTAGCACTTGTGTGGCAAGCTTTGTCTAAATTGCGATCGCATCGTGATTTTGTGCTTGTAGAAGCCTTGGGAGGGTTAGGTTCGCCAGTAACTGAGGAATTAACGGTAGCCGATTTAGCGGGGGAATGGCGTTTACCAACGGTATTGGTAGTACCAGTTAGATTGGGTGCGATCGCTCAAGCAGTGGCGAACGTAGCATTAGCTAGACAATCGCGCATCAATCTCAAAGGCATTGTTCTAAACTGCGTACAACCTCGAACGGATGCAGAAATAGCCGACTGGACACCACACCAATTAATTCAATCACTCACTAACACGCCAGTTTTAGGCTGCTTGCCTTATTTAGATAACCTGACTGATTTAGATAAACTTGCTCAAGTAGCATCAGATTTAGATTGGGAAACACTGACACTTTAAATTGGGGATTGGGGATTGGTCATTGGAGAAAAAGTAGCGAACGTCCAATCATTTTTTACAACTGGTACAGTCACAGTTATGACATAACTCGGTAATACCTTTGTCAACAAGACGTGCAATGGTAAGAAAAGATGAAATTAACCTAACTTTAGTGACACACAAGGCAGGATTTACCTGCCTTATTTAATTTTTGGGATTAAAATAACACTTTATTAGCAAGTTTCGTCTGTGCGAAATATGACTAGTTAAAGACGTTTTTAGAATAACCAAATGGTATTTGTTACCTGACGGCACGTCGCACGAACACACGATATTTTGTATTTGTATTTAGATGTCATCAAAGTGCCATGTCTTAGTCACAGAAGCGTCACTGACGTAAGTTACTTTGTCGGTATTTGATTAGAAGTAAACTATTTACACCTGATATGATGATGCTTTATTTCGTGGTGGCGAGTGCAGTCTGTAGCAACGGTAGTGAAGTGAATCTAGACTTTGCTAATCTTAGCTGGATTGACGTGATTATTTTAGGCATCGTTCAGGGAATTACAGAATTACTACCAATTAGCAGTACTGCTCATTTGCGGATAGTGCCAACTTTACTGGGACTGAAAGATCCGGGATCTGCTTTTTCAGCAGCAATGCAGTTAGCTAGCTTGACTGCTGTTTTAGTCTATTTTTGGCAAGACTTAAAAAAATTAACAGGAGAGACAGTTAGGGCAATTAGCGGACAAGATTATCAATCTAGTTCTTTGCAACTGATGTTAGGTTTATTGCTAGGAACCTTGCCCATTGCTGTAGCTGGTGTGCTACTCAAACCAATTCTTAATGCCTGCAACTCACCAATGCGAGGGTTAGTAGTTATCGGTGCGGCTTCAATTATTATGTCAGGATTGCTAGCGATCGCAGAAAAACGCGGAGGACGCGATCGCACTTTTGACAACCTCACCCTTTGGGATGGTATTTGGGTAGGAGTTGCTCAAGCTTTTGCCTTGATCCCTGGCGTTTCTCGTTCTGGTTCCACCCTCACTGCTGGGTTATTTTTGGGTATGAAACGGGAGACATCTGCCCGATTTTCTTTTTTGTTGGGCTTACCAGCCGTTATTTTGGCAGGTGCTGTAGAACTCCACACTCTTACAAAAGCAGGACTGAGTGCATCTGGTTGGTTGACTTTGTTGGTAGGCTTAATCTCTGCCAGCATTTCCGCTTTTGCAGCAATTTGGGGACTCCTACGCTACCTGGAAAAACACAGTACCTTGATTTTTATTTTCTACCGCTTGGCGATGGGTGTATTTTTGATAGTTGCGGTGATAGCTGGTTGGTTGCAGAATTGATTTTAACTAAATAATAGTTAAAACTCTATCCTTTTATGGGTAGAGTATTCTGACTCCTGACTCCTGTTTTATCTTTAAGTGAAATTGGTATAACAATATGGACATAAACCCAATCGACCTGGTTGAAGATGAAAACGATGAACCCGAAACCCCAGCTAACCGCGAAAAACGCAAAAGCCGTCTAAATAGTGCTGTTGCAATTGCAGTTGCATTGATAGCAACTTTTATGGGCATCTGCAAAGTCAAAGACGATAATCTAGTTCAGGCAATGCAGCAAGCTCAAGCAAATAAAATTGACGATTGGGCGTTATACCAGGCTCGTAATATTCGTGAAGAAATAGCCAAATCAAATGTGGTGCAACTGAAATTGCAATCTGTTTCTCAACCTTCTGCTGTGAGGGCTGACTATGAAAAACAGATTGCCGCTTATCAATTAATTGCTGATAATGAAGACCAAAAAAAGCAGGAACAGAAGCTAGTTGCTCAAAAAGATCAAACAACCTATGACCAGCTTAATTACCATGACGACCAGTTTGACCTAGCTGATGCCTCTTTATCGCTCTCTTTATCGCTATTTGCCATTACATCTTTATCTCAGAAAAAATGGTTGTTCTATCTCGCCTTGTTTCCAACTATATTTGGCTTGGTCATGGGGTTATCCGGATTATTAAACTGGCAACTACACCCTGATGCATTGACTAAATTACTATCCGAAAATTTCTTAGAAAAACCAGCCGAAAACAAAATAGTGCTTTCCACTCGCACTATCCCAAATCCCAAAGTGTCTTAACTTTTGCTCTACGTAACTGATTATTAGCGTAGGCGTAGCCCAGGGTGTTGACTTTGATGAGATTTACCCATTTTTCATTCATACAGTTTTGGTGTCATCATCGGTAAACCAAATTAAATGAGTAATGAGTTCTGATGATGATTCTTCGCCATTCCCTACGATAAACTAAGTTAGCCGTACTTAAACTAGCTTGTCTTTATAATGGTTTCTACCTTTCCCAATCCCTCTTCTGTTGATCTATCTCGCATCCGACTGGTAATTCGATCATTGCAACCACAATTAGTAGAGTGGCGGCGGCGATTGCATCAACAACCAGAGTTAGGTTTTAAAGAAAAACTGACTGCTGAGTTTGTATCACAAAAGTTACAAGAATGGGGAATTGAGCATCAAACTGGCATTGCTCACACTGGCATTGTTGCCACCATCAAAGGTAACAAATTAGGCACAGAGAAAGTTTTAGCGATTCGGGCAGATATGGATGCTTTGCCAATCCAAGAACTTAACGAAGTGCCGTATAAATCGCAGCATGATGGAGTGATGCACGCTTGTGGACATGATGGACATACAGCGATCGCTTTAGGTACAGCTTATTATCTCCAACAGCATCGCCAAGATTTTTCTGGTACCGTGAAAATTATCTTTCAGCCAGCAGAAGAATCACCAGGAGGCGCAAAGCCGATGATTGAAGCTGGAGTTCTGAAAAATCCTGATGTTGAGGCAATTATTGGTTTGCACTTGTGGAATAATTTGCCCTTGGGAACAGTGGGTGTGCGGGCTGGGGCGTTGATGGCAGCTGTGGAGTGCTTTAACTGCACAATTTTGGGCAAAGGTGGACATGGCGCACTACCCCATCAAACTGTTGACTCTGTTGTAGTTGCTGCTCAAATTGTGAATGCTTTGCAAACCATTGTCGCTCGGAATGTGAATCCCATTGATTCGGCTGTGGTGACAGTAGGCGAACTTCATGCTGGAACCAAGCGGAATGTGATTGCTGATACAGCGAGAATGAGTGCCACTGTCAGGTATTTTAATCCTAGTTTGAAAGGCTTTTTCAACCAGCGTGTCGAGCAGATTATTGCTGGAATTTGTCAAAGTCATGGTGCAAGTTATGACTTAGAATACTGGTCACTTTATCCACCAGTAATTAATGATATTAAGATAGCGGAATTGGTACGAACTGTAGCAGAAGAAGTGGTAGAAACCCCGATGGGTATTGTGCCAGAATGTCAAACTATGGCTGCTGAAGATATGTCATTCTTCTTGCAAGAGGTTCCTGGTTGCTATTTCTTCTTAGGTTCTGCTAACCCTGAGAAATACTTGGCCTATCCTCATCATCATCCCCGGTTTGATTTTGATGAAACGGCGTTGGGAATGGGTGTGGAAATATTTGTCAGATGCGTGGAGAACTTTTTAAATTAATTGAATGGGTGTAATTAGCTGTTTTTAATATAGCAATGGACTGGGGACTAGGGACTGGGGACTAGGTGAAAAGCCTTTAGGCTTACTTTGTTACTCCTGAGTTGATATTTCTTGCTGTGATAAATTTGCTAACTCTGATGCTAAGGTTTCTTCCAATAAGTCTACAATTGCGTGGGCATCAGTAGGGGACTTCATTATTTCAGCCTCCGGGTCAGAGCGATTTTTGACATTGGGAATATCTTGGCGTAATTCCTCAATCAAAGCGATGAGTTTAGCGATTTTCTGCTCAGAGAGCAGGTTGAGTTGAAGGCTAAGTTGCGCCCGTTGCTCTGCTAACTTTTCTTGTCGCTCCTGTTTAATCAATACTCCTGTTGTCACCAACAATGAACCCGCAGTCAGTGAAAATTGTAACCAAGGAAATGGAACTTCCTCAAATCTAGGTACACCTAAACGTCGTGGTAAGGCATTTGGTGCTATCCAGAGAATAATTCCCAGCAGAATGCTATACAGGAATACAGGACGACCAAAAAAGATGGTTATCGTTTCTACAAAGCGCTGGTGTTGTGAGACATTTTTTTCAGAACGTCTGTGCAATGCGATGATAGTCTCGATATTTTGACTAATAGATTCTGGTAATGGGGCAGTGGGCAGAATTTTTTGCGATGCTTGGGATGAATCATTTGGATTTGGTTCATTGTTAGTTTGCATTGGTAGTCTAGCGTTATAAATGATTCCTTCAACTGACTAACTTCAATTTTGACTGCAAAGCGATACTTGAAGGGAGAAAAAATGCATGAAAGTACCTACAGATAGATTTTGGTAGATTGCTATTGAATCAAATAAGGTTTTTGGAGTTTATTTATGGTCTTCTGGCTACTGCTGAACTAACTTTTGGAGTCGCAAAGTAACAAATGCGACTTTAAAACTAACTTTTGGAGTCGCAAAAGCAACAAATGTGACTTTAAAACTAACTTTTGGAGTTGCAAAAGCAACAAATGTGACTTCAAAACTAACTTTTGGAGTCGCAAAAGCAACAAATGCGACTTTAAAACTAACTTTTGGAGTCGCAAAAGCAACAAATGTGACTTTAAAACTAACCTGACTTTTCACGGTATCTGGAAAACCTCTCTCTAAATCTCTCTCCTTTTAGGAGAGAGACTTTGAATTTTCCCCCTTCCCGTGTCGGGAAGGGGGTTAGGGGGTTAGGTTTTTCATGGGCTTTTCCACATAAGAATGTTCCAAAAAATAAATGATCCAAAACCCGTCATTGCAAGCGTTGTGAAGCAATCCCAGCCGTTACGAAGCAATCGCAACGCTTGCAATGACAATTGAGCATTTTTTTACTTGGAGTACTCTAACGTGAAAAGTAAGCAAAACTAACTTTTGCGAAAACGCGCAACCTCTGAGGATTTCTGTATTTTTGCCTGCTCGCTGACGTATACTCAAATTTTTCGTTAAATACGTAATTCTTACATTAATGGAATCAAATGCTACTGCAAGCAATCAACCTTTAGCGTTTAATTATTCAGTAATCTTTAAAAAATCAAAAAATTATGTTAAGTATCCCTATTAACCTAAATTTACCTCGTACACCCCGTTTAATAACTTCCTTACCTGGACTTCGTGCTCAAGCAATTGTACAACGCGATCACGCTGTAACTTCCCCTTCTTATACCCGCGATTATCCCTTAGTTGTATCTCGCGGCCAAGGCTGTATGGTGGAAGATGTAGATGGCAATGTATTTTTGGATATGACCGCAGGTATTGCCGTTACTGCCACCGGACACGCCCACCCGGAAGTCGTCAAAGCAATTCAAGAACAGTCGGAGCGTCTACTGCACATGTCAGGGACGGATTTTTATTATGAGCCGATGGTGGAACTAGCGGAACAACTAGCGATTCGTGCCCCTTTTCCCAATCCCCAAAATAACGCTAAGTTCCCTGCAAAAGTATTTTTCACCAATTCCGGCGCAGAATCCAACGAAGCAGCCATCAAACTAGCTCGATATTACACCAAGCGATCGCTAATCGTAGCCTTCTTAGGTGCATTTCACGGACGCACCTATGGAGCAATGTCTCTCACCGGTTCCAAAGCAGTGCAGCGAGCTAATTTTGGGCCTTTAGTTCCTGGTGTTACTCATATTCCCTACGGCACTCACGCTAGCTTAGATTACCTGGAAAAACAGCTATTCACGACAATTTTACCAGCGCCAGAAGTAGCGGCGATCGTAGTTGAAGCGATTCAAGGGGAAGGTGGGTATATCGTACCAGAGGATGGTTTCTTGCAACGGATTCGGGATATTTGCGATCGCCACGGTATTCTGATGGTAGTGGATGAAGTGCAAGCGGGGATGGGGCGAACTGGTCGCTTATTTGCGATCGAGCATTGGGGTGTGATGCCTGATATTATTACTATTGCCAAAGGCATCGCCAGTGGTCTGCCTTTAGGAGCGATACTTGCCAGACCTGAGTTAATGACTTGGCCTCCCGGTTCTCACGCTACCACATTTGGCGGTAATCCCGTAGCTTGTGCTGCTGGTATTGCCACTCTGCGACTCTTAGAAAGTGGTGAGGCAGCGCTGCGGGAGGGTTTCCCTCCGCAGGCGACTGCGAACCCGAAGGGTTTGATGAGCAACGCTACCCAGATGGGAGAATTATTACAAGCTAGTCTGACCAAGTTGCATCAAAAATTTCCCAGAGTATCGCTGCCACGAGGTAAGGGTTTGATGGTAGCGGTAGACTTATTGGATGAACAGGGTAATCTTGATCATAAATTGCGCGATCACATTATCCAAGAAGCTTTCTTACGGGGTTTATTATTGCTAGGTTGCGGTAAAGCAGCAATTCGTTTCTGTCCACCTTTGGTTATCGACAGCGACCAAATTCACATAGCCCTTCAGATTATTAGCGAGGTGTTAAGTTCTTAAAATATCAGGGAGATGAGGAGTAGGGGAGAAAATGACAAATAAAATTGCCCTTAATTTATGGAAATTACTTTGGCAAGAATACAGCACCAGGGTAAATCATGCCGGTACCTACCAGCAAATGATTACTGCTGTGGGTGGAACTGTCGCCAACGACCACATCGCCTTTCGGTCTTTGCGTTTATTAGTAGATAGTCCACAGGGTCAACTTAACTTGGGAATTAACTACCTTGGACAACTTGCAGAAGCTTTAGGTTACGTGGCGGCTGGAGAGTATAATTTTGCTCAAACTCATCTGTATGCTCGTCATTATCGTCATCCGCAGCAAGAGGAATTTAACTTACCCAAGCTGTTTATCAGCGAGTTGATTGTCGATGAATTACCTGCTAATATTGCCAAACTCATCTCTAAAACAGTATCTTCAATCCCAAACGAACTGACCTCACCCCTTACTCTTTTACAAAAAGACGGAAACATTGAAACCATTGCCAAACAACTCCAGCAAGTCTTCACCCGCCCTTGGCTACCTCCCCAGTGTTCTGTTATCGAAGAGGTGAATCAGGTTACTCAGTATGGGGCTTGGGTATTGCTGCACGGATATGCTGTCAACCATTTTACAGGCTACATCAACGCACAGAACACTCCAGAATATCCAGACATTGATACTACCGCCAGTGCTTTGGCTAACCTGGGTGTACCAATGAAAGCAGAGATAGAGGGAAATGTTGCTTGTGGTTTGCGGCAAACTGCAACTCAAGCAGTAACAGAGATGGTCACAGTGTTAGATGATAACAGTGGCGCAGAAATTCAAATCCCTTGGACTTACGCCTATTATGAAATTGCCCAGCGCTATCTAGTGGAAGTGGAATCTGGAGGGCAGGTACTTTTCGATGCTTTTTTAGGAAGTAATGCCCAGCAATTGTTTGAAATGACTCGTCTATCTAAATAGCCCAGAGTCAGCTTCATATCATGTCCGCTTGATTACTTATAGGACTTACGCACACTCTACGAATTCTTGGCGTTCTTGGCACGGCAGTTGCTTCAAGTCGGCAGAGCCGCCCAACGCACTGCCTCGTCTTGGCGGTTCGACAAATTAAGCTTTTGGGCGATTTTTGCGTAAGTCCTAACTTAATTAAACCCGAAGAACCCCAAAGAGCCAAAGCTACGCTTTGTCTCCCCTTCCCGTGTCGGGAAAGGGAAAATTCAAAGTCTCTCTCCTTTTAGGAGAGAGGTTTTCCAGATACCGTGAAAAGTCAGGGTGCAAGACCTGCGATCGCCTTTATAATTTCAAATGATGGTGCGATCGCTTTTGCTCTAATTTTAGTTTTAGAAACTGCGATCGCTTGTATTATTTGATGGTGGAATGTAATAACCTTTTAATCAGTTCCATGTTTAATCTCACGCTTTGCCAGATATTGGTACATCTGCCAACGTGCATCTACCTCAGCTTGGGCTTGTTCTAACAAGTGCTTGGCTACGTCTGGTTTGCTCTTAGTGAGCATTTTGAAACGATTTTCTTGATACATCGAATCTTCTACAGATTGCTTAGGCGATCGCATATCCAATTGCAAAGGATTTTTACCCTGAAGGAGCAACTCTGGATTATGTCGATACAGCAACCAACGTCCTGATTCTACCAGAGTTTTTTGATGATTCATCCCTGTGGTCATGTCAATGCCGTGGGCTATGCAATGGCTGTAAGCAATAATCAGTGATGGGCCATCATAAGCTTCTGCTTCCAGAAATGCTTTCAGGGTATGTTCATCTCTAGCACCAAGGGCTACACTTGCTACGTAGACATTTCCGTAGGTCATAGCAATCATCCCTAAGTCTTTCTTTGGTGCAGGCTTGCCACTGGCGGCATATTTAGCAACTGCGGCTCGTGGCGTAGCTTTAGAAGATTGACCGCCTGTATTAGAATACACTTCTGTATCCATTACTAAGATGTTCACATTTCGACCACTAGCAATTACATGATCGATGCCGCCAAAGTCAATATCATAAGCCCAACCGTCACCGCCAACAATCCAGACGCTTTTTTTCACCAGGTAGTTTGCAAGGGATTTGAGATTTTGGATTTTAGATTTTAGATTAGGATCGAGAGTTACGATTTCATCTAACTTCTGCTGCAACAGTTCTATCCTTTCGCGCTGTTCCCAAATGTCAGCTTCAGATTTTTGTTCAGCTTTCAGGATTGAGTAGACAAGGTTTTCATCTATTTCACTCCCTAACTGTTGCAACAATTCCGCCGCAAACTCAGCTTGTTTGTCTAAGGAAAGGCGGAAGCCAAAACCGAATTCGGCGTTATCTTCAAATAAATTATTAGACCATGCCGGGCCGCGTCCTTCGGCGTTTGTTGTCCAAGGAGTTGTAGGGAGGTTCCCGCCATAAATTGAGGAACAACCTGTAGCATTGGCAATAACGGCGCGATCGCCAAACAATTGTGTTAATAATTTTAAGTAAGGTGTTTCACCACAACCTGCACAAGCACCAGAGAATTCAAATAAAGGTTCTTGCAGTTGTTGTTGGCGAATCTGGTTTAATTTTAGCGATCGCCTGTCAGGATTGGGTAAACTCAAAAAGAAATCCCAGTTTTCCCGTTCTTGCTCTTGTAAAGGTAACTGCTGCGCCATATTAATCGCTTTCCGCAATGGCTCAGATTTATCTTTAGCAGGGCAAATATTTACACAAATAGTGCATCCCGTGCAATCTTCTGGGGCAACTTGAATGGTAAATTTTTGATTGGCAAAGTCTTTATCTTTTGCACCAGTTGACTTGAAGGTTCCTGGGGCATTTACTAATTCATCCGCTTGATAAGCTTTTGCCCGGATGGCACTATGGGGACAAACCATGACGCACTTACCACATTGTATGCAGACATCCGGCTCCCATACAGGTATCTCTTCGGCAACGTTACGTTTTTCCCACTTGGCAGTACCTACGGGAAAAGTGCCGTCAACGGGTAGTGTGCTAACAGGTAAGTCATCACCTTCCCATACCATGATTTTGCCCAGAACTTCGCGGACAAATTCGGGAGCAGAGTTAAGTGAGGAGTTAGGAGTTAGGAGTGAGGAGTTAGGAGTGAAGATTGTTTGTGGTACATGTACTTTATGCAAGTTGTCTAAGGTATTGTCTACAGCTTGCAAATTCATGCGGACAACTTCTGCGCCTTTTTTACCATAAGTCTTGTGAATCGCTTGTTTGATTTTAGCGATCGCTTCTTCTTGTGGCAAGACACCCGCTAAGGCAAAGAAGCATACCTGCATAATAGTGTTAATTCTCCCACCCATGCCACTTTCGCGGGCAACCTCGCTAGCATTGATGGTATATAACTTCAAATGCTTATCGATAATTTGCTGCTGCACTTTGAACGGCAGATTTTCCCAAACGCTATCTGCATCATAGGGACTGTTAAGCAGCAAAGTCGCCCCAGGAATAGCAGCCTTTAAAACATCTATGCGTTCCAGAAATCCCCAATGATGACAACCAATAAAGTTGGCTTGGTCAATTAAGTAGGTGGAGCGAATTGGTTCTTTACCAAAGCGTAGGTGAGAGACAGTCATCGAGCCAGATTTCTTGGAGTCAAAGACAAAGTAGCCTTGGGCGTAATTGTCGGTTTCTTCACCAATAATCTTGATAGAGTTTTTGTTAGCCCCGACAGTGCCATCAGCACCTAATCCATAGAACATTGCCCTGACAACATTATCTGATTCTGTAGAGAAGTTGTGGTCAAAGCTCAAAGAAGTATGACTAACGTCGTCATTAATCCCAATAGTAAAGTGATTTTTTGGTTTAGCTTGGGCAAGATTATCAAAGATGCCCTTCACCATCGCCGGCGTAAATTCCTTAGAAGAAAGACCGTAACGACCACCCACAATTTTAGGGGATGAGAGAGTATTTTCTCCCCCTGCTCCCCCTGCTTCTTCTCCCCACGCCTCATGGATAGCAGCTACAACATCCAAATACAACGGTTCCCCGGCGCTACCTGCTTCTTTGGTGCGGTCAAGAACTGCGATCGCTTTTACACTAGTTGGCAATACTGCAACAAACCTTTGGACATCAAAGGGGCGGTAAAGTCGCACTTTTACTACACCAAGTTTTTCACCACGGGCGTTAAGATAATCTACTGTTTCATGGACGGTTTCACAGCCTGAACCCATAAGAACGATAACGCGCGAGGCATCTTTAGCGCCGTAATATTCATAGATTTTATAATGCCTTCCCGTGCGTTCTCCAAATTCATCCATGATGCGCTGGACAATTTCTGGACAGGCGTTGTAGTAAGGGTTAGCGCCTTCACGTCCTTGAAAGTAGACATCAGGGTTTTGGGCAGTACCCCGCAATACTGGACGATCTGGGGTGAGCGCACGGCTGCGATGGGCGAGTATGAGGTGATCGTGGATGAGCGATCGCAAATCGTCATCTGAGAGCAGTTTGACCTTCTGCACTTCATGGGAGGTGCGAAAGCCGTCAAAGAAGTGCATAAACGATACTCGCGCTTCTAGGGTAGCAGCATGAGCAATGAGAGCAAAATCTTGACTTTCCTGCACCGAAGCGGAACACAGCAGAGCAAAACCAGTAGCACGAGCTGCCATCACATCGCTATGATCGCCAAAAATTGATAACGCATGGGTAGCCAAAGAACGGGCGGCAACGTGAACCACAGCGCTAGTCAACTCACCAGCAATTTTGTAGAAGTTGGGTATCATCAACAATAATCCCTGAGATGCCGTGAAGGTGGTACTCAGGGAACCTGTTTGTAATGCCCCATGCACAGCACCGGCAGCTCCCCCTTCGCTTTGCATCTGCACTACACTAGGAATAGTACCCCAAAGGTTGGGACGACTTTCTGCTGACCAAGCATCCGCCCATTCACCCATTGCTGAAGAGGGGGTGATGGGATAAATGGCAATCACTTCATTTAATTTGTAAGCAACACGGGCGACAGCCTCATTCCCGTCAATGGTTGCAAAAGTTTTGTTCATAATATGATTTTTGTCCCCGCCTCTAAGCTGCATTATCAGAACACGTGAATATAAGATAGGACTTACGCAAAAATTGCCAAAAAGCTTAATTTATCGAACCGCCAAGACGCCAAGAGCGCCGAGAATTCGTAGAGTGTGCGTAAGTCCTATAAGAATCAGAAATAGCCAGAACTAGAAAGTGAGTCGATTATATACATTAAAGATTTATCTGTAGAATTTAGTCCGTGTTTAAAGGATAATTTATTGATGGCTTTTGGCTCTTAAATTAACTTTCAACAAATACTGCATCTATTAATATCTCATCTGCAATATTGCATCTATTAATATGTATTAATAATGTACTCAATAACCAAAGTCTTTATTTGATAAGACTTTAAAGGCATTTATTCTTTTTTGTGGGGTATAGGGTCGGGAATCTTTGATACAAAATATTCCCGAAATGAGGAAATTTACCAAAATGAGGAAATCTTATTGACTTTTGATTTCTCAATTCGACTACAACATAAATCTCCATTTGCTTGCAATACAAAGCAGCCTCCGAAGTTTGGAGGATCGCCACAAGAGATTTGTAGACAAATAATGCTTATCGAGTTTGAGCTATAAACTCACTTTTTTGCATTGCTGTCATAAAGTTTAACCAAAGGTAAACCTCTATTCGGAATACTACTAAGAAAAAGTTGCTTTATATCGTTCAATCTATATGATAATAAAGAACTCAAGACTGCAATGATAGTTGATATTAATACCAAACTTAGATGAACATTTGTCAATATAAAAACCAATGTTAAGAGTGCAAATATCAAAGTGCAAATATTAGAAAATTTTTGTACCTTTTCTATAATAACCAGAGAATTACGACAACTTGGACAATGCTTTGTATGTCTATGCCATCGGTCATATAGTTGTTCATCATTCAATTGTTTAAAACTGCCTTCTACACACCCTTGCCATGAAGGACTACCTCCAGCAAATTCGTCTAGCCATTTTCTGAAAGTTATAATACCCACGTCAGCCGGAGAAGGCATAAAGTATGCCTTTTGCCATTTTGTATCTAACAATGACTGATTCACTTCCTGAGAATGCATAGCTGATAAATCTTGGTCACTTAGCTTGTATGTAGATAAGTGCTGTAACCCAGTTTGTAAATCCTTTGGAAGAATCTCAAACCAAAAATTTCTTTTAACTAAACTTCCATCAGAAATAAACTTGCCAATATACCTACAGTAACCTGGTTGTGTTGGAACAAAATACAACTGAAAAATATTAGTTTTGCCGTTGGGGTAACGATATATCGTAGTATTAGAAGAGGGTGGAGTAAACTTCCGCATCGCCTCCATATCTTTGTTGAAAAGATTGTAGCCTTGATGTTTGAGAGTAAAACCTTCTTGAGCAGATATTTCTCCAACAGATTCAAAATGTTCCATAGGCACAGCTGTTTTAGGTGAAAAAATACCTATTCCTTCATGAAGAAATTCTGCATGAGAAGGATCAAAAGTACTTTCAACAGACACAATATAACCAACTGGAACTTCTGTCATGTGCCAGGAGGTGGAAGATATATCTAGTTCAGACTCAGGTATGATAGCTGGCTGCTTGGAGTTACAATCCTCGAAGGCTGTTGAACTATCATCTGGCCATACCCAAAGCAATTCTTGAATCACTTGTGTAGGATATGTTGTAACTTTTGACCTTAAACTATTACAAGCAGTTACTTCTGCTTGATTACCAGCCAACATGGGAATATGAGTGCATTTCCCTTCACTGTTAAAACACCAACCGTGATGTCTACACATCAAGTTTCCATCTTCAGTGATGCTTCCCATAGATAGTCGCGCCAACTTATGAGGACAAACATCATCCATTACTATCCACTTTTGATTTTTGTCTCTCCAAATCACCAGCTTTTTCCCCAGAAGAGTGATAGGAGTGGGATTCAAAATATCTAAGTAGCTTAAAGGGATAATAGGATACCACTGTTTAGCCCATGAGAACTGAGTTGTCATAACTAGAGCTAGAAACCTAATTTATAAAACTATATTAGTACAGTAAGCCGTTGAACGATTTTTGCTGAATGAATCAAAGGCGACGCCGAATAGCCCGTCGTAGACATCGCAAGCTTTCGGCTCAACGATACACTAAAATGAATGCGTGAATTCCTCAAATGAGAAAGCAATCAAGCATTTTGAGAAAGTAATTAGGTATTTTGCTTATTAAATTCGACTTTATCTTTACTTTATAAATGATTTTTAAGCAGCCATTATTACAACTATTTTCAGGTAAATAGACCACACTGTAAGGGCACAGCAATGCTCATTGGTGTTAACTTAAGCAAAAACTCCTTTAAAACCTCGTTTCCAGCCTCTGGCTGGAAATGCTCTTTCATTGTGGCTCTGCCACAATGAAAGAGGCGGAGCCTCTCATTAGGCATTCCCAGTCAGAGACTGGGAACGAGACAATCTCTAAAAGCTTTTTCTAGTCAAGCTTTTACTTTAAGTTGGCGATCGCATTTTCAACTTCTGTCTTGGCTGCGGCTACATCTACAGGTCGGACTTTTGCAATACTGGTGAGTGCAGCTTTGGCTTCACTAACTTGTTTGCTACCAGTGGCATTAGTGCGGGTGAGTGCTGTTTTCGGGTTCTAGTCGTCCTAAGGCAGCCATTTTTTGATTTTTGAACGTGGTTTCTATTGGCTCAGATTTCTCAGTTTTACCAACTAACCCAAACTATGTTAATAAATATAAATTAGGCTACAACCCTCTTTCCTCCTGCCTCTTTGAAGTTTGATGGCCGGAAGCTGGCGCTCAAACTTCTCTCTGCCTCCCGCCTTGTGTCAACAACAAATTTTTACGCCTACCTAGCTATTAATACGCCTGACAGAAGATGAGTTAGTACAGTTTTAGCAGGAAGCAGATAACAGGCAAGTGTCAAATTCCGATGTGGTTAGAGCATGGATTGCTCAACTGCCTCCTCCCAGATAAAAGTTTACATCTGACTAGACTTCACTATATTTTTAATGAAGTTCAGCTATACTTCTTACTACCTGTGTTAATCTGAAGGACTCAAACCAGGCTGCTATTTTTTGTTTCTGTATTTAGCCAATTGTAAATATTAAACTGATATTAAATGTTAAGAAATTGAATTATGAAATCCTCTTCCATCATCTTAGTCGTTGTGATTAGCGCACTTACTCTCTCCCAGAGTGCCTATGCTAACCAAGATAATGTTCCCATGACAACGGGCGATGCTCTGAAGGAGCCGTTTCACGATCGCAATCAGGCTGGAGTTTTATTGACTGAACCAGCTACGATTAACACTACATGGAGTAATTTTATCGGACAGACTAATAATCGAAAACAAACTCCTGAATCAATTTCGTTAGTGCGAGAGCGAGGATGCGAAAAAATCAATCCGCTTGAGTTTATCAATAACCCAGAGGCTTTCTTTAAGCAATGTCAGAAACCAACAAATACCCAAAGTTCTCAAAGTAGTGAGCCAGTTGAGTATCTCAAGGTTCCTAAACTGGATTCTGGTATTAGTGTGACAGTCACTAAGTTTTGATATAATAACTTTTTTAAAAAGAGATAACTAATTCTTGGTAGTGTAATTTATCTAAGTAATTTCCGCTAATACATGGATCAAATATTTATGCTGGCTGCTTTAGCTCAAAGCAGAAAAGCTTTGCCGGAATGTTTACCCAACCCACCAGTAGGCTGTGTGATCGTAGATGCACAAGAGATAGTAGCTCAAGGATATACACGGACACCAGGAAAGCACCATGCTGAGGCTGACGCACTTAACCAGATTCGAGACAAAGCTTTGGACTTCTTGAAAATGTATGTAACTCTTGAACCTTGTTCTTTTCATGGACGCACACCTGCATGTGCTTTAGCGATCGCTCAAGATCGGCGGATACATGAAATATATGTATCTATAGTTGATCCAGACCCCCGTAATAATGGTAAAGGATTAGACATTCTCAGAAACGCAGGAAAGACAGTTAATGTTGGGTTATGCGCCAATGATGTGAATGCTTTTCTTAACCAATATCTAATAAAGTGATAGTTGAAGAGTTAGATTAAAATTACAACGTAGTACCATTTTCCCAAAAATCTTTGTAAAAAGTCAATCATTTATATGGATGCATAACTGTGTAATTGTATCAAATTAAGCTGAAAAGTAGTAAAAGAGAAAGCTTTAAGATGTTGTCTCCTTAAGAGTCTCAGATGATTTCCGACTTACTGAATAAATGGGAAATCTTGTCGTTAAAGTATGCTGCATAACAATCAACCACCCACCTCTAAACGTAATCTTTTCGCTTAAATTAGGATATTAGTGGCAATCCGTGGGTGTTGCTGTCTTGCCAAGTATTATCCTTGATGTTAATGTGACCACTGTTACTACTTTTAATCCAAAAAATGTCTCCAGGAGTAATTACATTGATAATACCGCACTCGATGCAGATGTCTGCGTGCATTATCACACAAGTGCAATTGTCACAAATACCCAGGTCTTTGTCATCCTAAATCCCTAACTACAAGTATTTAACCAGACTCTTAAAGAAAGCTATTCTTGAGCAGGGAATGAAGAAAAAGAAAGACTTTCTTTGATGTTTAATGATCGCCCGCTACGTACCCGGCTTCAGATGATTGGATTATCTAGCAAAAAATTAGAGGTTAACAAATGGACATATGATATTTAATTAATTCCCATTGAATGAGAATTATCTGGAAGGATAACCAGACTATTGACATTTAAAAAAATAAATTGCTAATGGCTTAACTATTGAGAATTATTTTAAGAGTTACTATGATTAATTTATTTTTTAGCTCATAAAATCATTATCCAGCAAAGTTTTTATTTTTTTCATGAACTGCATTGGATAATTAAAATAAATATAATTTGAGTTTTAAAATATGCAAGAATCAACAATAAAGGAGTGTAATTACTTCAAATGATATGCTGATGATCCTTTCGGTAATTGATTTGTGACTGGTGATGATGTTATTATTAAGGGGTGGGTTGATTTTGGGTTTATTATCTCCAACAATTGACTTGTAATGTATCATAGACCAGAATTCATCAGTATTGCCAATTGATTGATTAGCAGTGTGAAATGGCTATGGGTCTGAATATCTAGACTTGATACCAATAAATTGATGAGGTTACAGAGGAGCAAATAACCATGAGCAACTTAACATCTCCACATACCGAAGTTCAAAAAACGAAGAAAAAAAGTTTAGCCGCAGATAAAAAACCTCGAGCTACAGATGATATTGTGCGTAGTTATCTGCAAGAGATCGGGCGTGTAGATTTGTTGACTCGTGAACAAGAGGTTATTTTTGCCCAACAAGTGCAGCAAATGATGACTTTACTAGCTGCTAAGGAAGAATTGGGTGTGAAATTAAAGCAAGAACCCACGCTGCAAGAATGGGCAGATCAGGTAGAGTTAAGTGTTGAGGTGTTAGAGCAACACTTAAATTTAGGACACCAAGCCAAGCAGAAAATGATTCAGGCTAATCTCCGGTTAGTGGTAGCAGTGGCGAAGAAATACCAGCACCGTAACCTGGAATTTATGGATTTAATTCAAGAAGGTACTTTGGGTTTGGAGCGAGGGGTTGATAAATTTGATCCGGCTCTTGGTTATAAGTTTTCTACCTATGCTTACTGGTGGATTCGTCAAGGAATCACACGAGCGATCGCTCAACAAGGACGGACAATTCGCTTACCTATCCACGTCTTTGAGAAACTGAACAAAATTAAACGGGTGCAGCGAGAGTTATCTCAACAGCTAGGTCGTGTTCCCACTACTATTGAAATTGCCAATGCGTTATCTTTGACACCTAGCCAAGTTCGAGAGTGTTTATACTTGGCCCGTCAACCCTTCTCCTTAGAGGCGCGAGTTGGTGAACAACAGGATACAGAATTGCAGGACATACTGGAGGATGATGGCCCTTCTCCAGAAGACTATGCCGTTGAAGAATCGCTCCACCAAGACTTACAAGATTTATTGGCAAAGCTGTCTCCCCAGCAGCGAGAAATATTAACCTTGCGCTTTGGACTGAGTGATGGATATGAACTTTCTTTAGCACAAATTGGCGATCGCATGGGTATTAGTCGAGAACGGGTGCGTCAGATTGAGCAAAAAGCTCTCAGTCTCCTCCGCCGCCAAAAGGAACAAGTACGTAGTTATCTAGCTAGCTAAATAATTCATAATTTATAATTACTAATTCATAATTGAATTTTTTAACTATGAATTATGAATTAATAATTATTGGTTATTTTAGAGGAAAATAAATATAAGTAATCTCTCTTAAAGATTTGATATGGGCACATTAAAGACAGTGCAACAATTGCAAGCACAATGGGTAAGTTCTGAAAATTTTTGTCGTTATGGACAGGTAATTTTTGCAAGTATTGATGGCAAAGCTTACGATGGGCAAGATGCCCAGTTAAACCTGCAAAATGGGATTCCACGATTTTATGTTATGCGATTGGAGAAGAGAGGGCGAAAGTTTCATAAAATTACTCGCCATGTCCAATGCACTCAATGTCTGGGTTCTTTGTCAGGGAAGGATTGGTTAATTGCAGTTTGTCCTCCTGATAATGATCTGAATGAACCAGCATTAGAAGAAATTGCTGCATTTCGCATTCCAGGAAATTGTTTTATCAAGCTACATGAGGGTACTTGGCACGCTGGCCCCCATTTTGACCATGAAGCTGTGGATTTTTATAATTTGGAATTAGCTGATACGAACGTGGTGGATCATTTTACTCATGATTTTTTTAAGAGTCATCAATTAGAGTTTGAGATGGTATAGATGAGATTGGGTTTAATTAGAGATTTTCAAGAAATAAATTATCCAAAACAAACCACTTCAGACGGAGAGAATACAGAGAGAAGAAATAAAGAGGATTTTTGTTTTGGGATATTTTTATTTGGAAGTCCCTTAGACGCATAAACTAGTTATAGATAGCAGTCGTTATCCTACACTTGCGATCGCTATTTTCATTTTATGTCTAATAGCGCTTCTGGGTTGAGTTCAATATAGACCTAACAAGAATAGCCCCTTCCTTTGCAAGAAGGGGAGTAATTCTTAAAGTGAGGAAGATGGTTAACCCAACGCGGACTTTAACTCACTTTCTGCTTGTTCCAACGCTTCTGGTAATTTACTCGCATCGCGTCCGCCTGCTTGGGCTAAGTTCGGTCTTCCACCGCCACCGCCACCGCAGATTTTAGCGATCGCACCTACAAATTTACCAGCTTGCAAACCTTTTTTGTTCACTTCTTGACTAAAAGCTGCAACTATGCTAATTTTACCAGCTTCAGGAACAGAACCCAGCACCACTGCACCATTACCAATTTTTTGCAGCAAGCGTTCGGCTGCGGTTTTCAATGATTCTGGATCAACGTCTTCTAATTGGGCGACGATGATTTTAGAATCGCCTACAGTTTCGGCTGTCTGCAACAAGCTATCAGATTTTGCGATCGCTAACTGTACCTTCAAGGTTTCCAGTTCCTTTTGGCTATTTCTGAGTTCGCTTTGCAGACTTGTGATTCTGTCTGGTAATTCTTCGGGTTTAACTTTAAAGCGATCGCTCAAATCTTTAACTACTTTATCCCGAAGGTTGAGATAATCAAGGATTGCCGGTCCCGAAACAGCTTCAATGCGCCGCACCCCAGAAGCTACGCCAGCTTCTGAGATAATCTTGAACACACCAATTTCAGCAGTGTTACTCACATGGGTTCCACCGCACAGTTCCATTGATACGCTAGGGAAGTCAATCACCCGCACTTCCTCGCCGTATTTTTCGCCGAACATAGCAACAGCACCCCTAGCTTTCGCTTCTGCTAAAGGTAATACTTCCACTTTTGCAGCATGTGCTTCAGCAATCCAAGTGTTCACCTGTTCCTCAACTTGTTGCACTTCCTCTGCTGTCAACGCGCGGGGACAGTTGAAGTCAAAGCGCAACCTGTCAAAGGAAACTAGAGAACCAGCTTGAGATATGCTATCATCAACAATTTTCTTCAACGCCGCTTGCAACAGGTGCGTTGCGGTATGGTTAGCTTGGGCGCGACGCCGACAAGCTGGATCAATTTGGGCTGTAACATGCTCACCGACGCGCAGTGTACCGCGTTCAATGCGTCCAAAGTGAACAAAGAAATCAGATTCTTTCTTCATATCTTCCACCCGGACTAAAATACCATCACCAGAGATATAACCGCGATCGCCGATTTGTCCCCCGGATTCAGCATAAAATGGCGTTTTGTCAAGGACAATTTGCACCTGTGTTCCCGCTTCTGCTTCCTCTTGGGAAACACCTTCTACTAATATCGCTTCGACTTTCGCAGTCGCCGCAGGTTGGGTATAGCCTAAGAACTCCGTGGCTTGGATGTTTTCTGCTAATTTGTCGAGGGAACCTTGTACAGTTAAATCGATAGTTTCATGTGCTGCTTTGGCACGTTCCACCTGCTTTTGCATTTCGATATTAAATCCGGCTTCATCGACTGTCAGATGATTTTCCTCGGCAATTTCTTGAGTAAGTTCCAGAGGAAATCCGTAGGTGTCATAGAGGGAAAATGCGCTTTCACCGCTAATTTGAGTGTTCCTTTGCTGTTTCACCTCTTGGATGATTTCTTCTAGGAGTTTTTCGCCTCTATCCAGAGTTATGAGGAAATTGGATTCTTCCCGTTGCAGTTCAGCTTTGATTGCTGCTTCCCGTTGGCGCACATTGGGGTAAGCTGATTCTGAAAGAGCGATCGCAGTTTCGGCAACTTGGGTAGTAAATTCCCCAGAAATCCCAATTAATCGGCCATGACGCACCACGCGCCGAATTAATCGCCGCAGCACATAACCCCGTCCCACGTTGGAAGCGCGAATTTCATCGGCGATCATGTGGACAACAGAACGAACGTGATCACCAATGACTTTTAGAGAAACTTTGGTTTTTTCATCACTTTTGTGGTAATCAACACCAGCAATTTGGGCGGCTGTTTGGATAATTGGGAAAATTAGATCAGTTTCGTAGTTATTGGGCACTTTTTGGAGGATTTGCGCCATTCTCTCCAAACCCATGCCAGTGTCGATGTTTTTGTTTTGCAGCGGCGTTAAATTGCCGGAAGCATCCCGGTTATATTGCATGAAGACGAGGTTGTAAAACTCGATGAACCGGGAATCGTCTTCTAAATCTATATTTTCGTCACCGCGTTCGGGGTGGAAGTCGTAATATATTTCTGAACAAGGCCCACAAGGTCCAGTCGGCCCAGATACCCAAAAGTTATCATTTTCGCCCAGGCGTTTAATTCTCGCTATCGGCACACCGATTTGATCCCGCCAAATTCCAAAAGCTTCATCATCATCTTCAAAAACGCTGACGACGAGATTTTGGGGGGAAAAGCCAAAAACTTGTGTAGAGATTTCCCAACCCCAAGCGATCGCTTGTTCTTTAAAATAATCACCGAAGCTGAAATTGCCCAGCATCTCAAAAAACGTGTGATGCCGTTTGGTGCGTCCGACGTTTTCGATGTCGTTGGTACGGATACACTTTTGCGAAGTCGTAGCCCGTTTAAATTCTGGTGTGCGCTGCCCCAAGAATATTGGCTTAAATGGTAGCATCCCCGCGATCGTCAGCAGCACGGTTGGGTCTTCTGGCACGAGGGAGGCACTTGGGAGAATTTGGTGTTTCCGTTGGGCAAAGAAGTCGAGGAATATGTTGCGAATTTCGTTACCGCTTAGGTACTGAGGATTTGAAGACATGGGTGTTTTTAACTTTAGACTTTAGACTTGGGCGTAGCGGCACTAGGTAGGTGTATTTTCATAAATAGCTTTATATATTCTTGCATTTTGTTTCATATTAGTGCTAGCGAATTGTACCAGTCGATAGGCTATATACAGTTATTGTGATGCTTTTATACCACTACATTACTTTAGTAGGATGCAGGAGCGCATTTTGGTCGTTAAGATTAGTCCTTAAGAAATGATTTAAAATTTCCATATGGAGGTAGCAAATGGCACTAAAACTAAAGGTATCAAATATTGCTTGTGAGGGATGTGCAGAAACAATTACTGAATCCATCCACGTTATGGAACCTGAAGCCAAGGTGGATGTTGATGTTAATGCTAAGACTGTCACGGTAGAGTCCGCAGCTTCTGAGGAGTCAATCAAACAGGTAATTGTTGCTGCTGGTT
Organism: Nostoc sp.; assembly: GCF_036917275.1. Classification (GTDB taxonomy): domain Bacteria; phylum Cyanobacteriota; class Cyanobacteriia; order Cyanobacteriales; family Nostocaceae; genus Nostoc. The sequence goes on from NZ_JBALDF010000076.1 coordinate 42,868, forward strand.
ACGATGTTGAAGGTTATTGATCTGATTCTAGCTTTTCACAAAAGTTTAGATTTTAATATCTTAGTCCACCTAACAAAATTTTCTTATATTTTTCCGCCCTTTCTCCAGGCGGAATCAAACTAATATTCCCACATTAGGGGCAAATTTTGACATGGAGTTTTTTATTTAGCTTTGTTTTATAGATTTATGATGTTGGGGCAAATTCAAAAAAGATGTGAATTAAGTTGACAAACAAACACAGATCAAGGTTAAGCTGAGACATTTTGTTTCTTCTAACACATTGTGATACTTGGGTTCAGACCTTACTTAAATTGTCAATTTTTATCTGTAAGGATGTTAGTCCCACAAGGCTACCTACCTTAGTAAAAGTGAGTTTTGCTGACTATTTGATTCGCGTTTTTTTTGCAATTCAATCTTTACCTTGATGCTTGATAAAAGCCGATTCATTAAAGAAAAAGGCTGAAGTGTTCTATGGGTAATAATCTTTTTAATTCGATGAGAAAATATTGGCTTTTATAATTTATTTTTCTCTCTAGGAAGAAAAGTTCTGGGCTAATGTGACAGTTATTACAAACTATTTATTTTGGTAATTACCTTAGGAAAATAACACTTAAGAAATTACTGTAAGGGTTTTTAGACATGTAAATAATATTCAGTAATTTTACTGATTTAAAAATATTCTGTAAAGAAGACATTAGTTGTCAGAAGTGAAGCTTTTAGAAAGTCTAGTAATAAATGTCAAGTCTTAAGAGGATATTGAACTTGGAAAGTTATTGTGAATTTAGTATCCAAAAAACGAGATATCAAGAAACATAACTCAGTTAAAAATATCATATTTAGTATTAAGCAACAATCACAGCAAGTTTTACTAAGTTAATCTCTTGAAAATTTAAATATGATAAAAAATAAAGCAAGGAATATTTCTATTCTGGTCTTTGGAAAGAATAATTTTATCGCTACACTTCCAGATCAGATCCGTTATGCGACTGGTTTTAGTGTAGAAGTTATAGACAATCTTAATCAGGCAGTGTCGCAAATTCAAATGACGCCCCCCGATATAATATTTGTGCAGGCTAGCCTAGATGGCAGTATGAAACTGTGCAGTTGGTTGAAAAAGCAGACAAAACTATCCTGGATATACTGTATTCTGTTTGAGGATCGTCTTCAACAGCTTACTGACAGAAATAAGTATGGTTGGCAAAGGGAATTAGAGATGAGTGCTGCGGCATTAAAGCAAGGAGCCGATGCTTATATTTGGTATCTTATTGAAGAAAAAACAGACTATACCTTAGCAGAGTTGACCGCTAACCATGGCCTAATACTTGCTCAATTAACTGTTGGCTTGCGGAAAGCGCAAAAATACCAAGATTTGATTCGGACAAATGATATTTTATCAGCGATCGCCTTAGCCGATTCCTTGACAGAATTAAAAAATCGTCGCGCTTTAGCATGGGACTTACCCAAAGAAATTAAAACAGCTAGGACTCAAAAAACTTCCCTGAGTTTGATTATTCTGGATATAGATCATTTCAAGAAAGTTAACGATACTCACGGGCATTTAGTAGGCGATCGCGTCTTGCAGTTGCTGTGTCAGCGTCTACAACATAATCTGCGCTCTCAAGATACAGCATTCCGCTATGGTGGCGAAGAATTTGTGATTCTTCTGGCTAACACTACCGACGACGAAGCACTATCAGTAGCCCGTCGTCTCAATCGCTTAGTCAGCGACAAACCATTTGCACTCAGTAATAAACTGACAATTAATATCACCATTAGTCTGGGCACAGCCTGTCTGCAAGCTGAGGATGATGATAAAGGAGAGAGTCTGCTGTATCGTGCTGATCAATGTCTGTTACAGGCTAAAACTGCTGGGCGTAATCGGGTTATTAACTCGAACTACATACCTCATGTCTCACGTTTGAAAGCTGTTTCTTCGTGAACTATCTACTCTCCATTTCCTACTTTTAACTCAACATGACAATCTTCTACCGAAATGCGTTGTCGCATGGCATTAACTAAAGCCTCGTAGCTAGACCAATTTTCTTGCAGTAGGGTTTTTGCCTGGAGGGTATGAAACCGGAGTTTCTGCTGATAAACTGATTCAGGAAATCCCAAAATTGTCAATACTCCTATCAGCTTATTCTTATCATCAGATCCACCCTCAGCATTATTAAAAATTAGAGTTTCAGCAGCAATACCCGCCATCCAAACAGTGCAATAGCGGTCTAGCATTTGGGCACTGATTTTACCTACTTTTAGTTGAGATGCTAATTCGTCATCATCAAAGCTAACGCCGCCTTGCCCAGATTGCCCCTGTTTCCAAGCTTCCCAAGCGCTGAGTGTGTAGCCGGTAACGGGAATACCTAATAGGTAAGCAACCAAAAAATGCCCTGCTTCGTGGTGGACGATGCGATCGCGGTGTTCACTTGAAAAACCAGCAATCCAATCTAAAAAGATAGTACCACCTTTACCTTGCAAGCTAAAATTATCTAATGTAGCTATGCCTAAGATGGTGAAGGTAGCAAGTGCCGGTACTGCTGGCGATAAGTTTAAGAATGGCCCCAGCAGTACCTATAGGGTCATGAGAAAGATAGATATTGCAACTAAATTTAGACTAGTCTGGCTCATTGAGAGTTTTCTGAGAATCTGCTTAATCTTTCTTCATTATGAGGCGATCGGACACCTTGTGTATCAAGTGTCTTTACAAATCCCTTGAAGACCTAATTTCCCGCACTGGCATTTGACTAGAAGTGAATTTTATTAGCAATATGCTCGTGGTTTTGAGTTGATAAATCGGTTATCACATTTAAAAGCAGTCTGGCTGATCATGAGGCTAGATTAGCAACAATTCGTGGCAAAATCATTTTGATTGGATGCGATCGCTTCCTTCATCAGATTTAAAACTTTTAAGTAGCGCTGATTTTAATAGTCCAGAGACTCACTACTCCACAATCAATTTAGCAGAACAGCCAGAACAATTAGTATATGAGAGTTTAACCGAAAAGTCTCATTTCTATTCGCTTCGTGACCAGTTGCTATTTATCTTTAAGCCTGAACTGCGTCGAGAGTACGAATTTTATATTAGTGAACAAGCTGGAATTACTGGTTATAAAACATTAGTTACATCTAATTTACAACAGGCATCAGACTTAACTGTTGCTAATCTTTATTACTACTTTCACATCAGAGATAAATCGAAAGATGAGACAGAGGTAGTTTCAGCTAACTAAAACGCCTACGGCAATTCTTGAAATAACTATTTTTTAAAGTCTGCGTAGGCGGACTTTATTTGTTGCTAGCTGCGATCGGATCACTTGTTAAGAACTGACTTCTTAAAAGTCATCAAGTTTGACCCACACAAACTAACAGAAAAACTCAGGCGCTTACTAGTGGGATTGTATATTAGGGGTGTAAACACGTTGTTTGTCCGTCTCTAACCTAGTTCCAAACTTGTCACAGCAAAAATACGATAAATAGGTAAACTAGGAATTTCTTTATTGTACATCCGAGCAGTTTGAGAGACTGGCTGCAATTGGTAACGTTGAACTAGGTCAATCGCTTGTAGATTTGCATCCGGCACATCCAAAAATACTGGAGCATGAGGATTTTGTGCAAGCAAGGCTTGAAATAATGCTTCAGCAATCTGTTCGTCATTAGCAAACAGTGGCCCAATCCTAAAACCTGTATGGGCAGACCGCATAACTCCGTAACCAACAAGATATCCATTTTTGATAAACCCTAAGGCAGTACTTTCTGGCTGTTCAATCCAATGTCGCAGAAACAGCGATCGCTTAGAAGGAAAAAGTTGGCGATCGTAAGCCACCAACTCTTCAAAAGGCACTGTTTTCAGTTCCACGATCCCAGCAGGCACAACACCGCCACCCACCCCTTCATAACGAATATGGTTATAAGCGATTTGGAAACCAGACTTTTTGTAGTTATCTTGTTGAGCTAATGCACCATCCAAACCGATGTTACGGTCAGCACCTAGATAGTCCATTGCTGTCTTCCAAATTTTTATACCCAACCCCTGCCCACGAAACTGGGGTTTCACAATGTAAAAACTTAGAAAGCCGAAGTGTACATCGTAAGCAACAGCAGAAATGCACCCTACCGGCTCACCATTCAACTCGCCCAATAAAAAACCGCTCTCGTCAGTTTGATAAATAAATTCAGCATCATATCTTCCTGGATTCCAACCTTCGGTTGCTGCCCAAGCAATCGCCAAATGCATTTCCGATCTTTTCATTAGGCGGACGATGAAATTGTCAGTAGTCATAATATCTTCTTACTACTAATACAGCACGGCGTAAATAAGCAGACCATTGAAAAGCATTAAAAAGCTTATTTTATAATACTTTTGACTTCGGCCTTGCGGTACTAGGCTGTTAACTATTTAACTTCGCTTTCGCAAACTGAGTAATAACTGTTAATATTTTTATACAGTGTAGCGTTGATAGCAGTGAACCTACACCAGACACTGAAACTCAGAAAAGAAGTAGAGCAAATGAGGCTGGAAGTCAAAAACGGTTTTATTGACTTGAAACAAGCCTTAAAAGACTAAGGGGTAGAAATTAGAAAAATAATCGAATAAGTAATCAAAGATATCAAATTTGAACAACATTGTACAGCTTTAGTGAGGGATATGGAGTGTTTATCCTGGCGATGAATCGCTTCCGTTCAGGAATGCAATTGCAAGATTTCAGCTACTCAAATACTACTGTCCTATTACCATATACTAATATACGATTTTGCAGGTGCGATCGCACCGCTCTTGCTAATACAACTCGCTCCAAATCTTTGCCTTTTCTCACCAAATCATCAACTTCATCACGGTGACTAACTCGCACCACATCCTGTTCAATAATCGGGCCTGCATCTAAATCAGCAGTGGCATAATGCGCCGTTGCCCCAATAATTTTTACCCCACGTTCAAAAGCTCGGTGATAGGGATTGGCTCCGATAAAAGCTGGTAAAAATGAATGATGTATATTAATAATTTGTGGAAATTTATTAATAAAATCTGCACTAACAATCTGCATATATTTTGCCAATACAACTAAATCTATTCTGTACTGGCGGAGTAATTCTAATTGTTGGGCTTCTTGTTCTGATTTATTGTCTTTAGTGATGGAAACGGACTGAAAGTCGATATTAAATTGTTCTGCCACTACCTTTAAATTAGAATGGTTACTAATAATTAAAGGAATTTCAGCCACAAATTCTTTAGCACGTTGTCGCCAAATTAAGTCAAATAGACAATGGTCTTGCCGACTTACCCAAATAGCAATGCGTGGTACAGTATCAGAAAAACGTATTTCCCACTTAGCGTTTAAAGGTTGAGCAATTGCATTAAATGCAGGGGCAATAAATTCTCGCGGTAAATTAAACCCCTCTAGCTGCCATTCAATGCGCGTAAGGAATAACCCAGCAGCAAAGTCTGTATGCTGATCTGCATGGATAATATTGCCACCATTAGAATAGATGAAGTTGGCAAATTTTGCCACCAGTCCCCGTTGATCGGGGCAGGAAATCAGCAATGTTGCTGTCGGGCTTGTCATAGTAACTTAGAAAAACTATTAATATTTGAAGTCAACTTAACATTAAATCGGCACTTAGAAACCACGTCTACACAAGCAAAACCCACCTCCGTGGGTTTCAAACCCTCAATTTTTCCTTAGTCCGCAGAGGCAGACTTCGCCTGTGTAGCCGCTATGCTCATTTACCATTTGTCGGAGTTGGTAAAGGGGTGCTGAATCCAGGTAGTTTCTGACTATTATCTACAGGTTGCTGCCACTCTGATAGGTCCCGATTCACAGCATTTGCAAAATCTGTAGATACTAACAACACATTTATATTCCCATCGGGTTTAGCAGCAGAGTCAGCTTGAGCATATAAGAAACGTCCGTTAAAGTTAGATTTACCTAAAATCAATTGATGGCTTTGTCGGTTTTTCAGGGTGATATTGATAGTGGCTTGGGGTTTATCTAGAGCAAATTCTCCAAGCTCTTTTACTGGAGTTGATAAAGTGCGCTCGCTCTTACCTTTGACCAACAAATCCATCAAATAAGAAACAATAGCATCATTTGCTGATCCCGATATCGGAGATTTGATTAACCACTTGGCATTACTAGATTCAGAGCTACGTTCCAGATTCAAGGTGAGTTTTTTTGTCTTAACTGTTAGAGACTGCACATCATCTTCTGCAAAAGAGAAAATTTGCTGCTTTTGCTCGTTGATTTCTTCTCGCACAGTCGCTTTGCGAAATTCATAGAGGTAAACAAAACCACCTAAACCCAGCGCTAGCAGTATCAAAATTAAAGTCGTTCGCGGCAATTTCATTTTTTAATCATTGGGCATTGAGCATTGGTGAAGAGTTAATATTTATAACTTCTAACTCCTAACAGACACGATTAATCGCGTCTCTCCTTTCTTACCTTCGTTTCCACCAAATAATAACTGCGATCGCAAACCCAATTAAGGGTAAAACCAACAGAGATGACAATATTAAAAGATTGGCTTGTGTGGTTGTCAAGGTTATCCGACGGTTTTTCGGTTCTTTGGGGCGAATGGAAAGGGGTTGCTTTTCCTGTTGACTCAGCCAAGTAACTGAGTTGAGGAATACATCTCCATTTAATTGCTGTTGAAACAAGCCATCAGTGGCGAAATTGGAATTTCCTAAAACTACTAACCGTGACTCAGTGGCTGTTTGAGATGAGGGAGCGGGGGAAGGGGGGGGAGGGGAGGCAGGGGAGGCAGAGGGAGTGGGGGAAGCTTTGCTTTGATTGGTTGGTGATGGTAGGGGTGAAGGTGTCGGTGCAGCTTGGGGAGTGGAAGCAGATTTAGCTGCTTTTCTTGTTAAGGCTACGCCCAAGGTTAGAGGCCCTTTTAGGTCTTTATCTGCATTAAATTCCAATTTTTCGCTTTGGAGGTCGCTTTCTGCCCAGCTTTTGGGATATGGTTTGGTTCGCAGCAGTGGAGTAGCCTCAACACCAGGCACAGGGCTAATTACCAAGGGTCGCGCAATCGGATAAAAGGAATTCCCGTTACGGAAATCTTTGGTAATCGGATGTTGTCCGTATTCTGTGACTAAGGGCGTAGCAGGACCAAGTCCCACGACACTTTCGCCAGAGACATCGACTGCTAAACGATTATCCAGACGAACACCCCACTCTTGTAGCAAGCTATCAACTTTGGGATCGGTATTAGGATCAATCATCAGCAGTAAGTTACCGCCGCGATTAAGATACTCTTGTAAAGCTTTGACTTCGCCTTCAAATAGCCCTCGCTTGGGACCAGCCACGATCACGACAGCAGCATCTTCAGGAACTTTAGAAGTTTCTCCTAAATTCAGGGGTGATGTTGTGAAATTTTTGTCGCCTAATCCCTGAATTGCTTGTGATATTGCACCTTTACCAGGCGAAAGTTGGCGTTCGCCATGACCTTGGAGTAAGTAAACTTTGGCTGTAGTTGAATTTGTTAGTTGTTGCAGGCGACTAGTTAATCTGACTTCCGACAGACGTTCATTTTCATTTACTGTTTGCACTAATTGCCGCTTATCCCCAGATTCTAAATAAACTTCCCCATAATCTTTAACGCCAAACTTTTCTGCAAGTCCTGGTCTAGCTTGGGGGTCGATATACTCATATTTAAATTTTGAGCTTTGCCGCTGATAATTTTCTAGTAATTCTCGGTCTTGGGGATTCTGATTAATATCAAACACCCACACCTTAACTGGCTGTGGTAAAACCCTCACCAATTCCCGTGACTGGGGCGCAAGAGTAAATAATTGAGTTTCTGTTAAATCTGCCCGCAAGTGGTAGCGAGTTCCCAAAAAGTTAATCAATCCCAAAATTGCCAACACTGCTAGAGTTGCTACTAAAGCATTAGTCCCAGCTTGCGTAGAACGACGCCTCCACCAGTTACTCTGGTAGCTTTGCCATATTATCCCCAATCCACTAATGACAATTCCCGCAATCAGAAATGCTAATGGAATTAATCCCCACTGTTGAGAGACTAACCCAACTGTTAAGCCGACAGTAATTAGGAACGGGCCAAACCAAAACAGATATTTCCACAGTTTCTTTTTTGCAACTATCTTCATATTCTTAAACTGAAGTGAGGAGTTAGGAGTTATAAGTTAAAACTCATAACTTCTAACTTTTAAAGCCTCGACTTTGCTCGGCTTTAACCTTGAGCGAAGCCGAAGGGTTAACTCATAACTTATATGATTACTGCCTTTGAAAGCGCAGTGCATCAATTGATTGAGCTGTGAGAAAGATGCCCAAAAAAATGTAACTGGCGAATAAAATCAAAGCGCTGGTATCAAAAATGCCTTGAATTAAGGTGTTGTAATGTTTCAGCAACGAGAGATAACTTAAGGCTTCACCCACCGGGCCAGGGACAATTTTAGCGATTAAATCAATCAATAACAACAATAAAACTGCTGCAAATGTGAGAACAGCAGACAGAATTGTACTGTCTGTTAAGGAGGAAATAAACATTCCTAAAGATAAAATTGCCCCTGCTAGTAAGATTAATCCAAAATGACCCAGCAACGGAATTGAGAGCGCCATTGGTGGATTTGATCCGCTGATAGCGATCGCTTCAAACAGTAACATAGGTGCAATTATCGTGATGAAAAATGTTAACACGCCTAATAACTTACCTACAGCTACCGCCCAATTGGTGATTGGTGACGTGGCTAACAGTTCTAAAGTGCCCCGCTTACGTTCTTCGGCATAGAGTCCCATTGAGAAAATTGGCAGGATAAACAGCAATAGCCACTCCATACGCTCCAAAAATACCTTGACAAATTCGTAGGGGACATCTATCGGCGGTACTGGCACTCCTAGTTGTTGCCCTTGCGAATCTATTGCCGCGACTCCTACCAATATGCCATCTGGCCCTAGCAAAATCATCACGAAGAATAACCCCGCGAGCAACCAAAATATGCCTGCGATCGCATAAGCTAAAGGCGATACAAAATAACTCTGTAACTCTCGGCGATAAATGGCAATAATATTACTCAGTACTATACCCATTTACGCTGCCTCTCCTTCGTTGTCTGCTAAGTCTACCTCAGTATCGAAATTCTTTTCTTCTGTGGTCAGTTGCAAGAACACATCTTCTAAAGTGGCGTTAACACGCCGCAGTTCATGTAAACCGAATCCTGCACGCACTAATGTTGTGACAATATCCTTTCCTGGTTCTTTTCCTGGTTGCGATATCACCCGCAGGTAAGCGCGATTTGTCTGGGGTTGATGACCGTGTATTCCCGTCGCAATTGATTCTATCAAACTTACACCCGCGACATTTTGCAATACTTGTTTGGCTAAGGCAGCTTCTCCTTCTATCTCTAATTCATATCCCGAACCACCTGTCAACTGAGTCATCAGGTTTTCTGGTGTATTAGTTGCCACAACTTTGCCTTGATTGATGATGGCTACACGGCTACAAGTCATGCTAACTTCTGGCAGAATGTGCGTGGAAAGAATAATTGTGTGAGTTCCAGCGAGGCTTTTAATTAAATTCCGCACCTCAATTATTTGTCGAGGATCGAGTCCGACAGTGGGTTCATCGAGAATGATCGCTGGTGGATCGTGGACGATCGCTTGAGCGATTCCTACCCTTTGGCGATATCCTTTAGAAAGTTTGCGAATAATTACCCGCCGCTTATCTTCTAAATTGCAGCGTTTTATAGCGGCTATTACTTTATTGGTGCGATCGCCTGCTGGAACTCCCTTAATTCGGGCGACAAAATGCAAAAATCCCTCCACCGTCATTTCTGGATATAACGGTGGTGTTTCCGGTAAATAACCAATTCGTTGGCGCACAGCTAGGGAATTTTCATGGACATCATAACCTGCAATCCTGGCATTACCATTCGTTGCCGGTAAATAACCAGCCAGAATCCGCATGGTTGTGGTTTTACCAGCGCCATTGGGGCCCAGAAGCCCTAAAATCTCCCCTGGCTCGACGCTAAAAGTGACATCACTAATTGCTGGGGTGGAACCGTATATTTTACTTAGATGCTCAACTTCAATCATCGGTATCAAGCGATCGTAATTTATAGGATACCCAACAATATTAGATCACGATATTCAGCATGGGGGATTGGCACTAAGATTCGTTGGCAATGGGTATTCCTGAAAAACTTAACTACTAAGCAAGCTTCGGTACTAGGGAAAGGTGAAAAATAAAACCCTCTCTCCTCTTAAGAGGTTACGGTGTACACACAAGTCTGAAGTAGTTTACGAATCTGGTTTTTACCCCACCCTAACCCTCCCCTTTATAAGGGGAGGGAACTGGATTTCCGGCTTCCCCCCGTATGTATTGGGGAGGGAACTGGATTTCCGGCTTCCCCCCGATGTATTGGGGAGGGAACTAGATTTCCGGCTTCCCCCCGATGTATTGGGGAGGGAACTGGATTTCCGGCTTCCCCCCGTATGTATTGGGGAGGGAACTGGATTTCCGGCTTCCCCCCTTTAACAAGGGGGGATTGAGGGGGGTAATTTAACTTGTGTGTACACCGTAGTCTTAAGAGGAGAGAGGAATGGAAGTGAGGTTTTGCAGATTCCGTGATAAAGTCTAGCATTGTCAATTGAAACAATCGCATTGTCAATTGAAACAATCGCATTGTCAGTTGAAACAATCGCATTGTCAGTCGAAACAATCGCATTGTCAGTTGAAACAATCGCATTGTCAGTTGAAACAATCGCATTGTCAATTGAAACAATCGGATTGTCAGTCGAAACAATCGCATTGTCAGTCGAAACAATCGCATTGCAACTCTAAAAGACTTGTGTGTACCTGACTTTTCACGTTATGTAGGAAAGCCCACTAAAAACCTAACCCCCTAACCCCCAACTCGTCGCGGGAAGGGGGAAAATCAAAGTCTCTCTCCTTTTAGGAGAGAGAAATAGAAGTGAGGTTTTCTATATACCGTGAAAAGGCAGGCTAATAATAGCTGCCAGATTTCCGATGCTCTAAAGCAGTGACACCATCATTTTCCAATACTTCACCGTGATCGATGACGGCATAAATTAACCATCTATCGCCACATTCAAGCTGATTTTGCACCGTACATTCTAAATAGGCTAATGCCTCATTTAGAATCAAACAACCATTAAGAGCAGTTTGTGTGGCAAGATTTGCAAAGGGATTATCTCCTAAAGTGCTATGACGAGAAAAATATCGTCGGACATTTCTTCCTTCTTTGAGGATATTCAGCACAAATTTATCACCAGGATGATGCATTAAATCTGCATTTTGCTTTTGAGCGATCGCAATCATAATTCCTGGCGGGTTAAAAGTTGCCTGAGATATCCAAGAAGTTAAAACCCCTTTGTGGGTTTCTTCATCACGAGTTGTCACAACACACAGAGAACCAACGATCCGCCCCACCGCTTGTTCGGTACGATCTACATGAGTTTCTGTCACAACTTGACGGGAAGTCCGCAGTTTTTTAGTTTTCTTCAAGTTTTGGGCAAAGGAAGCACCCGCTTCTTGACACTGCTGAAGAATTTCAGGAGTAGGGCTAAAACGTACCCGAATTGTTTCAAACCCTAGTTGATAATTTGCATCACTGAGCTTGCTTTCTAGTAAATCTATTGCTTCGCCACTCCAACCGTAGGAACCAAATACCCCTGCTAACTTAGTTTTAGCCGCCACCGAGAGGACGATTCCTAAAGCAGTTTGAATTTGAGTCGGTGCATGGCCGCCTAATGTGGGTGAGCCGATAATCAAGCCATCACAAGTTTCTACAATGCGGTTAATCTCCGCAGAATCGGCTAGTTCACAGTTGATTGATTCTACATTAATTGCATTTTGAATCAATCCTTGAGCGATCGCATTCGCTAAAGTTGCTGTATTACCATAAGCAGAAGCATAGAGCAAAGCAACACTCAACTCCTGAGATTTTTGTCCTTGACACCATTGACGATAATCATAAGTAAAACGACTCAGGCTGTAACGGACAACCGGGCCGTGTGCTGGGGCATAACATCTGGCTCCCAAAACTGACAATTTATCTAAGGCTACTTCAACTTGTTTGGCTTGGGGTGCATGAAGACATTCAAAATAGTAACGACGTTCTGCATCTAATCCCTTCCAATCTTCATCAAACAAAGTATCTTCGCAAATATGAGCGCCAAAAAGTTTATCTGTATAGAGAATTTTTGTGGCGGAATCATAGGTACAAAGTCCATCCGCCCACCGGGGAGTTGGTACGGTGATAAATGATAGAAGATGTCCTTGTCCTAAATCTAGAGTATCTTGCGATCGCATCGCTTGAATAGGTGATTCAAATTCGGGAAAGGCAGTTTTTAGAGCATTGGCGGCGGGACGAGAACAAATGAGAGTGGCTTGAGGAACCAGAGAGAGCAATACTTGCAAGGTTGCTCTGCGGTTCGGGTTGACATGACTGAGAATAATGTAATCGAGGGAGATAAAATCTAGATGTTGTGCTAGTTGCTCAAGGTAAATTTCGGTAAAGGATTCGCCGGGAGGGTCAATTAAAGCTTTTTTATCAGCTTGAATCAGATAAGAATTCGCTGTAGTTCCCCGTTGGCGGGAATACTCCACCTCAAATTTTAATCTGTCCCAAGTCCGCGATCGCAGAATCAAAGTATTTTTACCAATTTCAGCAACTTGTACATCTCTGCTATGGTTGGACGTTAATGTGACAGCAGACATAATAACCTCTCTTATGGGGATTGGGGATTGGGGATCGGGGATTGGGGATGGATGAATAATTAATAGTTCTTTCTCTGTCTGCCTTTCCTATTCCCCCTGCTTGTTCTTAATGACTATTAGTTTGTGTTAATTCAGATTTTGCTAGATTTCTATAGCGTTTAGATGCTTCTTGTTCCGGATCGATCCCTTCAAAGGTCGGGGGTAGCCAAACTCGCAGGAACAGTAGTATTCCCAGCACTAATAAAAAGGCACAAGTTGCTAAAACTTGACTCCAATTTGTTTCTAAAACCCCTTTAACAATAACTTCTCGCAAAGCAGAAACAATGGAAACTTCAACAGCTACCCCAATAGATACTCGATGTTCCTGTAGGTAAATAATTAGCAGTCGGAATAACTCAACTAAGATAAGTAAAAAGAGAATATCGGCAGTAACAGCATGAAAATCTAGAGGCGGAAGTAAGGAGAGAAACATATCTTTCACCTGAAGCACCATGAAGCAAAATAAACCGATACACAAAGAAATTACAATTACATCTTGGATAAATTCCAAGGTTCGCACAACGCGCCCCCGATTGATTTCGTACATGGTAGTCGGGGCATTTTCAACAGATTTATACATAGTTTTTGGGGAGACGCGATTCATCGCGTTTGTACAAGAGTGGGTAGAGACGCGATGAATCGCATCTTTAAGAAACAGCAAAAATCTGAGAAATAAGGGAAGCAAAGGGACAAGGAGAATGACCAATGCCCTATTTAGTAATGATTGCCAATTTTGCGGTGATGGGCGGCGGTAAGTCCATTTAGCTTGGCAACTCTTCCAGTTTGGATTGTGCTATAAATTACCCAATGATCTCCACAGTCCATGCGGCTAGTGATTTCACATTCCATATAAGCTAAGGCTTCAGCTAAAACGGGCGATTCATTGTTTGCTGGATATGTTTTGACTCCAGCAAAGCGGTCTGCACCAGGAGCAAAACGCTTCAGGAAATGTTTCATTAATCCTTGATATTTACCTTCTTCTAAAACGTTTAAAACAAAGTGATCGCCAACATGCATCAAAGATTCAATTGCCCGATCTTTGGATACTGCGATCGCTACTCCTAAAGGTTCAAGACTCGCTTGTGTCACCCAAGAGGCCAACATAGCACTTTGAATTTCTCCTTTTTTGGCGGTGATAATGTATAATCCTGTACTAATACGCCCTAAAGCTTTTTCTAGCTCGGTATTGATAGATTTGATCTGTTTAATGGTGCGATCGCGATTTAACCATTGACCCATATCTGTTCCCGCTTCATCACAAAGCTGTTCCATTGTTTGGCTAGGAATTTCCTTAACTAATATAGGTGGAAAAGCTTCCGTTAATCCTAGTTCTTGAAACTTATTACGTAAAGGGTAAACGGGTTCATCTTCTCCTCCTCCCGACTCTAATAAACCAATTGTTTGTTTCTTGTGAACAGCAGCTAAAATAATACTTAAAGAAGCTTGAACCATCACCGAAGATTGGGGTGGCATTGCAATTACTAAACCAGAAGATTGGGCAACTAATTCTCGAACTTCTTGAGGCTCAGAACTATTGAGAGTAAATAATTCTACTGCCACGCCTGTTTTCGTACATCCATGAGCTATACTACGGACTAACTGCTCGCTATGCCCATAATCTTCAACATAAAAGAGAGCCACTAAAGTTTCTGTTTTTGCTTGTTCTAAACTCCAGTTTTGATACCGTCCAAGCCACTCCGAGATATTATTTTTTAATAAAGGGCCATGTCCTGTGGCAACTGTTCCGATTTCTAACTTTTCAATCCGCTTTAAAGCTGCCAAAACAGAGCGGGCATTGGGGCCCATGAGACAATCATAGTAATATTTAAAATCCTCCTCTATTGAGATAAAATTTTCATCATAGGTGTGGTCATCACAGTAGTGCATCCCAAACACATCACAGGTGTAGAGAGTGGAAGTTTTGTGGTCATAAGTGAAGATTGTGTCAGGCCAGTGTAAGTTAGGTGCAGAAACAAATTCTAATTGGTGTCCGTTGCCTAAATCTAATAGCTGTCCACTTTTCACCTGCATTGATTTAAAAGGCTGGTGAACCATATTTTCTAAAAATTGAATAGCTACCTTAGCACCGACAATAGTAATGGAGGGAGCTAATTGCAAAATATTTTTCACTAAGCCACTGTGATCGGGTTCTGTATGGCTAATAATCAAGTAATCTATTTTAGTCGGATCAATTAATCCCACCAGTATCTCAAGATATAGCTGCTCAAACTTGCGGTGAGATGTGTCAATTAAAGCAACTTTTTCTCCTTGAATTAAGAAAGAATTATAGGTCGTCCCATTTCGTAAACCAAACTCGATATCAAAACGTTCTCTATCCCAGTCGAGACAACGGATAGCAGTCGTTTGAGGAGCAATTTCAACAGTTTGAATCGTCAAACGTCCTGGGTTGGCAGTAACTTGAGTGGGCTGGATGATTGCAACCATTTGTTTTCTCCAAAAAATATTATGTGGAGCAAGTGTTATGTTTCTTATACTTACCTGAAATACTCAATTAGTAAAATGCCAATTTCTAAAGCTAATCATCAGAAATATTTATTCTTCATTTTGATTGACTTACCATTGAATTACTCAATGTTTATCATTACTTTTCTGTTCAATAATGAACGTGAGAGAATGTAAATTTTAAGTTAGAATGTTGACACATGTCGTTAATCTTTTTTCCTCCTCCTCTACAACAAATCAACAGCGAAATTGTTCGCCACGCTGATGTTGATCTGTATGTACTGCGCCTCGATCTGATGCACCGATGGGTTAACGGCAACAAGTGGTTTAAGCTAAAGTACAACCTTTTAGAGGCCAAGCAGAAAAATTTTACGAGGTTACTCACCTTTGGCGGCGCTTATTCCAATCACATCTATGCAACTGCGGCTGCTGGTAATCTTTTCGGTTTTCGCACTATTGGTGTAATTCGTGGAGAAGAGAGGCTACCATTGAATCCGACACTGAGTTTTGCTGTACAGCAGGGTATGCAGCTTGTGTATCTCAACCGCGAGATGTATCGACAACGCAACACAGCAGCGCTACAGGAATATCTGCAACAACGTTTCGGTGAGGTGTTTATCATTCCCGAAGGTGGGAGTAATTTAAATGGTGTGCGCGGCTGCACGGAGATAATTGGTGATCCGATGCCTACGGCTGGCTACGCCTACGCATTTGATCATATATGCGTAGCTTGTGGTACAGCTACCACACTGGCTGGTATTGCGCTTTCGTTGCATCAAGGACAAAGAGCGATCGCTTTTCCAGTATTGAAAAACGGGGCATTTCTAGCACAAGAAATCGAAAGTCTGCTAACAAGTTATCTCGCCTCTGGTTTACCCGCAGCATATAGTCCGGCATCTTGGGAATTGATGTGTGATTACCACTTTGGCGGCTATGCTAAGGTAAACGATGAACTACTACTCTTCAGCCAACAGTTTAACGAGGAACATGGCGTACCTCTTGATTACGTATATACCGCTAAAATGTTTTACGGAGTGATGGATTTACTACAGCAGGGATTTTTTGGTAAAGGCGATCGCTTGCTGCTGATACACACAGGAGGCTTACAGGGCAACGTTGGTATGGAGGAAAGGTTGCAGAGGTTGTCTAAAATCTGAGTTGCCACTTAATTAAATATCAGTTAATTTAGTATGGAATTTTACTAAATTTAGTTAAATTCACACGCCAATCTTGATATTTACTCAAAGTTAGGTAAGGTTAATTTAATGTCTACATACACTGATCGCATTCAGCCAACTAATTCTGCTATTTCTACCTATTTGGATAATCTCTTAGCTAGAAAGTATCAAATTCCCACTTTTCAGCGAGATATTGTCTGGGAGAAAGAGAATGTTAAAAAACTCTGGGATAGTATTTATAAATTTTACCCTTTAGGAAGTATTTTAATTTGGAAAACCAGTACTAAACTAGAAAGTCATAGAGAAATAGGAGGTATTGAGCTTGCTGATAATTTTTCTTCTAACGAATACCAATATATTTTAGATGGACAACAAAGGACAACTGCCCTTCTAACCTCAATATATGGAGATAAAATTGTTTGCAAAAATAAGTTTAACCCGACACTATATGTAGATTTGACTATTGAATTTACTGATGCAACCGATGATGCAAGCTATATCAAAAGATTTTTATTTTGGGATGAAATAGATGATAAAAATGGACAAAATAAAGGAAATAAAAGTAAAAATGAACGTTATGAGGAAAAACTGATTGTCAAATTAGAAGATATTAAAAATGATTATGGCAATGTTGAAAGAAATCTTTATAAAGGTGGCTATGGGAATTTTGATCATCCCTACAGACAACAGCTTGCGAAGTGTAAAGAAGTTTTGGATAATTATCGAATGTCCTTCATTGAATTACGAGGTATTGAAGTTGCAGAAGTCTGCCAAATATTTGAGCGGATTAATCAAGCTGGTAAACCATTATATATCTTTGATATTGTGGTGGCTAAGACTTTTCGTATTGAGGACAAAAAGAATAATATTCCTGGATTTTACCTTCGTGAATTGATTAATAATTTTAGAAAGTCTATTGCTAGCAGTCAATATGCGAATGTTGATGATTGGACATTGCTCCAAATGCTAGCTGTAGTAGTAAAACTTTCATTTCCCAATGCAGGGATACAAAATATTACTGATAAGTATCTTAATGAGCTAAAAACAGAGCATATTGAAGCTGTATGGTCTAATTTTAAAATAGCAGTTGTGAAAACTTTTGATTTTTTTGATAATATTTTGCATATTAAAGGTACAAGATTAATTCCTTACCGATATTTATATTTGACTATCACAGCATATTTTTATCGTAATGATAAACCAGATTATAGTTTTTTAAATAAATATTTTTGGTATTATAGTTTTCATAATGCAGACTTACTAACAAATACTACTCACCTCTGGCAACATATAGACTTTGTTAATCAACAAAAGGCTAATAGTACTTACTCATTCAATCAATTTGATATTGATAAGAATTCAATAAGAAAATCTTTTTACAGTTATAGAGGTCGCTTATCCAGAGCAATACTATCACTTTATGCAAACCACAAGCCGCAGGATTGGGCAAAACCGCATAGAGATGTTTTGTCTGATGTTTATTATCTGCTAACAGATAAGCCTAACTTGCACCATATATTTCCAGTTAACTTTATTAAACAGAGTGGCATTGCTAGTCACATAGAATCTGATAGCTTGATGAATATTGCCTATCTGTCTCAAATAACTAATTTGAAAATTAGCGATAAAAATCCATTAGATTATCTCAAAGAATATGACGATCCTGATTTAGAGACAGTGCTATGCTCTCATCTTATACCTACGATTATTCTTGAATGGTCAAGAACCGATGCACTTCCTGAACACGCCCTAACCATTTTTATTGAAGAAAGGGTAAACCTCTTATTAGAGGCTCTGAGGCTAAAGTTAGACGGAATTGAATTTAATGTTTTTGATATGGGCAATCGTACAGATAATATCTATTCCTAAATAAGCAATTGTCGAAAACAGAGGTATTATTGGGTGAAAATATGAATGAATTTTCCTCATCCACTGGCTCCACTGCATGAAATATTCATACTTTTATTCAGCAAGACTCAAAAAGTTATTTCACTTTGTCGCTACGCCGATAATATGAGGACTAATAATCGGCAATTGTGCGTCAAATCGCTCATAACTTATATTAGTGAAACCAGCATTTTCCAACGCTATCCAAGTTTCTCTATCTGGATGACAACCATCACCTATAACTTCCCAAATCGGACTAATTGCGCTTTGTAATTTTCGCAATAAAGTCCCTTGAGGGGCGGCGACGTGTTCAATAAATAAGAACCGTCCACCTGGTTTGAGTACTCTTAAAATTGCCTGTAATGTATAATCTATATTCGGCACTGAACACAAAACTAAGGTACTGACAACAGTATCTATGCTGTTATCTTCGGCATCTAACCATTCAGCATTACCAATTCTGAGGTCAATGGTTAAGCCAAGTTTTTCAGCTTGTTTTTGGAGATAGGAATGCATATGTGGATTTGGCTCAATTCCTATCCACTGGATATCTTTAGGATAGTAAGGTAAGTTAGGGCCAGTTACTGGCCCAATTTCTAACACCTTCCCTTGAAGATTAGCAAAAAGAGAACGTTTGCGATCGCCTACAATTTTATCATACGTGCCGCTACTTTGAGCCATCATCCAGGCAAAGAAACGTTTACCAAAGTCGGTACAAATATGATTTGGTGAATTTTCAATAATTTGGTTTACAGTCATCATCCACTTCCTAATTTTTGAGGCTATAAATTGGTGTACCAAGCAACCATTTATAGCCTTAAGCTACTATATTTTATGTTTCTTATACCTCACCCATTTGATTCACCTGATTGGGTAATTTTTATTAACGCACACATTTGCCGAATTACCGCAAGCTCCCACAGAAAGGACAAAAGTGCAGAGACAGAAGTAAAATTTGCTATTTCTATAGCAGTTTTAAATGATTCATGAAATTCTCTGTTCCTTTTCTTCTCAACTTTTGAAGAGGCTACGCCCTGAAGGTTCGCGTAGCGTCTTGTAGAGAAGCTATACCGCAGGCTTTACGAGACATTAGGTATTTATGAGCAATACAAAGATAACAAAGAGCGTTCCCAATTGGGGAACGCTCTATTTTGGTAAATTCTGTTAAGATAATATGAATTTAAATTGAAAATTGCTGGTTGATAAAATCAGGCATGGAGATTTGCTTGTTCCTGCAACCAAGGATCTACAGGTTGTCCATCTTTGCGGCGTAATTCAATTTCCACTACCATCACTTCTTTTGAACCAGGAGGCGCAGGTTTTTTATGGAAAATAATGTCATAATCTTCTGGATTGTGTTTGCGTTCTTTCAACCATTCCTGTACCTTGGTTGTGGCAAAAAATGATTGCCCTTGCTCAAACATTCGGGTAATCTGCAATTGCAGTGTGTAAGGATTTATGCGACTCATTTTCTACTGCCTTTGTTAAGTTAATTTTAGGACAAGTAATCTGCTTACCCTAGATAATCTAATGTTAGTGCGAAGTACCCACGCCTGACACTTAGCGTATAGGTGGGGCTTCCAACTTAACCCACTCTGCCATCCAATACGCTTGGGTTAAAGCCAGATAAAATATATTGCGTAGGTTGGGGAGCCACAGTGCCCAAACGGGTTTCCCGACTTGTACCCCTACAGGGATCTTGGTAGCAAGAGCGTCTCCTGTCTTGAGAAGGGCCGTAGGGAGAAGCAAGTGGTGTTTGAGAAACGAAACCCAACCTAGACGGGCATTTGTTGGGTTTGACTACCCTGCCTTAAGCCGCCTCCTTTGTCTACGTTCAACCCAACCCACAATTATCCTTAACTGAACTGTATTGCTCTGCCATCTGTAGGAACAAAGTCTAAACTAGTTCGGTAAGTAGGTAGGTATTGACTGCACTCCACCAGTTAAATTTCGCGTACAGTGGCAGATGGGAGGGCAGATTAGTTAAGGATGGTTTAGCATTTCCCACTGCCTCTACAACATTTCACTACTTAATTCTGTTATAGATTGGAGAGAGGCACGCCGCTTCAAAACCTGACCAACAGACTGAGATGGTTGTTATGAAGAGCAAAAATCAAGCTGTTTTCGCTTTAATTGTAAAAAGTACTATTGTCTTTTTACCCTTACTGTTATCCGTTGGAATTGCCAGTGGACAAGCTGCACCATCACTTTCCCCAGCATTAACTCCTACTCCAGTGTTATCAAATCAGGAACAGGAAGAATTAGTGCGACTACGAGCAGAAAAGCGAATTCAACAGCAAGTGCAATCTGATTTTAAGAGCGCTTTTAGCCGTACAACTATCTTACTCGATATCTGGCTAGTTATATTAAGTCTATTTCCAGTCGCAATCATTGTTTTATTTTGGCTCCTGCGACGGGTGGTAATCCGGGAAATTGTTGATAGAGCAATGCAACAACTACAGGGAATGGAAAAGTTACAAAATCAGCTAACCACCGTTAAGCAAGATGCTGAAAATATTATTCAAGAAGCTAAAAAAATAAATTATGAATTAGAACAGGAAACAGTTAGTTTACAACAAAAAATTAAAAACGAGCAAGAAAATTTATCTACCCTGACATCGGAATTAGATTTAGCTAAAGCTCAGGTATTAAGTAGATTAGAAACGGAACTCAAAAAATCTCAAGAAAATATAGTAAATTTAGAGTCAAATTTTGCTTCTGGGCTATCTAAATTAGAGTTTGATGCTCAACAACAAAGAGATATAGCACTGGAAAATTTAGTAAAATTAGCATCTTTCATGACGGAGGAAATCTCTAATTTTAAATTAGGGGTGCAACACCAACAAGAACTAGCCGTTGCTGATTTAGAAATATCAAGGTCTGATTTTACATCTCAACTTTCTGGATGGCAGTCTGATGCTCAAAAGCAAAAAGATATAGCTTTTGAAAGCTTCACAAAATTGCAGTCAGAATTTGCTTCTCAATTATCCGAATTACAAGTAGATGCTCAAACCAAAAAAGAGATTACATTTGATAATTTAGGAAAATTAGATAATCAATTTAAATCTCACTTATCTGAATTACAGGCAGATGCTCAAGAGCAAAAAAATAAAATTATTGAGAGTTTAGTAATATTACAATCAGAGTCTGCTGCTCAACTATCTGAATTACAAGTAGATGCTCAAAAGCGGAAAGAGTTAATTATTGAGAATTTAGAAAAATCGGGATCGGAATTTACTTCGCAATTTTCAGAATTACAATTGAATGCTCAAAAACAAAAGATTCTCATTTTAGAGAAGATAGAAAGATTAGAAACTGAGTTTGTCTCTCAACTTTCTGAGTTACAATTAGATGCCCAACAAAGAAAGGATCTAATTCTTAAAGAACTGGTTGAGATGACATCTGCATCCATCCCAGAAGCAGTGAATTCTGAAGTTAAAGTTGAGACTGCATCTATTCCAGAGGCAGTGAATTGTCAAGTTGAGGAAGAAATACAGGAACAGCCACAAGAAGCAGAATTCACTGTTGATGAGTATGTAAAACAGGGAGATGCGCTGTTTTCTGAAAGGCGCTATCAAGATGCGATCGCAGCTTACAACCAAGCGGTTAAAATCCAACCTGATGAACCTGTGGCTTGGTTAAAACGAGGTCTAACTCTCGGAAGATTAAAACGCTACCAAGATGCGATCGCATCTTATGACCAAGCTATTAAACTCCAAACAGATTATCATCAAGCTTGGTGCGATCGCGGCGTTGCTTTTGGTAACTTACAACAGCATCAGCAAGCCTTTGCCTCATTTGACAAAGCTACACAAATCAAACCTGACGATGCAGTTGCTTGGTTAAATCGCGGTCTTTCCTTAGTAGCATTGGAACAATACGAAGAGGCAATGGTATCCTTTAATAAAGCGCTGCAATTTCAACCCAATTCTCCCAAAATCTGGGATAAACATGGTTATACTTTGGTGAGATTGGGACGCGATGATGAAGCGATCGCTAGTTTTGACAAAGCCTTAGAAATTAAGTCAGATTATGCCAGTGCCTATTATAACAAAGCAGCCTGTTACGCACTGCAAAGACAAGTTGAACGATCTCTGCTAACTCTACAACAAGCAATTGAACTTAATCCCAGGTATAAAGAAGACGCAGCAATTGACCTAGATTTTGATGATATTGCTGATGATCAGCGCTTTATGCAGTTGGTTGCAGAGTAAAAACTTAAAAACATTAATTACTCCCCACTCCCCCCAATTGGCGGATTTTGTTCGCCAGACATCGCTTTGAGTTTAGACGTGAAAGACTCAGAGCGATCGCTTTTTTCTGGGGTAAATTGCCCGATTGGAGCATGAATAGCAGCAGGTGGTAGCAGTTTTGCCCGTTTATGATGCAATGTTGATGGAGAGGATGGTGGATTTTCTTGTGAAGTTTGCCTTTGGCTGACAGTAGATGATAGCTGAAGCGTTGCCGAAGAGGCAAATTTCCCAGAAAGGGGAGACTTTAGGACGGTTCTACTGTCTCTATCTTCCTGCTTCCCCTCTTCTTCACTCAAAGATGCCTTTTTTTCGTAACTTTTCAGTTGTAGAGTTGCAGTATTGCTGTGTTGATAACCGTTGCCAATCTTAGCAGGTGGTAATTGAGGACTCGTGACTTTCTCTACAGTAGGGTTTTTCTTGGCTGGTGGTAGGGCAGGAGTAGGCGATAAGGTTAATTTTTGGGGAAATTTGCTACAAATCATCCGTTCAAATTCCATGTTGAAATGATATGTAGCCTGATCCCGGCGCTGCCAAAATACTAAAATTTGCTGCACGGAAACCGCTTTATAACGACCTTGATATAGTGCCTCAATCACTGCCAGGTGTAGCCAATTAAGGGGATATTGCGTTTGCCAACGCTCAACTAGCTCATTGGCACTATACCCACTGAGATCGAAACTATAGTTAATTAATAAAGCGATCGCCAAGTTGGCAGAGGTGTCTGGAAGTGTTGTTAACATGGGGCTATTAGCTTTAGGCAATAGGTCTAAGATTTGTCACCCATCGCATATTAGCCTAACGTGCTTTTAACTACATGATTTTTTTTCACGAGTTACTAAGCCGATAGGCAGTGTTTCCTATTCTACTTGTGAACTTCTAGAATGCAACCCTACATAGATAGATTTAATTGCAGGTGTTCGCCCAATGGCAACTAATGCCTGATAAACCATTGCTGCAACTTCGGCGCGTGTTGCCGAACGTGAAGGTGCAAGTACTTTCGGATCTGGATAGTTGACAACTATTCCCCGTTGTGTAGCAGTGGCAACGGCTGTCCGGGCATAGTCGGGAATGGTATGACGATCGCTGTAAACTTCTAAAGCATGGCTATCAGCAGAAGGTAGTCCCAGTCCGTTTACTAGGGAGACAATCACCTGTAGGCGCTGGACATTTTGATCAGGGCGGAAAGTGCGATCGCTAAATCCGCCAACAAAGCCACCGCTAGCCGCGATTTGGATTGCGCTATAAGCCCAAAAATCCTCGGGTACGTCCATAAAATCAGGTGCTGGGATTTTAGGAAATGGGTTAAAGGCGATCGCTACTAAAGCCGCGTACTGGGCGCGAGTCATGGGTTTATCTGTCTGGTAGCTACCATCAGCGAAACTATGAGTTAAATCCATGCTCACTAATGCCTGGATAAATGGTTCTGCCCAATGTTCATCCAGTTGAACAGGCGCGGGGAGTTTTTCAGATGGGGATTCAGTCGGAGCCTCAGAAAAACTGGTGCTAACTGCTACTCGTTCGGCTGGAAGCAATTCGACTAAGCCCTTGACTAGAGCAGGATTCAACTGATTACCTACCGAAACCAGCTTTTGTGTAGTGGCATTGTATAAATCGAATTCACTATGATCACGAAAAATATTATCAGCAGGATCTTCGGTATTACCTAAGTCAGGAATTGCATTGCCATTGACTAATAGACCACCTTGGGTATTTTTAACAATGAGATTTTGACGCAGCACAGGGCGGGCGTTGCGAGAAAGTGCGATCGCTGTGCGATTTTCTGATAATTTGTTATTTGCGATCGCCGGAGCGGCAAAGTCACTAATTGCTATGCCTAAAGGGTTTCTTTGAAATACATTCCGCAGTACTTCTCCCTGGCTATGACCTGCCATCACTAACCCACTAGCAGTATTTTGCACAAATATGTTATCTAAAATTGTGGGTTTGGCAGTACCAGTGGTAAACACACCTTCCCGCCCGCAGTCGCTCAAAGTATTGTTAGCTAAAGTAGGTGCAGCCGATTCAATCCAGATACCAGTACCTTTGGCTGAGGGATTGGTGACAGTTACACCTAAAAGACTGGCATTATCTAGCAAGAGAAACGTGATATTTTGGATACCAAAGCTGGGACTTTGATACTCGCCACTCCCAGAAATTACAATCTCTGCACCTTTGTTCGCTTCGTTACCTACCACTGTCGCCCCTCCAGGGATGATTAGTGGGAACACCTCACCACTAGCAGCGCTGTAAGTCCCCGACTCCAGATGAATTATCATGGAGATTTTGGTTACTTTTAAGGCCCGGGTGAGGCTTTTAAATGGACTCAATCGTGAACCAGTATTGGTATCATTTCCTGTCATAGGGTTGACATAGAGTGTGACAGCGAGGATAAAGTTCTCCATTTATAGTTGAGAGTCGGTTGTTTTAATTATGACAATCGTAAATAACACTACTTGTAGCAAACTTTTTCAAAGTAGTATCCTTGTGTGTAGAAAATATATCCACGCTACTTGTTCTTGCAAGCGGATAATGTGTACACACAAGTTATAGACTCTCATGCAACATTCCGAGTTCTGATCGGGGCGTTCCGAGTTCTGATCTCGGCGTTCGGTGTTCCAAGCTCAAAGTTTCGAGTTCTGATCTTGGCGTTCGATGTTCCAAGCTCAAAATTTCGAGTTCTGATCTCGGCGTTCAGTGTTCCAAGCTCAAAGTTCCGAGTTCTGATCTTGGCGTTTGGTGTTCCAAGCTCAAAGTTCTGAGTTCTGATCTCGGCGTTTGGTGTTCCAAGCTCAAAGTTCTGAGTTCTGATCTCGGCGTTTGGTGTTCCAAGCTCAAAGTTCCGAGTTCTGATCTCGGCTTCCGGGTTCCAAGCTCAAAGTTTCGAGTTCTGAGAGCGATCGCCTGATTCATATTTTGAGTCAGCAACACCTTTTTTCGACTTGTGTGTACACCGTAGTCTGTAAGGAGGAGCCACTGCACTGCCTTGGGGAGTCAGCGCTGTCTGTCCTTCTCTCAAAGAGAGGGCTAGCGCCAAGGAGGTTTCCACGCCACTTGCTTTATGCCGGGGAACCCGTCCACCGCAGTGGCTCCCCATGAGCGACTGGCTCTGCCGACGAGCCTTGCATGTGGCGTCAGAGGCTTTGAGGCTTACTCCCCAAGGCTAATAGTGAAGGTGCTTTTTTTGTTAAGTCTCTATTGGACTCAATTACAAATTGCTCTAAATTTTCAGTGAAAATAGTTTACTTGTTGATGTTGACTGATTTAACTAATTCGCCTGATATCCCACCGCTATAATCG
Organism: Nostoc sp.; assembly: GCF_036917275.1. Taxonomy (GTDB): domain Bacteria; phylum Cyanobacteriota; class Cyanobacteriia; order Cyanobacteriales; family Nostocaceae; genus Nostoc. The sequence continues at coordinate 68,681 of NZ_JBALDF010000076.1, forward strand.
GTGCTGCGATTTAGCGGCGGAAGATGTCACACATTTTCATCTAGGATGGTTCCTTCTATATTGGCTCCCTCCAAATTTGCTCCGCTCAAATTTGTCTGGTTCAAATCTGCTTGGGTGAGATTTGCCTGCGACAAGTCGGCCACACCTAAATCTGCACCACTCAAATCGGCTCCATCTAGATTCGCCGCTATCAAGCTTGCTTCCTGTAAATCCGCGTCACTCAAGTTAGTTTCAATCAGTTTAGCAACCGTCAAATCAGCCTGACTCAAATTAGCTCCTTCCATTGCTGCTCCATCCAAGATAGCTCCATCTAAAATGGCTCCACTTAGGTTGCTACCAGTGAGGTTAGCATTGCTCAAATCTGCTCCATTTAAGTCTGCCTCAATCAAACTTGCTTGGGCTAAATTAGCGTGACTCAGATTAGCTCCATCTAAAATTGCTCTATCCAAAACTATGCCACTGAGATCGGCTTCCCTTAAGTTTGCCTCGCTCAAGTTGACACCAGTAAAGTCTCTGACACCTGCTTGATAGTTTTTCAGGAGTTGATCTGCTTTCATATCTGTCGCTGTGCTAAGGAACTTTTTAATTGAGGCTATCCAGTTTACCCAGACAGGCAGTAAATCCCTAGTACGCGCCACGGGGATTAGTGTGTGTGAATCAAACCAAAGTCAATATTGCAATCACTTTTCTCTAAATTAGCTATCCTCAACTACTAGCGCTACTACCTAAAGTTATGAGTTACTCTCATCCTTGGGACGGATGTTGAGGAATTTAAAAATTTAAGCATTAATTAGTGCAAAGCGATCGCTATACTCAATTGTGATGTTCATCTGGCAAAGGTTATGGCAAAACCAATTCGTATTCTTTTGCAGACTACGATTCCTACAACTGAAGATGACTGGAGCATTTTTCGTTTCTCAATGTTACAAGATTACTTAGCATCGATTCAAGACGAAGCAGGAAACTCCTTATTTGAAGTTACAGGACGGGATTACGAATCAGATGCAGTAGGTGGTGATCCAGTTTTAAGCAGTCTCGACAAATCAGATTTTGATGAACTTTGGCTATTTGGCTTAGAGGTGGATAAGGGTTTAACCGAAAAAGACATTGCCGGAATTAATGCTTTTCGGCAACGCGGCGGCGGTATTCTAGCAACACGCGATCATCAGGATATGGGCTGTTCGATGTGTGGTTTAGTTGACATTGGTGATGTTCACTATTTCAACACAAAAAATCCCGATCCCGACAAATCTCGCAGGAGCCGAGATGACTCATACACAAATTATATTTCTTGGCCTAACTATCATTCGGGAGCTAACGGCGATTATCAAAAAATTACCATTGTTGAACCCATTCACGAACTTTTAAAAAATCCCAATTCACTTACGGGAAGTATTAATTTTTTCCCAACACATCCCCATGAAGGTGGAATTGGCGTGTCTTTGGGCAATGCAAACGCGCGGGTAATTGCTCTGGGTAAAAGTTTAGTTACAGATCGTAACTTCAATTTGGTTGTAGCGATCGAGCATCATCAAGATGAACAGGGAAATAGATTAGGACGAGCAGTAGCTAACTCCAGTTTCCATCATTTAGTAAATTACAACTGGGATATCAACCAAGGCTGTCCCACTTTTGTAGATGAACCACCAGGAGATGGCATAAAAAAAGAGCCACGCGCCTTAGAAGATATCAAAACTTATGCGCGTAACGTCGCTTTCTGGCTAGCAAATTGATTTGAATTGAGGCATTTCTCCGTGAGACTAGTACCACAACGCGGAAGTCAAAAATCAAAAGTCAAAAGTCAAAAGTATTATGAAATAAGCTCTTTAGGGCTTTTCAATGGTCTGCTTATTTCCGCCGTGCTGTACTAGTATAGTACGGCAAAATCTAGCCACCATCTCAATTAACAAGATTTGGGGCAAAATCCCCTTGTTAAAGGTAGGCAAACTGACGCCGTACTGTACTAGAAACTTGAGTTAACCCTGAGTACCGACTATAGCGGCGAGTAGTTCAGGTTTCCCCACCAACCACTACATCTCGAATTCGGAGACTAGGGCCACCACAACCCACTGACAAGCCGTTTTGCCCTCCTTTACCACAACCACCGGATTCATCCCAGTAAAAATCATCACCAATTGCCTCAATATCCGCTAAAGTTTGGAATACATTTCCCGAAAGCGTTACATCCTTCACAGGTTCAGCAATTTTACCGTTCCTAATCATCCACGCTTCCCCGGCACTAAAGGTGAACATTTCACCATTCGTCATCCCACCCAACCAATTACGGGCATATACTCCTTCTTTGATATCGGTGAATAAGTCTTTGACTGGTGTTTTACCCCGTTCAATCCAGGTATTTGTCATCCGCACAATGGGCGTAAAGTGATAGTTGAGACAGCGGGCGTTACCCGTAGGCGCTTCCTCCAATTTGCCAGCGGTTTCACGAGAATGTAAACGTCCAACTAAAACTCCATCTTTAATTAGTTGAGTAGTAGTAGCAGGCGTGCCTTCATCGTCGTAAAAATAGCTACCGCGATGTCCCTGTGGGGCAGCACCATCAAAAATTTGGAGTTCTTCTGGCCCAAACCGCCGTCCAATGGTCATGACTTCTAACAAATCAGGGTTTTCGTAAGCCATATCAGCCTCAGAAAGATGTCCGAAGGCTTCGTGGACAAACAAGCCGGTAAGAATTGGATCAATAACGACGGTGTAGGTATTGCCTTTCACCGATGGCAGAGATAAAGCTGCGATCGCTCTTTGGGCAGCACTTTTAACCTGTTCATCCAAATCAGTTAAATCTTCATAAGCTTTGCGAGAACCAGTAGTTTCCCGTCCAGTTTGTACGGTTTCGCCATTTCTGGCGGTGGCGGCAAAGCGCATTTCCATATCCACCCAAGATTGCTCGATTAAAGTCCCTTCCGAAGTAGCAATGATCACTTTTTGGGCACTGTCTCCATAGCGCACCGAGGTAGTGGTAATCCGGTGATCAACGCTTTTGAGCAATTGGGCATAGCGATCGCACAATTGTTTTTTCTTTGAAAGTGGAATTTTTCGGGGATCGGTGCCTTTTAGGGGTATAATGCATACTGCTTGCACCGGGTCAATGGGTGCAAGTAAAGTTTCTTCATCACCAACCATCCGCGCAGCAGCGATTGCTTCTTCTATCCGATCCTGAATTGTTGCCAGCTCGTTAAAGCAGCTCAACCCCCATCCACCTTTATAACAAGCGCGAATATGTCCACCAATTGAGATGCCTTCACTGAGGGTTTCTACCTTGTCGCCACGCAACAAGATATCAGTCCCTTCTGCTTCTTCAAGGCGAATCATCAGATAATCTACACGCTTTGAGTACCGAGGGATGAGGTCAGAAAGCACATTTCGTGCGTCAGCAAGTGTAGTCGGCATTTCCAGGTAGTAACAATGACGAACTGCATTTATTTTGCAATTATTTGGGGAATTTCTGCTACTCAATGTCGGAGTTGCCCATGAATCCATGACTTAGAGGATGTTTGAGAAGTGTTTGGCTGTGATTTTAGGCTCTTATTGATCCTCCCTAATCCACGCCAGTCGCTCCACTTGGGGGGACCCCTCTGAGCGCTGGCTTCCCTTAAAAAGTAGGGCTGTTGATTTTCCTAAAAGGGTCTTAATTACAAGCGTATAAATCTAGAAAATAAGGTGATTAAATTTGCTAGTAATTAGAGGATTTTTAAAACATCCTTTGAGAAGGCATCGGGCGATCGCTGACTCTTAGTACTTCCTTTTTTACGGTGGGTAAGAACTGAATGATGTGCTAAGGTAATTAGGTGAGAATAAAATTCGGTTACAGTGTTTGTTTTTAGTATTGACAGGCTTTTCCCTTTTGGTCTTAACAAGCTTGTCTCCGAAATCTAAATCTCTACACACCTATGATTTTGGAGATAACGCATGTCAATTTATGTAGGTAATCTATCCTACGAGGTCACACAAGAAGACCTCACTTCTGTTTTTGCCGAACATGGTTCTGTAAAACGGGTTCAGTTACCTACTGACCGTGAAACTGGACGCCCTCGCGGCTTTGCTTTCGTAGAGATGGGTACAGAAGCTGAAGAAACAGCTGCCATTGAAGCTCTTGATGGTGCTGAGTGGATGGGACGCGACCTCAAAGTGAATAAGGCTAAACCCAAGGAAGATAGAGGTGGTTCCTTTGGTGGTGACCGTCGCGGCAGCGGCGGCGGTGGAGGATACTCTCGAGGACGTTACTAAGATTTAAGATAAAAAATTCAGTTTTAACGTTTTAAGGGCAGAATCATTATCTGCCCTTTTTGCGCTTCGGTCTACTGGATGTCTTAAAATTGCCCAGTACCAATTAAGTAGGAGATGAAAATGACCCAAGTATTTGTGGGCGAAAATGAAGGAATTGAGTCAGCCTTACGTCGATTTAAGAGGGAAGTTTCTAAAGCAGGTATTTTTCCAGACATGAGAAAGCATCGTCACTTTGAAACGCCATTGGAAAAACACAAGCGTAAAGAAGTCGCAAGGCACAAGCAACGTAAGAGGAATTTCCGTCGCAATTGAGAACAAGCGATACATACAGTAAGTTACGCTAACGCACTCTCTGATTAGATTCTTAACTCTCGAAGAGGCAATCGCTCTACTCCTGTATGTAAATTTAAAGGGCAGGTTTTGGCAAAGCCATATATGAATGATTTGAAAAATCACATCTGTCGTAGGGGCATAGCATTGCTGTGCCCCCAAAGCGCAGGTCTATTTACTATCAAAGAATGATTAATAAAAGCCTGAAATCGACCTATGCATGGTAAATGCATACCATAATTAATTTGTACAGTGCGTTAGTCCTAGATGAGAACAGAACGGGCTTGGGGATTCGCTTGTAGGTGAACTATTAGCTCAAAACCATCCATATTGACATAGCTAAATGAGCAGAATCACATTTAGGTTGTGTTCAGTTGCTACCTATAGCGCGTGTTTGCAAGAAAATAACAGCTTAACTATGAAATACTATATTTTACTCACAAATTGAGATGTGCTTGTCATAGTTTCATTTTTTGTTTAGTATGATTTCCTAAGTTTGGGGGACTTTTTCCTCTTGAGTAGAAAGAGAACGGATTAACTCCCGAATCACATCGGTTGCTGGTCTGCCCGTCATTGAACAGTATTGTTCAAGCTTCTGTGCCTCGCTTGATGTGAGATTGATTGTAAGTCGTTTAGCAGCCCATTTTTTATTCATAATAGTAGACAGACAAGCTATATTTTTAAACTACTTTTCTAATATCAATCTTTTAAGCTGCTACTACAATGGTATAATCAATGACATTTTGTTTAAGTAATCATGAAGCAGGATATTATGTTTTTCTAAGCAATAGTGAACAGGTAGGGTATATTCTCAAGAATGAAGTTTAGCTACTTTTAGAGCAGTAATTATAAATATAATGTAAAAGTAATATTAAAGTAAGTAAATACAAAATAAGTATTTTTAACTACTGTTGTCGGATTTTAAAGAATTAAGATGATTTAGTAAGGCAAGTCAGTAAGCCATTTATCAATATATGTATCAACAGCATATTTAATAACATCAAATGACATTCCCGACCTTTTTGCAATATCTAGCAGAGTATGATGACCATCAGATAAATTCAAAACCCACAACATTGCTATTTAATTTAGTACGCTATGTTTGTGCTCACCATCAGCCCGATATATTCCTCTTTTTCCTAACTGTGGCTCACATTTGGGATTTAGGTTGTAGTAGATTTCGTTATTGTTGAGGATATGTAATATCGAACTATATTACCAGAAGGACTCAGCAAGATATTGGGATTGAACAAAATTTAAATTATCTGGTGAATTCGAGAAAATTACCATGAGGCGATCGCATCAAGCAACCTACAGCTAGATTAAATCTAGGTGAACAGTATTGTCGATCATTAATGTTGTGATGCATCTTCGCGTGTTAACCTAACTGAATAACTTTGCTACCGCTTTAGGGCTACGATCTATTTTTAGAGCCTCTTCCAATGCTTGCCAAGCTCCAGACAGATTCCCTGCCTATAGCTTTCGATTGGTTGTAGCAACCAGAATAATGCTAATTAATACATCGTATCCCTTCAAAGATTCGGGATAAGCAATCATTCTGCTGACCAAGACCAACCTAAAGGATTAAGAGGAGGTTTCTGGCGAATTATATGTCCTCTAAAAATTTTAACAACTTGCCTTGGGTCATGTTACGCCCGTAGTACAAACTGCTCACCAAGATTTTGATTCCTGGACTAAATTCCCCTTCATAACCACAGGGTAATTCTGCTAAATAAGTTTTCATTTCTGACGCTGAGTAATATTTCTGTTTCCGAAATAATACGTTGTCGGTTGTGAGTCTGATGTCTTAAACGATTACTTCTTCTCTTCGAGACGTTTTGCGAACTAACCCTTAAATTGTGCATCTTATGACCGTAATTCTCGGGGATACTCCAGTATTTCTTCCCTATCTATTTTGATGCTTTGATTATTGCTACTCTTGATGTGTTTTTTTGGAGTTTGTCGTTGACGTTTTTGTACCTTGCTGACTTTTTTATTCTTCTCTGCTATCCCGGATTATCGAGGGGATACTAATCATCTTTACAATCTTCTTTTAAAATAAGTTTTTCTGTTGTTTTAACAGTACCTTTCAGCAAAAACAAAAGCCTACCCGAAGATAATCGGGAGGCTTTGGTTAGATTATTGTCCCTGGCATCGAGCTATTTTTGCGTAGGGCTACCCCTA